>NZ_JBVKDS010000004.1:278705-430198 GCF_055633695.1 Kitasatospora sp. NPDC114501 | reverse complement strand
GATCAACAGGCTGAAAGCATGGCGAGGCATCGCCACCCGCTGCGACAAGACACCCGACAGCTACCTCGCCGGCCTCCACCTCCGCGCCGCGATGACCTGGATCGACGACCTCCTACGAACGACTCGTTGATCACAACCTCACACAGGCCCTAGTCCCAACGCCGTTCAGTTAGGCATGGGGCTTGCTTGTAAAGGCCGGTAGGCACGGCAGCGGCTGCCGTAGAAGAGGTCTGTCACTCCAAGTCATCCTCACTACGGGAGTTGCTGTTGGAACAGGTTGCCACAGCACGGACGGTCGAGGTGGTGGCTGGTGCGTTCGCGCCGGGCCATATTGTCGGCGATCGTGCAATTCCCCATGACCTGCGGTTTCGTGTCGGCGTAATTCCCCACCCCAGTGGTCACGAGTCCTCATGGGGACGGTGACCGACGCCAGGCGAGTCCCGAAGTCATCCCCCGCTTCGGCGCCCGAGTTTCTGGCCGGCAGCGTTGTCACGGAACCACTGATCCACGAACACGACCGCCTCAGTGGAGTCGGCGGTCGCCAGCAGCACACGGATGCCCCGCCAGGGGGACGCCAGAACGGAATACAGACCGGCCCGGCATGGATGCCGGGGAACCCCTCCGCACCCCAGTTGCGAAAGCTCTGTGACATGGAGAAATTCAGGCTGCTGTGCGAGGTCCACGGATATATCGAGCGAAGCCGGGGCGCGGAAGCCTCGGCCTCAAAGGTCTGGTTGCTCATGTGTCTCAAGGTGTCCTCGGGCCTCGGCGCCGTCAAGCCGTCGAAGTGGAACCGTCGGCGAAGTGGACGGTGATAGCGGCGATCGCGCTGCGGGCCGCGAGGAAGCCGGTCACCGTCTCGATGCAAGTCACTTCGGTGGGCGGCGCGGTGATCAGCGCACGGACCTGCCACCACGGCTAAGAAATAGCAAAGCCCTCGCATCACACCAGACTGCGAAGGAGTCCTCTCCGCATCCGCGGGGGCCAACCGTACGAGTGGTCCGACCCCCTGAGCCCGGATCAGTCTTCCCCGCACCCCCGGGGGCGGTGGGCTGGTCTGCTTGCCGGGAATCGGATCGCCATCAACGGGGTTGGTAGGGGCTGAGCCGTTATCGGAGGGGTCATGCGAGCGATTCAGGTGTACGAAGTGGGCGGTCCCGAGGTGCTGCAGGAGGCCGAGGTGGACCAGCCGCGGCCGGGTCCGGGCGAGGCGGTCGTGGAGGTCGCCGCATCCGGGGTCAACTTCCTCGACGTCTACCACCGCGAAGGCCGGTACAGCCTACCGCTGCCCTTCACCCCGGGCGCTGAGGGCGCCGGCACGGTCGTCGAAGTCGGACCCGGCGTCGCTGACGTCGCAGTCGGGGACCGGGTCGGTTGGGTGGAGATTCCCGGCACGTATGCCGAGCGGGCCGTCGTGGACTCCTCCCGGCTGGTGCCGCTGCCCGACGATATCGGCTTCGAGACAGCCGCAGCCGTGCTCCTCCAAGGCATGACCGCGCACTATCTCGTCAAGGACGCCTACCCGGTTCAGGGGGGCGACACGGTGCTCGTGCACGCGGCTGCTGGCGGCATGGGGCTGCTCTTGACCCAGCTCATCACCCATCTCGGCGGCAAGGTGATCGGCACCACGTCGACCACGGCCAAGGCCGAACTGGCGAAGCGTGCCGGGGCCGCCGAGGTGATCCTTTCCTCCGCGGTCGACGATCTCGCAGCCGAGGTGAGGCGGCTCAACGGCGGTCAGGGACTGCCGGCTGTCTTCGACGGCGTCGGCGCGCACACCTTCGACGCGAGCCTCGCCAGTCTGCGAACCCGCGGCCATCTCGTGCTCTTCGGCGCGGCAAGTGGTGCCGTGCCTCCGTTCGATCCGATGTGGCTCGCCCACGGCGGTTCGCTGACCCTGATCCGGCCCAGCCTCGGGGACTTCATCGCCGATCGGTCCGAACTGCTCCGACGCGCCGCCGATGTGTTCGCGTGGGTGCGCTGCAAGGCGCTCGCGGTCACCGTAACGGGCCGCTACGCATTGTCCGAGGCCGCCCAGGCCCACAGCGATCTGGAAGCTCGGCGTACCACCGGCAAGCTGCTCGTCATACCCGACGCGGCCGCTATCGGACACCGCGAGGAGACGCAGAGCTGATCGCGGATGACGAGGTCGGGGATCTTGAAGACTGAGATGCCGAGGGCATGGCCGACCGTCATCGCCAAGATCCCCGACAGCACCAGGCACCCAGCAGTCCAAGATCAAGTTCTGGCGGGCTTCTGGCGTATCTGGGTCACGCCCCTTCAAGATCCCTCAGCCGAGACCTGACTCACCCGTCCACAACCTCCCGGGACAGAACACCGCACGAGCGGGGATCAATCGGTGTGGATCATCGCGCCCGTGTTCGGATGGCTGTCCTCCCCGCACCCGCGGGGGTCAACCGTGCTTGATCTCGATCCAGTCCCGCGAGCGCGCGGTCCTCCCCGCATGCGCGGGGTCAGCCGTCGCTGCTGACCGCCCATCCGGGCGGGGCGCTGTCTCCCAGATGGCGGCCTCTCCCCTTGCCGTGCGGAGGCAGCCAACCGGCGCACACCGGCGAGGCGTCGTGGGAAGCGTCCGTCATGAGCGGGACGGGACGGCGGATGCGGCCGCGCGTCCACGTCGCTCCCGCTGCGCCGAACGGTAATTCCTTGTCTCTCCTGTCCGGCGCTGGGATACTCGGCGATCATTAAAGTTCGCCGTCGACCGATGCCTGCCAGTGTCGGGCTCGGCAGGAGTGCTTCGGCCGTGACGGGGTCCGGTCGGTCATCGGGGGAGTGGTTCGGAATGGCGACAGGCGGCGTGTGGGGGGACCTGGAGGCGTACTGGCCCGCCGAGGAGCTGGTGCGTAACCGGCTGGGGCTGGTCGAGAAGATCGAGCGGTGCTACCGGGAGGCTCATCCCGAGGGCAAGGACCCGTCGACGGGCGATGTGACGTCGTGGCGGGAGAGTCTCTACGAGCTGGCGACCGTCCTGACCGACCTCGGGCGCGGCCAGGTGTGGATGTTCGTCGAGTACCGCGTCGCCCCCGGGATGAGCCCGATCGACGTCGTGCTCGCCGGCGACCACCCGTCGGGCGGGTTGAGCTTCGCGGCGATCGAACTCAAGCAGTGGAACGTCGTCGAGCGTCCCCGGGCGGACAAGACCAAGGGTCTGTGCGCGTCGTGCCGGTCCGGTGGCGGGTCCGGGCTGTGTGGCGGGTGCGCGGTCGACCGCGTCTTCGTGCCGGGTTACGACAAGCACAAGAAGCATCCGGCCGTTCAGGTGCGGGACAACATGGTGGCACTCAGGAAGCACCACAGCATGTTCGACAGCCGCTACGTCAACCTCGCCGGCGCCTCCTACCTGCACAACCTCAAGCGCCCGGACGCGCAGTGGATCGGCAACGTGGCGCCGTGCCCGGGCATCCCGACGTTCACGGCCCGCAGGCCCGCCGACCTGCGGAAGTTCCTCGAGGCCACCTTCGCCCGGGAGTCCGGTGCCGAGGCGGCCCAGACTCTCCTGGACCGCCGCCGCTCGGAGACGCTCCTCACCGACGAGATCGGCGCGATCATCGACGGCCACACCCGCTTCAGCCTGGTGGAGAACCAGCTGCGCGCGATGAACGACGTGATGGAGTCCGTCCGCGCCACCTCCGCCCCTGGCACCAAGAAGGTCTACGTGGTGAGCGGCCGTGCGGGCAGCGGCAAGTCGCTGGTCGCGCTGACCCTGCTGGGAGACGCGCTGTCCGAGGGCTACCAGGCCGCCTTCGTTTCCGGGGGGATCGCCTCACGTGACACGTTCCGACGCGCGGCGCCGGGTCGGCGCGGCGCGTTCACGACGCTGAACAGGGTCGCCGACGACCGGGCGGTGGACGAGCTCGACGTCATCCTGTGCGACGAGGCGCACCGGTTGTCGGAGCGCCCGATGCGGGGCTCCTTCCACATGCGTCCCGGCGAGTCGTCGGTCGAGGTGATCGTCTCCCGTGCACGGGTGCCGGTGTTCTTCATCGACGGTGACCAGCGGCTGTTCGCCGAGGAGGTGTGGTCGCCGGAGGCGCTCGTCGAGGAGATCCAGCGTCTCGGGGCGGAGGTCGTCCCGATCACCCTCGACCGGGTCCTGCGTGCCGTGGGCAGTGCGACGTACGACGCCTGGGTCCAGCCGCTCATGGCCGGTGCGCCGATCGTGTGGAGCCCCGACGACGGTCCGGATCCGGAGCCGTTCCAGCTCTACTACGCCGAGAGTGCGGGCGAGATGGAGGGGTTCCTGCGTGAGCGGCAGGAAGCGGGTGCCAGCGCTCGGATGAGCGCCGGCATGTGCTGGCCGTGGACCGACTCGAGCGGCACGGTGCCGGACGTGGCGCCGGAGGAGGGGTGGGCCCGTCCGTGGAACGCCGGTGACGACCACAGGACTCCCGGTGTCCCGAAGCGGAAGTACTGGGCGACGGATCCGGGGGGCTTCGGGCAGATCGGCTGTGTCCACACCGCGCAGGGGCTGGAGTACGAGTGGGGCGGCGTGATCATGGGGCCTGACCTCACGTGGGAGCACGGCGCCTGGACCGTCCACCGCGAGCACGTGCTCAGCAAGGCCGACCGGATACGGTCCGACGAGGAGCTCTCGCGGGCGATCCGCAACGCCTACGGCGTCCTCATGACGCGTTCCATCCGCGGCACGGTCCTGTACTCGGTCGACCCGGCGACCAGGCGGCTGTTCGCCGATCTCGGTCTCCAGAAGATCTGAGCCCCGATGACCGACGGCGCCCGCCGGGCCGCCCCCGGACGGCCCACGACGGGAAGCGAGAACCGGTTGCCCCCCGATCCACCGCTGCCGCCCGGCTGGACCCTCCGCCGGGTGGACGCGATCGCCACGGTCCAGCCCGGCCGGGGCACCTCCCGTTCGCGGGTCCCCGGCGCGCTCACGCGGCGCTGGCTGAGGTGCTCCAACATCGGCTGGGGCGTCCTGGACCTCACGAAGGTCGCGACCACGGAACTGACCCGGGAACAGGCCCGCAGGTACGATCTGCGCCCGGGCGACATCCTCCTGGCCGAGGCCTCCGGGAGCGTCGGGCGCATCGGCCGTCCGGTGCTGTGGAACGGCGAGCTCGAGGACTGCTCGTTCCACAGCGGTCTCATCCGCGTCCGTCCGGTCCCCGGGGTGGACCCCCGCTACCTCTGCCACGCCCTCTCCTACGACGCGTTGCGCGGCGAGTTCGGCCGCCGTGCCAGGGGCGTCACCGGGCTCAAGCACCTGGGCTCCGCCGCCGTCCGGGAGTGGCGCGTCCCGGTGCCGCCGCCGGCCGAGCAGCGGCGCGTCGCCGACGCCCTGGACGAGCTGCTGGGCCGTCTCGACGCCGGCGAGGCGGCCCACGATGCCGCGTGCCAGGGCCTTCCCCGCCTGTGGGACAGCGTCCTGAACGCCGTGGTCAGCGGACGTCTCACCGACGACGTCACCGCCGACGGCCCGACCGAAGCTCCCGCCACCGGGCCGCTGTCGCCGATCGCCGAGGTCGCCGAGGTCACCGCGGGGCTGCGGACACCCAAAGCCGCGGACAGGGGCTCCTCGCATCCGTACCTCGGCGTCGCGAACATCGCGCGCGAGAACCTGACGCTCGGTGACGTCCGCCAGGTCACCATCCCCGAGCACACCCTCGACTCCGTACGCCGCCACCTCGTCGACGCCGGCGACCTCCTGGTCGTCCGGCAGAACGGCAGCCTCGAACGAATCGGCCAGGCCGCCCTTTGGCACGGCGAGCTCGACGGTGCCATGTACCAGAACCACCTCGCCCGCATCCGGCCCGGCCCGCGGCTCCTCCCGCCGTTCCTCGAGCTCGCCTGGAACGCCCCCGCCACCCGCCGCCGCCTCCAGGAGCAGGTCAGGGCCACGACGGGCAGCCTCTCCGTCCGCCTCGAAGACATCAGGGCCGTCACTGTCCCCGTTCCCGCCCTGCCCGTCCAGGAACGGCTCATACGGGCGGCGGAGGTCTGGAGGAAGCACGTGAACACCACACGCGCGCGCGTGGACGACGCCCGCCGATCCGCTCCGGAGCTGCGGCTGGCGATCCTCGCCCACGCGTTGTCCGGCCGGCTCACCGGCCACGGGACGCCCGGCGATCCCACCCGGGCCGACGAACCGACGAGGTTCCCCGAGACCCGCTACGAGCAGCAGGAGTTCGACTTCCGATGAGCAGCAGCCGCTCCACCGACCCGTCCCTGCCGCTCTCGGAGACGGAACCGCCGAACGCTCTGGCTGACCGGCTGTGGAGCCGGTACGAGCGACTGCGCGAGGACGGCGTCCCCGGCTGGAGGTTCCTCGAGACGGTCTCCCACCTCCTCCTGCTCAAGCGGGCCGACCGACCGACCGCACCTCCTCCCGGGCACCCGGCCGACCCGGAACTCACCGCCGCGTCCGGCGCCTGGGCCACCCTCCGTGCCGCACCGGACGGCGATCTGCCCGAGGTGTACGAGCGGATCCTGAAAGAACTCGGCGACCGGCCCGACACCGCCCTCGGTCGCGCGCTCGCCGACGCACACGGGGCCGTCACCCACCCACTCCTGCTCCGGGAGCTGATCGACGACCTGGAGGAGGGCCTCACCCCGGGCCCCGGAGAAAGCGAGGAGGAGGGCGATGTCCTGGAGGCCTTGTTCGACCTCGCCGTCCAGGACACCCGGAGAAGCAGCCTCCACCACATCCCGCCTTCCCTCGTCGACACGATCGTGAGCCTCGCGGGACCGGGCCCGGCGGACAGCATCGCCGATCCCGCATGCGGAACGGGCGGCTTCCTCGTCGCCGCGCTACGCCACATCCGCGAGCAGCACCCCGGCACCGTGTTGCCGCCGTCGACCGAACGCCGCATCGAGGGCAACGAGCCGTCGCCCGCGAGCCGCCTGGCCGGCGCCAACCTGCTCCTGCGGGACACCGGCTGGTACGGCGCCCCGGTCCACGTCACCGGCACCGACCCGTTCGACGCGCGCCGCTTCACCCAGGCTGACGTCGTCCTCGGCAACCCGCCGTTCGGAATGCTGAGCACTCCGCCGGAACGCCCCGACTTCGCCGTCCGGACACGCGACAAGGCCCTCAACCACCTCCAGCACGTCATGTCGGTCCTGGCCCCCGGCGGCAGGGCGGCGGTGATCCTGCCGGACGGCGTCCTGTTCGGAAGCGGGCCCGCGGAGGCGGTACGGCGGCTGCTGCTGCGCGACTTCGACCTCCACACGCTCATCAGGCTGCCCACGGGGATCTTCCACAGCGTGCCAGGGGTCCGTACCAACGTCCTCCACTTCACCAAGCCGCAGTCGCCCTCTGGCACCCCCGCCACCACACACCTGTGGGTCTACGACCTGCGCACCGGCCACTCGTTCCACCCGACACAGCGCCCGCTGCAAGCGGAGGACCTGACCGGCGTCCTCGAGGCCCTGCTCCCCGGCGACCGCGCCTCCCGAACGGAGAGCCCGGACGGCCGTTTCACACGCTTCACCTACGAGGAGCTGATCAACCGGGACGACGCCAACCTCGACCTGCTCTGCCCCATCGCGCAGCCGGCCCCGCCGGACGACAGCCCGCCCGAGGTCATCGCAGCCGAGATCGCGCAGAACCTGCAGGCCGCGCTCGCCGAGTTCGAGGCCATCACCCACACGCTCGCCCAGGCGCCACCGGAATCCATGCCGACGACCTCGGCGGACGGAATCGTCCTCCCCGCACCCGCGGGGGTCAGCCGCAGACACAGCGGACTAACTACCTCACAGGCGTGTCCTCCCCGCACCCGCGGGGGTCAGCCGCTGTTCCCGGACGGAGGCCTCCTGGCGCAGGCGTCCTCCCCGCACCCGCGGGGGTCAGCCGTCAACCACCTTGGTCTGTCGGAGCCGCGGGAGGTCCTCCCGCACCCGCGGGGGTCAGCCGGTTGGACTTGCCCCACATCGTCGTGAGGACGGGTCCTCCCCGCACCCGCAGGGGTCAGCCGTTTTCGTGGGTGCGACTGGTCGGGCGCGCTTCGTCCTCCCCGCACCCGCGGGGGTCAGCCGGAGCAGGTACGGCAACAAGGAGGCCTGCCGCCTCGTCGGTGTCAACGAACGCACCGGGCGGGAGTGGAGGAACGGCCGGCCGGTAGGCGGCAAAAAGCGCCCTGTGGCGCCTGCACAGCGCGTGCGGGCGCCACGGGGCCCTTCTCGGTTCCTGACGGAGGACGACCGGATCCACATCGCCGACCGGCTGCGGGAGAAGGCCACGATCCGGACGATCGCCGCCGAACTCGACCGCAGCCCCTCAACCATCAGCAGGGAAATCCAGCGCAACCGCACCCGTGCTGCACGACTACGGGCGCTGGTACTACAGGCCGCACGCCGCACCACGCCGGGCCGACGCCCGCAAGCCCCGGCCCAAGCGCGGGAAGATCGGGCAGAACCCCGAGCTGCGAGACTTCATACAGGACCGCCTCACGCTCCGCTGGAGCCCCGAGCAGATCTGCCACGCGCTCCGTCGGCAGTTCCCCGACAGGCCGGAGATGCACGTGGCCCACGAGACGGTCTACCAGGCCCTCTACATCCAGGGTCGCGGCGAACTGCGCCGCGAGCTGACCAAGGCACTTCGCACCGGCCGCGCCATGCGTCGCCCGCACCAACAGTCCTACAAGCGCCAGCCGCGTGCGATCCGCAACATGCTGATGATCAGCGACCGTCCCGTCGATGCCGCGGACCGCGCCATCCCCGGGCACTGGGAGGGAGACCTCATCATCGGCAAGGACCACAAGTCGGCGATCGGCACGCTCGTCGAACGGACCACCCGCTACGTGATGCTCCTCCACCTGCCCGTTGACCACACTGCGGCGAGCGCACGCGACGCTCTGGTGGAGACGGTGAAGACGCTGCCGACGCACCTGCGACACTCCCTCACCTGAAACCAGGGCTCCGAGATGGCGGCTCACCGGGACTTCACCGTCGCCACGGATATCCCGGTCTACTTCTGCAATCCGGCCAGCCCCTGGCAACGCGGCTCGAACGAGAACACCAACGGTCTGCTGCGGCAGTACTTCCCGAAGGGCACCGACCTGTCCGCCCTACAGCCGCCAGGACCTGGAAGCCGTGGCCACTGAACTCAACAGCCGGCCACGCAGGACGCTCGGCTGGGAGACCCCAGCCGAGCGCCTGTCTGCTCGCGGCCTGATCAACCGACCACGTGTTACAACGACCCCTGGAATTCGCCAGAGCCGGAGCGGGGGCGCTTCGTGCGTTCGGTCAGTACGTCGGGCAGATGTGCTTGCGGACCACCGCCAGGATCGCCGCCGACTTCTCCGGCCCGAAGCCCTCCGGGTGCTTCGCCGAGGTGAAGCGCTTGCCCGCGAGGCCGACCAGCTTGGCCTGGTCGTTCGGCCACTCGGCCACAGAGCTGCACTGGTCGCGGCCGCGCGACACCGCGCGGTCCGGCTTGCTGTCCACGATCTCCGGGTCGATCGCCGTCAACGCCGCGATGTACTGCGTGGTTGTGGTCGCGTCCGGCTTCGGCGGCGGTCCGCTCGGCTTCGCCCCGGCGGCCGCGGGCGCCGTGGCCCCGGCCGGCGCCGGGGCCCCGGACGCAGCTGGAGCCGCCGCCGACGTCTGCGGGGCGGCGGCCGCGCTGCTCGGCGCCGCCCCCTTCGAGCTGGTGGTCGAACTGGAGCAGGCGGCCGAGCCGATGGCGAGCAGCGCGACGACGGCGGCTGCGGCGGTGGTACGGGTGCGCATGGTCCCCCCTGGAACTGGTGTGGTGTGCGCCGACGGTACCGAGCTACCGGTCGGTCGCGTACGGTCGTGGCCGACCTGTGATGCTCTGGCGCCCTTGGTCGACGGCTCTGGCAGGATGACGGCGATCATCCCGTCGAGCGCACGAGGTGCCCGTGAGTAGCGAGTGGACCGTCCACGGCAGCCGCACGATCTACACCAGCCCTTGGGTGCAGCTCGACCTGGTCGACGTCGAGCCTCCCGGCCGAGACCGCTACGAGCACCACCTGGTCCGCTTCGCGCCCGTCGCCGCCACGGTGGTACTCAACGCTCGGAGCGAGGTGTTGATGATGTGGCGTCACCGGTTCGCCACCAACACCTGGAACTGGGAGATTCCCAGCGGCATCGTCGAGCCGGGCGAGGCCTTGGAGACTGCGGCAGCACGGGAGGTACTCGAGGAGACGGGCTGGCAGGTGGACGCCGTCGAACCGCTCGCCTACAACCAGCCGATCGGGGGGATGTCGGATGCCGAGCACCATGTGTTCCTCTCCCGCAGTGCCACCTACGTCGCCCCGCCCGTCGACACCCACGAGGCCGATCGGATCGGGTGGATCCCACTCGACCGGATCCAGGGCATGATCGACCGGCGCGAGATCGTCGCCGGTGTCACCGTCACTGGCCTGCTCCAGGTCCTCGCCCGCCGTTAGCGGGTGAGCGCTGGTGCTTCCGAGACGAGCAACTCGCGCAGGTCCACGACAATCGGCATGCGGGCCGCCCGAGCCGACACCGCGTTCACGACGGCGGCGGCCCGGGCCAGGACGATGCCGGTCCGGTGTTCGGCTGGCAGCGAGCCGACGGCGTGCAGACCAACGTTGGCCGCAGTCCCGATCTCGCCCACGCGCAGCAGGCCCTCGGCGATCGTGTTGTCAGGCGGCCACGGGAACCTCCTCTGCGGGACCTTCAGGTAGGGCTGCCTGACCCGCGTGGGGAACCCGAACATGGGCAGCACGCCCGCGTGCGCGAGCCGCTCGCTGAGTTCTTCCGAGCCGGTGGGCTGGGCAGCCACCTCTGTGACCTTCTGCAGTAGTTCCTCCAGCCACTGGCTGGTGAGGATCTCGGTCGGCTGGAGCGGGGTGAAGGCGCTCAGCGCCCGTGCTGCCGCAGCCAGTACGCCGTCCTGCTGGCTGAGCCACTCCCGGACGGCTGGCTGGGCCGCGGTCCAGTCCCGGGCTTTGCCGAACTCTCCGTGCACGCTGCCTGAGCCGCCGTGTGCGTCGAGGTTGCGGAACGCGAGGCGCAGGACCTCGGCGGCCAGGGCGCGTTCCAGGATCTCCGGCCGTTGGAGGGTCAGGCAGGGAGGCGGCGAGGGGGCGTTGGTGATCGATGACGGGTTCGCGAAGTAGTGCTCGTCGTGGCTGCGTCCCCGGCAGACAGTCAGCGCGACCGCGACCGGCGAGGCCCGGCGCCCGGCCCGCCCGACGCGCTGCTGGTAGTTGAAGCGGCTGGGCGGCATGTTGGCCATCAGGACGGCGGACAGCGGTCCGATGTCGACGCCGGCTTCCATGGTGGTGGTGACCGCAAGGAGGTCGATCCCGTGCACGAGCGGGACCTCGGGCGGGTCGTTCAAGAAGACGTGCTGGAAGCGGGCCTGACGGGATTGGGCATCGAGACGGTCCGTCTGGCCCGTCAGCTCGGCGCAGTTGAGGCGGAAGGCGGCGCGGTCGCTGGCTGCCTTCCAGGCGTAGTAGTCGTCTGCTTCCGGGTCCCTGTCAGGTTCCGGCTGCGTGGGGAGGGCGCTGTGGCAGCGCGTGCAGGTCCCGGCGCTCGGGGTGAGGTGTCGGCGTCCGCACTGGCCGCACCGCCACGAGTGGCTGGGAGAAGGCTGGACGGCCGCCTTCCTCGGGGCGATGAGGTACTCCCGTGCCGTATCGCCCCACCCGGCCTCGGCGGCGATCTGCACGTCGTCCGGGTGCTTGTCCTGGTGTTGTGCGACGGCTTTCCAGTACTCCCGGAGCTGCGCCGGTGGCTTCTCCCTGCCGTCGCGGATGGTCTGGAAGCGGCGTAGTTCGGCGAGGATCCGCAGGCTGGCGCGGCCGAGGCCATCAGGGTCGGGGACAGCTGGTGAGGGCGCGACGGAGCCCAGTCCGAGTGATTCGATATCGCGTCCGGCACCGGAGAAGAGGGCTTCGAGGGTGTTCTCCAGGAGCCCGTTCTCGGAGCTCAGCGCAGCCTTCTGGGCGTCTGAGGTTCCCAGCTGAAGCGCGGGGGGCTGCAGGCCTGAGGCGTACACCTGGGGGACTTCCGCGCGGACCGGGGCGGTTCGTCCTCCTCCCAGACCGCCTTCGTCAGGAGGTCCGTGGAGACGGGGGTGGGGGTGGGGGTGGCCGTCAGCTGTCTTTCACGGGGCAGCCCAGGGCGCGGTCTTCGCCGGCGATGGTGGCGAAGTCGGTGTGGGCCGAGAGGGCGGTGAGCGTGCGGTGGTCCAGCGGGGCGCCCTCGAGGACGGCCGCCACGGCCTCCTCGTCGACGGTGTGCTCGCACTGGTCCTCGGCGTAGGCAGTGAAGGCCCAGGCGCCGTCGGTCGTGGTGAGGGGGTGGAACAGCCGGTCGGCACCGTCCGTGTCGCCGTCGGCGAACTCGACCGGCCCGCACCGCCAGGCGGTGGATCCGGTCTCGTACCAGGCGCACACGGTCGCGTCGAAGAATCCGTCGAACAGGAATTCCTCCGCCCGTGCGTAGGGCGCGAGCGAGGCGGGCAGGCCATCGAGCAGTCCGGGCCAGTGGGCGCGGTTCTCCTCACGCCACGGGGTGGCGTCGCTCTCGTGGTCGAAGCCGTAGAGGAACACGCCGGCCGGGTCGAAGACTACGGCGTACTGGTCACCGGAGCCGTTGTCCATGAAGGCCAGATCGACGCCCGGGCGCCATTCGACGGTGAAGCTGTGGCCGGGGGCGTACGGCACGGAGACGATCGTGTCGAGCACTGCCACCGCCCGGCAGCGGGCGCGCAGGTCGTGCGGTGGGGGCAGGGCGGCGACGAGGTCGTGGACGGTCATGACGCCTATCCGACACGACGCCACCGACAAGCCGCCCTCGCGCAGGTCGTCGGGGCAGCCGTGGGACGGGTGCCGGCCGGCTGGGCCAGGCCTGGACGACCTGCTGGCCGCGCTCGGGGCCGGCCGGCTGCCCGCCGACCAGGGCCGGGAGCGGTCCCGGGTCCGGCTCACGGCTCGGTCCCCGGGTGCTCGCCTCGTCAGGAGCCGGGCAGCAGGGAGGCGAGGTAGGCCTGGGTCTCGGGGTCGGTGGAGTAGAGGCGGGTGCCGCGGGTGGCCCGGGTCGCGAGGACGCGGTAGGTGTTCAGGGCGTAGAACCGGTAGCGCTCGGGCGGGAGGGTGCGCAGTTGCCGGGCGTCGTGGCTGGCTTCGGGGTGGGCCTGCCAGCGGTCGCGGCGGCGGACGAGGTCGGGGCCCAGGATGACGGCGCCGAAGGCGTATTCGAGGCCCTGGGCGGTGTAGATGCAGCCGACCTGGTCGTGGCCGCCGCGGTCGGTCGCCCAGTAGGGGCGGGCCGGGACGTCGGGGAAGCCGGGGACGGGCTGTTCGGCGCGCAGGTTCCAGGGGCGGGCCCAGGAGCGCTCGTCGTGGTCCGGGCCGTGCCAGCGGATGGCGACCTCCGGTTCGAGCGGGGGGACGTCGGCCGCGTTCCAGGGCCAGCAGAAGCCGGCGGTGATCCGGGCACCGTGGCCGCGCGCGGTGTGGCCGTCGACCCAGGAGGCGAGCGCGTGGGGGTCGTCGGCCAGGGCGAGGTCGTAGCCGCTGCCGCTCCATGGTGGTGGGGTGCCGGTTTCGGAGAACAGGGTGTCGACCCAGTGGTGGTAGGCCTGGGAGCCGTTGCAGCGGAACTGGGTGTCGAGGTCGATGCGCCGGAACCTCGCCCCGGCGGCGTGCGCGTGGTGTTCCAGTTCGTCGGCTCTGAGGCCTTCGGTGGGGCGCACGATCTGGCGCTCGTCGAGGAAGAGGACGAGGACGGCGACCTGTTCGAGGAGCTTGCGCAGGACGATGGGGAAGCCGGGTCCGCGCTGGTCCGGGTAGGTGGCGGCGCGGTGGGCCTCGTCGAGGAGGACGACGCTGTTCTCGTCCAGACCGCCGGGGTTCTTGTTCTTGAACGTCGCGACGAGGCCGCGGGCGTCGTCGCTGAGCAGCCGCTGGAGCTGGCGGGTGAGGGTTCCGGAGGGGGTCAGCAGGCGGGGGTCGCTGCCGGGCGTGCCGCACAGGTCGCCCATGACGCGGGCGGCGATGGCCGTCTTGCCGGTGCCGGGCCCGCCGGTGACGAGGACCATAGCGCCCGGCCGGGATTCCCCGTCGGCGGGGGTCCGGTCGGCGGCCGCCTGTCTGACGGCGTCGAGGATCGCCAGGCGGGCCCGGTCCTGTTCGCCGATGAGGTAGAACCGGCGGCGGTTCTCGATGCTGGCGGCCAGCCGCTCCAGGACGCGCTCGGAGGGCCGGTGGCGGCCTTCGAGGAACCGGTCGACGGCGTCCTGCGGTGCGGGCCTGAGTCCGGCGCAGCCGAGGCGCAGCGCGAGGTCCTCTGGGGGCACGCTGCTCGCGAGGTCGTCGCGGCCCAGGAGGGGGAACTCGGCGCTCGGTCCGCCGGGGGGCGCCATGGTCCGCAGGAGGTCGATCAGGTCGGCGGGGGCGTTGTGCAGGACCACCGTGCCCTTGGCCCGTACGCCGCTGCCGCCGACGGCCCAGTCCCGCAGGTAGTGGACGTAGCCGCCGACTTGGCGGGCGGGATGGGAGACGGTCCGCCCTCCGACCTCCAGCGACCCTGGGAGTCCTGGCGAAGGCCGCGCCCGCGTCCACTGCTTCAGCTCGACCGCCACGACCGTCAGGACGCCGTCCGCGTCCTGGCCGACGACGGCGGCGTCGACGCGCTCGCCCGTCGCCGGGAGTGAGAACTCCAGGAGTACGGCAAGGTCCCCGAGCCCGGCGCGGACCAGCGCGTCGAGGAGCACCGGCCAGCTGCGCTGCCAGCTGCCGACCTCCTCCCGGCTCGGGTCCGCGCCGTGCAGGGCTTCGAACCGCGCCACGCACGTGTCGATGAACTCCGGCTGCGCGGCCCGTCGTACGACGTCGCCGATGACCCCCCGGTGTACGTACATGACCGATACATATCACCGGCGTCTGACAGGGCGTCGCGGGGAGGGCGCCGACGGCGGCGAGGGCTTCGAGGCGTCGGCGCCCTCCCCGCGTGGTGTTCAGAGGGCGGGTGCGCCAGGTCCGGTCGAGGCGGGTTGGACGGCCGACGGCGCGGCGGAGTGGTTCCGGTGCCAGTCGAAGTACTCCGCGCTCTCCGGTGTGTGGGCGGTGCAGCGTCGGCCTTCGAGGGTCTTGGCGACGGTGAGGAGGTCGGCGGAGGCGGCGCCCTTGGGTGAAACCTCCACGATGCCCTCGGGCGACACCTGAATGAAGCCGTCCTCGAACAGGGCGTCGCAGCCGAGCAGGCAGGCGGCCATCAGGTTCGCGAGGTGGGAGCGCTGTTCGAGGTTGCACCGCGACCTCCTGCGCACGTGCGCCGCGCGGACGAGCCCGGCGGGAAGCGTCCGTCCGCAGAGGTCGCAGCGGATGGAGCCGGCCCCGTTGAATTTCTCGCGGCGGAGCCGGGCCTGTTCGCGGCGGGCGAAGGTGACCACGGCCCGGTCCAGGTTGTCGCCCAGGTCGAGGTAGCGGTCCTGGCTCTGGGCGGAGGTCGGGCCGTGCCAGGGGATGGGGAGCGGCGGCTGCTCGGTGGCCGGGGCCTCGGGGGAGGTCGGTCGGTGCTCGATGGAGTCGACCAGCCGGGTCATGACCTCGGGGTCGGCCACGGGGACCGGGGCTCCCTGCTTGTTGGCGGAGAGGCGGAAGGACTCCATGGCGACGGCCCCGAGCTGTGCTCCGGCTACGGTGGACTCGAGGTCCAGGACGTCGAGGGGGACGCGCACGGGGTAGGTGTCGTCGGGCCAGACCTCGCGCTGGTCGGGGTAGACGGTCCCGGTGACCTGGGCCACGGCCAGTTCGCGCAGGACGGCGTCGGCCCATCCGCCGGCGGGGACGCGGGCGTTCGGTCCCCGGTGGCCGAACAGGATGTAGTCGCCGGGCTTCAGCGCGGCCAGGATCTCGGGGGTGCCCGCCTTGTCGGCGGTGTCGCGCTTCCAGCCCCATATGGACTCGCGCAGGCCGATCTGGAAGTTCCGCTTCGACGGAGCGGGAACGTACACGGCGACGACGGACACGTCGTGGTCCTCCACGGCTCGACTCCCCCGCTCGCGGCGGGGAGTTCGGTGGTTCGGTTGGGATGGTGACGCGGGTCCCGTCGAACGGGAGATGGCGTCACCGCGGTCAGGTCTACCAGACGGGGCTGACGGTACGGAAGCGGATTCCCTGACGAAGGGGCACCGGACCGGAGTGTCCCGGCCTCGGTCGCTTGAGTCGCTTTTCGGGAGTTGCGCGGCCACCGACATCGGACATCTCCGTACCCGGGTCGCTGGGAATTCCTGGCTGGGGACGGGCTCGAGGAGCGACCGTTCCCGGGGAACAGCCTCAGCGACCGAAGCGACCCACTCGTCGCTGTCGTGGTGCGCTGGGTGCCGTCAGACCTCCCGGCACATCACCAGTGCTCCGGCGGGCACGGGCGGGCGACCGGAGCGACTGAAGCGGCGGCTTCCCCGGACACCGGTCTGCCGGCGAACGGCAGTCCCAGTGTGGCGGGCACAGTGCCTTCCGGGCCGGTGCGGAGCGACTGAAGCGACCGAACCCGGCGCTCACGCGCGGTCCTGACGCGCGCGACACGCCGGGCGACCGGGCGCGAGAGACTCGGTAGCCCCAGTCGCTGAGCTTCAGTCGCTGATTCGGCGCTCACCAGTGCCCTGACCTGGGTTTTCGCCCCTCAGCGACTGAACGAGCGACCGAACGTCGGACAGCTACCGAGCGACCGAAGCAGCTGCAGCAGCTACTGAACCAAGGGGGAGGGACCCGCGTGACGGCGCCGCAGGCCGTGGGGAGCGACCGAACGGGCCGCCAGCCGGACGCGCTGGCCGTCGCCCGCTGGTGTGCCGCCCAGGCCTGGCCGGTCCATCCGCTGGCCCCCGGCCGCAAGACCCCGCCCGCCAACTGCCTGGCCTGCCAGGAATCCCCCCACTCCCCCGCGGACTGCTCCTGCCCGGCATCCCGATCCACGAGCACGTCGACCTCGAAGGCCTGGAGAACGGCTACCACACGCTCGCGCTGCTGGCCGCCCTCCGCCGCTCCCCCTCCCCCGCGGACGACGCCTCCACGCTGCGCGTACGCACGCCCTCCGGCGGCCTGCACGTCTGGTACCGGGACGACGACCACCGAGGCTTCACCTGCTCCACCGGCTCCTCCACCGGACGGGCCCTGGCCTGGCAGGTCGACGTCCGCGCCCACGGCGGCTACATCGTGGCCCCCGGTACCACCACGAGCGCCGGCACCTACACCGCCCTCCCCGGCGCCTGGACCCCGGCTCCACTCCCCCGGTGGCTCGCCGAGGAACTCGTCCGCACCGGCCACCTGAAGGACAGACAGGACGCCCAGCCGCCCGTCCAGGCCCCCGTCCCCGACCGTGCCCGCCAGGCGGTCGTGGCCGCGGGCGGCGGCAAGCGCGGAGCCGAACGCGTCCTCGACACCGTCCTGCAGGACGTCACCGACTGCGCGACCACGCCCGAGGGAGCCGGCTTCACCGGCAAGCTCAACCGGGCCGCCTACACCGTCGGAGGACTCGTGTCCGCCGGCCACCTGACCCACACCGCCGCCGAGCGGCTCCTCCTCGACGCCGCCCGCACCGCCCGGCCCAGCCAGGACCGGCACAGCTCCGCCCTCATCCGTTCCGGTCTCGCCGCCGGCGCGCGGCAGCCCCTGCACATCGGGAAGGCCGCGGATGACCGACAGCTCCCGCAAGAGGACGGTCTTCGATCCCGTGGCCGCAGCCCAGCAGATCCTGGAGTACCCGCCGTTGCCCGGCCCCTCGCCTGCGCCCTGGCAGGGCGCCGCTGTCCAGGAGAGTCTCCTCGACTCCCCCAACGACACTCTCCAGACACCCCCGCAGCCGCCGTTCCACACCACAGCGTGCTCGCGGCACAGAGCACACCGGCGGCCCGGGCCGCCCAAGCCTAGGCCGGCCCGCAGGCGAGCTCCCACGGCCTGCTGCCCGACTCCCTCTCCGACCGCGGCAACGCCAAACTCTTCGTCCACCTCTACGGCCGCGACTACCGCCATGTCCCCGGCATCGGCTGGTACCGCTGGTCCACCCACCGCTGGCAGCTCGACGAGGACGACACCGTCCTGTGGGCCGCCGGAGAGATGGCCGAGAGCGTCGCCACCCACGACCCCCGCGGCGTCTACACCAACGCCGACCTGCGCCGGCACCGCCGCCGCGCCCTGTCCACCTCCGGAATGAACGCCATGCTCGCCCAGGCGAAGTCCGCCCCCGGCATGGTCCTCAACGCCGCCCTCCTCGACGCCGACGCCTACGCCCTGTGCACCCCCGGCGGCGTGGTGGACCTGCGCACCGGAGCGATCGTCCCGCCGGACCCGAAGGTCCACCACCACTCCCGCTCGACCACCCTCGCCCCGGCCCGGATGCCCACCCCGCGCTGGGACCGCTTCCTCACCGACACCTTCGGCGACGACAAGGAAGGCCGCCAGACCCGCGACTTCCTCCACCTGCTGCTCGGCTACTCCATCAGCGGCGACGTCGGCGCCCAGGTCATGCCCTCCTCTACGGCCAGGGCAAGAACGGCAAGTCCGTCCTCCTCGACGTCATGATCCAGCTGCTGGGCGACTGCGCCGACGCGGCCCCGCCCGGTTTCCTGATGGCCAAGACCTTCGACGGCCACCCCACCGACCTCGCCGAGCTCCACGGCCGAATCAAGATCCAGGTCCAGCCCCTGGGCGACCACGAGCACCTGGTCCGGGTACGCGAGGGGGCTGCCGAGGCCGAGACCCGGATCCGGGTCACCGACGGCGTCCTCGACCAGCCGCAGGTCACCGGCGCCGACGAGGCCAGGATCGTCCACGAGACGGTGGCCTTCCTGGTCGAGCGCCAGCCCGTGATCGACATCCCGCCGATGATCGACCTGGACGACCTCGCCGACGCCTACGGCACCTCCTACCTGGACGACCTCGGCCGCCGCCTCACCGCGCAGTGAGCCACCGCGGCCGCGGCCGTCGCGCTGTCGGCCGGTGCGGGACTCGGCGGGACTCGGCGGGGGCGCCGGGGCCGGCTCGGGGCGGTCCGCACGGCCCCGGCCCGGGCCGCCGGTCGGGCCGTCACGACTGCTCCCCCGCCCGCAGTTCGGTGGCGATCTGGCGCCGGCCGGCGACCAGCGTCTCCACCACCACACCGAGCCCGACCAGCAGGGCCAGGCCCACGGTGGGCAGCAGCACCGGCAGCAGCGTGGGGGTGATGCCGTCCCCGACCGTGGCGCCGACCAGCGTCGAGATGTCGAAGGCGCCGCCCAGCAGGGCGACCGCCACGGCCGCGACCAGGCCGCCGCCGACGGCCGCCGCCAGGGTCTGCGGCAGCGACTCGGCGATGATCAGCGCCAGGCCCTGCCGGGGCCGCAGGCCCATGGTGCGCAGCCGGGCGAGCACCGCCGTACGGTCCGGCGCGGCCCGCAGCAGGGTCAGCAGCACGGCCAGCAGGGCGAACCCGGCGGCGGCGGCTGCCGCGTACCAGAACAGCCGCTCGGTGGCGTGCTGGAGCGGGTCGTCGCCGAGCGCGGCGGCGGTTTCCCGGCTGCTGTGCACCGTGTAGCCGGCGGGCAGACCGTGGGTGTCGTTGCCGACGGCCGTGGCGTTGTCGGCGATCAGCTTGGCCAGTCCGACCGGCCGGGCCCCGCTGTTGTCCCGCAGGGCCGTCCTGACCCGGTCGGGGTCGACGTCGCCGACGGCGAACCACTCGTTCGCCCGCCTGGTGCCCGGCAGCCGTTCCCAGGTGGGGCCGGCGGGGACGACGACGAACGGCTTGCCCGGGTCCGGCAGCGCCGGGGTGGCGCCGACGGTGCCGGCGACGGTGAGGTGCAGGTCGTTGCCGTTGGGCGTGCGCACCTTGGCCGGCCCCGTGGCCAGGCGCCGGGCCAGGTCGCGGCTGGCCAGGGCGGGCACCGGGGTGTCCCGGCCGCCGGACGTCCCCGCCAGCTTCGCCGGGTCGAACTCGCCGACGCCGAGGGCGCGGGCGATCTCGGCGTACGCCGTCGGGTCGTCCACCACCACCAGGTAGGCCTCGGTGTCGTCCTGGTCGGCTCCGACGAAGCGGGCCCTGGACTCGATCCAGGCCCCGGTCGAGGCCCGCACGCCCGGCAGGGCGGCGGCGGCCTCGGTGAACGGCCCGGTCAGGGTGGCGTAGTCCGGCAGGGAGACGCCGATGTCCCCGCCCGTGGTGATGCGCGCGGCACGGGTCCGCACGTGATCGACGGTGTCGAGCACGGTGGCGCCGAAGCCGGTCGTGGTGACGGCGATCAGCAGGGCGAGCAGCGGCAGCACGGAGGGCTTGCGGCGGCCCGAGCCGTCGCGCGCGGCCCGGGCCAGGCCGAGGAAGCCGATCAGGCCACGGCCCCGGCCGGCGAGGGCGGCCAGCCGGCCGACCGCCACCGGCTCGATCCGGGCCAGCACCAGTCCGCCGGTGACGGCGAGCAGGAGGGGCGCGGCGACCAGCAGCGGGTCCACCCCGGTCCCGTGGCCGATGCCCCGGCGCCGGACCTCCGCCACGGCCGCGACGGTGACCGCCAGGACGGCGAGCTCGCCGACCAGCCGGCGCCGACCGCCGACCGGCCGCCGTCCGGACCACAGCCGGGCCGCGCGCACCGGGAAGGCCAGCAGCGCGATCAGGGTGGCGGCCAGGGCCGCCAGCACCGCGCGGTCCCACCGGACCGTGGGCAGCAGCGCCAGGGCGAGGGCCGTACCGAGCACGGCGGCGGGCAGGACGGTGACCGCGCCCTCGGCGATCAGCCGTCGCGCCACTCCCGCGCGGGAGCCGCCGCGAGCCCGGAGCAGCCGGATCTCGGCGGCGCGCCGGTCGGTGGTGAGCGCGGCGGCCAGGCACAGCACCACGGTGGCGACGCCCGCGACGCCCGCCGGGCCGATCGCGCCGAGCGGCAGCGATGCCCGGTAGCGCTCGTCCGCCCGGGTGAGGATCCCGGGCAGGCCCGAGGTGGTGTGCAGGTCGGCGCGCCTGGTCGCGTCGATCAGGGCGGTGGCGTCCTGTCCGGCCAGGAAGGAGCTGATGACGCCGCGGGTCCGGTCGAGCTGGTCGGCGTGCAGCGAGGCGGGGTCGACGGGCAGCCGCCAGAAGTTCTCGGCGTTGGGACCCCAGCGGAGCATCGCGGGCAGACTGCCGCCGGCGACGAACCCGCTGGTCGTCCAGTGCTCGTGGTCGGGTTTGGCGTTCAGGCAGGCGCGGGCCGGGCAGCCGAGGGCGTCCCAGAACGGGTCCTGGGGGTCGTTGACCTGGTAGAGGCCGACCACCACGGTGGTCCGCGCGGCGCCGGAGCCGTCGACGCCGTTGTCGATGACGTCACCGAGCTTGATGCCGATGGTCTCGGCGGCCTTGCCGCTGACCACGATCGGCAGCGGATCGCCGACGGCGCCGGGGGTCGGCCAGGTGCCGGCGGTGAGGGTGGCCCGGGCGGCCAGGTCGGGCAGGTAGAGCAGGCCGAGCACCGGGTAGGGCTCCTTGTCCGAGATGTGGGCGTACCCCGGATTGGCCATGTGGTGGTCGCCCAGGGCGCGGGCCCCGTAGGCCTGGCCCGGCTGGGCCAGCGTCAGCCGTCGGCCGAACTGCTCGACGAGCTGCCGCTGCACCCGGTCGAGTTCGGCGGCGGTGTCGTCGTCCCGCGTCCTGGAAGTGGTCTGCAGGCTGGTCGGGTTGACGCCCTTCTGACGGACGAAGTCCTGGAGCGCGGTGTCCGCGCCCCGGTCCGCGACGCGGGGGAAGGCCGCCGCCAGGAAGACGGTGACGAACGCCAGGGCCGCCATGAGCAGTGCGGCCAGCGGGTCGGCCCGCAGCCGGGTGCGGATCCAGGGCGCGGGGCGGTGGGCAGGCGCGGGCCCGGACGCGGGCGCCGGCTCGGGGGCGGGCACGCGGGTGCCGGCCTGGGTGGTCACATCTCCTCCACGTGGCGCGGCCGGTTGGCCGCGTCTCGACGGCGGCGTCCGATGAGGAAGGCCATCGATCCGATCCGGGCGGACATCGGCCACAGCCGGACACCGCACGGGCACACCGACACAGCGATCACCGGCATGCGATCGCCGGATAGCGGACGATGCTGTCAGATTCGATCCGCAGGCGGAAGGGATTTGCGCACATCACGTAAGCGGTCGGGCGAAATTCAGGGAGAAGCCGCTGGAATACCGTGCACACGTCACAACTCCGGCTCCACCGAACGGCTTTGACCTGGGAACTCCCTTTCGTGCATTCTCCTGCCCGAGCGCTGAACCGCGAGGCCGCGGTATCCGTTCCCGCGCGAAACCCGTACCGGCTTTCCGGAGGCTCCGGTCACCTTCGCTCAGCAGCGAAAAGCGCCCCCGCACCCGAAGAAGTGACGGGGCGGGGGCGCCGGGCGGTGGGGTGTGGCCCGGTCAGCTCCGGGTGGCCACGAGCTGGCTGGAGCCGTCCGGCAGGCCGGCGATGGCGGCGCGCTGGGCCGGGAAGGTGCTCGCGCCGTACGGGCCCTGGACCGCGGCGAAGCCGGACCAGCTGCCGTTGGAGAAGCGGGTCTCGTGGTGGACGTTCCCGTCGTTGGCGATCACCGCCACCTGGGACGAACCGTCCGGCAGACCGGCGATGGCGACCGTCCGCGCGGCCAGGGTGGGCGTGCCGTTGCCGGGGAGCGCCGCGAAGCCCGACCAGTTCCCGTCGGCGAAGCGGGACTCGTGGTAGACGTTCGCGTCGCTGCCGATCACCAGGACCTGCGAGGAGCCGCCCGGCAGACCGGCGATGGCCACCCGCAGGGCCGCCATCCGGGAGCTGTTCACACCGGGCAGCGGGGCGAAGCCGCTCCAACTGCCGTTGGAGAAGCGGGTCTCGTGGTAGACGTTGCCGTCGCTGCCGATCGCGAGGACCTGGGCGGACCCGTCGGGCATACCGGCGATGGCGACGTCCGCGGCCGCCATGGTCGGGGTGCCGACACCGGGGAGCGCGCCGTAGCCGGACCAGCTGCCGTCGGCGAAGCGGGTGCGGTGGTAGACGTTGCCGTCGGCGCCGACGGCCAGCACCTGTGCGGAGCCGTCCGGCAGGCCCGCGATGCCGATCCGGCGGGGCCGCGATGACGGCGTGCCGTCGTCGGGCAGCGCGGCGAAGCCGCTCCAACTGCCGCCCGCGGCGCGGACACCGTGGTACAGCCGGCCGTCCAGGCCGATGCCCAGTTCCTGCGAGGAGCCGCCCGGCAGACCGGCGATCGCGGCCTCCGAGCCGCGGAACACGCCCGCTCCGCCCGTCAGCGGACTGAAGCCGGGCCAGGCGCCCGAGCTCTGGCGCACGCCGAGGAAGAACGCGGAGGTCTGGGACGGCGGGGCGGCGGTCAGCTGGATGTCGAGGTAGTCCTGGTCGATCCCGATCGAGTAGCCGCCCCAGGTCTCCGGGTTCTGCGGCGAGGCGTACTGGTGGGCACGCTGGTGGTCGGACCAGTAGCTCGCCGGTATCGCCGGGTCCTCGGTGTCCTCCCTGCCGTTCCAGTTGGCGCTGAAGACGGCGTCGGGCATGGTGTAGGCGCTGTTGCCGGCGTTGGCGACCAGGTCCTTGATGCCGGACGAGGAGCTGCTGTAGACACCGGAGTTGTAGCCCCAGGCGTGCAGTTCGTTGGTCCAGGCGGTGAGGAACCCGAGCGCCGCGGCCGAGTACTGCGGGGTGGTGTACGCCTCCATGTCGTAGTAGAGGATCGTGCCGGGGCCGAAGCCGAGGGCCTGGGCCTGGCTCACCGCGTCGTCGGCGGCGTTGGCGCCCTCCGTGGCGGGGTAGACGATCTTCGGGGCCTGCACGCCGACGTACAGCGGCATGAAGGCCCAGCCCGCGGCCTGCTGCTGCTGGACCCACGAGGCCGTCAGGTTCGGCTGGGCGCAGGCCCGCTTGGCGCCGCCGATGTAGATGCCCACCGCCCGGTACGGGGAGGAGGTCATCCACGCGTTCATCGCGGCGGCGGAGGGCGCCGTGCAGGCGTCGAACCCCTTGCCGGTGTAGTTCGTCGCCGACGCGGGTATCGACGCCACCGCCGACGGCGCGGCCGGTGCGGTCACGGCCTGGCCGGACGGCGCGGCCGAGGCGGCGGCGGACCGCGGGGCGGGGGCCGTCGGGGATCCGGCGGGCGCCGGCTCCGGTCGGTGCGCCGGCGCGGGGGTGAGCCCGGCGTCGGTGACGATCCGCCGCACCAGCGGCTGGTCCGTCTCGTACGTCGCGGTCACCGCGACGACGCCGTCGTTCGCCCGGATCGTCCGTGCGACGGGGTTGGACCCCTCCCGGTCCGCTACGGCGCCCGCGGCGGGCTCGACCAGCAGGGCCTCCGTACGGCCGATCAACCGCGGCGGGCAGACCTGCTGTTCGCCCGGGTGACCGAGGTACACCGCGTGCTGGTCGAAGCGGACGCAGGCCTGCGGGTCCACGGCCAGATCCACCACCGGCCAGGCCGCGGGCACCCGGAACACCCGGCCCTGGTACGTCACCGCCTTGGTGTCCGGACTTCCGGTGGGAGCTGCTGCGGCGGAGCCTGTGGCGGCGGGCGCCGCCACGAGCACGGCCACCACGACGGCCGCGGCGCTCCGGAGCGCTGTCATTGGGGACTTCACCCAGATCTCTCCTGACGTGACGAAGGCCGCACGCCGAGGAGTCGGCGTGCGGCGTCGGCCACGATATCCACGCCGGGTGCGGGGGCTGCCAGAGGCCCCACCGGCCGGCTCGTCGCCCTGATCCTCCGTCAACAGCCCTTCCGGGAGCGTTCGTCCGGTCGCGCTCCCCCGGAGGGGGCCGGGCGGTCGGGCTCGCCCACGCGTTCCCACCCGCCGTCATCAGCCCGTTCCAGGCGGCTTCCCTGTCCCGTCGCGGCGTTCCACGCAGCGGCGAACGCGCAGGTCAGGGCCCATTTCGTCGTTCCAGCGTCCCGGATCACCCGGCGGTGCTGGCCGGCGGGACGGATTCCGGGGCAGTCTGCGGTCCGGCGGCACCCGGTGCCGGGCCCGGCCGACCGGCCGGGCCACCACCTGGCACGACCACCGGGCGCGACCTCCGGACGATCCGGCCCCGCCGCCTCCCCTCCGATCCCAGAAGGAAGCCCTCACATGCGCACCTCGAACCGACGCCCGCTCGCCGTCCTCTCGGCCGCGGTCGGGCTGATCGCCGCCGCGGCCGCACCGGCCGCCGCCGTCCACGGCGGCTCGGACACCACGACCAGGTCCCACCCGTCCGTCGTGGCCCTGGAGACCGCCTCGGGCGAGCAGTGGTGCACGGGCGCGCTGATCGCGCCGACCAAGGTGCTCACCGCGGGCCACTGCGTCGCCGAGTCGGCCGACCCGGGCTCCCTGCGGGTCGTCGCCGGGCGGACCGACCTCACCGGCTCCGGCGGCCAGGTCCGCCGGGTGAAGGCCTACCGGGTGGACCCGCGGTACACCCCCGGCCTGGACCACGACTCCGCCGTCCTCACCCTGGACCGGCCGCTGCCGCAGCGGACGGTCCGCGTGGCGGGGCGGGGGGACGCGGCGCTCTACCGGTACGGCAGCACGGCCACGCTGCTGGGGTTCGGACGCACCGGCTCGGACGACCCGTACACCTCGCCCGACGACTCGCCGCTGCTCAAGGTCTGCGGCCTCCCCCGGGCCGGCACGACGGACAGCGTCTGCAAGGGGGACTCGGGCGGCCCGCTGGTGGTCGGCGGCGTGGTGATCGGTGTGGTCTCCACGGGCAACAAGTACTGCGACACCCAGCACCCGGTCTCGGTGTTCACCCGGGCCACGGACGTCCCCGCGGAGCTGCTGTCCTGACCGGGACGTTCCACGCCTCCACCCTCCCGCCACCCGCTCGCCGCGGCGGGGCCCTGCCCACCGGGCCCTGTCCCCCGCCGCCCGGTGCCGTGCACCGCCATCGCGCAGGGCCCGTCGTCAGGGGCGGCCTCCGGCGCGCTCGGCCGGTCCGGCCGTGGGAGCGCCGAGGGCGGCGAGCGTGTCGTGGAGGGTCTGTTCGAAGAACGGCTCGGGGTCCGCGAGGGTGAAGTCGAGGTGGCCGAAGGCCTCCAGGGCGACGAGGCCGTAGATCCGGGTCCGCGCCTGGACGAAGGCGGCCAGCACCGGCAGCGGGACGGGCTCGGTGAGGTGTTCGCGCAGGTCTTCGAACTGGGCCCACCACGACGGGGCCGGGTCCGGGACGGCTGTCGGGCGGATGACGCCCTCGCGCCACAGCCGGGTCATCAGGCCGAGGAAGACCTGGCCGAAGCGCCAGCCGGCGTCGTGGGCGGGGTCCTCGGGCGCGGTGCCGGCGTCGGGGACCGGCTTGCCGAAGATCAGGGTGAACTCGGCGCGGTGGGTGAGCGCCCAGCGGCGCAGCGCGCGGGCCGCGTCGGCGAGGCGTTCGAGGGTCGGGGCGTCGGGGTGGCGGTCGCGGGCGGCTTCCAGGTCGGCGGCGAGGTCGAGGTAGAGGTCGGCGACGACGGCCTGGACCAGGGCGCGGTGGTCGGGGAAGTAGCGGCAGACGCCGGGGGCGGTCATGCCGACCGCCCGGGCGGTGGCGCGCAGGGTGAGCGCCGTGGGGCCCTCCTCGGCGAGGAGGGTGCGTGCGGCGGCGACGATCTCGGCGGCGGTCCGCTCACGCTGGCGCTCGCGTCGGGTGGGCTGCTTCTCGGGCATCCGGTCTCCCCGGCTTGACTTTGTTAACGGTGTCAGCTGTAGCTTACATCGTCAGCACTTCGAGGCGGCAGCCACGGCCGAACGGGCCGTCACCCCGTCGCGACCCCAGGGGGATCCATCCGATGTACATGATCGTTCTCGGCTACTCGTTCACCACCCGGTGGCTGGCGCTGCCCCGGCCCGAGCGCAACCGCCTGCGCGAGACCCACCTCGCCCCGGTGGTCGCGAAGTACGCGGACCGGGTGCGGACGCGCTTCTTCGACGCGGAGGCCTTCCAGACCCGCTTCACCGACTTCGCCCTGCTGGAGACCGAGGACCTGACGGCCTACTACCACCTGGTCGAGGAACTGCGGGACACCCCGCTGATCCACCAGGGCTACGTCGAGTTCAAGGACGTCGTGCTGGGCGTCGAGGACGGCTACCGGCACTTCGAGCGCACCCTGGCGGAGGGCGCCGCATGAGCACGGCCACCGTCGCGCCCGCGGGCCGCCCGCATGATCGGCGCCCGGTCACGCTCCTGCGGGCACTGACCTGCGCGTCCCTCCTCGACACGCTCGTCCAGGCCGCCCGGCCGGGCTGTCCGTCACCGGCGACGTCGACCTGCTCGCCTGGCACGACGCGAGCGCCCGACTCCCCGCCGCGCTCGCCGCCGGGCGCGGGGACATGGCGATGACGGCCACCTTCGACGTCGTCCAGCCGGCCCGGCGTCCGGCCCCGTCCGGACGCCGCCACAGGCGCAGGACCGGGCCGGACGGGGTTCACCGGTCGCGCAGCAGGACCGACAGCGGACGGGCGGTCGCCTGCGCGGCGGGCCGGGTCAGGTGCAGGGCGGTGTGGAAGAAGCCGTCGGTCTCCTTGCCGCGGGGATCGTCGCCGGCCGCGGACACCGCGGCGACGGCGAACCGCTGTTCGTCGGCGTCGGTGAAGCGCCGCTGCGGGTAGGTGCGGGAGGTGTCCCGCTCCGTGGTCAGGCCCAGCGGGGCCAGCCCGTCGGCGATGCCCCGGTAGGGGACCGTACGCAGCGCGAAGGCGGCCACCCACGGCGGCTCCTGCCGGCCTTCCAGCAGCGGACGGAAGGTGCGGGCGGACAGGAAGCTCGCCCCGCCGGTCACGGTGATCAGTCGGGTGTCCCGGGTGGCCTGGGACAACTCCGGGCTGGGGGCGCCGGTTTCCAGGTTCTCGACGAACCCGGCGTCGAGCAGGCCGGAGGCGAGCCCGTAGGCGACGGCCGGCTCGGAGATGTCGAGGCCGATGACGGGTACGGCGTCCGGACGACGGCGCTCCGCGAAGAACTTCCGGTCCGACTCGACCAGTTCGGCGGTGGTCAGCCGGGCGATCCGCGGCGAGGTGTAGCGGTCGTACAACTCCTCCAGCGTGACCCGGTGGTTGAGCAGGGCCGCGTTGATGCCGTACGAGCAGCAGACGTCCAGGACCGTGCCCCCCGACTCGCGGCCCGGGCGGCCCGCCGCGTGCTCGGGACCTCCGGGGAGGCCGGCCAGGGGCAGCAGGCCGCGGAAGACGCGCTGGGCGTGATGGGGTATCTGGTACTCCAGCGCCCCCAGGACGCCGAAGTACGACCGGGGGTCCGGTCGGCTGTAGAGGTCGTCGAACCGGGTCATCTGCGTCGGCGTACCCGGGGTGTGCTCGTTGCCGGCCGCGCTCATCGGGGCACCTCCTCTTTCGGATGGACCATCCATAACGCGCTGTCCGCCGATTGGAAAGGGCGCCGATCCGGCCACCGGGCACGGCCGCCCGACCGGTCAGCCGGGAACGGCGGCGTCCCGCTTCCCGCCCTCCACCGGCGCCAGGACCGGGGCCGTCCGCCCGGGCACTCCGCGCCAGGCGCGGGCGGCCAGCACCCCGGAGGCCAGGGCGACGACGCCGAGCGCGGCGGAGGCCGCGGTGAGGCCGAGAGCCGCCCCGAGCCAGCCGGCCAGCGGGTAGGTGAGCAGCCAGCACCCGTGGGAGAGGGAGAACTGGGCGGCGAAGACCGCGGGGAGGTCCTCCGTGGCCACCGAGTCGCGCAGGACGCGGCCGGTGGGGGTGAGGATCAGCGAGCCGACCGCACCGAAGGCGGCCCAGACGGCGAGCAGGACGGGCCAGCGCCAGGCACCCGGCCCGGCGGCCGTGAACGCGGCGAGCAGGGCGAACAGGCCGACGATCCCGAAGGCCGCCGGGATCATGACGATCCGGTCCGGGAGCCGGTCCAGCACCTGGGGCAGCAGCAGGGCCACGGCCATCGACCCGGCCCCGTAGGCGCCGAGCGCGATCGGGACGTCGGTGGCGGGACGGCCGAGCCGGCCTCGGACGTAGACGACGGTGTTGACGATCACCATGGCGCTGCCGGCGGCCGCCGCGAGGTCCAGGGCGAGCATCGCGCGCAGCCGGGGCACGGCGAGGAACAGCCGGGTGCCGCGGACGGACCTGGCGAGGACGCCCCCGCCCGCCTCCACCCGCTCCTCCGCCCGCTCCGCCCGCTCCACCCGCTCCGGCGCGACCGGCTTGGGCAGGACGGCGGAGACCACCAGGGCGGCGGAGGCGAGGAACCCGGCGGCGGTGCCCCAGAACAGCCAGTTGTAGCTGATCAGGGCGAGCAGGGCGGCCGCGAGCGCCGGGCTGACCAGGCTCTCGGTGTCGTAGGCGAGCCGGGACAGCGACAGGGCGCGGGTGTACGCCCGCTCCTCGGGCAGCACCTCGGGGATCACCGACTGGAAGGCCGGGGTGAAGGCCGCCGAGGCGGACTGCAGGACGAAGATCAGGACGTGGACCTGCCACACCTCGGTCACGAACGGCAGGCCGAGGGCGACGGCGGCCCGGGTGAGGTCGGAGGCGGCCATCAGGCGCCGGCGCGGGATGCGGTGGGCCAGCGCGGTGACCACCGGCGCGATCCCGACGTAGGCGAGCATCTTGATCGCCAGCGCGGTGCCGAGCACCGATCCGGCGTCCGCTCCGGCGAGGTCGTACGCGAGGAGGCCGAGCGCCACCGTGGCGAGGCCGGTGCCCACCAGGGCGACGATCTGGGCGGCGAACAGGTGCAGGTAGGTGCGGTTGCGCAGCACGGACAGCATGTGGGACCCCCGCTCGGACCGGGCACGGCAGGACGACACCACCAGGATAGGTCAACATGTGCACGCATGTGCACGTGTTGACCGAAAAGCGGCCCGCACCCCTCAAGGCCACGGCCCGAACGGAACGGGTCAGTCGTGCGGCGGGAGTCCGCCGATCTGGTGGTCGGCGACGCTCAGCGCCTCGTCGACCAGCCGGCGCAGATGACCGTGGCGCAGCGCGTACACGACGCGTCGGCCGTCCTTGCGGGCGGTGACCAGGCCGGCCAGCCGGAGCTTGCCGAGGTGCTGGCTGACCGAGGTCCGGGGGGCACCGGTCGCCTCGGTGAGCGTGGTCACGTCGGCCTCACCGGCGCTCAGCCGCTGGAGGAGGGCGAGCCGGGTGCGGTCCGCGAGCAGCGCCAGGATGCCGGCCGCGGCATCCAGCCGCTCGTCGTTCCGACGCTCCTGCGCATGGTGCGCACCTGATACCTGAAGGCTCCCGCTCATGGCGCCATCGTAGGGCCACGGCGTCCCGGAACGCCGTCCGGGCCGTGACAGCACGCGGACCGGACGTGCCGAAGCGCCCGGGGCACGGGCCCCGGGCGCTTCGGGCCGGAGGAGCCGCCGTCGGCTCCTCCGGCCAGGTCGTCGGATCAGGCGTTCGCGCCCCACAGGGCACCCGGCACGGCCGTGTGGCGCACGGACTCACGCCAGTCGTCGCCCGGCGGGCAGGGGGTGGGCGGACACGGCGGCGGCGGGCACTCCTGCCGGTCCTCGACCGTGATCGCCACGCACGGGCAGTCCTCGGTCAGCTCGACCGTGCTCACCGCGGGCTGCGACAGCTCGTACCCGGGCGGCGCCGCGGTCTCCTGCCAGTAGTACGTGCCCAGCGGCAGGCCGCTCGCCGAGCAGACACCCGTGGCCGGGGTGACGCACGGCGAGCCCACGGCGGTGTCCGGGTTGACCCCGGTGGTCTGCAGGCCCGGGATGCCGTTGGTCTCGTGCCACAGCTGGAAGGTCGCCCCGGCCAGCGGGTGGCCGGTGTCGGCGTCGACCTTGGTGACGGAGGTGGAGCCGGTCGGGACGACCGTCTTCACGTCCTTGACGGTGACCTGGACGTTCGGCCGGCGCCCGTCGAGGACGACGGTGGTCACCGCGGGCCGCGGCAGCTCGTACCCGGGCGGCGCCACGGTCTCCTGCCAGTAGTACGCACCCAGCGGGAGGTCGTCCGCGGAGCAGACACCCGTGGCCGCGGTGACGCACGGGGCGCCGACCATGGTGTCCGGGTTCGTCCCGGTGGTCTGCAGGCCGGGGACGCCGTTGGTCTCGTGCCACAGCTGGAAGACGGCGCCGGCCAGCGGGCGGCCGGTCTCGGCGTCGACCTTGGTGACGGTGGTGGAGCCGGTCGGGACGACCGCCTTCACGTCCTTGACGGTGACCCTGATGTGCTGCCCGTCGGTGTCCAGCACCACGGACGTCACGGCCTGCTGCGGCAGGTCGTACCCGGGAGGTGCGTCGGTCTCCTGCCAGTAGTAGGTGCCCAGCGGCAGCCCCTCCGCGACGCATTCACCCGTCGCCGGGGTCACGCACGGCGAGCCCACGGCGGTGTCCGGGTTGGCCCCGGTGGTCTGCAGACCGGCCACGCCGTTCGTCTCGTGCCACAGCTGGAACGTCGCCCCCGCCAGCGGCCGCCCCGTGACGGAGTCGACCTTGGTGACGGTGGTGGCGCCGACGGGAGCACTGGTCCTGGCGTCCTGGACGGTGACCGGGACGTTCTGCCCGTTCGCGTCCAGGACCACGGTGGTCACGTTGAGCTCGGGCAGGTCGTACCCGTTGGGGGCCGAGACCTCCTGCCAGTAGTACGTGCCCAGCGGCAGGCCGCTCGCCGAGCAGACGCCCGACGCCGGGGTCACGCACGGCGAACCCACGGCGGTGTCCGGGTTGGCCCCGGTGGTCTGCAGACCGGCCACGCCGTTCGTCTCGTGCCACAGCTGGAAGGTCGCCCCCGCCAGCGGCTGCGAGGTCGCGGAGTCGACCTTGGTCACGCTGGTGGACGCGGTCGGCGCGGCGGTCTCGGTGTTGTCGACGGTGACCGGGACGTTCTGCCCGTTGGTGTTCAGCACCACGGTGGTCACGTTGAGCGCGGGCAGGTCGTAGCCGGGAGGAGCGGCGGTCTCCTGCCAGTAGTACGTGCCGAGCGGCAGGCCGCTCGCCGAGCAGACACCCGACGCCGGGGTCACGCACGGCGAGCCCACGGCGGTGTCCGGGTTGGCCCCGGTGGTCTGCAGACCGGCCACGCCGTTCGTCTCGTGCCACAGCTGGAACGTCGCCCCCGCCAGCGGCTGCGAGGTCGCGGAGTCGACCTTGGTCACACTGGTGGACCCGGTCTCGACGACCGGGCTCAGGGTGTCCCGGACGGTGACCGGCACGTTCTGCCCGCCGGTGGTGAGCACCACGGTCGTCACCGCGGGCTGCGGCAGGTCGTAGCCGGGAGGAGCGGCGGTCTCCTCCCAGTAGTAGGTGCCCAGCGGAAGGTCGGCCGTGGAGCAGACGCCGTCCGCGCCGGTGGTGCAGGGGGCGCCGACCTTGGTGTCCGGGGTGGTCCCCGAGGTCTGCAGGCCCGCGACGTCGTTGGTCTCACGCCACAGCTGGAAGGTCGCGCCCGCCAGCGGCTGCGAGGTGACGGAGTCGACCTTCGTCACACTGGTCGAGCCGGTGGGCGCCGGGGGGTTGCCGCACTCCGGGAGGTCGCCGTTGAACGGGTAGGCGTGGAACTCGGTCCCGGTCATCCCCGAGCCCGAGTTGTGCAGCAGCGAACCGGTGGTGAAGAACCGTCCGTTCAGGCCGGGCAGGTTCATGGTGGCGGTGCTGGCCGGGTTGCCGACCAGCACGCTGCCCTGGAACTGCCCCGAGCCCGTGAGGGTCACGGTCGTCGCGGTGGGGAAGTTCCACAGCAGGCGCTCGCGCAGCTGGTTCCAGGGGTCGGTGTCCACCAGGCCGCCGCTGTAGGTGTTGATGGTGCGGGCGCCGCCCACGAGGTTGACCAGCACCGTGGCGTTGGCGGGGATGCCGGCGAACGCGATGCCCTGGGTGCCGCCCCCGTTCCCGACCAGGTCGAAGTCGACGTTGAAGACCTGGAGGGCGGAGCTGCCGTCACCGGTGAACAGGGTCTGGTACCCCTGGTTGACGGCGGTCCCGGTGGCGGGGCGGGGCGTGCCGACCCCGGCGTAGCACTCGCTCGCCGTCTGCAGCTGGCCGCGCAGCGGCGTGTAGGCGGCCACGGCCTGCGGGTCCTGGACCTTCGTACCGGTGATGGTGCCCGTGGCGGTGCCCGCGTAGCGGACCACGCCCCCGTCCGCCAGGAGGGTCTGGCCCGGGGCCACGGTGACGTTGCCGCCGGCGGTGAGGAAGTCGGCGCCGTCCGGCGGGGGGACGCGTGAGCCCACGCCGACGATGCCGATGTTGTACACCGAGCTGACCCCGGCGGCCTTGTTCATGTCGAAGTTGCCGAGGGTCACCACATGCCCCTCGGCCTCCGCGGCCGAACCCCTGACGTCGAAGTCGCCGCCGACGAAGATGTTCACGCCGGCGTCGCGTCCGGCGAAGGGGCCGTTGTTGACCGGCGGGAACGTGGCCGGACAGTCCGCGCCCAGGCAGGGCCCGAGGCCTCCGGGCAGGCCGGCCGCGTGGGCGGCCGTCGGTGCGACGAGCGACATGCCGAAGGGGACGAGCGCCAGGGCCAGGGCGGAGCCCATCGCCCTGCCGAGTCGGCGTCTCCAGGTGACGGCGGTCGCCGGATTCTGACTGGGCTTCACCTCGGTCCTTTCATCTGTGGATGCAGTGCGGCCCTCGGAGTGTCCTGGGCCGGAGCGCCGGGCGGCGGTGACACGCGAACGGTTTCGCCTGAACGCCGCGCCGGTGCACCCGGTCGGCGGCACCGGGCCCGGCGGGCCGGACCGGCTGGGTCTCCCGGCCCCAGGCCGCACCGGGCCGCCGCCGAGGACCTCGGCGGCGGCCCGCGGCTATCCGGGGCTCCCGCCCGTGACGGCGGGGGCGTCGAACTCGGCGAGGGTCTCGCGGGTGAAGCCGAAGAAGTACGTGGCCAGGAAGCCCGCGAGGTAGCCGGTCAGCAGCCCGCCCCCGTAGACGGCGGCGCCCACCAGGAGTCCGTGCGAGTCGGCCAGCAGCGGGAACAGGGCCCAGCCGGAGGGCCCGATCGCGGTGGAGCCCACCGCGTCGCCGAGCTGGCCGGCCGCCCCGACGAAGGCGCCGCCCGCGGCTCCGCCGACGCAGGCCGTGACGAAGGGGCGCCCCAGCGGCAGGGTCACCCCGTAGACCAGGGGCTCGCCGACGCCGAGCAGGCCGGCCGGGAGGGCGGACCTGATGGTGGCCCGGAGGGGGGCGTTGTGCCGCAGCCTCAGGTAGACGGCGACCGCGCAGCCGACCTGCCCGGCGCCGGCCATCGCGAGGATCGGCAGCAGGACGGTGGAGCCCTGCTGTTGGATCAGGGTGGTGTGGATCGGGATCAGCGCCTGGTGCAGGCCGAGCATGACCAGCGGCAGGAAGAGGCCGCCGAGCACGAGCCCGGCGAGCAGGCCGCCGTGGGCGAGCAGCCAGGTGGCGCCGCGGCCGATGGCGGTGGAGACCTCCCCCGCGACGAACATCAGCCCGAACAGCGCGGCCAGCCCGCCGAGCAGGACGGTGACGGTGGGGGTGACCAGGACGTCCAGGGCGGCCGGCACCAACCGGCGGGTCCAGCGCTCCAGGTGGACCGCCAGCAGCGCGGCGCCGAGCGCCCCGACCACCCCGCCCTGCCCGGGGGTGAGGTGGTGCCCGAAGGCCTCCACCTTGGCGACCCCGGCGTAGACGATCACACTCGCCACGGCCCCGCCGAGCACGGGTGTGCCGCCGAACTCCTTCGCCGTGTTGTAGCCGACGAAGACGGCGATCAGGGACATGAACCCGGAGGAGACCGGGCCCAGGGCGGTGACCAGGGCCGGCGCCCAGCCGAGGTTGGCGAGGGCGCCGGAGAGGCCGGCGACGATGCCGCAGCCGATCAGGGCGGGGATCAGCGGGACGAAGATGTTCGCGATCCGCCGCAGCGCCAGCTTCACCGGGGTGGCGTTGCGCTGCCGGGCCTCGGCCCGGAGGCGCTCGCCGCGCCCGGCGAGCGCCTCGGCGGTGGGGGCGTCCCGGGCTCCCGGTCCGGCTGCTCCGGCCGGTGCGGCGGCGGGCTCCAGGAGGCGGCGGAGCCGCGCGGTGACCCCGGCGACGGCGGCGGGCCCGAGCACGATCTGGTAGGTGTCGTCCTCGACCGTGCCCAGGACCGCCGGCAGCGCCCGCAGCGCCTCGGTGTCGACCAGGGAGCGGTCCGTCAGGCCCAGCCGCAGCCGGGTCATGCAGTGGGCGACCGAGTGGATGTTGGCGGCGCCACCGACCAGCGGGAGGATCGCCTCGGCCACGGCGCGGTTCTTCTCGTCCGACATGCCCGGGGACGTACCCGGGCGCTCCCCGCGCTCAACCGCCGTCGTGCGCGGCGGTGCTGAGCCGGGCGGCCGTCGCCGGGGGGCGGGCGGCGCCGTCCGCCCGGTCCGCGAGCGGGTCGTCCTCGGCCTGCATGGTGCGCACCCGGTGCACGTAACGGTCGATCAGGTGGCGCAGCACGCTGACGGTGGCGGCGACGTCCGGCTCGGGGACGCCGTCCAACGCCCCGGCGAGTCCGGCGATGTTGGCCTGTTTCAGACGGTCGAGCAGTTCCCGTCCGTCGGGGGTGATGGCCACCTGGCGGGCCCGCCGGTCCAGCGTGTCCTGGCTGCGTTCCACCAGCTGCTGGCCCTGGAGGCGGTCGATCTGGCGGGTCACGTGGGAGGGCTTGACCATCAGGCGGTCGGCCAGGTCGCTCACCCGGCTGGCGCCCGCGCCCTCGGCGAGCGCGCGCAGCAGGTAGACGTCCGAGCGGGCGGCGGTGATGCCGGCCCGCGCGGTGCGGCGCTCGTGCTCCTGTGACCGCGTCAGCAGGTAGGTCAGCGTGGCCAGGACGTCCTCCAGGCCGTCCAGGCACTCCGGCGGGGAGGCGGTGGTCCGGGCGTCCTCGGCGTCTTCTTCGTCCGACATGGGGGAACTGTAGCGATCGGGTGCCGACGGCGGCCGGGGCGGGGAAGCATGGCCGGATTCCGGACAGATTCGGCCGACACCCGGCACGCCCTTTCGCCACCACGGAACGCGAGTTAGCGTGACGTTCAGTTAGTTGCTTTGGGCACGTAAATACGCCCGGCCCAACTCCCGGAAGGGGACGCACCGATGGCCACCACCGAGAGGACCCCGCGCTTCACCCACCCCGCCGCCCGCGGCACCTGCCCGTTCGACCCGCCGCCCGCCTACGGGCGGGCCCGGCAGGAGGAGCCGGTCAGCCGCGTCTCCCTGTGGGACGGCTCCACCAGCTGGCTGGTCACCCGCCACGAGGACATCAAGGCGGTCCTCTCCGACGCCCGGTTCAGCTCCGACTCCACCCGGCCCGGCTTCCCGTTCATCAGCGCGGGCGCCCGGCAGCTGAACACCGGCCGGCCGACCATCATCCGGATGGACGAGCCCGAGCACTCCCGCTTCCGCCGGATGCTGACCGGCGAGTTCATGATCAAGAAGGTCGAGGCGCTGCGCCCCGAGGTCCAGCGGATCGCCGACGACCTGCTGGACCGGATGACCGACGGCCGCTCGCACGCCGACCTGGTCCGCGAGTTCGCCCTGCCGCTGCCGTCCCTGGTGATCTGCCTGCTGCTCGGCGTCCCCTACCAGGACCACGACTTCTTCCAGGAGCGCAGCCGCGTCCTGCTGCACCGTTCCGCCACCCCCGAGCAGGTCACCGCCGCCCAGGCCGAGCTCGCCGACTACCTGACCCGGCTCACCGAGGCCAAGCGCGCCCGGCCCGACGACGGCATCCTCAGCCGGCTGCTGGAGCGCGGCGAGCTGAGCACCGAGGAGATCGGCTCGATGGGCCGGCTGCTGCTGATCGCCGGACACGAGACCACGGCGAACATGACCGCGCTCTCCGTCCTCGCCCTGCTGCGCAACCCCGACCAGCTCGCCCACCTGCGCGAGCACCCCGAGGCCGTACCCGGCGCGATCGAGGAGCTGCTGCGCTACCTGACCATCGTGCACTCCGGCCTGACCCGGGTCGCCACCGAGGACGTCGAGCTGGACGGCGTGCGGATCAGGGCGGGCGAGGGCGTCATCTGCATGGTCAACACCGCCAACCGGGACGAGCGCGAGTTCCCCGGCGGCGACGAACTCGACCTGACCCGCGACGCCCGTCGCCACCTGGCCTTCGGCTTCGGCGTCCACCAGTGCCTGGGACAGCCGCTGGCCCGGCTGGAGCTGCAGATCGCGCTGACCACCGTCCTGCGGCGGCTGCCCGGACTGCGCCTGGCCGTCCCGTTCGAGGAGGTCCGCTTCCGCGGCGAGATGCTGGTCTACGGCGTCCACGAACTGCCCGTCGCCTGGTGACCCCAGCCGTCCCGACCACACCGACCCAGCCGCCCCGCAGCGGAGTTCGCGGCCGCGGCACCCGTTCCGAAGGGAAGACCATGCTCGTCCGGATCGACCAGGAGAAGTGCTGCGGCGCCGGGCACTGTGTGCTCGCCGCCCCCGACGTCTTCGACCAGCGCGACGAGGACGGCATCGTCGTCCTGCTCGACGCCGAACCGCCCGCCGGGCTCCACCAGGCCGTCCGGGACGCCGCCGCGGTCTGCCCGGCCTCGGCGATCAGCCTGGAGCAGGTGTGACCGCACTGCGGGAGGTGGCCGTGGTCGGCGCCGGCGCGGCCGGGCTGCACGCAGCCGAGGCGCTGCGCCGGTCCGGCTACGACGGCCGCCTCACCCTGATCGGAGCCGAACCGGAGCCGCCGTACGACCGGCCTCCACTGTCCAAGCACCTGCTCGGCGGGGAGTGGCAGCCCGACCGCCTGGCCCTGCGCGACCCCGAGGCGCTGGACGGGCTCCGGCTGGACCTGCGCCTCGGGGTCCGCGCCGAGCGGCTGGACCGCCGGGAACGCACCGTGCGGCTCTCGGACGGCCGGCGGGTGCGCTGCGACGCCGTGGTCGTCGCCACCGGGGTCCGCCCGCGCCGGCTCCCCGGCGCCGACGCGCCCCGGCCCGGGGCGCACGTGCTGCGCACCCTCGCCGACGCCCTCGCCCTGCGTGAGGAACTGCGGGCGGGCGTACGGCTGTTGGTGGTCGGCGGCGGGCTGCTCGGCGCCGAGGCGGCGGCCACCGCCGTCGGGCTCGGCGCCGAGGTGACCTGGCTGACCTCCACCGCCACACCGCTGGCCGCCGTCCTGGGCACCGAGACGGCCGCGCTGCTGACCGGCCTGCACCGCGAGCACGGGGTGCGGCTCCACCGGGGCGTGGCCACCGCGCTGCTCGAACGGTGCGGCCGGGCCGTCGGCGTCCGGCTGGCCGACGGCTCCGAACTGACCGCCGACGCCGTGCTGATGGCCGTCGGCTCCGAGCCGGCCACCGAGTGGCTGGCCGGCAGCGGCGTCCCGCTGGACGACGGCGTGGTCTGCGACGCCTACTGCGCCGCCGGCCCCGGCGTCTGGGCGGCCGGGGACGCCGCTTCCTGGCCCGACCCGCGCACCGGCCGCCACCGGCGCCTCGAACAGCGCACCAACGCGACCGAGCAGGCGATGCACGCGGCCCGGAACCTGCTGGCCGGCCCGGACGGCGCCCGGCAGGCCTACCGGCCGGTCCCCTACCTGTGGACCGACCAGTACGGGCTGCGGGTCCAGGTGTTCGGCCGGCCCGGCGGCGCGGAGCGGTTCGAGGTGGTCGACGGCAGCCTGGCGGAGCACCGGTTCGCCGCCGTCTGCGTCCGGGACGGCCTGGTCACCGGCGCGGTGGGGATCGCCTCCGCCCGGGCGCTGCGCGGGCTGCGCGCCCAGGTGGCGGCGCACGGCCCGTGGCCGCCCGAGGCCGGCTGAGGCCCCGGGCGGCTGCGTCCACCCACCGACCGGGCGGGTGCGGACCGCCCCGCCAACCGGGCGAGGCGGCGGGCGGAGCGGCATGGTGCGCGGGCCCCGGGACGGCGGGGCCCGGAGACTGGTGGCCCGCAGCCGGCCAGGGGAGAGCGCACATGGACGACCGCAGCCGCCGAGCCGCCCCGGGCCCTTCGGCCCCTGCCCCCGTCCCCGCCCCGGGGGCGCGCTCACGGGCCGGGGTCCTGGGCACCGCGCTGGCCGCCGTGCTGGCCTTCTCGCTCTCCTCCGGCTCGTGGCAGTGGTTCTCCGCCTACATCGGGCTGACCCTCCTGGCGGTGGTCCTGTCCTCCACCCACCCGCCGGCCCGCGCGACGGACGCGGGGGCCGGCTACGCCCGGAGCCTGGCCGCCTACGCGCTGGTCGTCGGGCTGAGCACGGCCCTCGCCCTGGCCCCCGCGATGCAGCGCTGGTCCTGGCTGTTCCCGATGCCGGGCACCCGCCGCACCTGCCCCCACCTGGGCGACTACGCGCGGCTGCAGGCGCAGTCCGTCCTCGGCGACCTGGCCGCCCAGGACGGCGCCGCGCTGGCCGCCGCCCAGGACGAACAGGCCCGGCAGGCCGTCGCCGGCTGCCTGTCCGCCACCACCACGCTCTGGCTGCCGGTGTACGCGCTGGGCGCGGCCCTGCTGGCGGCGCTCGTCGTCCGGCTGCTGGACCGGTCCCGTCCGCTGACGGGGTGACGCCCGGCGCTTCCCCCGGGCTACGCCTGCCCGGGCCAGGGCACCGAGGTCTCGACCCCGGCGGTGTAGTCGACGCCGGGGACGTCCCAGCCGTACAGCTGCCGGAACTGGTTGTAGAACCAGGCGGCCCCGGCCGGGTCGGCGGCCAGCGCGGCCGCCGGGTCGGCCCACAGCTCCCGCACCCGGTCCTGCACGGCGGGGTCGAGCTCCCAGCCGTCCAGGCGGATGCGGCCCTGCGCGTCCAGGGTGAGCTCCTTCGCTCCGGTCAGCTGCTCCCACAGGTCCACGGCCTGGTCGTCGGTGGTGCGCCAGCCGTCCTCGCCGAGGACGTTGCGCAGCAGCGAGGTGTACAGGGCGATGGAGGGGATGGCGGTGGACGCCTGGGTGACGGCGGCGCCGGCGACGACGGTGAACGCCCGGCCGCGGTCGGCGAGCAGCCCGGTCTGCAACTCACGCGCGGTGGCCTCCAGGTGCTCCTTGGCGGCGCCGATCGTGCCCTGCCGGTAGACCGGCGCGGTGATCTCGGAGCCGACGTAGGACAGGGCCACCGTGGTGAAGCCGGGGCCGAGCAGGTCCGCCTCGGCCAGCGCCCGCACCCACAGCCGCCAGTCCTCGCCGCCCATCACCTTGACGGTCGCCACCCGCTCGGCCTCGTCGGCCGGGGTGAGGTCGACGGTGCCGATCTGCGGGGCCCCGTCGTCGAAGAGCAGGGACGGCGAGGTGTACGGGGCGGTCAGCGGCTTGATCACCGAGTGGTGGACCTCCCCGGTGGCCGGGTCGGTGCGCCGGGGCGAGGCGAGCGAGTAGACCAGGTAGTCGACCGGGCCGTAGCGCTCGGCGAGGAGCTTGAGCACCCCGGCGCGGGTGGCGTCCGCGTAGGCGTCGGCGTTGACGAAGGTGAAGTCTCCGCCGTTCCGCTCGACCAGGTCCGAGGTCGCGGCGGTGCGGTACCAGCCGGCGGTGGCGGTGCGCCGTTCGGTGGCGGCGGCCTCGTAGCCGACGCCGATGCCGCGGATGCCCTGGCGGCGCAGCCCGGCGAGCAGGAGCGCCTGGCCGTATCCGGCGCTGGCGCCGAGGACCAGGGCGACCGGGGCCCGGCCGGCCGGTGCCGCGGGCTCGATGCGCTGCCACTGGCGGTCGACGGTGGCCGCGCTGCCGGCGGGGTGGGAGTTGACGATCAGGTAGCCCCGCTGCTTGGGGGTGATCTGCTGGATGCTCACGCGGTGGCGCCCTCTCCGATCCGGAGATCGTGATCATGGTGTCGTTCGTCCGGAGCCTATCCGCGTCGACGGGCGCGTCCTTTGCCATGCCGTCACGGAAGATCCGGCCCGCGCTTGTCGGAGGTCGTCATTGCGGCGCGGTCCCGCCTCGGCTATCCCGACCGCCCGGGGCGCCCGGCCGGCAGCGGGTCAGCCGGTCAGCCCCCGGGGCGGTCGAGCCGCCAGACCACGGCGGTCCCGCTGCCGGCCGGGGCGACCGGCACCGCCGCCGGCTCCCGCCGGAGCTCGGTGAAGCCCAGGCGGCGCGGGACGGCGGCGCTGGCGGTGTTGGCCCGGTCGTGCACGATCTCCAGGTACGCCACCTCCGGCAGGGTGAACATCTCCTCGGCCAGCGCCGCCACCGCCCGGCCGGCGAGGCCACGCCCGGTGGCGGCCGGGTGCAGCCAGTACCCGACGCGCCGGCCCCCGGGCTCGGCCGCGCGGGCGGCCTGGCACATGCCGACCGGGGCGCCGTCCTCGGCGATCGCGTAGTTGTACACCTCGCCGCTCACCCACCAGGTGTCGCACCTGGCGAGCAGGGCGCGGGTGTGCTCCTCGGAGTGCCCGGCCACCCATGGCTCCCAGGGGCGCAGGTGGTCCAGGGACTCCTCGATCAGCGCGAAGGCCACCGCGAAGTCCCGTTGCCCCCGCCAGCGCCGCAGCACGAGGTCCCCGCGGTCGATGACGTTCCCCGGTCGCACCATGACGGCCATGGTCCTTTCCCGCGCGGCGACACGCAACGGCCCGCCACGCGACGGCCCCCGTGCCCGCCCGGCGGGTGAACTGCCCCGCGCCGCCCACCCGTTGGGTGTCAGTGGCCGCCCCGGGGCTCGTCGCAGCCGGTGTGGTCCGGGTACCCGGAGAAGGCCTCCACCCGGACGGAGTCGGGGACCATCGTCCCGGTCAGGCACATCCCGGTGGCCTGGACGGTGAAGCCGACGGCGGTCCGCGCGCTGGCGTACACGTTCACCTTCTCCGCCGGGTAGCCGAGGCCGATGAGCCGGCCGCGGGTGCTGTCCGGGGCGTAGTCGTCGCCCGTGCGCAGCGGTTCGAGCGCCGCCTTGACGCGCCGCACGGCCGCCAGTCCGTCGCAGCGGCTCTGGCCGTACAGCGGGATGGGCACCTTGAAGCCGTGGTTCTCGGCGTAGTGGTCGAGCGGCGGTGCGGGCGGCACGGTGGGCACCTCCGTACGGTCGGGCGTCGGGGTCGGGGTCTCGCCGGGGCAGGGGAAGTCGACCGGCTTGCCCCGGGCCGTGGTCGCGGCCGCCGCCGTCGGCGTGCCGGTGCCGCCGCCCCCGCTCTGGGCGGTGTCCACGTGCCTCGTCCCGCAGCCCGCCGCCAGCACGGCGAGCACCGCCAGCGCCGGAAGGCCGAGGCGCCCCCGCCGGGTCCTGATCGTCGTCATCCCGCGATCATGCCCCGGCCGACCGGACCGCGCCACCCTCCGCGGCCGCGCCGCCGACGAACTGTCCAGCCATGCAACGGAGTTGTGGAGATTGCGTGCCCGTCGACTGCGCCCCGGTACACCGGGTAGGCGCCGGTCAGGGTTCCCGGACCGCCCGGGACCGGCGCCACGGCCACAGGAGGGTCGCTCGATGCAGATGCCCGTCCACCCGATGCCCGTCACCTTTCCCGACAGCCCGCTTCCCGACGTCCCGGTCGTCGCGGAGCTGCGGTTCGATCCCCGCCTGCCCTACGCGGCCTGCCTGGCGTTCCCGCTGACGCCCTGCGAGTGCGTACCGGCCGAGGCCCAGGTGTGCTGGTACTTCAGCCGGGAGCTGCTGAACGAGGGCCGGCACGCGCCGACCGGGAGCGGCGACGTCCTGGTGAGCCCGGGGCACGAGGGGGAGGTCCTGATCACCCTGCGGGGGCCCGACGGCGCGCAGGCCGTCCTCAGCGCGCCGGAGGGGGAGGTCACCGCGTTCCTGTCGGACTCCTTCCTGCTGGTGCCGGCCGGCGCGGAGTCCGAGCACCTGGACGTGGACGCCGCGCTGACCCGGCTGCTCGCGGAGGACTGACCGCCCGGCCGACCGGCCCGCGCCGCACGGGCCCACCCCGCCGTTGCGCCGTTGGAGTGCTCTGCCCCCGCCCGCCACGGCAACCGCGGCGCTCGGCCGCCCCGGGCCCCGCGAGGCCCACTAGGTTCCTGCCGTGGACGAAACCAGGGCTTCGAACGGGCGCGAGCCGTCCGCCGGCGAGCGCGTCACGGCCGGCCTGGACGGGCGGCTGCCGGTCACGGAGGCGGGCCGGGAACTGCTGCGCAAGGTCTTCCCGGACCACTGGTCCTTCCTGCTCGGCGAACTCGCGCTGTACAGCTTCGTGGTGCTGCTGCTGACCGGCGTCTACCTGACGCTCTTCTTCCAACCGAGCATGGACGAGGTCGTTTACCGGGGCGCCTACCTGCCGCTCAGCGGCGTACGGGTGTCCGAGGCGTACGCGTCCACCCTGCGGATCAGCTTCGAGGTGCGGGGCGGACTGCTGATCCGCCAGATCCACCACTGGTCGGCGCTGCTGTTCGCCTCCGCGATCGGCGTGCACCTGCTGCGGGTGTTCTTCACCGGGGCGTTCCGCCGCCCGCGCGAACTCAACTGGGTGATCGGGGTGACGCTGTTCAACCTCGCGCTGCTGGAGGGGTTCTCCGGCTACTCGCTGCCGGACGACACCCTCTCCGGCACCGGCCTGCGGATCGCCGAGGGCGTGCTGCTCTCGGTGCCGCTGGTCGGCACCTACCTCACCCTGTTCGCCTTCGGCGGCGAGTTCCCGGGGCACGAGGTCATCCCCCGGCTGTTCACCGTGCACGTGCTCCTGGTCCCCGGCCTGCTGCTGGCCCTGGTCGGGGCGCACCTGACCCTGGTGGTGGTGCTGAAGCACACCCACTGGGCCGCCCCCGGCCGCACCAACCGCAACGTGGTGGGGATGCCGTTCTTCCCCCAGTTCCTGACCCGCACGGTGGGCCTGCTGTTCGCGGTGGGCGGCGTGATGGCGCTGTCGGCCTTCCTCGCCGAGGTCAACCCGATCTGGCGGTACGGCTCCTACCGCCCCGACGTGGTCGCGACGGGCGCCCAGCCGGACTGGTACATCGGCTTCATCGAGGGGGCGCTGCGGCTGATGCCGGCCGCGGAGACCAGGGTGCTCGGGCACACCGTGTCGTGGAACGTCTTCCTCCCCGCCCTGGTGGTGCCCGGCCTGCTGTTCGCGGCGCTGTACGCCTACCCCTTCGTCGAACGGTGGCTCGACCCCGGCAGCGGCGAGCACCACCTGTGCGACCGCCCGCGCAACCGGCCCACCCGCACCGCGCTGGGCGCCGCCGGGATCACCGTCTACGCGGTGCTGCTGGTCGCCGGCGGCAACGACGTGATCGCGTACGCCTTCGAGGTCTCCGTCAACGCGCTCACCGTGGTGCTGCGGGCGGCGCTGGTCGTGCTGCCGCCGGTGGTCTTCGTGCTCACCCGGCGGCTCTGCCTGGCCCTTCAGGACCGGGACCGCGCCCGGCTGCTGCACGGCGACGAGACCGGCCGGATCGACCAGTCCCACGACGGCGGCTTCACCGGCCACCACCGCCCGGTGCCCGCCGCCGAGCGGTACGTGCTGCTGGCGCGCGCCGCGACGGACCCGGTGACCGCACCGGAGGGGGCGCCCCGGCGCCGACGGGTGCGCGCCGCGGCCAGCTCCTGGTTCCACCGCGACCGGGTCGAACTGCCTTCCACCGAGCGGGAGTCGGCGCACATCACGGCCGTCCTCACCGCCCCGGCACACCCCGCTCCCCCGGCCGTCCGGCCGCCCGGGCCGGTCCCGGGCGGCCCGCTCCGGCGGCTGCTGCGCCGCCTCAGCCCGCGCCGTGGTCGCGGTACTGGAAGATGAAGCCGGCCACGGCGAGCGCGAGCACCAGGGCGCCGACGACGATCAGCCACCGGGCGAACACCAGCCCCAGGGCGAAGACCGTCACACCGACCGCCGCGAGGACCGGGTAGCCGCTGCGGGCCGGGAAGAACCCCACCGGCCCGGCGGCCTCCGCGATCTCGGCCTCCTCGCGGTCCTGCGCCCGTCCGCCGCCCAGCCGCTGGTGCTGGACGAACCAGAACAGCGCGACCAGGCCGGACATCAGGAACGCCACCGTCAGGATCGCCTTGCCGGCCGGCTCCTGCGCCCAGAAGCCGTAGACCAGCCCGGTCACCGCGAAGAACGCCGTCATGACGGCGAACAGCCATCCCTCCGCCTTCACCGCCCGCTCCCCCGCTCACCGCTGCGGCCGTGCGGCACCCCGGCGGCGGCGCCCGACGACTCCTCCGCGGGCACCTCCGGATGGTGCAGGTCGAAGGCCGGCGACTCGGAGCGGATCCGGGGCAGCGCGTGGAAGTTGTGCGCCGGCGGCGGGCTGGAGGTGGCCCACTCCAGCGACCGGCCCCAGCCCCACGGGTCGTCCTCGGCGACCTTCTCGCCGTACCGGGTGGTCCGCCAGACGTTGTAGAAGAACGGCAGGTTGGAGACCCCGAGCAGGAACGACCCGATCGAGGCGCACACGTTCAGGGCCGTGAAGCCGTCCACCGCCAGGTAGCTCGCGTAGCGGCGCGGCATCCCCTGGGCGCCCAGCCAGTGCATCACCAGGAAGGTGGCCTGGAAGCCGGTGAACAGGATCCAGAAGTGCACCTTCCCCAGCCGCTCGTCGAGCATCTTCCCGGTGAGCTTCGGCCACCAGAAGTAGAAGCCCGCGAAGGTGGCGAAGACGACCGTGCCGAACAGTACGTAGTGCAGGTGGGCCACCACGAAGTAGCTGTCGGTGACGTGGAAGTCGATCGGCGGCGCCGCCAGCAGCACCCCGCTCAGCCCGCCGAACAGGAAGGTCACCAGGAAGCCGATCGACCAGAGCATCGGGGTCTCGAAGGACAGCGAGCCGTTCCACATCGTTCCGACCCAGTTGAAGAACTTCACCCCGGTGGGCACCGCGATCAGGAAGGACATCATCGAGAAGAACGGCAGCAGCACCTGGCCGGTGACGAACATGTGGTGCGCCCACACCGACATGGACAGCGCGGTGATGGCGATCGTCGCGCCGATCATCCCGTAGTAGCCGAACAGCGGCTTGCGGCTGAACACCGGGATGATCTCGCTGACGATGCCGAAGAACGGGATCGCGACGATGTAGACCTCGGGGTGGCCGAAGAACCAGAACAGGTGCTGCCACAGCAGTGCCCCGCCGTTCGCCGCGTCGAAGGCGTGCGCACCGAACTTGCGGTCCGCCTCCAGGCAGAGCAGCGCGGCGGTCAGCACCGGGAAGGCCAGCAGCACCATGACCGAGGTGAACAGCACGTTCCAGGTGAAGATCGGCATCCGGAACAGCGTCATGCCCGGCGCTCTCAGGCAGGTGATGGTGGTGATGAAGTTGACCGAGCCCAGGATGGTGCCGAGGCCGGCCACCACCAGGCCGAGCGCCCACAGGTCCCCGCCCGCCCCGGGTGAGAACAGCGGCCCGTTCAGCGGCGCGTACGCGAACCAGCCGAACGAGGGCGCGCCCCCGGTGGTGAGGAAGCCGCTCAGCACCATCAGCCCGCCCAGCAGGAAGGCCCAGTAGGTGAAGGCGTTCAGCCGGGGGAAGGCGACGTCCGGCGAGCCGATCTGCAGCGGCATGATCGCGTTGGCGAACCCGGCGAAGGTCGGGGTGGCGAACAGCAGGAGCATGATCGTGCCGTGCATGGTGAACAGCTGGTTGTACCGCTCGTTCGACAGCAGCCCGGTGTCCGGCCCCATCAGCTGGGCCCGCATCAGCAGCGCCATCGCTCCCCCGGCCAGGAAGAAGCCGAAGGCCGTCGCCAGGTAGAGGTTCCCGATGACCTTGTGGTCCGTGGTGAACAGCCAGCGCAGCAGCGTGCCGCCCTGCCGGACGCGCGCCCGGGTGCGGTGCCGCGCCCGGGGCGGCGCGGTGGACGAAGCGCTCATGGAACCTCCGCAGCGGAGCCGGTGACGCCCCCCCGGTCGCGGCGCCGATCCCCTCCCCGGCCCGGCGGAGGGCCCGCCCTCGCACGCCATCGCCGACCCTAGCGGCGGCGGCCCGGGCCGCCCGGGCGCCACGCGGTACGGCCCGGCGACCGGGTGCGGCGCCGCCCGTGGGCGGCGCCGTCCGTGGGCGGCGCCGTCCGGAGGCCGTGGCTCAGCGCTCCCGGAGGTCCGGGACCACCTCTCGCAGGCGCTCGGCGCCGATCGCGCCCGCCCGCAGCAGCACCGGCACCTCGCCGGTGACGTCCACGATCGAGGAGGGCACGGCGGCGGCGGTCGGGCCCCCGTCGAGGTAGACGGCGACCGAGTCGCCGAGCATGCCCTGGGCGGCGTCGCAGTCCTGCGGCGAGTCCTGCCCGGTGAGGTTCGCGCTGGAGACCGCCAACGGCCCGGTGGCGTTGAGCAGTTCGATGGCGACCAGGTGCGCGGGCATCCGCACCGCGACCGTCCCGTTGGTCTCACCGAGGTCCAGGTCGACCGACTCCAGGTGGCGGGCGACCACGGTCAGCCCGCCCGGCCAGAACTCCTTGACCAGGTCCCGCGCGCGCTCCGTCACCTCGACCAGTCCGTCCAGCGCCTCCGGGGAGCCGACCAGCACCGGCGAGGGCATGTTCCGCCCGCGGCCCTTGGCCCGCAGCAGGCGGTCCACGGCCTGCGGCACGAAGGCGTCCGCGCCCACGCCGTACACGGTGTCCGTGGGCAGCACGACGAGCTCACCGCGGCGCACCGCGGCCACGGCCTCGCGCAGCCCGGCTGCGCGCTCGGACGGGTCCGAGCAGTCAAATCGACGAGTCATCAGGGTCTCCACCGGCGGGCCGCCGGCCCGCCCCTTTCCTCCGGCCCGGCCACCTCTCCGGCCGGACACGACCTGGTCAGCCTACCCGCCCCGGCGGGCCGTGGCGGGCGGACGTAGGTTGCGGACATGACCAGTAGTGACGAGACGGTCCCGGCCGTGGGAGTGCGGCCGCTGGACGAGGTGTTCGCCGCGATCGACAAGGTCAACCGGCGCCCCCGGCCCTGGAGCGGCTTCGAGCACGGCGTGCTCGGCGCCTACCGGTGGGCCGCCGGCGCCCAGGTCGCGGCGCCGGTCACCGCCGCCGCGACGGCCGGCGCCACCGGGCCGGGCCACGCCCAGCTGCTGGCGGAGTGCCAGGCCGCCGCCGTCCACCTCCACCGGGTCCGTGCCCAGGGTGCGGACCACAGCTACGTGCTCGGCGTCCACCGGGCACTGGCCTGGCTCTGCGGACTGCACGAGGACCGCCCCTGAGACGGGCGGTCCTCGTGCGGCGGGAATCAGGCGCGGGGCGCTGAACCGGGGTCAGGACGGTCAGTAGTAGTGACGGCGGCCGCCGACGGCGTGCCCGAGCGCCCCGGCGACCCAGAGGACCAGACCGATGACGGCCAGCACCAGGCCGATGGTCCACAGGATCGAGATGCCTGTGACGAAGCCGATGATGAGCAGGATGACGCCGAGGAGTATCACGAGGGTCTCCCGGGATTGACGGGTGGGCTGTCGGCGGAGGCGGCCACGTCGGTCGGAACCGGCGGGGGCCGCCCCCGGGAGCCGGGCCGGTCTCGCCGGCCCGGTTCCACACCCACGCGTCTACCGCGGCATCGCCGGGGCAAACCGGTCGGCGCGCCTCCGTCGTCGTCGTCACCTCCGGTGGCGGCCGCCCCGGCGGCGGGGCGGGGCGGGAACCCGGGGCGGGGGCAGGAAGAGCCGGGCCAGCTCGCGGCCCAGGTTGACGCCGATGGCGAGGGCCATCGCCATCGCGCCGGCCCGTCCGATGCCGCTCAGCCCGACCTCGGGCTCTCCCCGGACGAAGGCGAGCATCCCGAAGTACAGCACCGAGCCCGGCAGCAGCGGCCCCAGCGCGGCGGTGATGTGCGGCAGCGCCGAGCTGCCCCGGCAGCGCGCCATCAGCTGGCCGGACAGTCCCACCAGCCCGGCCGCCAGCCCGGTGGCCAGGATCGGCTCGCCGCCCGCGTTCACCAGCACCCCGTACGTGGTCCAGCCGGCCGCGCTGTTCAGGAGGACCGCCGGCAGCGTGGCCGGCTCGGTGTTCAGCAGCACCGCGAACGCCAGGGTGAGCAGCACCGCGGCGGCGAGCTGCAACGGCGGGTTCACCGCCCCGGGCGGAACGTCCTGGGCGGCGAGGTCGGCGCCGTTGTTGACGCCGACGTAGAGCACCGTCATCACCCCGATCACCACGCCGGCCATCAGGTACAGCGCTTCGAGCAGCCGGGCGGCGGCGGTGAGGTAGAAGCCCGCCAGGCCGTCCTGGGCCGCCGCCACCATGGGCCACCCCGGCAACACCGCGTACAGCCCTCCGGTGATCACCACCGATCCGCGCAGGTGCAGCCCGTTGAACGACAGCAGGATGCCGATCACCGCGGCGGGCACCGCCGCCACCACGAACTGGTAGAACGCCGGGAGGTCGTAGCGCGCCACCAGCGCCGAGAACCGCTCGCCCGCCAGCGCGGCGACGACGGCGCTGGCGAACACCAGCCAGGCCCGCGCGTCGGCGCGGCCTCCGATCAGCAGCGTGGCGGCCCCGGCCATCCCCCCGCAGCAGAGCACGAACAGCCGGCCGGAGTAGCGGTGGCTGCGCCTGCGCGCCGCCGTCAGGCGGTCGTGCGCCTCGGGGACGGCCATCCCGCCCACGGTGATCTCGGTGACCAGCCGGAAGACGGCGGCCAGCCGTGCGTAGTCGACGGCCGGGCGGCGGACGGAGCACTCGGCCGTCAGCGAGGGCTCCGCCGGGCCGGGCTGGTACGAGATCGCCACCCGGGTGAAGGTGACCTGCGGGTCGCAGGGGTGGAGCCGGTAGGCATGGGCGACGGCGAGCATCGCGGCCTCGACGTCCTCCGCCGCCTCTCCGCTGGCCAGCAGCAGTTCGCCGACCAGCAGCGCGAGGTCGAGCACCTGCGCCGGCTCGACACCGGCCGGCGGCTCCGCGCCGGCCGCGTCCGGTGCGGGCTGCCGGTCCGCCGTGGGGGTGCGCAGCAGCGGCAGCATCATGTCGGGCCAGGGCGCCGCGGTGCCGTCACCGTCCGGGCCGGGCCGGGCGCCGGTCTCCCGCTCCCCGGGTGCGGGCGCCTGGGGTGGCACCCGTTCGGGCCGGGTGGGGTGACCTTCCGGGCCGGCGGGCGCGCCGAGCTGCTCGTGTTCCGTCATCGTGACTCCCTGACCCCACCCCCTCCGTCATCACCGTGCAGCCGTTCAACTACCCGGAGTGATGCTGTGGCGAACGCGCCACACCCGGCACACCCGTCCGAACCGGAGCACGACCGGCCGTACACGCCCCACCGCCCCGCGCGTGCCGATCCCGGGGCGGGGCGGGCCGGCCGCCGGGCTGCGTGCGGGGCACGGGCGGCCCCGGTCACCGGATTCACGGCGGCGACGGCGGGTAGGCGCGCCTTCGCAACGACCCCGAACAGACAGGGAGGCGCGGGCCATGCCGCGAGGATCCAGCCCCAAGCGGGAGCGCCAGTACGAGCACATCAAGGACAGCGCGCTCGACCGGGGCGAGAGCGAGAAGCGGGCCAAGGAGATCGCTGCCAGGACGGTGAACAAGGAGCGCGCCCGGCACGGCGAGTCGAAGACCGCCAGCCGGAGCTCGATCCATGACATGTCCTCCGGTCGGCGCGGCGGACAGCGCTCGCACCAGGGCTCCCAGGGCCCGACCTATGACCAGCTGTACAACGAGGCCAAGCAGCGCAACATCAAGGGCCGCTCGAAGATGAACAAGCGCCAGCTGGCCAGCGCGCTCGGCCACTGACCGGTTGCGCTCCTCCGAGGAGGTGCCTCGATGACCGTTCCGATGCCCCCGGACCCTGACACCCGACCGACGCCCGAGCCCCACCCCGACCCCGTGCCGGGGCCGGGCGAGCCGGACCCGGCGCCGCCGCCGGTCCCGCCGTTCCCACCGCCGGAGCCGTTCCCGGGCACCGACCCGGCGCCGCTTCCGCAGCCGCACCCCGGGCAGGCCTGACGGGCCGCCCGGGGGCGCCCGGCGCCGCACCGGTGAGCGCCCTGGCCGTGACGGTGAGCGCCCTGGTCGTGCCGGTGGGCGCCCTGGTCAGAACCGCGGTGCCAGCAGGCTGTCCAGCTCGGCCTCGAAGAGCAGTTCGGGCCGGAAGCCCATGCCGGTGAAGTGCCCGGCGAGTTCCAGTGACAGCACACCGTGCAGCCGGGTCCAGAAGGCCAGGAAGCGGTGGAGCACCTCGGGCGGGGCCGGCTGCTCGCCCACCCAGTCCCGGTGGCCCAGCAGGTGGGTGGCGAACGGCTCCTGCCCGGCGTCCGGCCCGGCCGGGGCGAGCGCCGCGCAGGCGTCGACCAGCGTCCGCATGACCTCGTCGGCGACGGCGGTGGTGTCCGCGGGTGCGTGGTAACCGGGCACGGGGGTGCCGTAGACCAGGAAGTAGCGCTGGGGGTCGGCCAGGGCCCAGTCGCGCAGGGCGTGGGCGAGCCCGGACAGGTCGGCACCGCCGGCGGCGGCCGCGCCGAGGGTGTCGGCGAGGCTGCGGTAGGCGTCCCGGACGAGTTCGGTGATCAGCTCGTCGCGGCCGGCGAAGTACCGGTAGAGCGCGGGGCCGCTCATGCCCATCCGCTTGGCGATCGCGTTGACGGACAGCGCCGAGGCGCCGGCCGTCGCGATCTGCTCCCAGGCGTGCGCCTTGATCTCCTCGCGCACCTGCGACCGGTAGCGCTCGCGCGGGGTCTCCGCGCCCGTCCCGCCCGTCCTCGCCATCGGCCTTCGTCCGCTCCCCGGCTCACGCAACTACATGCTCACGCTTCCGTTAGAAGGTATCACGGAACCTGTTGACCGCTCGGCGCTTGCGAGTTACAACTTCTAACGAAGGCGTGAGCATCTAGCTCGCGGCGCCGTGCCGTCCCGACGGCCGACCAGTGAACGGGGAGTTCCATGTCCGCCAGCCGCAGCACCGGCTTCCGCACCACCCTGCTGACCGTCCCGCTCGCCCTCGGACTGCTCGCCGCCGCCGCGCCGGCCGGGGCCGCCACCGCCCACCGTCCCGGCTCCTCGCTCACCTGCCGCGGGGCGGGCGTCGACCCCGCCGCCCGCGTCCGCCACCGGACCGAGGCCGTGATCCACGCACCGCTGCGGACCGTCTGGCGGCTCCAGACCGACGTGGAGCGCTGGCCCGACTGGCAGATCCCGGTGCGGAGCGCCGAGCGCCTCGACGGCGGCCCCCTGCACCCGGGTTCGGCGTTCCGCTGGACCACCCCGCTGCCGCCGAACCCCGCCTCGACCGACCCGGTCCTGGAGATCACCTCCACCGTCCGGCAGCTGCGGCCCGGCTCCTGCGTCCGCTGGACCGGCCCGGCGGTCGCGACCGGGCTGCGCATCGACGGCGTCCACGTGTGGACCTTCACCGAGGTCCCGGGCGGCGTCCTGGTGCGCACCGAGGAGACCCACACCGGCCCCCAGGTCGACGCGAACGTCCCCGTCGCCACCGACATCCTCCGCCAGGGCCTCGAAGGCTGGCTGCGGGACCTGAAGGCCGCCGCCGAGGCCCGGGTCCGGTAGGACGGCCCCGCCGAACCGACCCGCGTGCCCGCGCATGGAAGCGCCCGGCCGGGGCAGACGCCGCGCGGGGCGGACTTCGCCCCGTCGACCGAGAGGAGGCACCCGCCGTGGGTACCGAGGACAAGATGCGCAACATGGCGGAGAAGGCGAGTGGCAAGGCCAAGGAAGCCGCCGGGAAGGCCACCGACGACCGCTCGACCGAACTCAAGGGCAAGGCCGAGCAGGCGAAGAGCGACCTGAAGCAGGCCGCGGAGAAGGTCAAGGACGCGGGCAAGCACTGACCCGGCACCCGGCGGTCGCCCCCGGACGACCGCCGGGTGCCCCCGTCCCCCTACCGCGCCCGGGAGAGGAGTTGGACCCGATGACCGACCAGCACGAACCCGTCCCCAAGGACCCTCCCGTCCCGGTCGAGACCCCCGAGTCCCGGATGACCGGCGAGGGCTCGCCGCCGCCCGAGCACGAGGAGCGGAAGGGACCGCGGAACGGCCCTGAGTACGAGACCACCGAGCCCGCCCACGACCCCGATCCCCACGAGCCGCCGGACTGAGCGGCGCCCCCGCGCCGTCCGGCCGGTGAGGCCGGCCGCCGTGGCCGCCGGTCTCACCGGCCGCACGCCGGTCAGTGGGCGAGCAGTCCCTGCCGTCCCGCGTAGGCCGCGAGGCCGTCGGCCGTCGCGCCGGCCCAGCCGAGGTAGCCGTCCGGCCGGACCAGGAACACACCGGTGCCGTACGCCCGGTAGGCCGGGATGCGGACCACCGGGGCGGTGACGGCCGGCAGCGGGGTGTCCGTGCCGACGGTGAGCAGCGTCCAGTGCGGGCCGCGGAACGCGTCGAAGAGCCGGGTGCCGCCCCGGCGGCCGTCCGGGGCACGGTCGCCGGCCCGCAGCGCGTCCGCCGGGAGGTCCGGGCGGGTCTCCACCGCGAGCGTGGACTCCCGGTAGCCGAGGTCGAGTTGCTGGGTCGCCCGGCCGCGGCGCTGCTCCCCGCGGTGGACCCGGGTGGACAGCTCCAGCATCGCCGCCGCGTTGGCGCGGCGCTCCTCCTCGTAACTGTCCAGCAGTTCCAGGCCAGACCGGCCGGCCAGGACGGCGGCCAGCTTCCAGCCCAGGTTGTAGGCGTCCTGGATGCTGGTGTTCAGGCCCTGCCCGCCGGCCGGCGAGTGGACGTGCGCGGCGTCGCCCGCGAGGAAGACCCGGCCCGCCCGGAAGCGGTCCGCGAGCGCCGCGCGCGGACGGAACTCGGAGATCCAGCGCAGTTCGGTGACCTGCTCCGCGGCCAGGTGGGAGCGGGTCGCGACCACCTTGCGCAGCCCGTCGAGGGTGAGGTCGAGGGCCGTCCCCTCCGGGAACTGGGCGACCAGCTGGAAGTCCTCGGTGCCGCCGAGCGGGCAGATCGCCAGCAGCCCCTCCTCCGCCCGGAACACGTGCCAGTGGTCGCGGCCCAGTCCGTCGACCCGGACGTCCGCGACCAGCATCGGGCTCGGGTCGACGGTCTCGCCGGTCATCCCGATGCCGAGCAGCCGCCGCACCGTGGAGCGCCCGCCGTCCGCCGCGACGAGGTACCGCGCCCGGACCGGGCCGCCGGCGGCGAACTCGGCGGTCACGCCCTCCTCGTCCTGCGCCAGGCCGACCAGCTCCCGCCCGAACGCGACCTCGCCGCCCAGCTCGCGCAGCCGCCCGTACAGCACCTGCTGGGTGCGCCACTGGGGCAGCATCAGGGTCTCGGTGTACGGCTCGGCCTCGGAGGGCTCGGTCGGGTCGTACATGGTGCGCTCGCCCTGCGGTTCGCCGTCCTGCCAGAACAGGTTGGGCGGGTAGGGCCCCGCCACCGCGCGGACCCGGTCGAGCACGCCGAAGTCGTCCAGCACCTCCAGCGTGCGCGGCTGGAGGCCCTTGCCGCGCGAGCCGGGGAAGAGGTCCGCGCCGCGCTCGACCACCAGCGCGGCGACGCCGTGCCGGGCGAGGTCCAGCGCCAGGGCGAGGCCGGTGGGCCCGGCGCCGATGACCAGGACGTCCGTGTGCATGCCGTGAGAAGCCACGACAACCTCCTTAACGTTGTTAAGTAGCCGTTGCCGACAGCCTGCACTTAACGGCGTTAAACTGTCAACCGTGACCCCGCAGAGAACCCCCAAGCTCGACCGCGCCCAGGTCGTCGACGCCGCGCTGAACCTGCTGAACGAGGCCGGCCTGGACGGTCTGACGCTGCGCGCCATCGCCACCCGGCTCGACGTCAAGGCGCCCGCGCTGTACTGGCACTTCAAGGACAAGCAGGCGCTGCTGGACGAGATGGCCACCGAGATGCTGCGCCGCCTGACCAGCCGGGCCGGGGAAGGCCGGTCGGAGGGCGACTGGCGGGACGCCTACCTGGGGACCATGCGCGCCCTGCGCGCCGAGCTGCTGCGCTACCGCGACGGCGCGAAGGTCTACAGCGGCGCCCGGTTCACCGACACCGACTACGCGGCCGGCCTGGACGCCTCGCTGCGCCTGCTGGTCGAGGCCGGCTTCACCCCGGCGGCGGCCGCCCGGGCCTGGCAGACCGCGTACAGCTACACCATCGGCTACGTCATCGAGGAGCAGGCCATGGGCCCCAACCCCTTCGACGGCGGCGAGGGCTACGACGTGGACGCCCGCGCCGAGCGCCTGGCCGCCCACCCACTGGCCGCCGAGTCGGGCCGGGTGATGTTCCAGGACTTCGACGAGGGCTTCGAACAGGGCCTGGCGGCGGTGCTGGCCGGGGTCGAGGCCACCCTGCTGGGCTGACGGCTCCGCCCGCCCGCCTTCCGGACCCACGGCACCGCCGGGCCCGCACCGGGGCCCGCGGTGTCCGCCCTCCGGGGCGGCCGCGGCCAGGTGCTCAAGCGGTCAGACGGTCCAGCGGTCAGGCGGTCAGACGGCCAGGGCGTCCGCGCCCCTGCCGTGTGCCGCCCCGGGTGCGTGGGCGCGCGGACCGGCCGTAGAACGGAAGGGGACGGCGGCGGTCGGCGTCCGTCGCCGAGTTCAGGAGGTGGCTGCGATGGGACTTCCCCTGGCAGCCGGGCACGTGCTGGTACGGCTCGGCGAGGGCCCGCGGGAGTCGGCGGAAGCGGTGCTCGACGCGCTGGAGGCCGTCTTCCCGACCCACACCGGGCGCGGCCGGACCGTGATCGGCAACGCCTGGGAGGACCCGGCCACCGTGACCTCGGAGGGCGTCCGGGTGGTGGCCGAGCCCCGGATCGCCCGTGCCCCCACCCACCCTGCGGCGAGCCCGTCGGCGAGCCTCTCCCAGTCCTTCGACGCCCACCGGGCCGGCCGGCCGGGGCCGCCGGTCGTCCTGCCCGGTGGACTCGCCGCGGACCTGCTCGGCGGCCCCGCGGAGGTCGAACGGGTGCTGCACGCCCTCGCCGAACTCTGCCGGACCCGCGAGGAGGGCCGTGAGGAGCGCGGGCCGCAGCTGGCGGTGCGACTGCGGCTCGATCAGCGCGGGTGAGCACCCCTCCGGCGTGTGCCGGCGCGGGACCGGGGTAGGCGCGTCGGCGGAACACCACCGGCCGACTCCGCTCGGGGGCCGTCATGGCCGTACAACGCAGACCAGGCACGCAGCACGGGGGCAGGGCCCGCCGCGCGGGCGGGGAGCGCCACGACTTCCCGCACGCCCCGCAGGGGCCCGGTCGGACGACGCCGCAGCTCCGGCCGCAGGAGACGGTGCGCCGGGGCACCGAGCCCGTGACCGCCCGTTCGGACCTGGAACTGCGGCGGCTGCTGTCCCGGGTCTTCCTGGTCCTGTTCGTCGGCGGGACGGCCGCCTTCGCCGTGCTGGCCGCGCTGGCCGACCCCGGCCCCGCGCCCAACCAGGGGACCTTCGCCTTCTTCGCCGCCCTGTGCGCCGGTTTCGCCGGCCTCGCCGCGCTCGACCTGGTGGTGATCCGGCGCCGCCTGTCCGCCGGGCAGGGCCGCGATCGGGCCGGCGCTCCCGGGGCCAGGACTGCGCGGCGGCCGGGCGCCACCGACCGTCGGGAGTGAGCGGGGCCCGCCTTTCGGATGGCCGCGCTCCTCGGTTTCGCCCGCTCTTCGGCTCCCCCGGATGCGGGATCGCGGATGCGGGCGTTCGCGAGCGGAGGACGGACGGGCGGTGGGCGTCGTCCCGCTCGGCGACCTCGCGACGGACCGGGACGTGGAGGCGGCCGGCCTGGGCTCCGCACTCGCCGACATCCGCGCCGCCGCGTCCGCCCCCCGCCGCCGACCCGTCCCCCGACGGGTGGCTCCCGAACCGATTTCCCCGGCCTCCCGGACGACCCCGGAGCCCTCGTTCCCCGGCTCCGCCGGGCCACAACCATCCCACCGGGTCTGGCCCGGTGGCCGTTCGGCAGACCCCGGGTTTGCATGGAGTCACCGAGCCCCCTGCGATCCGGAGGTAGCGCCGTGTACGAGATGTGGGCCGAGCACGACCCGGCGGTGTCCCCGCCCGCCGTGGTCTGGCACGTGGTGGCGAAGGACGACGCGTCCTCCTCGCTGTGCGGGCGGTTCCTCGAGCCTTCCCAGCGCGTCGTCCCGGTAGCCGACGGTACCGGTGCGGCCGCCGGGCCGGACCGGTACTGCGACCCCTGCCTGGTCACCGTGCGCGAGGCCCTGGCGGCCAGCGCACGGTGACCGTCCGTCGCGACGTCCGCCCTTGTCGCCCTCTCCTTCTCTCCTCCGTCGTGCTCGTTCCGGCGCGCCTCACGGGCGCGCGCTCATGGCAGCGGCACTGCCATCAGGCACGGGTGCCGGCTGCCGGTTCCGGGAGCCGCCAGGACGGTGGCGACCTCACCGGTGATCTCCACCCGCAGACCGCCGTCCGAACTCTCCCAGACCGGGCCCCCGTGGGGCCCGGTGGCCTGCGTCTCGTGCACCACGACGACGGACGGTGGAGCATGCCCGCCGATCGGGCCGGGGAGCGTCACCGCGTAGCGGCGGGTGAGGCTTCTCATCTCGGCCTCCTTCTCTCCCCACCCTGCGCCATCGGTTCTCCCCCGATCCGACCGCTCGTACACGGAGGACCTTCGCTGTTCCGGGGGGAGACCGGACTCCGTTCCGCGTCTTCCCCGAACCGGCGCGCTTACACACCGGGTAGCCGGGGATCCTGGCGCCCGGGCGGTGGGACCGGGCGGCGCCGCGAGCGAGCCGCCGGGGCAGGGGTGACCGTGCCGTGGGAGTGAACCCGGCCGATCCCGAGGAGGCCGCACCGTGGGAGTGAACGGCGCCGGGCCGGACCGGCGTCCCGTGCCGCTGGGCAGCCGCCGTCCCCGGGTGCCGACGCGCCGGACCGGGGCGCCGGGGCCGGGCCGGGCTCCGTCCGGGGAGCGCGTCCCCACCGGGCTGCGGACGGCCGCCGGCTACACCTGGCGGCTGGCGCTGCTCGGGCTCGCCGTCTACCTGGTCGTCGACGTCCTCACCCGGCTGGAACTGCCGGTCGTCGCGCTGTTCGTGGCGCTGGTCATCACCTCCGTGCTGCGCCCCCCGGTCGACCTGCTGGCCCGGGTGACGCCCCGCTCGCTCGCCGTCCTGATCGCCCTGCTCTGCACCGTCGCGGTCGTCGGCGGAGTGCTGACACTGGTCGGTACGACCGTGGCCGACGAGTGGAGCCGGCTGGGCAACGAGCTGCGCGGCGGTCTGTCCCGGATCGACCGCTGGCTCACCGGCGCCCCTTTCCACCTGCGCCCCGGCACCGTCACCGATCTGCGGGCCAAGATCGGCGCGTTCATCGCGGCCCACCGCTCCACGCTGCTCAGCACCGCGCTCAGCGGCGCCGGCCGGATCGTCGAGCTGGTCACCGGGCTGGCGCTCGCGGTGTTCTGCTCGGTGTTCTTCCTGCACTCCGGCGACCGGATGTGGTCCTGGGCGCAGAGCCAGCTGCCGCTACGGACCGGCTCTGCCTGGGACCGCGCAGGCCGCGCCGCCTGGCGCACCTTCGCCGGCTACACCCGGGGCGTGCTGATCGTGGCGGCCTCCAACGCCGTGCTGGTGGGCATCGCGCTGGCGATCCTGCGGGTGCCGCTGGTCATGCCGCTGATGGTGCTGGAGTTCGTGGCGACCCTCGTCCCGCTGGTCGGTTCCCCGATCGCCCTGGCGATCGCCTCCGTGGTCGCGCTCGCCGCCCGCGGCCCGGTGATCGCCCTGCTGGTGCTCGCGCTGATCGTGGTCATCGGCCAGATCGAGGGCCACCTGCTGCATCCGCTGGTGCTGGGCTGGTCCGTCCGCATCCACCCGGTGGTGATCGCCCTGTCGGTGGCCGGCGGCGCGGTACTGGCGGGGGTCCTGGGCGCGGTGGTGGCGGTGCCGGTGGTGTCGGTCGCCTGGGCGGTGCTCGGCGAGCTGCGCGCTGGTGGCCGGTCCGGCCGCTCAGCGCCGCAGCCCCCCGCGGCGGGCGATCGGTCTCGTCGCCGAAAGGACGAAGGCCGGGGCCCTGACCAGGGCGAACGCGGTCAACAGGGCGGCTGAGTGCGCGTTGGCGCTGACCAGCGGCAGGCCGGCCGACAGCGCCGGCAGCACCGACAGCACGGAAACCGGCACCCGCGCGGCGGCACCCAGGTCGCGGCCCAGCCCCCGGCGGGGGCGAGGCTGGTCGGGACCCCCGGTGACCTGGCAGGATTCCCGCTGACCTGTGCCGACGGCGCCCTCGCGACGCTCCGACGGCACGCCCCGCGACCGAAAGGCCACCCCGTGACCACTCCCAGCACCGTCGTCGTCGAGCCGGCGGAGGACCGGAACCGGTACGAGATCTCCGTCGACGGCCGGCTCGCCGGCTTCACCGAGTACCGGGACCACGAGGCGCAGCGCGTCTTCTTCCACACCGAGATCGACGAGGCCTTCGCCGGCCAGGGCCTCGCCTCGCGGCTGGTGCAGGAGGCGCTGACGGAGGTGCGCGCGGCCGGGAAGCGGGTCGTGCCGGTCTGCCCGTACGTCGCCAAGTTCCTGCTGAAGCACGAGGAGTTCGCCGACATCGCCGACCCGGTCACCCCGGAGGTCAAGGGCTGGCTGCGTACCCAGCTGTACTGACCGGGGGTGTCGTGGCGCTCCGCGGCTGACGGAGGCACAGGCCGTCGACCGGCTGGCCGGCGCGGAGCTGCCGTTCCTGTTCTTCGCGCACCCGGTCAGCGGGCGGGGCCGACTGCTCTACCGCCGCTTCGACGGCCGGCTCGGCCTGATCGGCGGGCGTGCCTGACGGGCCGTCCCCGGAATGCCGCCGCGCCCCCGGCGGGCAGTCGCCCGACGGGGGCGCGGCGTGCGCGGGGATCGGCGCGTCACATGTTGATCATGTGCCCGGCGAGGCCGTGGATGGCCTCCTTGACCGCCTCGCCCAGGGTCGGGTGGGCGTGCACGTTGCGGGCGACCTCGTGGACGGTCAGGTCCCACTGCTGGGCCAGCGTCAGCTCCGGCAGCAGCTCGGTGACCTCGGGGCCGATCAGGTGGGCGCCGAGCAGCTCGCCGTGCGTGTTGTCGCTGATGACCTTGACGAAGCCGATCGGGTGGCCGAGGCCGTGCGCCTTGCCGTTGGCGGTGAACGGGAACTTGGCGACCTTGACGTCGTAGCCCAGGTCGCGGGCCTGCGCCTCGGTGTAGCCGAAGGAGGCGATCTGCGGCTGGCAGTAGGTGGCGCGCGGGATCATGGCGAAGTCGACCTCCATGGTCTCGGCCCCGCCGATGGTCTCGGCGGCGATCACGGCCATCGTCTCGGCGGCGTGCGCGAGCATCAGCTTGGCGGTCACGTCGCCGATCGCGAAGATGTGCTCGACGCTGGTGCGGCCGCGGCCGTCCACCGCGATCGCGTTGCGGTCGGTGAGCTTGACCCCGGTGTTCTCCAGGCCGTAGCCGTTGACCCGCGGCGCGAAGCCGATCGCCTGGAGCACCTTGTCGGCCTCCAGCACCTGCTGCTGCCCGTCCTTGGTGACGGTGACCCGGACCTTGGCGTTCGGGTCGCTGTCGTCGATCGACTCGACCCGGGTGGAGGTCAGCACCTCGATGCCCAGCTTGCGGTACTGCTTGGCGAGTTCGGTGGAGACCTCGACGTCCTCCAGCGGCACCATGCGGTCCAGGAACTCGACGATGGTGACCTTCACGCCGTAGTTGTGCAGCACGTAGGCGAACTCGACGCCGATCGCGCCGGCGCCCGCGATGATGATGCTCTCCGGCAGCTGCTCGGTGAGGATCTGCTCCTCGTAGGTGACCACGCGCTCGCTCAGGCTGGTGCCGGGAAGCAGTCGGGTGGTGGCACCGGCGGCGATGACGCAGTGGTCGAAGGTGACGACCTCGAAGCCGCCGCCGCTCAGCGCGACCTGGAGGGTGTGGTCGTCGACGAAGGTTCCCCAGCCGTCGTACTCGGTGATGCCGTTCTTCTTCATCAGGTAGTGGACGCCCTTGACCCGGCCGTCGGCCACCGAGCGGCTGCGGCGGAAGGCCTCGCCGAAGTCGAAGGTCACCTTGCCCTCGACCTTGATGCCGAAGGTCTTGGCCTCCTTGGTGAAGATGTGGGCGAGCTCGGCGTTGCGCAGCAGGGCCTTGGAGGGGATGCAGCCGACGTTGAGGCAGACGCCGCCCCAGTACTTGGCCTCGATGACCGCGACCTTCAGGCCCAGCTGGGCCGAGCGGACGGCGGCGGTGTAGCCGCCGGGACCCGCGCCCAGGACGACGACGTCGTAGTGCGTGCTCATGTTGCTGATTCCTCCGAGGATGTCACCGTGGCGTGATCTCGGTCCCATGGTGTCAGGACCGGGCTCGGCGCACCCACCGGGTCTCGGCTGATGCGCTCCGCGCGGCACCGTACCGGCCCGGGACCGGATTTGTCAGTGGTCTCCGCTACGGTGACCGCACCCGTGGCCACCAGGGGCGATGACGGAGCGAGGTCGCGGTTGGAGGGATCCCGGACGGAGCAGTCGGGTACGGCGGTCGGGTGGGCCCGCCGGGCCGGGAGCGGCGGGCCCACCCGGGCGTCAGGCCGTCACGCCCTGGGAGCGGTCGGCGCTCGTGCCGCCGGTCCCCGTCGCGTCGGTGCCGGGCGCCGCCTTCGCGGCCGGGCGCTGGGCCGGGACGGGCCGGTGGAGCGAGGAGAGGTCCCAGGCGTAGGTGCCGACGGCGTTCGCGATCACGTCGATGTTGACGTCGAAGGCGCCCATGTCGATGTTGCCCAGGTCGTCGCAGGCCTTGTGGTAGCACGCGTCGTACGCGACGCCGGCCGTGCCGCCGTAACGGGCCGCCTGCTCCGGGGACTTGACCTTCTCGGCGCCGGTGTCGGTGCCGCCGGCCGGGATGCCCGCGTCGATGAACGGACCGTAGTCGGAGCGGCCGTCGAAGGCGGTCGGGTCGTGCGGCAGGCCCCGGCCGTCCAGGTATCCGTTGATGTCCCGCTCCAGTTGCGCCGAGCCCTCGGGGCCCGCCTCGCCGCCGAGGCTGCCGGAGCCGTTGTAGACGAACTGCGCGTAGTTGGGGGATGCGATCATGTCGAAGTTGAGGTAGAGGCCGATCTGCTTCTTCTCCGCGTCGGAGAGGGAGTTCACGTACTTCTCGGCTCCCTTGAGGCCGAACTCCTCCGCCGACCACCAGGCGAACCTGACCTTGTTCCTCACCGGGTGCGCACTGAGGTTCTTCGCGACCTCCAGGATGCCGGCCGAGCCGGAGCCGTTGTCGTTGATGCCCGGCCCCTCGGGGACGGAGTCCAGGTGCGCGCCGACCATCACGGTGTGGTCCGGGTCGCCGCCGCGGGTCTCGGCGAGGACGTTCCAGGTCTTGCGCGGCTCCATGAAGGTGCGGATGTCCAGGTTCACCCGGACGGGCCCGGCGGCCGCCTCGGCGGCCAGGGCCTCGCCCGCGGCCCTGGTGATCCCGCCGGTCGGGATCCTCCCGGCGGTCGGCTCGCCGAGCGTCCCGTTGAGGTTCCCCTCGGTGTTGTTGTAGATGATCGCGCCGGTCGCACCCACGGCGGCCGCGGCGGCCTGCTTCTCGGCGAAGCTGCACCCGCCGCGCCGGATCAGGGCGATCTTGCCGGTGAAGGCGCCCGCCGGGTAGTCGGCGGGCGTGCAGCCGGTGGTGGCGCCGACCGGAGCGACCGCCAGGTCCGCGGCCAGCCCCGCCTCCGGGCCGCTCACCGAGTACGTCATGGCGATCACCGGCACCGACTCGGCCTGCGGGGCGAGCACGTCGAGGCGCTCGGAGCGGGCCTCGAAGAAGGTGTAGACGAACTCCTGCTTGGACACCTTGAGTCCGGCCCGCCGGGCCTGCTCGTAGACGTACTGCGCGGACTGGTCGTGTCCCGTCGAACCGGCCACCCGGGTACCGCCGTTGCGGTCCGCGATCAGCTGGAGCGCGGCCAGCGTGGCCCGGGCGTCCCGGGCGCTGCTCGCCTCGACCAGCCGGGAGGCCAGCTTGGCGCCCTTGCGCGCCGGGTCCGGGTCGGCCGACGCGGTGCCCGCGCCGGCCAGCAGCAGTGGGGTGACCAGAGCGGCGACGGTCAGGGCGGCGCCCGCGCCACGCCGGTTGACGGCGATGCGCGGGCGTCCTGTGGAGGCGGTGCGGTCGTACGGGGTGGAACGGTCGAGCGGGGAGGTGGGGCGACGGGTGCGCAGCATCAAGGCAGCTCCTTCCGACGGGCCGTGAGGTCACGATTGGACATGATCGGAATCCCGTTGCCAAGCCTTTGCGCACACCCGCGGGATGCGGTCCGCGGCGCGCGCGGCGATATTGGAGGAGTGGGGGCGTCTCATCCAGGAGTGTGACCAGATGTCCATGATGGATAAGCTCAAGAACCTGCTGAAGGGCCACGAGGAGCAGGCCGACAAGGCCGTCGACAAGGCGGGCGACACGGTCGACCAGCGCACCCAGGGCAAGTACAGCGGTCAGGTGGACGCCGCCCAGGACCAGCTGAAGAACCAGTTCCGCGACCAGCCGCCGTCCCAGCAGTAGCGGGCAGCGACAGCGGGATCCGCGGGGCGCCGCACCTGGCGCCGTCCGACCGGCTCACCCGCCCCGGTCCGGCCGCCCGGCCGGACCGGGGTTCAGCCTTGCTGCGGCCCGGGTTCGGCCTCGCCGGGACAGGGTTCGGCCTCGCCGGGGCGGGGTTCGGCCTCGCCGGGGCGGTCGTGGCCGCGCTCCTGCTCGCCGTCGTTCGCGTCGCCGTCCGCGCCGCAGTTCTCGCAGGGCCCCGGGCCGGGGCGCTCGCGCAGCCGCCCGCACTCCGGGCATACCCGGTCCAGCCAGCAGGCCGGCTCGCCGCCTTCGTCCATACGGCCGATTCTGCCCGGAGCACTTCCGGGAGCGCGAGTAGACACTGTCTACGGACACCTGGTAGACAGTGTCCATGACCGAACAGGAACGGGACCTGCGGGCCCGACTGGTGGCCGCAGGCGTCGAGTTGGTGGCCGAGGGCGGCGTCCAGGCGCTCGGCCTGCGCGAGATCGCCCGCCGCGCCGGGGTCTCGCACGGCGCGCCCCGCCGCTACTTCCCCACCCACCGCGAGCTGCTCGCCGCCGTCGCCCGGCAGGGCTTCGGCAGGCTCACCGACACCCTCGCGGGTGCCGACGCCGTCGCCGCCGCCACCGGCGCCGACGCGCGCACCCGCCTCGACGCGCTCGCCCGCGCCTACCTGGGTTTCGCGGCCGCCAACCCCGGCATGTTCGAGCTGATGTTCCGCCACGACCTGCTGGAGGGCAGCGGCGTCGAACTGCGCCGCACCACCCTGCCGCTGTTCCTGACCTTCGTCGGACTGGTCTCCGAGGTGCGCCCGCAGTCCGACGACCCGGCCGCCGCCACCGCCGCCCTCTGGTCCAACCTGCACGGCCTCGCCCAGCTGCGGACCTGGGGCAGCCTGCGGCTCATCACCGGCGACGACTCCGTCGAACCGCTGCTGCGCACCGCGCTGGACGCCCACCTCGGCCCGGCCGCCCGGTGAGGCCGCGGCACCGCCGGGGTCTCGCCCTGGCCGCGAGCATCACCGGAGCCGTCCTGGTCGCCCTCGACGGCACCGCGCTGACCGTCGCCCGGCCGGCCCTCCAGCACGACCTGCACGCCTCCGTCGCGGCCGTCCAGTGGGCCAGCACCGGCTACCTGGTCACCGTCGCCGCCCTGCTGGTCTTCGCCGGCCGGCTGGGCGACCGGTACGGGCACCGGCGGATCTTCGCGCTCGGCGTGGCCGGTTTCGCCGCCAGCTCGCTCGGGATCGCCGTCGCGCCCGGCATCGGCTGGGTCGTCACGCTGCGCGTTCTCCAGGGCGTGGCGGGCGCGCTGCTGCAACCGGCCACCCTCGGCATGCTGCGGGCCGCCTGGCCCGCCGACCGGCTCTCCGGGCCGATCGCGATCCGCACCGCAGCCATCGGGCTCGCGGCGGCGGCCGGGCCGCTGGTCGGCGGGGCGCTGACCGCCCACTTCGGCTGGCGGTCGGTCTTCCTGCTGGGCCTGCTGCCCGCCGCGGCCGCCCTCCTGGCGGCCCTCGCGGTGCCGACCGGGCCGGGTTCAACCCGGACCGGTCCGGCGGGGGCCGCCCTCGGCGCCGGGCTCGACCTGCCCGGCGCGGCCCTGCTCGCGCTCGCGCTGGCCTGCCTGGTGCAGAGCCTGGTGGCGCTGCCGGAGTCCGGCTGGTCGGCCGGACCGCTGCTCGGCCTCGCCGCGGCCGGAGTCCTCGCCCTGGTCCTGGTCCGGCACGAACGCCGGACCGCCGACCCGCTGCTGCCGCCCGCACTGCTCCGGTCGACGGCGGTCGCACCGCCGCTGCTCGTCCTGCTCGCCGCCTCGGCGGCGCTCCAGGGCGCTCTCTTCCCGGCCACCTACTACCTCCAGGACGTGCTCGGGCTCGACCCCTTGCAGAGCGCCCTGCGGGCGGTGCCGCTCGCGGCGGCGATGATCCTCGCGGCGCCCGGCTCCGCCTGGCTGGCGAAGCGTCACGGCGAACGGGCGGTGGTGCTGTCGGGGATGGCGCTGGTCACCGCGGGGGCACTGCTCACCGCCGGGCTCGGGCCCGGCTCCGGGACGGTCGCGATCGGCGGCTGCTTCGCGCTGCTCGGCACCGGGTTCGGCTCGGTGATGGCCACCGCCACCGCGGTGGTGGTCCGGGGAGCGTCCGCCGGCAGGGCCGGGGTCGCGGGCGGCTTGCAGCAGACCGTGCTGAACGTCGGCCCGGCACTGGGCATCGCCCTGGCCACCACCGCCGCCGGCCGTACGGACCCCGGCGCGGCGCTCGCACCGGCCGCGCTGGCCATGGCGGCGGTGGCCGGCGCCGGGACGCTGCTCGCCACGCGGCTGCCCGGCCGGGCGGCGGAGGTGGTGATGGCAGCCGGTCGGACGGCAGGTCAGGCCGGTCAGGCCGCGCCCGGATGGCCGGAGTCCGCCGGTCGTCCGTGAGCAACGGCCTTGTCGTCAGCCGCCGGTGGCGCCGTCGACCACAGCCGGTGGCGTTCGTAGACCGTCTTCCACGGACCGTACCGCTCGGACAGGGCGGGCCGGTGGACACCGGTCCGCACCCGGTGCGGAGCCCCGTCGACCGGCCGGGCGAGCGGGGTCCGCTGGAAGCCCGACCAGCCCTCCGGGGTGGCGCGTTCAGGTGCGTGCGCGGGCGCGATCGGCCACCCGTCCGGGGCCACTGCCATGGGCCCCACTCCGGCGCACCGCCACGCTCTCCCCTCTCGAACTCCGCGGCCGTGTCAGGGTGATGAGCAGCGCGAGCTGCACGGCCGCACCCAACGCCGGTCCGAGCCACACGCCCGTCACGCCCAGCGGCCCGGACAGGGCGGCCGAGGCGGCGAGTTGGGTGCCGAGCCCGAGCACGACGGCGACCACCAGCGGACGGCCGGCGCCCGCCGCCTGGTGCACCCCGCCGACGGCCACCACCAGGGCGTACGGCAGCAGGTAGAGCGCCGCCGCACGCAGGAAGCCGACGGACTGCGCGGCCACCGCCCGGTCCGCCGTGAACAGTTCGGTCAGCGGGCCGGCGAGCGTCGCGGACAGCACCGCCGCCCCCGCGCCGAGCAGTGCGGCCAGGCGGGCGGTGGCGCGCCGCAGGGTGCGCAGTGCGGCGCCCTCCCCCGCGCCGGCCAGTCGGGCGGCCTCGATCGCCGCGGCCTGCCGCAGGGCGTAGAAGGCCATGGTGACGACCAGCAGGACCCGGTAGCCGACGCCGTACCCGGCCACCGCCGCGACGCCGAAGCCCGCGACCAGGGCGAGTTGGGCGGTTCCGACGGCCATCCGGGCGGTGAAGTCCAGGCCGAACGGCGCGCCCGCGCGCAGGATCCGCACCGCCGCCGGGCCCACTCCGCCGGTTCCGTCGGGGGCCTGCGGCCTCGGCTGCGGCTGCGCGCGGTGCCGTCGTCGCCGCAGCCGCAGGGTGGCGGCGAGGGCGATCGCCCGGGAGAGGGCCAGGGCGAGGGCCGCGCCCGGCACGCCGAGGGCGGGCAGCGGCCCGGGGCCGAGGATGAGCAGCGGGTCGAGGAGGAGCAGCAGCGCGTTGGAGAGCAGGGCGATCCGCATCGGCGTGCGGGTGTCGCCCGCGCCCTTGAACAGCTCGTCGGCGACGCGCTGGCCGAAGAAGAGCGCGAAGGCCGGGAACGCGACGGTGAGGTACTCGGCGGCGTGCGCGGCGGCCTCGCCGTCCAGGAAGGCGCCGGCCAGCCGGTCGCGCAGCAGGAAGCCGGGGACGGTGAGCAGCACACTGCCTGTGACGCAGAGCCACCGGGCCGCGCGGACGGTGCGGGCGGCATCGGCGTGGTCGCCCGCCCCGAGGGCGTGGGAGAGCCGGACACTGGTGCCGGAGCCGACCACCAGCACCAGTCCGAGCAGGAGGTTCTCGACGGTGCCGGCCAGGGTCACGGCGGCGACCGCGGCCCCGCCGAGGCCGGCCACCCAGAGGGTGCCGATCACCGAGGCGACCACCCCGGACAGCAGCTCCGCGTACACGGGTACCGCCAACGCCGTGAGTCGGCGCAGCTGCTCGCGCATGATGTCTCCCCCTTCGCCCGTGGCGTTCTCGCCTCTTGCGTGTCCTCCGCCTGCCGCGGCTCGGCTCGGCTTGGTTCGGCTCGGCCCGGACTGCGGCTTGCCTCGAATAGAGATACATCGTTTAGAGGCACATCGACAAGAGGTAAGATGAGTGGCTCTTACAGGGCGCACTCCGACCGAAGGGCTCCAGCCGTGTTGACGCTCGCGATCCTCGGCTTCCTGTACGACCAACCGCTGCACGGTTACGAGCTCAAGTCCCGGATCACCGGACTGACCGGCCATGTCCGGCCGGTGAGCGACGGCGCGCTCTACCCCGCCATCGCCCGGCTGGAGAAGGCCGGGCTGCTGCACCGCCGCACCGAACCGGGCAGCGGCGCGGCGCCGCGGCAGACGCTGGAGCTGACGGCGCAGGGGCGGGCCGAACTGCTGCGCAGGCTGGCCGATCCGGAGCAGGCCGAGATCACCGACCAGATCCGCTTCTTCACCGTCACCGCCTTCCTGCACCACCTCGCCGATCCGCCCGGGCAGGCCGCCGTCCTCCGGCGCCGGCTGGCCTTCCTGGACGCGCCGAGCAGCTTCTTCTACGACGGAGCGGGGCAGCCGGTGACCGCCGAGCGCGAGCCGAACCCCTTCCGGCGCGGGATGCTGCTCGTCGCCCGCGCGTCCACGGCCGCCGAGCGGGCCTGGCTGACCGACACCATCGCGGAGCTCCAACGACCGTCGGGGTGAAGCACCCGGAGCCCCCGACGCACCGACGGATTCCCGGCCCTCGAAACGCAAGGGCCTGTGCCGACCAGGCGATTCGAGAGCGAAAACGAAGGCCCGCGCCCCTGCCGAACGGCAGAGCGAAGTATCGGATCCAGACCGCTGCACGCCTGGTTCCCCCCGGCCCCGGCGTCGCTATGATGATCCGCCTCACGTCCTCGGCATCCCCCTCCGCGACGTGAGCCGCCACCGCGTCCCGCCGTCCCCCTGGAGGCCGCCGTGCCCGTTCCCGAGACCGCGGCCAAGGCCGCGAACCCCTCCGCGCCACTGAAGCGGGACGACATTCCCGGCTGGTTCTTCAGCCTCGACCGGGCCGCCTTCAGCCACCTGCTGGCCGCCCAGAGCGCGGCCGGCGTCACCGGCGACATCCTGGAACTCGGCAGCTACCTGGGCCGCAGCGCGGTCCTGCTCGGCGACCACCTGCGGCCGGGCGAGCGGCTGACGGTCTGCGACCTGTTCGACTCCGAGGCGGGCGACGCCGAGAACGCCGCCGAGATGGACATGTCCTACCGCAGGACCCTCACCCGCAGCGCCTTCGAGGCCAACTACCTCGCCTTCCACCCCGAGCTGCCCGAGATAGTGCAGGCCCCCACCTCCGTGCTCGCCGACGGCCGCATCCGGGCGGACAGCTGCCGCTTCGTCCACGTCGACGCCTCCCACCTCTACGAGCACGTCGCCGGGGACATCGCCGTGGCCCGGGCCGCGCTCGCCGGGAACGGCCTGGTCGCCCTGGACGACTACCGCTCCGAGCACACCCCGGGCGTCTCCGCCGCGGTCTGGGAGGCGGTCTTCACCGGCGGGCTGCGCCCGGTCCTGCTCACCCCGATGAAGTTCTACGGCACCTGGGGCGACCCCGCGGCCTCCCAGGCGGTCCTGCGGGAGCGCGACTGGCCGGCCGAGGGGTTCACCATCGACGAGGACACCATCGCCGGCGCCCGGGTGCTGCGCCTCAACTACCAGGTCAAGGCCCCGGTCCAGCGCTCCACGCCGCGCCGGATCGCCCTGGAGCTCCTGCCCCCGGTCGCGACCAAGGCCACCCGCCGGATGCTCCGGACGCTGCGCGAGCGCCGCGCCGCCCCGCCGCTCCCCAGCGCCTGACCCCTCGTCGGCGCCCGCCCCGCACGGTGCGGGCGCCGACGCCGTCCTGGCCCCGCACGCCCGCACGCCCGCACGCCCGTACGCGTGCCGGGCCGCGCACCCCTGCCCGGCCGCCGCTCCGCCGACGAGTGGACCCATTGGGGATCACCATATTTTCGGGCTTTCTTATTGTCTCCGATGTTTCACCCACACGAGGGAACCTCCTTTAAAGATTTGCCCACGGAACATTAAAGGGCGCATAGTGATGACACCTCAGTTCGGTCTGATGAACACCAAGTTCAGGCAAAGTCATCCCCAGCAAGGAGAAGACCTTGTTCCACGGAAACACGGCATCGGACAGCCCCGGGCAGCGGCTGCGCGCGGAGATCGCGGGCCCGGGAACCACGCCGTTGATCGGCGTCTACGACATGTACTCGGCCTCCATCGCGGCCGAGCACTACAACGGCATGTTCGTCTCCGGCTTCGGCTTCGCCGCCTCCTACTACGGGCTGCCCGACATCGGCTTCATCGCCTGGCCCGACATGGTGGGCTTCGTCGAGCGGCTGCGCGGCGCCTTCCCCCGGCACCACCTGCTGGTCGACATCGACGACGGCTACGTCGATCCGGAGGTCGCCTGCCACGTCGTGCGCAGGCTCGAACGGATCGGTGCGTCGGGTGTGATCCTGGAGGACCAGAAGCGGCCGCGCCGCTGCGGGCACGCGGACGGCAAGATCGTGCTGCCGCTGGACGAGTACCTGGAGAAGCTGGAGCTGGTCCTCGCCAACCGGACGGACCTGGTGGTGGTCGCGCGCACCGACGCCACCGAGGAGGACGACATCCTGCGCCGGGCCCGGGCGCTCGCCGCCACCGACGCCGACGTGGTGCTGGTGGACGGCGTGCGCAGCGAGGAGTGGATCCGCCGGATCCGCCGGGTGGTCGGCGACAAGCCGCTGCTGTTCAACCAGATCGCGGGCGGCAAGTCGCCCCGGCTGTCGCTCTCGGAGCTGTCGGACCTCGGGGTGGACGTGGCCATCTACAGCACGCCGTGCCTGTTCGCCGCGCACCGGGCGATGGACGAGGCGCTGGCCGGGCTGAAGGACGCCGACGGGCGGCTGCCGGCCCCGGCCGGGGGCCGTGAACAGGTCGGGGTGCGGGAGTCCACGGAGCTGCTGGAGCGGAACATCTCGCGCTCCCGCGGGCTGATGGCGGTGTCGGCGTGAGCGCCGGGCTGCGGGGGCCCGCCCCGCCCTCGCCGGCCGCCGCTCTGCGGGCCACCGCGCTGGGGCTGGCCGGGGCCTGCGCCCTGCTCGCGGGCTCCGCGGCGCCCGCGGCGGCCGGCGGCGCGCTGATCACGGTCGTGGACAACTCGCACGCCGACTCCTGGCTGGAGGTCGACCGTACGGCCAACCTCCAGAACGGCAGCGGCTCGGCGGGCAGCGACCACGATGGCGCAGGCTCGCTGGTGGGCGGTCTGCTCGGGCCGGCTTCCTCCTCCGGGCCCTCGCTCCGCCCGGCGACGGGAGGCGGCCCGTGACCGACCGCCTGGCGCGCCCGGAGCAGCCACCAGAGCTCCGGGCGCGCGGGGAGCGGACGCCCGGGGCCCGGACGCCTGGGGAGCGGACATCCGGGCCCGGGGCCGGGGCGCACCGCGGCCCCGGGCCCCGCCCGCGCGGGCTGCTGCCGCGCTGGCTGGACCCGTACATGGCGGCGCTGGCCGGGACGGTCGGGCTGGCCGCGCTGTTCCCGGCCTCGGGCAACTCGGCGCGGGTCGCCGAGGTGGCCTGCGACGTCGCGGTGGCGTTGCTGTTCTTCCTCTACGGCGCCCGGCTCTCCACCCGCGAGACGCTGGCCGGGCTGCGCCACCTGCGGCTGCACGGGCTGGTACTGGCCGCCACCTTCGTGCTCTTCCCGCTGCTCGGCGTGGCGACGGCGCTGCTCACGCCCGTCCCGCTGACCGGGCAGTTGCAGACCGGGGTGCTGTTCCTCTGTCTGGTGCCCTCGACGGTGCAGTCCTCGGTGGCGCTCACCGGCGCCGCCGGGGGCAACGTCCCGGCGGCGATCTGCGCGGGCACCTACTCCAGCCTGGCGGGGCTGGTGCTGACGCCGCTGCTGGCGGCCTGGCTGCTGGGTTCGCACACCCAGCTGTCCGCCGACGGGTTGCTGCGGATCGGTCTCCAGTTGCTCGCGCCGTTCCTGCTCGGGCAGTTGCTGCGGCCGTGGCTCGGCGGTCCGCTGTCCCGGCACAGACGGGTGCTCACCCCGGTGGACCGCGGCTCGATCCTGCTGGTCGTCTACACGGCGTTCAGCGCGGCGGTGTCCCAGGGCATCTGGGGCCTGGCCACCCCCCTCGCGCTGCTCGGGCTGCTCGTGGTCCTGCTCGCCCTGCTGGCCGCCGCCCTGGCGGCCACCGCGCTCGGCGCGCGGTTGCTGGGGCTCGACCGGGCGGCCGCCGTCGCGGCGGTGCTGTGCGGTTCGCAGAAGAGCCTGGCCAACGGCCTGCCGATGGCCACCGTTCTGTTCGGAGCCCAAGCCGGGCTGATGGTGCTGCCGCTGATGCTCTACCACCAGCTCCAGCTGATCGTCGGCACCGTCCTCGCCGGCCGCTGGTCACGGGTGCCCTCGGCCGACGGAGCGCCCGACCCGGCACCGGCCGCGCTCACCGGTCCGGGCGCTCCGCCAGCGCCCGGCTGATCCCCCGGCGCAGCCTCGCCGAGGCGCCGGGCTGTCGGCCGAGCCGGTGCAGCCGTTCGGCCGACAGCTCCGGTCGGCGCGCCAGCTCCAGCACCGCCGCGAACGGGCGGTCACCCTCCTCCAGACGATCACCCACCAGACCGACCAGGCCGTCCAGCGCCTCGCCCGTGACGGCGGGGTGGGCCGCGAGCAGCCGCAGGAGGCGGTTGTCGTTCCACGTGCTGTTGCGCCGGGCGGACAGCGAGGCCAACAGGTCGGCGGGCGCGGCGGCGTTGGAGGCGATCGCGTGCCAGACGAACGGGTACTCGCCCCGGGCCAGTCGGCGCAGGACCTCAGGGCTCGACGTGCGTTCGGCCAGCCGCCGGTAGTCGCCGCCGTCGTGCAGCTGCTCCAGCGCCTCGGCGTCGTCCGGTGAGAACGTCGCGCCCTCCCTCGTCCGTCTCGTTCGTGGCGGGCGCGACCCTAGCAGGTGGGCTGCCACTGCCCCCAGCCCCCTTCGGCGGGGGTGCTGAGGGCGGTGGCGAGCGCGGCGACGTCCCGCCGTACGGCGGTGCCGCCCGGGGCGAAGAGCGGGGCCGTCACCGGACGTAGTAGGCCCGGTTGTGGGCGGCGACCGGCGGGGACTGGTAGGTCCAGACACCGGCGGCCGGGGCGTCGGCGATCAGGTGGGCGAGGTCGCGGGCGGACTCCTCAGCGGGGTTGCCGAGGTCGAGCCGGACGCGCTCGGCGGTGCGGTCGTCCAGGGCGTAGTAGCGGTACGGCTGGTAGACGTTGAGCGGTCCGGCCAGCAGCTTGCCCTCGTCGTCGGTGCCGTAGCCGGTGATCGGGGTGTTGTTGACGGACTCGGGGGTGAGGCCGACCAGGTTGACGTCCAGGGCGAGGAGTTCCTCGTCGTGGCGGCTCAGTCCGTCCTGCCCCAGGGTGGCCCGACGGCAGGAGACCGACCAGCGCTCGCGCACGTCGGGCGCGTTGAGGGAGGGCAGGGTGGTCTCGAACCAACCCGGGTGCTTGGGTTCGGCGTACAGCCGGCGCCCGGCGTCGATGGCGAGCGGGTTGTCGCAGAGCACGTGCAGCCGGGCGATGCCGAGCAGTTTGGTCTGGTCGTAACCCCGGGCGTACTGGCCGTAGTTGACCACCGGCATCCGCTCCTCGGCGAAGACCGGGTGGGCGATCAGGTTGATCTCCAGCTCCTGGGTGATGCCGCCGCCGTTCGGGTACTGGGCGAAGTAGAGCTGGTAGTTGAGCGAGACGCACGCCCCGCCGTCGAAGGCCGCGACGTTCAACCCTGGGTGGCGCTTGGCGAGGAGTTCGCGCGCCCGCCCGCGGTCGACCAGGTAGTCGACACCGATGTTGTGCAGCGCGCCGTAGTGGAAGGGCAGGTGGTACGGCTCCGGGACGGGCGGCAGCGGCAGGCCGGTCATGAGGGCTCCGAGGGCGAGGAGGACAAGGAGGGCGACGAGGACGGCGAGGGCGGTACGGGCGTGCGGGCGACCGCCGGGCGGTGCAGCTCCAGCAGGTCGTGGTGCATCCGCTCGGCGCTGCGCAGTGCGAGGGCGGCCATGGTGAGCGAGGGATTGGAGGTGCCGAGGGAGGGCATCGAGCCGCAGCCGACGGCGTACAGGTTGGGGTGGTCCCAGCAGCGCTGCCAGTGGTCGACCACCGAGTTCGCGGGCGAGTCGCCCATGACGTGGGTGCCGCCGGCGTGGCCGGCGCCCCGGTAGCCGTGGACGGTTCCCCGGTGTTCGAGCCGTCCCGGCCACCCGGCCGCCGGGTAGGCGGTGTGGTCCTCGGCGCCGAGCAGGGCGAACAGTTGGTCGGAGACGGCCCGGGCGGAGGCCATTCCCTCGCGGACGTACTCCGAGAGGTCGTAGCGGACGGCCGGGCTCGGTAGACCGAGCGGGTCACGGTGGTCCCGGTCGAGCGTGACCCGGTTGGCCGGGTCGGCGGGCTGCTCCAGTTCGAACTGGAGCGAGAACTGACGGCCCAGCCGCCCGCCGAGCTGCTCGCGCAGCTCCTTGCCGCGCAGGCCGGCCGAGAGCAGCGCCGCCGCCTCGGCCTCCGGCGCGCCGCCCGCCCAGGACCAGCCCCAGTTGCCGATCTCGATCCGGAACGGCGCCCGGCGGTCGCGCCCGGGGCCGAGGCGGAACGCCTCCAGGCCGCTGGTGGACCCGGGCCCGCGGTAGGGCCCGACCGGGCGGGGCATCAGCCCCCAGGTGAGCAGGGCCGGGTGGTCCATCAGGTTCCGGCCGACCTGGTCGCTGCGGTTGGCCAGTCCGGAGAGGAGCAGCAGCCGGGCGTTCTCGATCGCGTGCGCGGCGAGGACGACCAGGTCCGCCTCCACCCGGTGGGCCGTGCCGCCCGCGAGGTACTGGACTCCGGTGGCCCGCCCGGTCTCCGGGTCGGCCAGTACCCGGGTGACGACGGCCTCCGTGCGCAGTTCCACCCCGGCCGCCCAGCGGGCCTGGGTGCGCAGCGGGGTGTACTTGGCACCGCTCGGGCAGGCCGGGACACAGCTGGCACTGCCCGCGCAGAGCGGGCCGTCGGCGGAGCCCGGCCGGGTCGGCACGCCGTTGCGGGCGTGCGGGGTGGCGGTGACGGCGAGCCGGGCGGGGTCCGGTGCGGCGGGGTCGCGGACGGTCCGGCCGTCGAGGGCGCGGGCCAGCTGCCGATCGAGGTAGCTGGCCGGGATGGCGCGCATCGGGAAGTCGTAGCCCTCCGGGAGGGGCAGTCCGACGGCGCGGCGCTGCTCCTCGGCGTCGGCGGCGACGCCGAGTTCCCGTTCGGCCTCGCGGTAGTGGGGCTCCAGGTCGTGGTAGCCGATCGGCCAGTTGCGGCCGTGGCCGAGGTCGCCGGTGCGGAAGTCCTCGGGGTGCATGCGCGGGGTGAGCCCGGTCCAGAGCAGTCCGGTGCCGCCGTTGGCTCGCAGGTAGCCGCTGGCGTAGGGCAGCGGCCCGTACTGGCGGAGGTGGCCGGTGGCGGTGAAGCCGCCGTCCGGGTGCCCGGTGACGTCGGTGACGTCGGGTGACGGCGCGTCGGGGCTGTGCGGGTAGGGCGAGGTGGGCGGTCCGCCGCCGGCCGCCCGGTGGGCGGTGGCGGCCTCGGCGCCGGTGGGCGCGGCCCGTCCGGCCTCCAGCACGAGGACCCGCCGGCCCCGGGCTCCGAGGCGGTGGGCGACCAGCGTCCCGGCGAAGCCCGCGCCGACCACGACGGCGTCCCACCGGGCGTTCACCGGCCCTCGCCGGCGGTGTCCGGTGCGGCTGCTCCTCGGGTCTCCGCTCCTCCCCTGGCTTCCGCTCCTCCGCGAGCCGCCGGACCTCCCCGGGCCTCCACCCCTCGCGGTGCCTCGGCCCAGCTGCCGTGTCCGGGGGCGGCGGCGCCGGGTGGGACGGCGCGGAAGGTCCGCCAGACGAGTCCCTGGTCGCGGGCGCGGGCGGAGGAGGGCGCCTCGCCGGGCCAGGCGCCGACGTACCAGAGGTGGACGAGGGCGTGCTCGTCGCGGACCCGGTGGGCCAGCGTGGTGCGGTGGTGCTCGTCCGCCATGCCGGTGGAGCGCAGTTCGGGCACGTCGAAGCCGGTCAGCTCGGCGCAGATGCGCAGGAACTCGTCCAGGTCGGCCAGGGCGTCGACGTACTTGTTCGCGACGGGGTCCCAGCACTCCGCCAGGTCGTAGTCGGCCGGGCGGTCGTCGGACACGGGCACGCGGGCACCCCCATGATCGGCAACAGGTGGCCGAGGCATGACAGGCCGTTCGGCACGGTGGTCCGTACGGCGCGGCAGGCCCCACAACGCGGCGGGCCAGGAGCGTCGGTCTCCGCCGAACGGCCCGGCCCGCCACCGCGATCCTGCCGCCCGGCGCCACCACCGGAAACGCGTTGCGCGAATCTGCCCGGACTTCGTCGCCCTTGCCCGGTCAGCCGCCCACTGCGATCACCCGGCGTCCGCTTCCGCTCGGCCCGCTGCCCGTACCGCCGCCAGGACGTCCAGGCCCAGTTCCGGGTCGGCGTCCTCGGGCAGGCTGACGGACAGCCGGGTGACCAGGCCCGTGTACCGGTGGTGGATCTCCCGGGCGACCTCCTCGGCCGGACCGCAGACCGCGAAGGTGTCGAACACCTCGTCGTCGATCAGCGCGGCCATCTCCGCCCAGCGCCCGCGCACCGAGTGGGTGTGCAGCTCCTCCTGGAGCCCCTCCCAGCCGTGCTGCGCCAGCACCGGGCGGTAGGCCGGTGTGGAGGCGTAGAACGCCAGCCGCTCGCGGGTGGCCGCCCGGTTGGCCGCCAGCTCCTCCTCGGTGCGGCCGGTGGCGGTGAGCACGCTGCCGACGATCTCGAACGGCCGCTCGGTCCACGCGGCGCCCTCCGCCTCGGCCCGGGCCCGCTCCTCGGTCAGGCCGGGCAGCACCTGCTCGGTCAGGTAGGCGGTGGAGGTGAACGGGTGGCTCAGGAAGCCGTCGGCCACTGCCCCGGCGGTCCTGGTCATCAGCGGCCCGACGCCGGCCAGCAGGATGCGCGGCACTCCGGACGGGACCGGGTCCGGCGAGAACACCGGCGTCATCACCGTGTGGGTGTAGAACTCGCCCCGGAAGCGCAGCCGTTCGCCGGTCTGCCAGCTGTGCCAGATCGCCCGCACCGCGTGGACGTACTCGCGCATCCGGGCGGCCGGCCGGTCCCAGGGCATCCCGAAGCGCTTCTCGATGTGCGGCTTGACCTGCGAGCCCAGTCCGATGACGGCCCGTCCGCCGGAGGCCGCGTGCAGCCCCCAGGCCTGGTAGGCGAGCGTCATCGGCGTCCGGGCGAAGGCCACCGCGATGCCGGTGGCCAGCTCGATCGACTCGGTCCGGTCGGCCGCCCGGGCGAGCTGGAGGAACGGGTCGTACGCGGTCTCGGCGACCACCAGCCGGTCCATGCCCCGGCGTTCGGCCCGCTCGGCGGCGTCCAGGATGCCCGCCGGGTGTCCGGAGGCGGTGGCGTCGAGGCGCAGGGCCTCGGGACGGAGGCCCTCGAGGCGGAGGGCGGCGGGTCGGTCCATGGCGGTGCTCCTGGTCGCGGGCTGCGGTGTCACCCGGGAAGCCTGCCATGCCCCGGACCGGCGAACAGCCGGTCCAGGTGCCGGTCGACGGCGGCGAGGACGGCGGCGGGCTCGACCACGTCCAGCTCCAGCAGGGTGGTGAACCCGGTCAGCGCGAGCAGCAGGTCGGTCTCCACCACCGGGTCCCGGTCGGCCGCCAGGTACCCGTCCGCGACGGCCTGCCGGACCACCTGCTCGACCATCGCCCGCCCCTGGAGCAGGCCGCCGCGCGCCCGTGCGTGGACCTCCTCGTCGTGCAGCGCCTCCAGCACGTAGGCGGCGCTCATCCGGCTGGTCGCCCGCGCGTCGGCGTGCAGCGGCAGCAGTTCGACCAGCATCGCCCGCAGCACCTCACGCGGGTGCGGCCGTTCACCGAGCGCCGCCATCGCCCGGCCGACCCGCAGCGCGCTCTGCTCGCCGGCGAAGTCCATCGCGAAGGTGAGCATCTGCGCCCGGGAGCGGAAGTAGTGCTGGAGCTGCCCGAGCGAGATGCCGGCCTCCTGAGCGACCTCGCGCATCGTCAGGTGCGTGGCGCCGCGCCGCTCCACGACCCGCCACAGCGCACGGGCGATCGTCTCCCGGCGTTCCCGGTGGTCGACCTGCTTCGGCATGAACGGCGGCTCCTCGGACTCGCTCCGCGCGGTGGCGGACTCCTTTTCCATACGCTTGACATAATACAGCTGACCTATAACGTGGGAAGCCTTCCGAGGGAGGAGCGTCCCCATGCCAGAGCAACCCGTCGTCCGCACCACCGAGGGACTCGTCCGCGGCCGCTGGGAACCGCAGCGCCGCCAGGACCGGCGGAGCGGTCAGGAGCAGCAGCCGGAACAGCGTCGACCGGAACAGCAGCGGGAACAGCGGGAGGGCCGGGAGCTCGCGGTCTTCCGCGGCATCCGCTACGCCCAGGCGCCCGTCGGGGCGCTGCGCTTCGCCGCCCCGGTCGAGCCCGAGTCCTGGGACGGCGTCCGCGAGGCGGCCGCCTTCGGGCCCGTCGTCCCGCAGTCCGGGCCGATGCCCACCGGGGCCGGCCAGGCCTCCGAGGACACCGACTGGCTGACGCTCAACGTCTGCACGCCCGATCCGGGCGCGGGCGGGCTGCCGGTCCTGGTCTGGATCCACGGCGGCGGGTACATGTCCGGGGCCTCCGGCGACCCGCTGTACGACCCGACCGCCCTGGCCGCCGCCGGGCTGGTCGTGGTGACCGTCAACTACCGCGTGGGCGCCGAGGGCTTCGCGCTGCTGGAGGGAGCCCCGGCCAACCGGGCCTTCCTGGACCAGATCGCCGCCCTGCGCTGGGTGCGGCGCAACATCGCCCGGTTCGGCGGGGACCCGGCCCGGGTGACCGTCGCCGGGCAGTCCGCGGGCGCCGGGGCGGTCGCCGCCCTGCTGTCGATGGACGCGGCCCGCGGCCTGTTCCGGCGGGCCGTGGCCCACACCGTGCCGGGCAACCACTGCACCCCCGCCCTGGCCGCCGAGGTCACCGCCGAGCTCGCGAAGCTGGTCGGCACGGCCCCCACCGCCGCCGCACTGGCCGAGGTGCACCCCTGGCGCCTGGCCTCGGCGGTCACCGAACTCGGCGCCGCGCTGCCGCAGCACCTCGCGCGCTGGGGCCGGCTGGCGCAGAGCGGCATCGCCACCGTCCCGGTGGTCGACGGCGAGGTGCTGCCCGGCTCGCCGTGGTCGGCGCTCACCGACGGCGTCGAACTGCTGGTCGGTCACACCCGGGACGAGTTCCGGCCGTTCAGCGTCCTCAGCGGTCGGCACGGCACCTTCACCGAGGAGGAGGCCCGGCTCGCGCTGGAGCTGTTCGCCCCGCCGCCGGACGGGCCGGACGCCTACCGGGCCGCCTTCCCGGGGGCGACGCCCTCCGACCTCCTGGACACCGTCAAGTCGGACGCCCTGTTCCGGGTGCCGTCGCTGCGCCTGGCCGAGGCCAACGCGGCGGCCGGCGGCACCTCGTACCTCTTCGAGCTGGCCCTGACCGCCCCCGCCCTCGGCGGCGTCTTCGGCGCCTGCCACGGCCTCGACGTACCGCTGGCCTTCGGCAGCCTGGACAGCCCGATGGCGCGGCAGGTCCTCGGCGACCAGCCCCCGCCGGAGGTGTTCCAGCTCTCGGCGGAAATGCGGGGGGCCTGGGTCCGGTTCGCCACCACCGGCGACCCGGGGTGGCCCGCCTTCGATCCGGACGGGCAGCTCACCCGGGTCCTGGACGCCCGCTCGGAGACCGCCCGCTACCCGGAGCAGGCCACCCGCCGGATCTGGGCGGGGCACCCGCTCACCGCCTACGACCTGCACTGACGGCGGTTTCGCGGCAGGGGGGCCGGGGCCCGACCGAGGGAGCAGGCGCCCCTGCCGGCTCGGGCCCGGGCCAAGAACCGGACGGGCGGGCGACCGGGAGGAACCCCGCGTCGCCCGCCCGTCCGGGTGGAGCCGCCGTCCGGCCGTTACGAGGCCGAGGCGTTCAGCAGCTTCAGCAGCTCGGTGGCCACCAGCGCCGAGGAGGCGGGGTTCTGGCCGGTCACCAGGTTGCGGTCGACGACCACGTGCGGCGCCCAGGCCTCGCCCTCCTCGAAGTCCACGCCCAGCTCGACCAGCCGGTCCTGGAGCAGCCACGGCGCCCGGTCGGCCAGGCCGGCCTGGGTCTCCTCGGCGTTGGTGAAGCCGGTCATCCGGTACCCGGCGAACGGCGAGCCGCCGTCCTCGGCCCGCGCGGCGAGCAGCGCGGCCGGGCCGTGGCAGACCACCCCGAGCGGACGCCCGGAGGCGAGCGCCCGGGTGAGCAGGCGGCCGGAGTCCGGGTCGACCGCCAGGTCCTCCATCGGGCCGTGGCCGCCGGGGTAGAACACCACGTCGTAGTCGGCCGGGTCGACCTCGGCCAGCGCCAGCGGCTGCCGGAACTCGGCGATCTTCTCCAGCTCCTCGGCCATCGCCGGGTCGGTCAGGCTGGCCCCGTCGGCGACCGGGACGACACCGGCCGGGGTGGCGACGGTGACCCGGTGGCCGGCCTCGGTGAAGGCGCGGTACGGGACGACCGCCTCCTCCGCCCAGAAGCCGGTCGGGTGGGCGGTGCCGTCGTTCAGGGTCCAGAACTTCGCGCCGGTCAGAACGAACAGGATGTCGGCCATGGGGTGTGCCTCCAGGGGTGCCGCGGTCCGTGCCGCGACGGTCCGCCGCGGCGCTCACGGCATCGACGCTAGACGCGCCCGGCCCGCGCGAACCAATGGGCCACGCGATGTGAGGCATCGGAATCCCGATACCTCACCCGGACCGTCCAGCCATCGGAATCCCGTAGGCTCGTCCACATGAGCGATCGGCCGACCACCGGCTCCGGCCCGCTGGACCTCAACCAGCTGCGGACCTTCCTCGCCGTGCACCGGGCCGGCTCCTTCACCGCGGCCGGGCACCTGCTGGGCCTGTCCCAGTCCACCGTGACCGCGCAGATCCGGGCGCTGGAGCAGCGGCTCGGCCGGGAGCTGTTCGAACGCCGGGCGCGCGGGGTCAGCCCGCTGCCGTACGCCGACGACCTCGCCACCCGCCTCGCGATGCCGCTGGACCAGCTCGCGGGCGTCGCCGACGGGCGCGGCGGCGGCGCGCCGGAACCGGTCCACCTCGCCGGACCGGCCGAGTTCCTCGGCACCGTCCTGCTGGCGGAGCTGGCCCCGCTGGTCGCGGAGGGCGTCCAGCTGCGGGTGACCGCCGGGCTGACCGACCCGCTGCTGGCGGAGCTGCGGGCCGGGCGGCACGACCTGGTGGTCGCCACCCGGCGTCCGCGCGGCCGGACGCTGCTCGCCGAACCGCTGGCCGACGAGGAGTTCGTCCTGGTCGCGGCCCCGGTCTGGGCCGAGCGGCTGGCCGGCCGCGAGCTGCCCGGCGCGCTGGCCGAGGTCCCGTTGCTCAGCTACGCCGAGGACCTGCCGATCGCCCGCCGCTACTGGCGGCACGTCTTCGACCGGCGGCTGCACGCCCGGGCCGCGGTCACCGTGCCGGACCTGAGGGCGGTGCTCTCGGCGGTGACCGCCGGCGCGGGCTGGAGCGTGCTGCCCGGCTACCTGTGCCGGGCCGAACTGGCCTCCGGGGCCCTGCGGCTGCTGCACGAGCCCGCCGATCCGCCGATCAACACCGCCTACCTGGTCCGCCGCCCGGCCGGCTCGGCCAACCCGCACGTGGCCCTGGTCCGCGAACGGCTGCTGGCCACGGCCCGCGACTGGTTCTGACCGGCCGCCGCGCCCGCCCCCGCCTCAGACCGCCAGGTCCCGCCGTTCCAGCAGCCGGAACGCCACCGCCAGCCCGAGCAGCCCCACCCCGAGCAGCACCCCGAAGGCCGCCCACGGCACCCCGCCGTGGCCGAGCACGTCACCCGGCGCGTAGTAGTGGAACGGGCTGAGGTAGCGCAGCGGCCTGGCCGGGGACCAGGCCAGCGCGACGAAGTTGAGCGCGAAGCCGACCGCGCCGAAGGCGACGGCCGCGCCGATCACGTGGGCCCGCCGCCGGCTGAGCGCGGAGACCGCCAGCACCGGTCCGGTCAGGCAGAACGCGAGGGCGCAGCCGAGCAGTCCGGCGGTGAGCACCGCGCTCACCGGGACGGCCGCGCGCAGCCGCGCGGAGAACGCCACCCCGAGCGCGAGGGTCAGCGTGGCGGCGGCGTTGAGCAGCACGGTGGCGCCGACCAGGGCGCCGGTCCGCTCGGCGAGCAGCCTGCGGCGGGAGACCGGGCGGGTCATCAGCAGCTCGATGGTGCCGGACTCGACGTCGGCCGCGACGGCGGCGGCGCCGAGCGAGCCGATCACGGTGAGCTGGAGGGCGATCCAGAAGGGGTGGGTGAGTCCGGCACCGAGCAGGCCGGGGTAGCTGGCGATGGAGACGTCGCCGTTGGAGCCGCTGAAGGCCCTGAACGCGCCGGGCGGGTTGCGGCGGGCGCCGAACAGCTCGCCGGACGGGACGGTCCCGGCGATCACCACGATCAGGGTCTCGAAGACGACCATGCCGAACAGCAGGGAGAGCAGCATCCGGCGGCGCCGGTGCAGGGCGAGCCAGACCAGCGGCAGGCGGCGGTTGACGGATCCCGGGTTCACGGCCGCCCCTCCGGTTCCGGCCGGCGGACGCCGCCGGGCGCCTCCGCGGCACCGGCGGGGCCCTCGGTCCCGACGGACCGGTAGAGGTCGAGGAAGGCCTCGTCGAGGCCCGCCTCCTCCACCGTCAGGTCGGCCACCGGGTGGTCGGCGAGCAGGGTGCGCACCGCCGCGACAACCTCGTCCGGCGGCACCAGCAGCTCGACCCGTGGGCCGTCCCAGCGCGGGGACCACCGTTCGGCGGCGCCGAGCGGCCTGGCGCCCCGCCCGTCGTCGAGGAGCAGCCGGACCCGGCGGGCCCGGGCCTGGCGCAGTTCGGCCACCGAGCGGACGGTGACCAGCCGGCCGTGGCGGACGATGGCGACCCGGCCGCAGGTGCGCTGCACCTCGGGCAGCACGTGGCTGGAGAGCAGGACGGTCCGTCCGGCCGCGGTCTCCTCGGCGAGCAGTTCGTAGAAGGTCTCCTGGACCAGCGGGTCGAGCCCCTCGCTCGGTTCGTCCAGCACCACCACCGGCGGGCGGTGCTGGAGCGACTGGACGAGTCCGAGCTTCTGCTTCATGCCGCGCGAGTACTCCCCCACCGGCCGGGCCAGGTCGGCCCGGGAGAGCTTCAGCCGCTCGCACAGTTCGCGCTGGCGCGGCACCGGTGCGCCCTGGAGGGCGGCGAGCAGGTCGAGGGTCTGCTGACCGGTGAGCTCGGGGTAGAGCCGCAGTTCGCCGGGCAGGTACCCGATCGAGGGGGCCAGCCGGCGGTGGTCGGCCACCGGGTCCAGGCCGAGCACCCGCACCCGCCCGTCGGTGGGTCCGAGCAGGCCGACCAGGCAGCGCAGCGTGGTGGTCTTGCCGGCGCCGTTGGGGCCGAGCAGGCCGAACACCTCGCCGGCCTCGACCGAGACGTCCAGCCCTTCGATGCCGACCGTGTCGCCGTAGCGCTTGGTGAGCGCGCGCAGTTCGATCACCGGGCCGGCCGGGGTGCCCCGGCGCTCCACTGTTCCGTCCGGGTTCCCCGGCATGACGACCTCCTGTGGCGGGTGCGCTTCGGTGACCGCTGCGCTCCGGCGGCGGACGCGGTCCGCTGACGGACCCGGGTCCGGTGACGGACGCGTCCGACATCCAAGCGCGCCCGGCCGGGCGCGTCGAGGGACTCGCCCGGACCGGTGCGGCGGACTCACCCCTTGCACACGCCCAACGGCACCAGCCGGGCGACCTGCCGGGCGAGACCGGCGGCCTCGGTGACGGCGGCCACCGCGTCGACGTCCTTGTACGCCTCCGGCGTCTCCTCGGCCAGTGCCCGCCAGGAGGCCGGCCGCACCGCGACCCCCCGCGCCTCCAGCTCGCTCTTCAGCCGCTCGCCGCGCACGGTGCGCAGCGCCTGGTGGCGGCTCAGCACCCGCCCGGCGCCGTGGCAGGCGGAGCGGAAGGCCTCGTTGCCGGGCAGGCCGACCATGACGTACGAGGCGGTGCCCATGGTGCCCGGGACCAGGACCGGCTGCCCGGCCTCCGCCAGGTCGGCGGGCAGGTCGGGGTCGCCGGGCGGCAGCGCCCGGGTGGCGCCCTTGCGGTGTACGCACAGCGTCCGGGGCTCGCCGTCCACCTCGTGGGTCTCCAGCTTGGCGAGGTTGTGCGAGACGTCGTAGACCAGTTCCAGTCCGACGCCGAGCGCGGTGGCGAAGGCCCGGCGGGCCGCCTCGGAGAGCAGTTGCCGGTTGGCCCGGCCGTAGTTGGCGGCGGCGGTCATGGCGCCCAGGTAGGCGCGGCCGCGCGGGGAGTCGACCGGGGTGCAGGCGAGCTGGCGGTCCGGCAGTTCGATCCGGTAGCGGTGCAGCTCGCGGTCCATGGCGCGGACGTGGTCGGTGCAGATCTGGTGGCCGAGGCCGCGCGAGCCGCAGTGGATCATGACGCAGACCTGGCCGGGCCGCAGTCCGAAGGCGGCGGCGGTCCGCGCGTCGTACACCCGGTCGACGGCCTGCACCTCCAGGAAGTGGTTGGCCGAGCCGAGGCTGCCGACCTGCTGCAGTCCGCGCTCGACGGCCCGGGTGCTCACCTCGCCCGGGGCCGCCCCGGCCAGCACACCGCGGTCCTCGCAGCGCTCCAGGTCGCGCGGCACGCCGTGGCCGTGCTCGACGGCGTAGCGGGCGCCGCCGAGCAGCAGGTCGTCCAGCTCCTCCGGTCCGGACAGCTGCCACAGCCCGCCGCGGCCCAGGCCGCGCGGGACGGTGCGGTCCAGCAGGTCCATCAGCCGGCCGATCCGTTCCGGGTCGAGCTCGTCCCGGCCGATGCCGGCCGCGAGCAGCCGGACCCCGCACGAGATGTCGAAGCCGACCCCGCCGGGCGAGACCACCCCGCCCCGCTCGACGTCGGTGGCGGCGACCCCGCCGATCGGGAAGCCGTAGCCCCAGTGGACGTCGGGCATCGCGTAGGAGGCGCGGACGATCCCGGGCAGCGTGGCCACGTTCGCGACCTGCTCCAGCGCCTTGTCCCCGGCGGCCTGCGGCAGCAGCGCACCGGTCGCGAACACCACGCCGGGCACCCGCATCGGCGGGCGCCGCTCGATCCGCCAGCGGTACCGGCCCGCCTCGACCAGTGCGATCTCCACCTTCGCTCACCCCGTTCCCGCGGGTCCGGTCCGCCGCGCTCGGGCCGGGCTCAGACGTCCATGGTGACCTGGCAGGTCCAGCCGTCCGGCCCGGCGCTCAGGTCCAGGCCGTGCAGGGAGACGGCCTTCGGCACCGCGCCGACCAGCGCGGCCGTGGCGGCGTCGGCCATCCGGAAGCGGACCGCCACCCGGCGGGCGCCGTCCAGGCCCTCGATCGGGCCGACCGCCACCGCCACCGGCAGTTCGCCGTCGGCGTCCATCCGGTAGACGACCTCCTCCAGAACGCCCGCGAGCAGGTCCGGGTCGCTCACCGCGAGGACGGTGCAGCCGCGCTCGCCGACGATCCGCGCGTCGGCGAGATCGGCGAAGCTGCCGACGACGGCGCGCACCAGCTCGCCGATGCAGCCCTCGGCTGTCGGCGCCCAGGCCTCGACCCGCAGGTCGGCCGTGTGCGGCACGCTCCGGTGGCCGCTGGCGGACCGGCCCGCGGGCTCGTGTCCGTCCACGACCGACGCCTCCCGCACCCGTTGCCGTCCCTCCCCTCCAGCGTCGTCCCGCGGACCGTCCGGGGGCAAGTGCGGTCGGATGCTCCGGGACGGGCCGGCTACTTCGAGACGGAGGCCAGGTAGGCGGCGGTGAGCTCGGGGGTGGCCAGCCAGGCGGCGTGGTCGCTCGGCTCGGCGTAGGTGTTGGCGAGCCGGCGGCCGACCTCCGGGTGTTCGGCGGCGGCCACGAACACGGCTTGGACGTGTTCCGGAACGGTCAGCATCGCGGCCGTGAACTCCACGCTGTGACGGGCCTGTTGCTGCCAGAACCGCTCGGCGGTGCGACACATCCAGTCGGCCGTGAACGGGGCGTCGCCGTGTTCGACGACGGCCCGGCGGTAGGCCTCGGCTGCCCGGGCGGCGTTGTTGGCGCCCTGCCCGGTGATCGGGTCGGTGACCACCACGGCGTCGGCGAGGCCCAGCACGTGGACGGCGTCCACGCCCGAGCCGAGTTCCGCCACCGGCCGCCGGACCACCGGGGTGACCGCGCCGAACAGCCCGGCCCCGGCGTCGGTCGGCTCGGCCTCCGTCCAGAGCTCCGCCTCCCAGGGCAGGTACTCGCCCAGCAGCTCGCGGATCCGGGCCAGTTGGACGTCCGGCGGCGGGCAGTCGCCGAAGGCGTCCAGCGGGCTGCCGGGCAGCGCCTCCCAGAGCAGGATGTCGCAGGGGCCGGAGAGGGTGAGCGCCGGTTGCAGGTACAGCTCGCCGAGGCCGGGCAGGGCGTTCATCCGGGCCCTCGGCCCGGCGGCCGGGTCCGGCGAGCCGACGCCGTGCGCGTACAGGCAGGACAGGGCCCGCTGCGGCCGGTCGAAGGGCGAGCGGGCGGCGTCGCGCTCGAAGATCCCGGACAGTGCTCCGCGCCCGGCCGCGACGACGGTCAGCTCGTGCCGGCGGGCCAGCTCGTGCAGCCCGTCGCGGTCCAGCGTGCGGTACTCGACCTCGCCGCCGCGCTCGGCCAGCAGCTCCAGCCAGCCGGCCAGCTTGAGCCGCTGGTCCACCGACTGGGCGGGCTCGTCCAGCGTCATGGTGTACTCCAGCGCCCGCACGCCCGGGGGCGCCGCCAGCACCGCCTCCACCGAGGAGACGGCCGGCGCCGACCGCGCCCAGAGGTCCAGCCCGGCCGCCGCCTCGATCCGCAGCGCGGGGCCGAACATCGCCTGGGTGGACAGCACCCGGCCGCCGCGCAGCTGCTCCGGGGTGCGCTCGGCGACCAGTGTCACCCGGTACCCGTCCGCCACCAGTCCGAGCGCGAGTTGGAGGCCGGCCTGGCCCGCTCCGACAACGGCGATCCGGCGCACGGCTGCCTCCCGGTGGTCTGTTGACGATCCGTCAAGCAGGCACAGTAGCCGAGCGGGCACGCTCCGGTCACCGCCACGGGGCGGATCGCCCCGGAGGCGGGTGCGAAGGGCGGTGCGGTGTCCGGTTCGCGCCCCCGGCGGCCGGGCCCGGCCCGGCGCCCGCCCGACCGGCCCCTGTCGGCTCAGCCGCGCAGGTGCGCGGTGAGCACCTCCACCACGTCCGTCGTCCGCTCGGCCAGGTAGAAGTGCCCGCCCGGGAAGACCCGCAGGTCGAAGGCGCCGGTGGTGTGCCGCTCCCACTGGCCGACCTCGTCGACGGTGGCGTGCGCGTCGGACTGCCCCGCCAGGGCGGTGATCGGCAGCGACACGGTGGCGTCCGGGGCGCTGCGGTAGGTCTCGACGGCCGTGTAGTCGGCCCGCAGGCTCGGCAGGATCATCTCGCGCAGCGCGGGCAGGGCGAGCACCCGGTCGTCCGTGCCGCCGAGCGCGAAGATCTCGGCGAGCAGTTCGTCGTCCGGCAGCAGGTGGACGGTGGTCGTCCGGGGCAGCGAGGGCGCGCGGCCGGCCGAGACGAACAGCCGGTCGGGCCCCTTCACGCCGTCGCGCTCGAAGCACCGGACCGTCTCGAAGGCGACGGCCGCGCCCATGCTGTGGCCGAAGAAGGTGAGCGGACGGTCCGCCCACTCCCGCAGCTCCCGGGCGAGCTGCTCGGCGAGCCCGGTCACCGAGCCGATGGTCGGCTCGGCGATACGGTTCTGCCGGCCCGGATACTGGACGGCGAGCACGTCGGCATGCGGCGCCAGCGCGTTGGCGTACTCCAGGTAGTAGCTGGCCGAGCCGCCGGCGTGCGGGAAGATCACGATCCGGGCGGGCGCGGAGTCGGACGGGTTGAACCTGCGGAACCACGGATTCTCGACGGCGGCGATGCTGGACATGCGGGGTGTGACCTCTCTCCGTGACGGACTCTCCGGTCCCAGTCTGGCAGTGCCGGGGCCGGCCGTGGGGGCGTTGTGACGATCATCGTCCCGGGGGGCCGGTTCCCACCCGGGCTCCTCCCTGCCCGACCACCTTCCCGCCGCCCGGAGGCATCCGCCGGGCCTCGCGCGGACGTTCAGCCCGCGCCCCCGAAGCGCACCGACTCGGCGCGGGAGCGGGAGACGGCGTCCAACAGCAGGACGGACGAGGCCTCCGGCGTCGGCACCGGCCCGCCGGCGCGCACGTGCCGGGTGAAGGCGGCCAACAGCCGCTCCAGGCCGCGGCGGTGGCGGGCGAAGACCCCGGTGGAGGCGTACCGGCCGCGCGCCCGCTGGCCGTCCAGGGCGGTATCGGCGCCGACGTCCAGCAGCACCAGGTGCAGTTCCCGGCCCCGACGGCCCGCCTCCCGGGCGAGCCAGCGCCGCATCCAGGCCCGGCTGCCGCAGTCGTGGACCAGCAGCGGCCCGCCGCCGCGCACCGAGGAGCGCAGCAACCGGAAGTGCTCCAGCCGGGCCCACGGCCGGTACACCGCGTACGGCAGGGCGGCGGGCATCACCGCCTCGCAGGCCTCGTGCACCGTTCGCGCGTCCACGGCCCGGACGGCCGCCCCGGACCAGCGCCGCAGCAGCGTGCTCTTCCCGGCCCCCGGCAGCCCGGACACCACCACGACGGCGTCGGCCGGGTAGACGGTGACGAACCCCGCCCCGGCCTCGCCCCGCAGATCGACCACGCCGCACGGCGCCACGACCGCATCCACCATGTCGCCCACCAGCCCGAACCCCCGTTCACGTCCGACCGGGAACCCTAACAACAACCCCCGGCCCGCCGCTCACCCCTGCCCGTGGCCGCGAACCTGCTGGGCTGCGGCTGTCCGACGGTGGCCGGGCGGCGGGCGCGCGGCGTGGGTACGTGCGCCCCTGAATCGCTCCTGGTGCTGCCCGCGATCCCGTTGAACGGCCTCGGGAAGCCGGACGTCGGCACCCTGAGAGCCCAGGTGGAGGACAGGGCCGGACGGGCGGCGGCTGCCGCAGGGGCGTGCGACAAGGTGTGACGCGCCCTGCGATTGCTTCGAGCGCCCACGCGGGCGACCTCTTGTGCCTCACCCCGCGGGAAGAACCGTCCGTGGGCACTCGACCGTGCGGCCCGACCTGCCGATACCTCCCCGGCGGCGTCGCGCACGTCGGTGCGGGCCGCACCGTCCCCCAGGAGGCACTACCTTGACCTGGCTACGCGTCCTGACCGCACTGGGCATCCTCGCCGTGGCGGCCAGTGCCCTGATCGTCTTCGCCCTCTGCACCGCCACCTCCCGCGGCGAGCGCGCCGCCGAGGAGGCGCCGCCCGACCTCCGTACGGACGCCGAGGGCAGCGGCCTCTTCCAGCGGACGGGCGGCGACGGCTGACCCTCCGGGGAGGCGGCGGCCGCCGCCTCCCCGTCCCGAACTACCCGGAGCGCCCCGGGTCAGTGGCCCGCGATGTCGTCCGGCCGGACCTCGATGTGGTCGGCCGCGAGGTCCACCGCCACCCGGTGCTCCATGCCCAGCGACTCCAGGAACTTGACCGGCAGCTGCACCCGGCCGCCGCGGTCCAGCATCACGTACTCGCGCTCGTTCACCGACTCCTCGCCGTGCTCGTCCGTCACCGTGCGGCGCAGCACCTCGCTGGCGGTGCGCCCGTCCCGGATCGCGACCGTGCGGCGGACCTCGCCCGCGACCATCGGGTCGTGGGTGACGATCACGACGGTGGCGCCCAGTTCGCGGTTGACGGTCCGGAAGGACTCGAAGATGATCCCGGCGGTCTCCGAGTCCAGCTCGCCGGTGGGCTCGTCGGCGAGCAGCACCGGCGGGTTGTTGGCCATCCCGACCGCGATCGCCACCCGCTGCTGCTGGCCGCCGGAGAGCTCGTGGGGCTTGCGGTGGGCCAGCTCCCCGATGTCCAGCGCCTCCATCAGCTCGGCCACCCGGGCGGCCTGCCGCTTGGCCCCGCCGGCGCCCGAGCGGCCGCGCAGCTGCATCGGCAGCGCGATGTTCTCGGCCGCGGTGAGGAAGGGCAGCAGGTTGCGGGCGGTCTGCTGCCAGATGAAGCCGACCACCTCGCGCCGGTAGCGCAGCCGCTCCTTGACCGACATCTCCAGCAGGTCGCAGCCCGCCACGGTGGCGGTGCCGGCGGTCGGCACGTCCAGCCCGGCCAGGATGGTGAGCAGGGTGGACTTGCCGCTGCCCGAGGCGCCGACCAGGGCGACCAGGTCGCCCTGCCGGATGGTCAGTTCCAGGCCCTGGAGCGCCTGGACCTCGACCCCCTCCGCGCTGAAGATCCGGACCAGCCGGTCGCAGACGATGGCCGCTCCCTCGCCGTACGCCTTGGGCGAGGCGGCGGCCAGGGCCCGCTGCTGGAGCTCCTGGAGGCTGGGGGCCTCGGCGACCGTCCGCTCCTGGGGAGTGCTCATCACCGCTCGTCTCCTGTCTCGACTGTCCGCTTCATCGCACCGCTCTCCACTGTCCTGGGGGATCCGGGGCCCGGCAGGGCCCCTGCACCACTCCCGGCCGCCGGTCGCGGCCTTCCCGCCGCGTCACCGGCCGCCGCCGTTCCCGGCCTCATTGCCGCTCCCCCGCTCGCAGTTCGGTGGCGATCTGGCGCCGTCCGGCGACCAGCGTCTCCAGCACCACGCCGAGGCAGACCACCAGGGTCAGACCGGCGGTGGGCAGCAGCACCGGCAGCACCGCCGGGGTCAGGGTCTCGCCGACCGTGGCGCCGACCAGCGCCGAGAGGTCGAAGGCACCCCCGAGCAGCGCGACCGCGGCCAGGGCGACCAGGCCGCCGCCGACGGCCGCCGCCAGGGTCTGCGGCAGCGACTCGGCGATGATCAGCGCCAGGCCCTGCCGGGGCCGCAGGCCCATGGTGCGCAGCCGGGCGAGCACCGCCGTACGGTCCGGCGCCGCCCGCAACAGCGTCAGCAGCACGGCCAGCAGGGCGAACCCGGCGGCGGCGAAGCCCGCGTACCAGAACATCCGTCCGGCGGCGTGCTGCACCGGGTCGGCGGCCAGCTCGGCGATCTTCTCGCGGCTGCTGTGCACCGCGTAGCCGGGGGGCAGTCCACCGGAGGTCTTCCCCGCCGCCCTGGCCTCCTCGTCGACCAGTTTGGCGTGCTTCCCCAGGTTCACGCCGGTGGCGATGCCGCGCTCGATGAGCAGGGCGCGGACCCGGTCGGGGTCGACGTCGCCGACCGCGAACCACTTGTTCACCTTGGTCGCCCGCCTGAGTTCCGGCAGGCGTTCCGTGGCGGGGCCGGCCGGCACCACGACGAACGGCTTGCCGGGGTCCGCCAGGGCGGGCGTGGCGGTGACGATCCCGGCGGCGGTGACGGCCATCTGGCTCCCGGTGGGCGTGCGCACCTGCGGCGCACCCGTGGCCAGCCGGTCGGCCAGGTCCCGGCTGAACAGCGCGGGCACCGGGGCGTCCTGGCCGGCCGGCGCGGCGGCCAGCGCGGCCGGGTCGTACTCGCCGACCCCGGCGGTGCGGGAGATCTCCGCGTAGGCGTGCGGATCGACCGTCACCAGGATGGCGTCGGTGCTGGCCCGGTCGCCGCCGATGAAGGTGGCCCGCTCCTCGACCCAGGCGCCGGTCGCGGCCCGGACGCCGGGCAGTTCGCCGGCCGCCTTGGTGAAGGCCTCCGGCAGGCCGGCGTAGGTCGGGACGCTGACGGACACGTCACCGCCGGTGGCGATGCGCGCGGCACGCGTCCGGGAGTGGTCCACCGTGTCGAGCACGGTGGCCCCGAAGCCGGTGGCCGTGACGGCGATCAGCAGGGCGAGCAGCGGCAGCGCGGAGGGCCGGCGCCGGCCCGAGTTGTCGCGGGCGGCCCGGACCAGGCCGAGGAAGCCGACCAGTCCACGGCCGCGGCCGGCGAGTGCCGCCAGCCAGCCGACCACGACCGGCTCGATCCGGGCCAGCAGCAGGCCGCCGGAGACGGCGAGCAGCAGCGGGGCGGCGACCAGCAGCGGGTCCACCTCACTGCCCGGGTGGCCGACGCCGCGTCGGCGGACCTCGGCGACGGCGGCCGCGGTGACGCCCAGCACGGCGAGTTCGCCGATCACCCGGCGCCAGCCGCCGGCCGCCCGCGGACGCGCCCAGAGCAGCGCGGCCCGGGCCGGGAAGGCCAGGATCGCGAACAGGGTCACGGCGAGGGCGAGCAGCACCGAGTTGCCCCAGCGCGGGGCGGGCAGCAGCACCAGCGCGAGGGCCGTGCCGAGGACCGCGGCGGGCAGCACCGTCACCGCGCCCTCGCCGAGCAGTCGCAGCAGCACTCCGCCGCGCGAGCCGCCGCGGGCCTGGAGCAACCGGATCTCGGCGGTGCGCCGGTCCGTGCTGAGCGCCGCGGCCAGACAGAGCACGACGATCGCGACGCCGGCGACCCCGGCGGGTCCGATGGCGCCCAGCGGCCCCGCGGCCTGGTAGCGGTCGGCGGCCCGGGCGAGGACGTCCGGCATCAGCGAGGTGGCGTGCAGGTCGGCCCGGAGCGTCGAGTCGACCAGGGCGGTCATGCCCGGTCCGGCCATGTACGAGCCGAGGGTCGCGCGGGTCCGGTCGAGCTGGTCGGCGCGCAGCGGACCGGGGTCCACGGGCAGCCGCCAGAAGTTCTGGCCGCTCCCGCCCCAGCCGGCCAGCGCGGACAGGCTGCCGCCGTCGACGAAGCCGGTGGTCCAGTACCACGCGGCGTCGCCCTTGAGGCCCAGGCAGGCCCTGGCCGGACAGCCGAGACCCTCCCAGAACGGGTCCTGGGGATCGTTGACCCGGTAGAGGCCGACCACGGTGCTGCGCAGCGTGAGGGGTCCGTCGGTGCCGCTCTCGATGACGTCGCCGATCTTGATGTTGACGGTCTCGGCGGCCTGCTGGCTCAGCACGATCGGCAGCGGGCCGTCGGCCGGGGCGGGGCCCGGCCAGGTGCCCGCGGTCAGGGTCGCCCGGTCGGCGAGGCCGTGCAGGTAGTACAGGTTGAGCGCCGGGACGGCGTTGTCGGAGATCCGGGTGAACCCCCGGTTGAACATCTTGCGCTCGGTCTTGACCCGGGTGCCGTAGGTCTGGGCCGACGGCAGCAGCGGGAGGTCCCGTCCGATCCGCTGGTTCAGCTTCCGCTGGATCGCCTCCAGGTCCGCCCCGGTGTCGCTCCGGGCCGTCTCGGCGGTGTACTCCATGTTGGTCACGTTGGCGCCCAGGCTGCGGGTGAACTCCTGGAGCGCGGTGTCCGCGCCCCGGTCCGCGACGCGTGGGAAGGCCGACGCCAGGAACACGGTGACGAGGACGAGGGCCGCCGTGAGCAGCGCGGCCAGCGGCATCGCGCGCAGCCTGGTACGGATCCAGGGCGCGGGCCGGTGGGCACGCACGGGCCCGGACGCGGGCGCCCGCTCGGGGGTGGGCACGGTGGTGCCGGACTCGGTGGTCACATCTCCTCCACGTGGCGCAGCCGGGAGGCCACGTCCCGGCGCCGGCGTCCGAGCAGGAAGGCCGACAGCAGCGGGACGACGGCGATCGCGGCCGCGAACAGCAGCGCCTGACCGAACGGCAGCTCGACCAGGGCCTCGGGCAGCGGGCGGCGGGCGGCGGGGGTCAGCACCACGAAGGGCACGATCAGCCGCACCAGCAGGGCGCCCAGGGCCAGACCGACGATCCCGCCGAGGCCGACCAGCACCGCGTTCTCGGCGGCGACGGTGCGGGTGACCTGCTTGCGCGGGGCGCCCAGGGCGAGCAGCAGCGCGGAGTCCCGGGAGCGTTCGTGGGCGGAGCCGGCCACGGCGGCGGCGAAGCCGATCGCGGCGAGGATCCCGGTGACGATGGCGATCGCCATCAGCGCGCTCTGCGGGGCGGCCCCGACGGGGTCGCCGAGGAGGCCGTCGGCGACCTCCTCGTAGAGCGCGAGGTCCTGGCTCCCCGGGGCGCCGCGCAGGGCGGCGGCGGTCTCGGCCGGGGCACGGTCGCCCGGCCCGGCGGCGGGCAGCCACCACTCGGTGCGGGTGGGCAGGTTGCGGTCCTGGAGGGACAGCACCCGGGCGACGGTGCCGAGGTCCATCACCAGGGCCCGGCGGCCGGCCACCGGCACGGCCTCGGCCGCGGCGGTCACCTTGACCGGGACGACGACCCCGCTGAACGGCACCTGGAGGGTGTCGCCGACCGACGCTCCGACGGCCTTCAGGTAGTCACGGGTGGCGACGGCGTTGACGGTGGCCGGAGCGGCCGTCCCGATCGACCCGGCCGGGCTCAGCACGGCGCGCACCGCGTCGCCGATGCCCCTGCCCGAGCGGTAGCGGACCGTGAACAGGCTGTCGGCGGCGGCCTTCTCGGAGTCGAGCGCGGCCACCGGCGAGCCGTCCACGGTGGAGCGGGACGCCGGGGGCTTAAGGCTCCAGGCGGCACCGGCCGGTACCGGCACGGCGGTCGACGGTCCGTCGGCGGACTCCGAGACGGCCAGGTTCCGCACGGTGACCTCGCCCGCGCCGCGGTCGCTGAAGGCGACGGTGGCGCCGACCACGGTCAGCGGAGCGGCGACCGAGCCCACCGGGGCGTCGACCAGCGGGCCGAGCCGGACCGAGGTGCGGACCTGGCCGTTCAGCGGGAGGTCGCCGAACGGGACCTTGTAGACCAGGCCGAAACGGTCGCGCAGCAGCAGCCGGACCTCGGGGTGGACCGGGCTGCTCCAGGCGGCGGCCGGCTCCGGCTGGCTCACCGCGATGTCGGCGTCGATCCGCAGCGGCCGGCCCGGCAGCGGGATGCCGGCCACGGCCGGTGCGGCGAGGTTGCCGAGGACCTCCGCCCCGGAGCGGCCGTCGATCAGGTCGGAGCGGACCGGGACGCGCTCCGCGGAGGCGGCGGTGTCCACGGCCAGCAGCTGGCCGGCGCCGCCCTGGAGCGGCTGCTCGTCGCGCACCACCGGGAGCATCCGGTCGCCGCCGGGCAGGCTGCCGTAGCGGCCGCCCTGGCCCATCACGGAGTTGTGCGAGCCGGAGATCCGCAGGCCCCCGGCCGTGGTGAAGGCGGCCTGGTCGCGCTGGGAGGAGGTCCAGGTGGCGTGCTGGCCGAGGGCCAGGACACCGGTGGCCACGGCCATCACGAGCAGCAGTACCGGGCCGGTGGCCCGGCCGGGCCGGCGGGCCAGCTGCCAGCCGACCATGGCGGGGCCGAGGCCTCGGCCCCGGGCCGCCGCGCGGGCGCCGAGCCGGGCGACGAGCGGGAGCAGCCGCAGCACCACCAGGGTGCCGGCGCACAGGGCGAGGGTCGGGGTGGCGACCAGCAGCAGGTCCACGTCGAGCCGGCCGCTGGAGTCGGGGGACAGCCCGCCGCCGTACTGGTCGAGCTGCTGGTAGGCGAGCACGGCCAGGGCGAGCACGGCGAGGTCGCCGCCGTTGCGGGCGACGCCGGAGACCACGGCCTGGCGGCGGCCGGCCCGGCGGCGCAGGGCGGCGCCGAAGCCGCGCACCACGCTGGGCACGGTGGCCAGCAGGATGCAGGCGAGCGCGCAGACCAGGGCCACCGGCCAGAGCGACCAGCTGACGCCGGTGTCCAGGGCGATCTGCCGGGAGCTGCCGAGGCCGGCCAGCGCGCGGACCAGGACCGGGGTCAGCAGCGGCGCGAACACCGCTGCGGGCAGGGCCAGCAGCAGCGACTCCAGGGCGGTGAAGGCGCCGAGCCGGACGGCCGAGGCGCCGCGCGCGGCGAGCATCTCGTTCTCGGACTCCTGCCGCGCGGCGATCAGGTGGACGACCAGCAGCAGGGCGGCGGCGGCGAGCACCGCCAGCTGGAGGGCGCCGATCAGCAGGGTGGACCGGGCGACGACCATGCTGGCGGACAACTCGTTCATGATGTCCGGCAGTTCGGTCGACGCGCCGAGCGAGGCGGTGCGCCGCAGTTCCTCGGCGAGGCTCCGGGCGCGGTCGCCGACGGCCTGCGCGGTGGCCCGGTCGGTGCCGGAGAAGTCGGCGTCCAGCGACCAGCTGAGGCCGCTCTGGACCAGGCCGGCCGTGGTGAAGGCGCTCCGGTCGACCATCATCGGGCCGAAGGTGGTGAAGCCGCCGACCTCGATCTCGTGGCCGCCGACCGGGTCGATCCGCCAGTACGGGGCGGTCGGGTCGGTGGCCCGGTAGACGCCGGTGATCCGGACGGTCAGCGGCTTGCCGTCGTTCCGGTCGACGATCCGGACCTCGGCGGGCAGGGCCTGCTCGGTCAGGCCGAGCCGGCGCAGCAGGCTCTGCGGGACGGCGGCCTCCGGGGCGGCGGACTGCACCGGCCCGGTGGCGGCGGACGGCCAGGCGCCGGCCAGCAGTTGGACCCGGCCGCGGTCGAGGTCGGCGAGGACCGTGAGGTCGAGCGGGGCACCGGCGGCCCGGCCCGCGGGGGCGCCGCCTGTCGCGGTGCCGTTGGCGGGTGTGCCGTTCGCGGTGCCGCCGTTGGCGGGTGTGCCGTCCGCGGCGGTGCCGGAGACCGGCAGGCCGTAGGAGCGGCTGCGCGTCAGACTGTCGGTGCGGACGGGCAGGTCGCCGAAGAGCTTCTGCCGGTAGGCGGCGACGGCCGCCTCGTCCTTGGTCCGCTGGTCGAGTCCGTGCTCACCGGTCACCGCCACCGTGGTCCGGGCGTGACCGGACCCTTGGAGCGCCTGTCGCAGGCCGGCCTCGCCGACACCGCTGTTGAAGGCCACCAAGGCGGTCAGCACGGACGTGGTGATCAGCACCGCCGCCAGGACGGCGGCAGCCAGCGGCACTCGCCCGCGCAGTCGGCGCACGACGAAGCCGAGCATCAAGTTCCTCCCCCGGATTTACGGTCCCCGGCTGCATCCCGGGCCCCGCTCGTCGGTCCGATCCGAGGACGACTCGGCCACAGACGGACACATCGCGAGCACACCGGCGCATTGAACACCGGCAATCGGTCGCCGGATAGCGGACGATGCTGTCAGATTCGATCCAGGAACGGAAGGGACTTGCGCGAATCAAGTAAGCAGTGAGCAAATTCCTTTCCTTGGTAGCATCCGGGCCGGGGATGCCCCCGCTTGAATGCCATGAACACCTCACAACTCCGGCTTCAGCGCACCCTTTTGTCCCGGGAACCGCCTTCTCGGATTCCCGCCCGGGAACGTGAACCGCCGGAGCAGTCATATCCGTAGAACGGACGGGACCCGGATGGAACCGGGCCGCCACGCCCTCAGGGGGGACGCCGCATGACGCAGCATCAGGCCGCCACTGTCGACACCACCACCCGGCCGATGGTGGCCGTGACCGACCTCCGCCGGAGCTTCGGCACCGGCGAGCGGGCCGTGCACGCCCTTCGCGGCGTCTCGTTCACCGTCGGTCGCGGCGAACTCGCCGCGCTCAAGGGCCGGTCCGGCTCGGGCAAGACCACCCTGCTCAACCTGGTCGGCGGCCTGGACACACCGACCGGCGGCAGCATCGCGCTGGACGGCGTCGACCTCGCCGGACTGGACGAGGACGGCCGGCTCGCCCTTCGGCGGGAACGGATCGGCTTCGTCTTCCAGTCCTTCGGGCTGATCCCGATGCTCACCGCGGCCGAGAACGTCGGCGTTCCCATGCGGCTGCGCAAGGCCCCGGCCGCCGAGCGCGAGGAGCGCGCCCACGCCCTGCTCGCCCTGGTCGGCCTGGCCGACCACGCCAACCAGCGCCCCGGCGAGCTCTCCGGCGGGCAGCAGCAGCGCGTCGCCATCGCCCGCGCGCTGGCCAACGAGCCCAGCCTGATCATCGCCGACGAGCCGACCGGCCAGCTGGACTCCGAGACCGGCCGCTCGATCATGGAGCTGCTGCGCGCGGTGGTGCGCAGCGAGGGCGTCACGGTGCTGGTCGCCACCCACGACCCGACGCTGATGGGGCTCGCCGACCGGGTGATCGAGGTCCGGGACGGACGGATCCTCGAGGCGGCGGAACAGGCCGCCTAGCGCAGCGGGCAGGCAGGCTTTCCGGGTTCCGGAGAAACCGGCGGCCCGGAATCGGTTGATCAACAGTGTGACATCGCGTCGTTTTCGGTGGATCACCCCGCGGTGAGCTCCGGCGTCGCACCGGGACCCCATTGTCAGCGGCATGGGCTACGGTCGCCGACAACTCGCCGGATTCCACTCCACCGGAGGTTCGACGACGATCCACCGTCGCGTTCTCCGGGCCTTTCCGATCTTCGGGGACCCGCCCGGAAAACACGGTCGTGGTGGCCGGCGGAAGCCGACCACCACGACCGTCATGCCCTCCCCCGGGTCATCGGGGGCCGTTCCGTCAGACCGCCGGGAAGATCTCCGCGTCCGGCTTCAGCAGCTGGCCGGGGGCCGGCGCGGTGCCGTCCACCAGGTAGCGGGTGACCAGCTGGTTCAGCGCCGCGCTGCGGCCCACGGCGCAGTGCTCGATCGAGTCGACGCTGACCAGCACCGCGTTGCCCAGCTGCTGCTGCATCCGCTCGGCGAACTTGTACTGGGTGGCCGGGTCGTAGAGGTTCCCGATCACCATCACGGTGTTGGAGGTCTTCTTGTTCCACGGGCCGGAGAAGCGCTCGGCGTCCCGGGCCGGGGCCGGCCAGCTCGCACACGCGGGCGCGTCGAAGGCCTGGTAGCGGCCGAAGGTCGGCATGTCCTTCTCCCACGCCTTGGCCGCGTTCGCGAACACCCGGTCGTTGGAGGGGTACGGCTTGTCCTGGCAGTTGACGGCCAGGTAGGAGTCGTCCGCGGTGTACTCGGAGTCCACCGGGGCCTCCCGCAGCGCCGCCCGCGGGACGTCCACCGAGAGCAGGTTGGCGTCCTCGTCCGAGACGTTCGCCTGCGGGGCGAGCAGCGCGGTCGCGGCCGGCTTCTGGAACACCTGGTAGGTGGCCTGGAGCGACTTGGCCAGCGGGGCCAGCTTGGCCTGCGAGTACAGGGCGCTGGCGACCTCGCCGGTGAAGCTGCTCAGGGTCACCTTGGAGCCGTTCGGCAGCGTGATCGGGCTGGTCCGCAGGTGGTCGCGGAGCTGGTCGAACTTGGCCCGGGTGTCGCCCTCGCCGAAGGCGCAGCGCGGGGCTCCGGCGGCCTGGCAGCGCTTGAGGAACTCGTCCAGGGCCAGCTCGAAGCCGTTCGCCCGCTGGCGGTCGTACTCCAGGCCGTTGTGCAGGCGCAGGTTCGGGTCGACGTTGCCGTCGACGATGATCGCGCGGACCTTGTTCGGGTACATGTTGGCGTACGTCGAACCGATCAGCGTGCCGTAGGAGAACCCGGCGAAGGAAAGCTGGGAGTCACCGACGGCGCGGCGCATCCGGTCGAGGTCGCGCACCACGTTGATGGTCGACATGTGCTCGATCAGCGGGCCGGCGTTCTTGCTGCACGCGTCGGTGTAGTCCTGGTCGGCGTCCAGCGTCTCGTTGATCTCGGCCTTGGTGACCGGCACGCCGACCATGCGGTTGGTGACCGCGTCGGCGTCCTCCTGGGTCTTGAAGCACTTGAGCGGGTTGCTCCGGGCCACGCCGCGCGGGTCGAAGCCGACCAGGTCGAACTTGGACTGCACCTCCGCGCCGAAGCGGCTGGTCGTCGCCCACAGGTAACCGCTGCCGCCCGGGCCGCCGGGGTTGAGGAACAGCGAGCCGATCCGCTTCGACGGGTCGCTCGCCCGCCGCCGCATCATGGCGATGCCGATCTTCTCACCCGACGGGTTGTCGTAGTCCAGCGGCACGGGGTACACGGCGCAGTCGTAGATACCGGGGTCCGGCTTGGTCGGGTCCGGGTTGCACGGCGTCCAGGCGACGGGGTCGACCTTCGCCTCGAGCAGGCCCGGGGCCTGGTCGACGGGCGCCGCCGACGCGGCGACGGCGGTGCCGGTGACAAGTGCGAGAGCGCAGGTGACCGCTCCGGCCAGCGTGGATATGCGGGACAAGGAACCTCCTCCGTACTGAAAAGGGCGGCCCCAGCCTGTCAGTCGGAGATCTCCGTGGGAAGACCTGGGAGGATCGTAAATCATCCTCCCGACACGGAACCCGTCAGGAAATATTCTGTGAATGAACCAACTTGACGGTTGATTGACCTGATGCCGTGTCATCCCGAATCGCGGATCGGCCGGCGGCCGTCCGGGTCGGCAGGGGGTGCGGAAATCCCCGCGCGTCCGCACCCCGAGGGCGTCCGCTATCGCGCGATCGGCCGCGACAGGTCGTCCTCGGCGACGACCTGGTAGACGGCGTTCAGGGTCGGCGGGCCGACCAGGTCCTTGATCCGCTCGAAGCGGCGCGCCTCGACCGGGGCCACCCGCTCCGTCCAGGCCTCGATGGACTCCGGGCCGTGGTCGCCCTCGATCAGCGCGATGGTGACGATCTCCCGCGAGTCCTCCAGCGCGGTGGCGCTGATCACCCGGGTGCGCGGGTCGTCCGGGAAGACCTCGTCCGGGATCCACGCCTTGCGGAACTCCCCGTACTCCACACCCTCGTTGAGCTTGCGCACCATCACGGCGACGAGCTGCACGACATCCTCCCCAGAGTTTTTCTTGCAGTGCAAGAAGTTGACGACGGGTATTGTTTTCTTGCACTGCAAGACTTGTCAAGGCCCGAGCCGCACAGCCCCGGTGGAGCACACCGGGACGGAGGAGGAACTGATGCCGAACCGGCGCACCCGCCCGCGGACGGGACTGACCCGCGAGAAGGTCATCGACGCCGCGCTCGCCTACGTGGACGAGCACGGGCTCGCCGCGCTCTCCAACCGCAAGCTCGGTGCGGCGCTCGGCGTCGAGGGCATGACGCTCTACTACTACGTCCCCAGCAAGGCCGCCCTGCTGGACGGCATGGTGGAGCGCCTGCTGGAGCTGTCGGCCGGGAGCCTGTTCACCGAACCCGACGGCCCGTGGACGGATGTGGTCGGGGAGTTCGCCGTCGAGCTGCGCCGGCTGCTGCTCGACCACCCCGCCATGCTCACCGTGCTGGCCACCCGCCCGGCCGCCACGCCGGCCTCCCTCGCCCTGCTGGAACGCGGCATCGCGGTGCTCCGCGAGGACGGCGTCCCGCTCGGCGACGCGCTCGACGTGCTCAACTCCGTCGTCCGGTGGACCATCGGCCACACCCTGGGCGAGGTCGGCGAGACGCCCCACCACGAGGGCACCGAGCCCCAACCGGAACAGTTCGCCGCGCTGGACCGGGAGGCCTACCCCCACCTGGCGCGGGCCTTCGCCACCGGCGAGGGCCTCGACTCCGAGCAGTGCTTCCAGCGCACGCTGCGCATCCTGCTGGCCGGCTACGCCGCCGAACTGGAGCACGCACGGCGGCGCGAGGCCTGATCGGACCATTCGGGTCCGGCCGGACGGGCCCCACGAGCCTGTCCGGCCAGGCCCGCATCAGCCCGCGACCGCCTCCCGCAGGGCGGCCGCCACCAGCCCCTGGACCGCGTCGGCCCCGGGCTCGCCGCCGCCCACCAGGTGCTCGAAGACCAGGCCGTCGATGCAGGCCAGCAACGTGGTGGTCCGCCCGTCGGGGTCGGCCACGCCCTGGTCGGCGAGGAACCTGCGGACGGCGGCGCGCCCGGCGTTCTCCCGTGGGACGAGGATCTCGCGCAGCTCGGGGTCGCGTACGCTCTCCACCGCGCAGGCGTACCGGGCGAGCGAGCGCCGCCGCCCGTCGCCGGACAGCCGCCGCCGCATCAACTCGCCGATCCCCTCGGCCAGTTCCGCCGCCGAACGGACCGGCACCCGCTCCCCCATGGCGTGCAGCTCACTCTGGTCCAGCTCCACCAGCCGCCGCACCAGCGCGGTGAGCAGCGCCTGCCTGGTCCGCAGGTAGGCCGAGGTGGTCCCGACCGGCAGCCCGGCCGCCGCGTCGACCGCCCGGTGGGTCAGTCCGCGCACGCCGAGGTCCGCCAGCACCCCGATCGCGGCGTCCGCCAACACCGTCCGCCGGTCCCGCCGTCCCGCATCGTCCCGCTTCTGGTCCTCGTGTCGCCGCATCCCCCCTTTCTACCGGGGCCGGGCCGCCCGTCGCGCATCCCCTCGGGCCGGACCGGCCGCCGAGCGCCGCCGCCATCGACCAACCGGCCGCCGTCCCAGGCCGTCCCAGGCCGCGGCCGGCCGCCGCCGCACCGCTCGGGCGCCCCGCGCCTACCCCCGTCCGCCCGCCGGCAGCCCCGTAGTACGCTCCTTCTACAGCTGTAGAAAGCAGCACGGCGACACGGGAAGGACCGGGCATGAGCGGCAACAGCGCGGTGGTGGTCGGGGGCGGTATCGGCGGACTGGCCGCCGCGATCGGGCTCCGGCTGGCGGGGTGGGACGTGACCGTGGTCGAGCGGGCGGCCGTCCTGGACGATGCGGGTGCCGGCATCTCGCTGGCCGCCAACGGGATGCGCGCGCTCGCCGCCCTGGGGGTCGGCGAGGCCGTCGAGGCGGCCGCCCGCCGCCAGTACACCGGCGGCACCCGGACACCGGACGGCCGCCGGCTCGCCGCGATGGACGGCGCGGCCCTGGAACGCGAGCTGGGCGCCCCGATCGTCGGCATCCCCCGCGCGGCCCTGCACCGCATCCTGCGCGAGGCGCTGCCCGCCGAGTCCCTCGTCATCGGCACCGAGGTGGCCGAGGTGGACACCACCCACCCGTTCCGGGTCCGGGTCGGCGCCGGCGGCACCACCCTGGAGGCCGACCTCCTGGTGGCGGCCGACGGCATCAACAGCCGTCTGCGGCGCCGCCTCTTCCCCGACCACCCCGGGCCGGTGTACAGCGGCTCGACGGTGCTGCGGGCGATCACCGAGCGCCCCATCGACGGACTGAAGGCCGACTTCGAGCTGACCTGGGGCCACGGCGCGGAGTTCGGCCACATCGCCTTCCCGGACGGCACCGCCGAGTGGCACGCGGTCCTGAACGCCCCGGCCGGCGTCCGCTACCGGGACCCGCTGACCGAGATCCGCCGCCGCTTCGGGCGCTGGCACGAGCCGATCCCCTCGCTGCTGGCCGCGACCCGGCCGGAGGCGGTGCTGCACCACGACGTCAACGCGCTGGCCACCCCGCTGCCGTCCTACGTCTCGGGCCGGATCGCCCTGCTCGGCGACGCGGCGCACGCCATGACGCCGCACCTCGGCCAGGGCGCCTGCCAGGCCCTGGAGGACGCGGTGACCCTGGCCGCGGCGCTCGCCGACGCCCGGACGGTCGAGGGCGGGCTCGCCCACTACGACGCGGCCCGCCGCCCGCGCAGCCAGACCGTGGCCCGCGACGCCCGCCGGGCCGGCCGGATGGGCCAGCAGCTCGCCCACCCGCTCGCGGTCGGCCTGCGCAACGCCGCGATCCGGCTCACCCCGCCCGGCGCGATGGTCCGGTCCGTGCTGCGGCACGCCGACTGGACGCCGCCCCGGATCGCCCCGCACACCACCCCGGCCTGAGGGTGTGCGGCCGCGGCCCCACTTGACCGGGAATCAGGTTAGGCACCATATTACTTCTCGTGACCCAGCAGCCCGAGAGCGGCCCCGCCGCCCCCAGCCTCGACCAGGCCCGCCGCCAGATCGCCCGCTACGGCCTCACGGCCGATCCGCAGGCGATCCTGGTCGCGACCCGGCTGATGGCGGCGGGCGCCCGGATCGGCCAGGCCGGCGAGGTGCACTTCGGCCGCTTCGGCCTCTCCACCGGCCGCTACCGGCTGCTGGCGGACCTGGAGGACCACGGCGGCGAGAAGTCGCCCTCCCAGCTCGCGGCGAGCCTCGGCGTCTCCCGGGCGACGGTGACCGGCCTGGTCGACGGCCTGGAACGGGAGGGCCTGGTGGCCCGCCGGCCGTCCACCGAGGACGGCCGCGGCAACGTGGTGATCCTCACCGCCCGGGGCGCCGACAGGCTCCGGGAGCTGGCACCCGAGCACTTCGCCCGGATGCAGGCGCTGGTCGGCGGCCTCTCCGTCGAGGAGCGCGCCACCTTCCTGGAGCTGCTGGCCCGGGTGGTCGCGGGCATGGACGCGCTCACCGAGGACTGATCCACACCCGGGGCGGGCCGCCGGACGGCGACCCGCCTCCCTTCAGCCCTAATAGTTAGGTACCTAAGCATAAATGCTTAGGCGCCTTACCACCTACGAGAGGAAGTCCGACCGATGAGCAAGAAGGCCCCCGGCGCTCCCCCGCCCTTCGTCCTGTGGCGCGAGGTCCTGGTCGCCTACGTCATGCCCGCCGCCACCGCCGGGACCGGCGGAGCCCTCAGCGGCCAGCCGCAGCTGGTGACCGCCGCACTCACCACCATCGGCGGCACCTCCGCCCTGGTGGCCGCCGCACTGGGCGCCGTGCTGCGCCGCCGACCCGTCCGCACCCGGCCCGCCCGGACCCCGCGCGCACTCGCGGCCGCCGCCCTCGGCCTGTTCGCGGCGGCACTCGCCCTGGCCGTCGGCCTCGCCGCCGCCCGCTGGCTGCCGCAGCTCCCGGCCCTCGCCGACAGCCCGTGGCCGCGCCGGCTCCCGCTCGACCTGGCGGTCTCCTCGGCGATCGCCGCCACCATCACCACCTGGCGCTGGCGCGGCAGCCGCTCCGCCCGTACGGCGCAGCACCGACTCCCCGCCGCCTCCCGACCCGAAAGGCAGACGTCATGATCGTCATCATGGGCGCCGGTGGCGCCACCGGCGGCGCCACCCTGCGCACCCTCGCCGCCCTCGGCGTGCCGACCCGCGCCCTCAGCCGTGACCCGGCCCGACTGGCCGCCGCACTGGACGGACGCACGCTCGCCCGGACCACCACCGCCCCGGCCCACGCCGCCGACCCGGCCTCCCTGCGCACGGCGTTCCGCGGCGCGCACCAACTCCTCCTCACCATGGCCAACGGCCCGCAACAGGTCCGGTACGAGCTGAACGCGATCGAGGCGGCGGTCGACTGCGGCGTGCGGCACATCGTCAAGGTCTCCGCGCCCGCCGCAGAGCCGGACTCCCCCGTGGCCGTCTCCCGCGGCCACCACCTGATCGAGGAGCGGCTGCGGTCCTCCGGGGTCACCGCCACCGTCCTGCGGCCGTACGCGTTCATGCAGAAGCTGCTGCTCCTGGCCCCCGGTATCGCCGCCGGGGTGGTGCACGGCGCGCTGGGGCAGGCGCGGTGCAACTACGTGGACGTCCGGGACATCGGGGACGCCGCGGCCGAGGTGCTCACCCGCCCCGAACTGGCCGGTGGCAGCTACCCGCTCACCGGCGGACGGGCCTACAGCCACCCCGAGCTCACCGCGCTGCTGGGCGAGCTGCTCGGCCGGCCGGTCCGCTACCTCGACCTGAGCCCGTCCGAGCTGCACGCCCACCTGGTCGGCCGGGCCGGGATGCCGGCCTGGCTGGCCACCCATGTGGTGGAGATCCAGCGGCTCGCGGTGGTCCGCGAGGAGACGCCGGACGACACCTTCCACCGCCTCACCGGACGCGCCCCGCGCACCCTGGAGGCCTTCCTCCGCGAGAACCTGCACCGCTTCAGCTGACCGCCGGGCAGCACGGCGGGCCGGGCCCGGACCGGACGGTCCGGGCCCGGGAAGCCCGGCCCGCCACCCGAAGGGAGCAGCATTCCCTGTGGCGTGGATCACGGCCGAGAAATCGACCTGACGGACCGTCAATTCCACTGACGCCTCGTCACATCGACGAAACCGAGCCCCAGTTGTTGACTGACACATCGTCAGATTCGGCCATTCCGAAGCCAGTTGGGCCGAGCGTCCGTTCCTGCCGGGCCGCCGGCCCGGGGCTACCATCGGTCGGGTTGTCCGCTCCGGCCCCGGAGTGGGGGCACCCGACCAGGCGGTGCTCCCACCGCCCCAGGGGCCGGGCATCGGTCGGAACGGGGCGAGGACGAGGAGCGCACGGCTGCCATGACAGCTGAACCGAGCCACCCGGAGCAGTACGCCGCGCCACCGCAGGAGCCGACGCCGCAGCAGCCGACGCCGCAGGCCGCGCCGAAGCAGCCGGAGCAGCGGCAGCCGCCGGAGCAGGCACTCGCCCTGTTCCCCGGCCGCCCCGCCGCCGCCCCGCGCACCCTGGTCGACGTCCTGGACGCCACCGTGCGCGCCCACCCCGAAGAGCCCGCCCTGGACGACGGCCGCACCGTGCTCAGCTACCGCGCGCTGGCCGCCGAGGTCGAGCAGCTGCGCCGCCGGCTGGCCGCCGCCGGGATCGGCCCGGGCGACCGGGTCGGCGTCCGCGTCCCCTCCGGCACCAACGACCTCTACGTCTCGATCCTCGCGGTGCTCGCCGCCGGGGCCGCCTACGTCCCGGTGGACGCCGAGGACCCGGACGAGCGCGCCGAGCTGGTCTTCGGCGAGGCCGCCGTCGCCGCCGTGCTCGGCGCCGGGCGCGGCCTGGCGACGACGGCCGAGCGCGCGCCCGCCCTGGCGCGCCGCCCCACCCCGGCCGACGACGCCTGGATCATCTTCACCTCCGGATCGACCGGCAGGCCCAAGGGCGTGGCCGTCACCCACCGCAACGCCGCCGCCTTCGTGGACGCCGAGGCCGCGCTCTTCCTCCAGGAGGAGCCGATCGGCCCCGGCGACCGGGTGATGGCCGGCCTCTCGGTGGCCTTCGACGCCTCCTGCGAGGAGATGTGGCTGGCCTGGCGGCACGGCGCCTGCCTGGTGCCGGTCCCCCGCTCCCAGGTGCGCAGCGGCGCCGACCTCGGCCCCTGGCTGGCCGAGCAGGAGATCACCGTGGTCTCCACCGTCCCGACGCTGGCCGCGCTGTGGCCGGCCGAGGCGCTCGACGAGGTGCGGCTGCTGATCTTCGGCGGCGAGGCCTGCCCGCCCGAGCTGGTGCAGCGCCTGGTCACCGAGGGCCGCGAGGTCTGGAACACCTACGGCCCCACCGAGGCCACCGTGGTCGCCTGCGCCGCCCTGCTGACCGGCGACGGCCCGGTGCGGATCGGCCTGCCGCTGGACGGCTGGGACCTCGCCGTGGTGGACGAGGCCGGCCGGCCGGTCGCGCCCGGCGGCACCGGGCAGCTGGTGATCGGCGGGGTCGGCCTGGCCCGCTACCTCGATCCGGAGAAGGACGCCGAGAAGTACGCGCCGCTGCCCTCGCTGGGCTGGGAGCGCGCCTACCGCAGCGGCGACCTGGTCCAGGCCGACCCGGCCGGCCTGCTGTTCCTCGGCCGCACCGACGAGCAGATCAAGCTGGGCGGCCGCCGGATCGAGCTCGGCGAGGTCGACGCGGCCCTCCAGGCCCTGCCCGGGGTGGCGGGCGCGGCCGCCGCGGTACGGACCGCGCGCGGCGGCAACCAGCTGCTGGTCGGCTACCTGGTGGTCCAGGCCGGCTTCGACCGCGAGCGGGCCGTCGAGCGGCTGCGCGCCGAGCTGCCCGCCGCCCTGGTGCCGCTGCTGGCGACCGTCGAGGCCCTGCCCACCCGGACCTCCGGCAAGGTCGACCGCGACGCCCTGCCCTGGCCGCTGCCCGAGCTGGAGACCGCCGGCCCGGGCGAGCAGCTGTACGGCACCGAGGCCTGGCTGGCCGAGCAGTGGTCGGAGATCCTCGGCGTCCGGGTCGGCGGCCCGCGCGACGACTTCTTCGCCATCGGCGGCGGCAGTCTGGCCGCCGCCCGGCTGACCACCCTGCTGCGCACCCGCTACCCGAGCGCGGCCGTGCTGGACGTCTACCAGCACCCGACGCTGCGCAAGCTCGCCCGGCACCTGGAGCGCAGCGCCGGCGAGAGCACCGAGGCCCGCCCCGTCACCCTGGTGCCGACCCGGGCCAAGCTCCTCCAACTGCTCCTGCTGGTCCCGCTGTTCACCGTCGTCGGGCTGCGCTGGACGGTGGCCCTGCTGGCCGCCGGGAACCTGCTCAGCCACCTCGGCGACTACCCGTGGGCGCCCACCGCCTCCTGGTGGTGGGTCGGCGCGGGCGCGCTCGCGCTGTTCACCCCGCCGGGCCGGCTGGCCGTCGCGGCGGGCGGCGCCCGGCTGCTGCTGCGCGGCGTGCGCCCCGGCAGCCACCCGCGCGGCGGCTCCGTCCACCTGCGGCTGTGGACCGCCGAGCGGCTCGCCGAGCTGACCGGCGCGGACTCGCTGTCCGGCGCCTGGCTGGTGCGCTACGCCCGGGCGCTGGGTGCCAAGGTCGCGCCCGAGGTGGACCTTCACTCGCTGCCGCCGGTGACCGGGCTGCTGAAGCTGGGCCGCGGCTGCGCGGTCGAGGCCGAGGTGGACCTGTGCGGCTACTGGCTGGACGGCGACCGGCTTTTGATCGGCCAGGTCAAGATCGGCTCCGGCGCCGTGGTCGGCACCCGCTCGACGCTGCTGCCCGGCGCCCGGGTCGGCAAGCGCGCCCAGGTGGCGGCCGGCTCCAGCGTCACCGGCCAGGTGCCGACCGGCCAGCGCTGGGGCGGCGCGCCCGCCGTCAAGCTGGGCCGCGCCGAGCGCGACTGGCCCGAGGAGCGTCCGGTCCGCCGGGCCCGCTGGGCCTCGCTGTACGGCGCCAGCGGTGCCGTGCTCGGCCTGCTCCCGGTGCCGCCCGCGCTCGCCGCGCTGGCCGTGCTGTCCCGGTTCGTCGACCAGGGCGCGGCCCTCGGCCCGGCGCTCGGCGGCGCGCTGCTCGGCCTGCTGCCCGCGACGTTGGCGTTCGGCGCGGTGTACGCGGCGCAGCTGATGGTACTGGTCCGGCTGCTGAGCATCGGTCTGGTGCCCGGGACACACCCGCTGCACGGCCGGGTGGGCTGGCAGGCGTGGACCGTCACCCAGCTGATGGACCGGGCCCGCGAGGTGCTGTTCCCGCTCTACGCCGGGCTGGTCACACCGCTGTGGCTGCGCGCCCTCGGGATGCGGGTCGGCCGGGGCGCGGAGGTGTCCACGGTGCTGGCGCTGCCCAGCCTGACCACGGTCGGCGACGGCGCGTTCCTGGCCGACGACACCCTGATCGCCCCGTACGAGCTGGGCGGCGGCTGGGTGCGGCTCGGCGAGGCGAAGGTCGGCGAGCGCGCGTTCCTCGGGAACTCGGGGATGACCGCGCCGGGCCGTTCGGTGCCCAAGCGCGGCCTGGTGGGCGTGCTGTCGGCGACCCCGGCGAAGGCGAAGAAGGGCGGCTCGTACCTGGGCATGCCGCCGATGCGGCTACCGCGCTCGGCGGACCGGGCCGACCGGAGCCTGACCTACGAGCCGCCGGCCCGGCTGCTGTGGGCGCGCGGGCTGGTCGAGCTGGGCCGGCTGGTGCCGGTGCTGGCCTCGGGGGCGCTGGGCCTGCTGACCGTGGCGGCGCTGTCCCGGCTGGCGGCCGGCTCGCCGCTGACCGCCGCGCTGCTGTCGGGCCTGGTGCTGCTGGCGGCCGGCGCGGTGGCCTGCCTGGTCGCGGTGGCGGCGAAGTGGCTGCTGGTCGGACGGTTCCGGGCGGTGGAGCACCCGCTGTGGAGCGGCTTCGTGTGGCGCAACGAGCTGGCGGACACCTTCGTGGAGATGCTGGCGGTGCCGTGGCTGGTCGGCGCGGTGCCGGGCACCCCGGTGCTGAACCTGTGGCTGCGCTCGCTCGGCGCGCACGTCGGACACGGCGTCTGGTGCGAGAGCTACTGGCTGCCGGAGGCGGACCTGGTCACCCTCGGCGACGGGGTCACGATCAACCGGGGCTGCGTGGTGCAGACGCACCTCTTCCACGACCGGATCATGCGGATGGATACTGTGGTCCTCCGCGAGGGCGCCACGCTGGGCCCGGGCGGCATCGTGCTGCCCGGCAGCACGGTGGGCGCGCGCAGCACGCTGGGCCCGGCCTCGCTGGTGATGCGCGCCGAGTCCGTCCCCGCCGACACGCGGTGGCTGGGCAACCCGATCGAGGCGTGGCAGACCACGTCGTGACCGCGTCCCCGTCCCGCCGTCCCGTCTCCCGTCCCGGCCCGCAGGAAGCGCACGTCCCCGTGAAGCCCAAGCACGTCCCGGCGGCCGCCGGCGCCCCGGACCCGTACTTCCCGAACAGCGGCGACCACCGCTACCGGGTGCACCGCTACGAGCTGGCGCTGGACTACCGGCCCGGGCCCAACCGGCTGGCCGGCTCGGCCCGGCTGAGCGCGGTGGCGGACGCGGCGCTGGCGGAGTTCGCGCTCGACCTGGCCCAGTTCCGGATCGGACGGGTGCTGGTCGACGGCCGGGCCGCCCGCTACACCCACCGCGCGGGCAAGCTGCGGATCCGCCCGGCCAAGGCGCTCGCGCCGGGCGCGGCGTTCACCGTCGAGGTGCACTACACCGGCAACCCGCGCCCGGTGCGCAGCCCGTGGGGCGGCCTGGGCTGGGAGGAGCTGACCGAGGGCGCGCTGGTGGCGAGCCAGCCGGTCGGCGCGCCGTCCTGGTTCCCGTGCAACGACCGGCCCGCCGACAAGGCCACCTACCAGCTGGCGGTCACCACGCCGTCCCCGTTCACGGTGGTGGCCGGCGGCCGGCTGCTGACCCGCACCACCAGGGCGTCCAGCACCACCTGGGTGTACGAGCAGAGCGCGCCCACCCCGACCTACCTGGTGACGGTGTCGATCGGGAACTACCGGCCGGTGCCGCTGGCGGTGCGCCCGGCGGTGCCGCAGACCGGCTACGTGCCGGAGCGACTGGCCGCCGCGTTCGCCCGGGACTTCGCCCGGCAGCCGGAGATGGCGGCGTACTTCGGCGAGGTCTTCGGCCCGTACCCGTTCGGCGAGTACGCGGTGGTGGTCGCGGACGAGGAGCTGGACGTCCCGGTGGAGGCGCAGGGCGTCGCCACCTTCGGCACCAACCACCTCGGCGGCGGCTGGGAGCGCGAGCGGCTGATCGCCCACGAGCTGGCCCACCAGTGGTTCGGCAACAGCGTCACGATCGCCGACTGGCGCCACATCTGGCTCAACGAGGGCTTCGCCAAGTACGCGGAGTGGCTCTGGTCCGAGCACGCCGGCGGCCCCGGCGCGGCCGTGCACGCCGCCGCCGCGCACCGGCTGCTGGCCGGGCTGCCGCAGGACCTGCGGCTCGGCGACCCGGGCCGGAAGCTGATGTTCGACGACCGGCTGTACCAGCGCGGCGGACTGCTGGTGCACGCGCTGCGGCGGGCGCTCGGCGAGGACGCGTTCTTCGCGATGCTGCGGGACTGGACCGGCGCCAACCGGCACGGCGTGGTCGCCACCGCCGACCTGCGCGCGCACGCCGCCCGGTACACCGCCGCCCCGCTCGGCTCGCTCTTCGAGGCCTGGCTGGAGCGGCCGGAGCTGCCGGCGCTGCCGGACTGAGCGCTCCGCCCTTATTCGGTCGGCCCCGGGGCCGGGCTGGGCTACTGTCCGTGCACATGTCGATGAGTCCAGAAACCCACATGACCGATCTGCCCCGCGAGCTGCTGCCCACCACCCGCCGCGCCCTGCTGCACCGGCTCGCCGTCGCCCAGTCCGAGGGACGCACGCCCTCGATGGTCGCCGGGGTGCTGCGCGACGGGCAGCCGGTGTGGAGCGGCGCCCGCAGCATGATCGACGGGCACGCGCCGACCCCGGACGTCCAGTACCGGATCGGCTCGCTCACCAAGACCTTCGTCGCCGTCCTGGTGCTGCGGCTGCGCGACGAGGGACTGCTCGACCTCGCCGACCCGCTCTCCCGCCACCTGCCCGGCACCCCCGCCGACGACGCGACCGTCGTCCAACTGCTCTCGCACTCCTCCGGCCTGACCGCCGAGACCCCCGGCCCGTGGTGGGAGCGGACCGAGGGCTCGCTGCGGCCCGAGCTCGGTGACGTCCTGGAGGCCGAGCGGCCGCTGAAGCACCCGGCCGGGCGGGTGCACCACTACTCCAACCCGGGCTACGCGCTGCTCGGCGCCCTGGTGGCGAAGCTGCGCGGCGAGCCCTGGGAGGAGGTGCTGCGCCGCGAGGTGCTCGCCCCGCTCGGCATGGACCGCACCACGCCGCTGCCCGAGTACCCGCACGCCGGGGGCTTCGCCGTCCACCCGTGGGCCGACGTCATGCTGCCCGAGCCGCTCACCGACACCGGTCTGATGGGCCCGGCCGGCCAACTCTGGTCCACCGTCGCCGACCTGGCCCGCTGGGCAGCCTTCCTGATGGCGGGCGACGACAAGGTGCTGTCCGCCGACACCCTCGCCGAGATGCGCCGCCCCGCCGTCGCCCCGGACGACACCGAGTGGGCCGGCGGCTACGGCCTCGGCCTGCAACTGCGCCGCCACGAGGGCCGGTTGCTGTACGGGCACACCGGCTCGATGCCCGGCTTCACGGCGGGCCTGTGGATCAGCGAGACCGACGGCCTGGCCGCGTACGCCCTCTCCAACGCCACCAGCGGCGCCAGCGCCGCGTCGCTGGCCGCCCGGTTGATCACGCTCACCGCCGAGCTCGAGCCCCGGCTGCCCGAACCGTGGCGCCCGCTGGCCGAGGTGGACGCGGAGCTACTGGAGCTCACCGGCCCCTGGTACTGGGGCGCCGCGCCGGCCGCCCTGCGGCTGCGGCCCGGGCGGGTACTGGAGCTCACCCCGCTCACCGGCACCGGCCGGGGCTCGCGCTTCCGGCCCGAGCCGGACGGCACCTGGACCGGCGCGGAGAACTACTACGCCGGCGAGACCCTGCGGGTGGTCCGCCACCCCGACGGCACGGTCAGCCACCTCGACGTCGGCTCCTTCGTCTACACCCGCGAACCGTACGGACCGGCGGGCGCCGTCCCCGGCGGGGTCGACCCGGAGGGCTGGCGGGCCTTCTGAGCCGCGCGCCGCGATCGGAAGCCCCCACAGCCGCGTGACGGCAGCGGCGTGACGACGGGGATGTGACCGCGGGGACGTGACGACGGGGAGGCGGCAACGGGGGTGTGCGGTACGGCCGTACGCCCCCGTGGCCTGTGCCGTCCACCCCCGGCGGACGAGCGCCCGGTGCCGGGCCGGTGACCGCCGGGCCACGGGTGGTCCCATTCAACAGGTGCACATCTGGGATCCCCCGGGCCGCAACGTGGACGCCAACCCGCTCGGAGAGACATACGGGGACCGGTTCGCGTCCATGCCCAACCGCCTGCGGACCGGGACGGTGCCCTGGTGATCCACGGCACCGCCGATCGTGCTGCCCTGGAGGGTCCGCCATGACCACCGTCCCCACGTACGCTCCGTCCGCAGTCGCCACCCCCCACGACGCCCCGGCGGTCCCCGCGCCCCGCCGTCGGCCCGCCGCCCCGGCCCCGGCCGCGTACACCGTCTCCCTCGCCCGCGACGAGGACGACGTGCGCGCCGCCCAGCGGCTGCGCCACCAGGTCTTCGGAGCCGAACTGGGCGCCGTACTGCGCAGCCCGGTCGCCGGTCTGGACGTCGACCCGTTCGACGAGTACTGCGACCACCTGCTGGTCCGCGAGGGCGAGCAGGGCACCGTCGTCGGCACCTACCGGCTGCTGCGCCCCGAGGCCGCGCGCCGGGCCGGCCGGCTGTACTCCGACGGCGAGTTCGACCTCTCCGCGCTCGCGCCGCTCCGCCCCGGCCTGGTCGAGCTCGGGCGCTCCTGCATCCACCCGGACCACCGGGGCAACGGCGCCGTCATCAACCTGATGTGGGGCGGCATCGCGCGCTACCTGGCCGACACCGGCAACACCTGGGTCGGCGGCTGCTGCTCGATCGAGCTGGCGGACGGCGGCGCCACCGCGGCCCGGGTCTGGGACGCCGTCAGCGCCAAGCACCTGGCGCCCGAGGAGTACCGGGTCACCCCGCACCGCCGCTGGGACGCCACCGGGGTGGCCCGGGCCGAGCGGGGCGGGCTGCCGGCCCTGCTCCGCGGCTACCTGCGGCTCGGCGCCTGGGTCTGCGGCGAGCCCGCGTACGACCCGGACTTCGACTGCGCCGACCTGTACGTGCTGCTGTCGCTGGAGCGCACCGACCCCCGGTACCTGCGGCACTTCCTGTCCGGCGGACCCGCCTCGGGCGCCTCGTCATGAGCGTCTGGCTGCCCACGGCGACCTGCCGGCCCGAGACCTGCCTGGCCGAAGCCTCACCGGAGGTGTCCCACCCCCGGCGGGCGCTGCGGCTGACGGCCTGTCTGGCCGCCGTGCTGACGGGGGTCGTGCTCAGCCTGCCGGTCCGGCTGTTCCCGGACCGCGCCCGGAACCGGCTGGTCCGGCTCTGGGCACGGGTGGTGCTGCGCACCCTCGGGGTGACCGTGCACCTCACCGGGCCCGACGGGCCGGGTCCCGGCGCGGGCGGAGGGGTGCTCGTGGTGGCCAACCACGTCTCCTGGCTGGACATACCGCTGCTCGCCGCCGGGCGGCCGGGCCGGTCGCTGGCCAAGACCGAGGTCCGGCGGTGGCCGGTGCTCGGCCCGCTGGTCGCCTGGGGCGGCACCGTGTTCCTGGACCGCGACCGGCTGCGGACCCTGCCGGACACCGTGGCGGCGGTGGCCGAGGTGCTGCGCTCCGGGCACCCGGTGATCGTCTTCCCGGAGGGGTCGACCTGGTGCGGGCGGGAGAGCGGCCGGTTCCGGCCCGCGCTGTTCCAGGCCGCGGTGGAGGCCGGTGCCGACGTCCAGCCGGTGACGATCCGCTACCGGCTGGCGGACGGGCGGCCGACCAGCGTGCCCGCCTTCATCGGGGACGACGGGCTGCTCACCTCGCTCGCCCGGGTGGTCGCCGCCCGCGGACTGGTCGCCGATGTGACCTTCCTGCCGCCGATACCGCCGCCGGGCCCGCGGCCCGGCCGGGCCGGTGCCCGGCGCCAGCTGGCCCGCACGGCGCAGGCGGCCATCGAGGGCGTCCGCTGACGGGCCGCCGGTACGGCGGGCGGCTGCCGGGATCCGACACCGGGGTAGGCTCCCCGGGTCCGCTCGTACGATCCCGGAGGAGTCACTGATGCCCGAGCCGTACCCCCTCTACGAACCGTACGCGCAAGGCCTGTTGGACGTCGGCGACGGACAGCGGATGCACTGGAACGCCTCCGGCGATCCGGCCGGAACGCCCGCCGTGGTGGTGCACGGCGGGCCCGGCTCCGGCCACAGCCCGGGCTCCCGGCGGTACTTCGACCCGGAGCGCTACCACCTCGTCCAGTTCGACCAGCGCGGCTGCGGGCTCAGCCTGCCGTCGGCCGCCGACCCGTCGACCAGACTGGAACACAACACCACCGCCCACCTGATCGCCGACATGGAGCGGCTGCGCGAACACCTCGGCATCGACAAGTGGCTGCTGTACGGCGGCTCCTGGGGCTCCACGCTGATCCTCGCGTACGCGCAGGCCCACCCCGATCGGGTCTCCGCGATCGTGATCTGCGGGGTCACCATGACCCGCCCCGAGGAGACCGACTGGCTCTACCGGGGCGTGGGCCGCTTCCTGCCCGGCGCCTGGGAGCAGTTCCGGGACTTCCTTCCGCCCGCCGACCGGGACGGGGACACCTCCGAACTGCTCGCCGCGTACAGCCGGCTGCTCAACAGCACCGACGAGTCGGTGCGGCGGGCCGCCGCCAACGCCTGGGCCACCTGGGAGGACGCGGTCATCTCGCACGAGTCCCTGGGCAAGCCGAACGCGTACACCGACCGCCCCTCCGACGCCCTGATGGCCTTCACCCGGATCACCGCGCACTACTTCTCTCACCAGGCCTTCCTGTCGGACGGCCAACTGCTGCGCGACGCCGGACGGCTGGCCGGAATCCCCGGCGAACTGATCCACGGGCGGCTGGACCTCGGTGGACCGGTCGACACCGCCTGGCAGCTGGCCAAGGCCTGGCCGGACGCCCGACTGACGGTCATCGACGAGGCCGGGCACACCGGGAGCCCGCGGATGAGGGAGGCGGTCCTGGCCGCGATCGAACGCTTCGCCTGATCCGCCTGATCCGCCTGATCCGCCCGATCGGCCATGAGCCCCGGGGCGGTTGGGCCCGGTCGGGACCGGTCGGGCCCTTCGTACGAATGGTCCAGACCGAGGAAGGCCTACGATACGACGCATGATCGCCTATGCCCCGGCCGCCCTGTTCTTCGTGTTGTTCGGAATCGGGGTACTACGTGACCGCCGCCAGTTCAGCAACGCCGTCCTGCTCGGCATCGCCGTCTCCCTCCTCGCCCTCGCCCTGCTCGCCGAACTGCGCAAGGCACCCGGCGTGGTGGTCACGCTCGTGGCGGCCCTCATCGTCCTCCTCCCGGCCTTCGGCACGGCGGCCCTGGTCTGGTTCCTGCTCGCCAACGGCCTGACCATGATCCGCAAGGAGGGCAGGCGACCGGCCAACCTGCTGTCGCTGCTCGCCGGGCTGGGCATCCTGGGGGTGATCGGGCTGCTGGTCGCGGCCCTCGTCCTCCACTCCCGGCAGCTGGCCGCCCTGGCTGGCACCGCGGTGCTGGTGGTCGGCTACGTCTCCTTCCTGTTCACCTGCTTCGTCGGCTACGCCTTCCTGTACGGCCGCCACCGGCCGCGCCAGGACGTGGACTTCGTGGTGGTGCTCGGCTCCGGGCTGATCGGCGGCGAGCGCGTCCCGCCGCTGCTCGCCAGCCGACTGAACCGGGGCCACGAGGTGTACGAGAAGCAGGCCGCCCGCGGCAACCCGCCGGTGCTGATCACCTCGGGCGGCCAGGGGCCGGACGAGAAGCTGCCGGAGTCCCACGCGATGGCCGACTACCTGGTCGGACGCGGCTTCCCCGAGGAGCACCTGGAGCGGGAGGACCGCTCCCGCACCACCGAGGAGAACCTGCTCTTCAGCAAGGCCATCATGGAGCAGGCCAAGCCCGGCTACCGGTGTGTCGTGGTCACCAACAACTTCCACGCCTTCCGGGCCGCCCTGCTCGCCCGTCAGACCGGCGTCAACGGCCATGTCTTCGGCTCGCCCACCGCCCGGTACTACTGGCCGAGCGCGACCATCCGCGAGTTCGCCGCGATCTTCCTCTCGCACAAGCTGGTCAACTTCGGGATCTGCGGTTTCATCGCCCTCTGCGGCGTGCTCGTGGCCCTCTGATCCATCCCGGACCACCCGGCTCCGCTCGCCTCGGCGGTCGCCGGACCGAGGGCTCCGGGCTCCAAGCTCCGGGATCCGGGATCCGGGATCCGGGATCCGGGATCCGGGATCCGGGATCCGCCCGGCGATCTGCTCCAGCAGCACCTCCTCTCCGCCCAGGTGGGCGTACCCGGTGATCGGCGAGCCGGGCGTCAGGTGCCGGTCCGGGTGCGCCGCCCGGGCGGCGCGGACGCCCGGGGCGGCGGAACCATGGCGGCCCGCGCCATGCCCGGACGGCGGACCTCGGGTGACCGCCACATGGCACCGGGACGCAGGGCGCGCCACGCTGCACGGGACCGGCCCCCACTCCTCCACCCAGGAGCCCCCATGCCACTGCGCCCCACCGCCGCGGCACTGCTCACCGCCGCCACCCTCGCGCTCGGCACCGCCGCACCCGGCGCGGCCGTCGCCTCCCCCGCCACGGCCTCCCCCGCCACGCCCTCCGCCGCCAGGGCCATGGCCACGAGCGGCAGCTTCCAGCAGGTCACCGGGTTCGGCACCAACCCGGGCAACCTCGCGATGTACACCTACACCCCCGCCGGACTGCCCGCCGGCGCTCCCCTGGTGGTGGCTCTGCACGGCTGTGTCCAGAGCGCCACCGACTACTACCGCAACTCCGGCTGGACCAAGTTCGCCGACCAGTACGGCTTCGCGGTGGTGTTCCCGCAGACCAGCAGCGCCAACAACAGCCTCTCCTGTTTCAGCTGGTTCGACGCGAACAAGGCCGCCCGGGGCGTCGGCGAGGCCAAGTCGGTGGTCGAGATGGTCACCAAGGCCGAGTCGCTGTACGGCTCGGACGCCCACCGGGTGTTCGTCACCGGGCTCTCGGCGGGTGGCGGGATGGCCGCCGACCTGCTGGCCGACTACCCCGACGTGTTCGCCGGCGGGGCGATCGACTCCGGGCTGCCCGCCCACTGCGCCACCACCCAGGCCGCCGCCTCCGGGTGTCAGAACTCCGACCAGGGGCTCACCCCGGCCCAGTGGGGCGACAAGGTCCGGGCCTCGTACCCGGGGCACCCCGGACCGTGGCCCAGGGTCGCGATCTGGCAAGGCACCGCCGACACCGTGGTCAGGCCGGTGAACTCGACCGAACTGCGGGACCAGTGGACCGACGTCCACGGTGTCGGCCGTCAGCCGACCGGCAGCCGGAGCCTCCCCGGCGGCACCACCCAGGAGCTCTACGCCGACGCGAGCGGCAAGCCCGCCGTGGCCCTGTTCACGATCAGCGGGATGGGGCACGGCCTGGCCGTGGACCCGGGCTCCGGGGCCGACCAGTGCGGGGCGACCGGCGCCTACTTCCTCGACACGATCTGCTCCGGCTACTACACCGTGCAGTTCTGGGGGCTGGACGGCGGCTCCGGCCCCGCCGACCCGGGGCTGCCGGCCCCGACCGGGCTGACCGCGACCGCGGCCTCCGGTTCGATCGCCCTCGGCTGGCAGGCCGTCAGCGGCGCCGCCTCGTACCAGGTCTTCCGCAACGGCGGCCAGGTCGGCAGTGCGAGCGGCACGGCGTTCACCGACACCGGGCTCGCGGCCGGCACCACGTACAGCTATACCGTGGCGGCGGTCGACGGATCCGGCGCGGTCGGCAGCCAGTCGGCGGCGGTGACGGCGACCACCCCGGGCGGGGACACCCCCCAGTGCTACACCGCCAGCAACTACGCGCACGTGCTGGCCGGCCGTGCCACCCAGAGCGGCGGCCTCGCCTACACCCTCGGCTCGGGCCAGAGCATGGGGCTCTGGAACACCTTCGTGACCCACACCCTGAAGCAGACCGGCCCGGGCTACTACGTGCTCGCCGACGGCCAGTGCTGAGCGGACGACAGCCGGCACGCGGCCGAGCTTCGCCGCGGCGGCCCTCACCGCCGCACCCACCGTGAGGCTCATCCCGCTCCCGCTCCCGCCCGGAGCCCGGCGAACAGGTCGGTCTCGACCTCGCCCGCCCCGGCCGCGCCCCCTGGCGCCGCGTCGGGCCCCGCGCCGGGCCCCGGCACGAGGCTCCGGGCCAGGTGGTAGTCCTCGGTCGGCCAGACCGCGCGCTCGATGTCCCGCGGGTGGGCCATGAAGGCCACACCCGGCTGGACCTGGGTGGCGTGCGCCAGCATCGCCGCGTCCCGTACGGCGAACTGCTCGGCGCACGCTATCCGGGTGGTGGTGGCCAGGGCGGGCGGGGTGTCGGGCCAGCCGGCGAGCAGCTCGCCCATCTCCGAGCGGAGGCCCCGTTCCGTCACGGCGTCGTGCAGGGCCTGGAACCAGGCCCGGGAGAGTGCCAGGTGGTAGTAGAGCTTGGACACCTGCCAGGGCCCGCCCAGCCCGGGGTGGCGTTCCGGGTCAGCGGCGGCTTCGAGGGCCGCCGCGGTGACCCGGTGGGTCATCACGTGGTCCGGGTGCGGATAGCCACCGGTCTCGTCGTAGGTGATCACCACCTGCGGGCGGAACTCCCGGATCAGCGCGACCAGCGGCTCCGCCGCCAGTTCCACCGGCTGGGCGGCGAAGCAGCCCTCCGGGAGCGGCTCGCCCGCCCCGGGCATCCCGGAGTCGACGAAGCCGAGGAACTGCTGGCGCACGCCGAGGATCTCCCGGGCCGCGGCCATCTCCTCGCGCCGGACCCGGGCGATGTCGGCGCGGACCTCGGGCCGGTCCATGGCCGGGTTGAGCACCGAGCCGCGCTCGCCCCCGGTGCAGGTGGCGACCAGGACGTCGACGCCCTCGGCGGCGTACCGGGCGAGGGTGGCCGCGCCCTTGCTGGACTCGTCGTCGGGGTGCGCGTGCACGCTGAGCAGCCGAAGGCCGTCGGGGTGACGGGTGAACACGGGGTACCTCCATGCCTGGGTGGTCGGGAACCGACCGGCGGTCAGCCGGACTTGCGGGTGTTCGGGTAGAGCAGCGCCGGAGCGATGGCGAGCGCGGACAGCGCCAGCACCCACCAGAAGGTCTCGCCGAAGGCCGCACCCGGGTGGCTCGGGTGCCCGTCCTGCGCCCGCTGGAGTGCCAGCGTGAGCACCGCCGTGCCGAGCGCTCCGCCCACCCGGTTCAGCACGTTGACCGCACCCGCCGCCGTCGGCACCTGGTCCTTCTCGACGCTCCCGTACACCGCCGCCAGGCCGGGTATCGCGATCATCCCCATGCCCGCGCCGCGCAGTGCCAGCGAGGCGGCGATCAGCCAGCCGGCGGGTTCGGAGCCACTGCCCAGTCGGGTGAACGCGATCGTGCCGACCAGGGAGCAGGCGATGCCGATCAGGATCAGCGGACGCGGCGCGATGCGGTCGGTCATCCGGGCGGCCAGCATGGCGGTGACCGCCGTGCCGAGGGCCTGCGGAGCCAGCAGCAGACCGGCCTCCACCGCGCTGGCGTGCCGCACCTGCTGGTAGTACAGCGGCACCAGGAACATCGAGCTGTAGAGCGCGGCGCCCTGCAGGAAGCTGTTCGCCGTCGCCACGCTGAAGCCGCGCCGGGCGAACAGCCGCAGGTCGATCAGCGGCGTGCGGACGCCCCCGCGGCCCACCCGCAGCGCGTGCCGGCCGTAGAGCGCCACCAGCACAGTGCCGACCCCCAGAGCGGCCCAGCCGGCCGTCGCACCGTCACCGATCGTCGAGAACCCGTAGACCAGCCCGGTCAGGCCGGGCGAGAGCAGCACCAGGCCGGTCACGTCCAGCCGGGGCTTCGGCGCCTCCGACGGTTCGTCAGCCGGGAGCCAGCGGGCGGCGAGCAGCAGGATCACCAATCCGACCGGCACGTTCAGCAGGAACATCCAGCGCCAGTCGAAGTGCTCCAGCACCAGCCCGCCGAGGATGGGGCCGAGCACCGGGGCCAGGCTGATCGGAAGCATCAGCGTGCCCATCACCCGCCCGACCCTGGACGGCCCGGCCGCTTGTATGATGATCGCTTGGCCAAGCGGTTGGATCATCCCGCCGCCGATCCCCTGCAGCACCCGGAAGGCGATCAGACTGCCCGTCGACCAGGCCAGGCCGCACAGCGCCGATCCGAGCACGAACAGGACGACCGAGGCGAGCCACGCCCGCCGCCCACCGAACCGGGCCGCGGCCCAGCCCGAGAGCGGCATCGTCAGCGAGATCGCCAGCAGGTACCCGGTGGCCACCCACTGCACCGCCCCGATCGAGCTGTGCAGATCGCGGCCCACCGGGTCGATGCCGACGTTGACGATCGTGCTGTCCAACAGCGCGAGCACCGGACCCAGCGCGAGCACCCCGCCCATCTTCCACAGGCCCGGCGGAATCGGCTCCGACTGCCCCTCCCGGACTCCTTCCGGTCGGTCCTTCGCCGTGACGGATGTGGTCATGCGCCCTCCCCTGGTCGCCTCCGGGCGAGCCGCTCCCCGAAGCCGCGCGCGGTCATTCCGACCCGCGCCCGGCACACTCGCGGACGCTCACCCGGGCGGCCGGTCCGACCGCCCGGAAGAAACTTAGGACGGACCAAGCTTCTGGGTCAAACCTAATTACTGTGCTCGACCCATCGACCTGCGCTACGCTCCCGCCATGACCGAGACCGGGACCACGCCGAACCTGCGCGAGCTCAACAAGCGCCGCACCCGCGAGGCGATCTCGCACGCCGCGACCAGGCTCTTCATCGAGCGGGGCTTCGACCGCACGACCATCGCCGAGGTCGCGGCGGCCGCGGGCGTCGCCAAGATGACCGTCACCAACCACTTCCCGCGCAAGGAGGACCTCTTCTTCGACCTGCACGAGGAGCTCGCCGGCCGGCTCGCCGGAACCGTCGCCGAACGCGCGCCGGGCGAGTCCGCGCTCGCCGCGCTGCGCCGCGACTGCCTGGCCGGTCTCGACCGGCACGACGCCCGGCTCGGCTTCTCCGGCCAGGCCTTCGCCCGCACCGTCTTCGACAGTCCCGCGCTGGGCGCCCGGCTGCGCGAGCTGCACGAGCAGAGCGAGACGGCACTCGCCGAGGCGCTGGCCGAGGCCGTGCACGAGAGACCCGTCGGCTTCGAGTGCCGGGTCGCCGCCGCGCTGCTCGCCGCCGTCGACCGGGCGGTGTTCGCCGAGGTGTTCCGGCGCACCCTGGCGGGCGAGGAACAGGCGGCGATCGCCACCGCGGTCCGCCCCTCGGCGGTCCGGGCCTACGACCGCCTGGAGGGCGCCCTGGGGAGCTTCGCCGTACGGGAGGACTAGAGCACCGGAGCACCGGACCACCGGCCCCGCGCCCGGCGCCCCGGGAATCGGACCAGGTCAGGGCAGCCTTGACGAAAGGTTGACCTGCTCACGGCAGAACGTTGACGATCACCGCCCCTATCGTCGGCCCATGCCCCCACAGCCCATCAGGCCCACCGCCCTGCCGGTCCTGCCCTACCGCAAACCCACCCGGGGCCGGGACTACTGGGTCCTGGACAACGTGCTGCCCGACCCGGACGCCGTCCGGGAACGCTGCCTGGCCCGAGGGGACTGGACGGAGGGCTACCCGCACCGCCCCGAGACATGGCCCGGACTGCGCACCATGCCGGGCCTGGAACCCGACGAGCTGGCGCGGGTCGAGGCGCTGGTCCGCAAGGCCACCGGCGCCTCCCGGCTCTGGGTGCAGAGCACCCCGGGCGGCGGCACGCTCAACCACAACTGCGTCCAGGTCGTCGGCGCCGGGGAGTCCGAGTCCCGCCCCCACACCGACTCCCGCGCGCTCTGCCGCTACGCCGCCGTCCTCTACCTCAGCCCCGGCGCCCCCAAGGACGCCGGCACCAGCTTCTACCGCCAGCAGTTCCCCGGCGGCCGCCTCGGCGGCAACCTGGTCAACGCCCCTCACAACAACCTGGTCGAGGCGCTCGGCACCCGCCACGTCCCGGCCGACCACTTCACGGAGGACGTCCGCGTCCCCAACCGCTACAACCAACTGCTCCTCTACCACGCCAACCTGATCCACAGCGCCACCGGCTACTACGGCACCGAGCTGGCCGAGCGGCGGATGACGGCGGTCTTCTTCTGGATGGCCTGACCCGCCCGGGCGCTCGGAACCACCGGGACCTCTGGACCACCTGGACCTGGGACCGCCGGGACCTCGGGACTCCGAGCCGGCCCCCGAACGGCCCGCACGTCACCCCGCCCCCACGTGTGCCAGGCTCGCCCTGGTCAGCGCCGCCGCCAACCGGGCCAGGTCCCCCGGCCCGACCAGCGCCGCCAGTCCTTCCGGTTCACCCGGCAGCCCGAGCGTCCGGGCCTCCTCCAGCACCCGGTCGTCGAAGTACGGCCGCAGCGAGGGCCAGACCGCCTGCGCCTCGCGCCGGAAGATCCCGGCACCGACCGGCCCGATCCGGGGGAACTCCCGGAGCAACTCACCGATCCGCTCCGACTCGCCCCCGGCCTCCTCCCGCAGCCGCCGCAGGTCGCCGTGCCAGCGGTCGAGCAGCAGCTCGGCCCCCTGCCCGAGCGCAGTGGCGGTGCTCTCGTCGTAGCGCACGTAGTGGGCCCGGCCCAGGGCGTCGATGAGCGTCCCGCGCCGGGCGTCGGCCATCGCACGCGGGGTCCGCAGCCCGGCGGCCGACAGTTCGCGGGCCGCCGCGGTGGCGGTGCCGGCGCTGATCCGCACCGAGCACAGTACGGTCAGGACGAGCAGCCGGTACAGCGGCGAGGGCTTGTCCCGCAGCGTGATCCCGGCCTCCTCCGCGTAGGTGCGGCCGAACCGGTCCAACAGTTCGGCAACGGTCGGTTCCACGGCCACCACCTCCTTCCCTCCACGCTTGCCCGGATTCGGGCACCTCGCACCGGGGGAGGCTGGCCGTATGAGCGAGCGCAGCATGGGGGTCCCCCCGGCCGAGGCCGGGGAGAGTCATGAAGAGGTGCGCATGCGCGAACGAAGCGAGCGAGGCGGGCGCATGAGCCGCAGCCGTGACGCCGTTCCCGCCACCGAGACCGTCCGCCCCGAGTGGGCCGCGATCGACCAGTTGCCCACGGTCGAGCTACTTCGCCTGATGAACGCCGAGGACCGCACGGTGCCCGCGGTGGTCGCCGGGGAGCTGGACCGGATCGCCGCCGTGGTCGACGCCGTGGCCGCCCGGATGGCGCGTGGTGGCCGACTGGTCTACGCCGGCGCGGGGACGGCCGGGCGGCTCGGTGTGCTGGACGCCGTCGAGTGCCCGCCGACCTTCGGCACCGATCCGGCGCTGGTCGTCGGCCTGATCGCGGGCGGGCGCTCGGCCGTCACGGCGGCCGCCGAGGGCGCCGAGGACCGCACCGACCTCGCCGAGGCCGACGTCGCCGCACTCGCCCTCTCCCCCGCCGACACCCTGGTCGGCGTCTCCGCCTCCGGCCGCACGCCCTACCCGCTGGCCGCCGTCCGCGCCGCCCGGGCAGCCGGGGCGCTGACCGTCGGGCTGGCGTGCAACCGGGGCTCGGCGCTCGCGGCCGCGGCCGAGCTGGGTGTCGAGGTGGAGGTCGGACCGGAGATCCTGGCCGGATCGACCCGGCTCAAGGCGGGCACGGCGCAGAAGCTGGTGCTCAACCTGCTGTCCACGGCCGTGATGGTCCGCCTCGGACGGACGTACGGAAATCTGATGGTCGACCTGCGCGCCACCAACGACAAGCTGCGCGGCCGCGCCCGACGGATCGTCGCCGAGGCGACCGGCGCCGACGAGGCCGCGGTCGACCGCGCCCTGGCCGCGACCGGCGGCCGGGCCAAGGACGCGGTCCTGTCCCTGCTCGCGGACGTGGACGCCCCCACCGCCGCCCGCCTGCTCGCGGCCTCCAACGGCCGACTGCGCGAAGCCCTCCGCCTGGCCCGCTCCTGAAGCCCGCATCCTCGGGGCCGCCGAAATCCAGGAGCCGGCCCTGACGGCCCTGACGGCCCTAACGCCCCTCTCCCGCCTCCCCCGCCTCCCGCGCGATCTCCGCGCGGAACCCCTCGACCAGCACCCGCAGCCCGTACTCGAAGTCGGCGTCGTGGTCCGTCATCCGCAGCACGTCGACCGCCTCGCGCAGCAGCGGCAGTTCGCTCAGCGCCTCGTCCGGGAACGGCGGCCGGTCGCGGTCCGCGGCGTCCTGCCGCCAGGCCTGCTCCTCGGTGACCCAGCCCATGATGTAGCGGTCGACGGTCAGCAGCAGCCGCAGCGCCGTGCGCGGGCGCAGCCCGGCCCCGCAGAGGGCACTCAACTGGGCCTCGACCGCTGGGAGTTCGCTCTCTGTGGGCAGGGTTCCGGCGTGCACCCGGGCGCCGTCGCGGTAGGCGAGCAGGGCGTTCCGCTTGGCGCGGGCGTCGGCGGCGATCCACTCGGGCCAGTGCGCCGGGTCCGGCTCGCGGTCGGGCGGGAGGGCCTCGGCGAGCATCGCCTCGGCCATCAGGTCGAGCAGTTCCCGCTTGCTCTTGAAGTGCCAGTACAACGCCGGTGACTGGACGCCGAGTTCACGGGCGAGCCGGCGGGTGGTCAGCCCGTCGATGCCCTCCTCGTCGAGCAGGCGCAGTGCCGTGCGCACCACCTCGTCGCGCCGCAGCGCCATCCGATCGACCTCCCGGGTTAATCGCTTGCCAGACCCACCTTATCGCCGATAAGTTCCCGAGCTGGAATTTATCAGCGATAAGGAGAGCCGTCGCCACGCCGACGGCCGCGAAGGGATCCCGCCCCTCATGACCTCCGGACCGGACACGACCTCCGGAAGGGACCGTTTCCGGTCCCGACTGCTGCCCGACACCGCGCCCTGGCGGTCCTCCCGGGACTTCCGGCTGACCTGGACCTCCGGCACGGTCACCCTGCTCGGCTCGATCTTCACCATGACGGCGATCCCGCTCCAGATCGCCGACCTCACCGGCTCACCGCTGGCCGTGGGCGCGGTCGGCGCGGTGGAACTCGTGCCCACCGTCCTGTTCGGCCTCTACGGCGGCGTCCTCGCCGACCGGGCCGACCGCCGCACCGTCGCCCTGGTCACCGAGGTCGCACTGGCCGCCCTCAGCGCCCTGCTGCTGGCCAACGCGCTGCTCGGCACGCCCTCCGTCTGGCCGCTCTACGCCGCCGCCGGGGTGGCCGCGGCACTCCAGGGCATCCAGCAGCCCTCGGTCGAGGCGATGGTCCCCCGGCTGGTTCCCCAGGACCAGTTGGTGGCGGCGGGCGCCCTGCTCTCGCTGCGCTGGAGCGTCGGTGGCGTGGCCGGCCCGGCGGCGGCCGGCCTGCTGATCGCCACCGCCGGCGTCCCGGCGGCCTACCTGGTCGACCTCGGCACCTTCCTGATCTCGATCGCCCTGCTCGCCCGGGTCCGGCCGGTCCCCTCCGCGCGGGACGCCGAGGCGCCGCAGCTCACCGAGTTCCTCGACGGCGCCCGGTACGCGGCCCGGCGGCCCGACCTGATCGGCACCTACCTGGCCGACCTCGCCGCCACCGTCTTCGCCCTGCCCACCGCGCTCTTCCCGTTCCTGGCCGCGGACCTGGACGCCACCTGGGCGCTCGGCCTGCTCTACTCGGCCAGTGCGGCCGGCAGCCTGCTCGCCGCCGCGACCGGCGGGTGGGCGGGACGGGTGCACCGGCACGGCCGGCTGGTCCTGCTCTCCGCCGCCCTGGTCGGCGCGGCGACGGCCGCGGCCGCGTTCGCCCCGGGACTGTGGACGGTGCTGCTCTGCCTGGCCGTCGCGGGCGGCGCGCACTGGATCGGCGACACCTTCCGCAGCGCCATCTGGAACCAGTCCATTCCCGACGAACTCCGGGTCCGCGCCGCCGGGTTGGAGACGCTGATCGGCTCCGCCGGACCGGCCCTGGGCGACCTCCGGGCCGGCGGGCTCGCCTCCCGACAGGGCATCCGGGCGGCCCTGCGCACCGGTGGCCTGCTCTGCCTCGGCAGCTCGGCCGCGCTGTCCGCCGCGATCCCCGCGCTCTGGCGCTACGACCAGCGGGCCCACCGCACCGAGCCGGCCACCGCGGAGCCCACCCCGTGACGGACCTCACCCAAGGGCCACCCCCCGCGCCCCACAACGCACTCCCACGCCCTCACCCTCCGCCCCCTGTACGCCGATCTCCTGACACCCCTGTCGCCGGATCGCCGCAACGGCCGTACGTACCCGACTCGGTCGCGTCCGCGGACTCCCGGCACGGATGCGCCGCTCCCGGCGCACAACCGTTGACCGACCGCCCCGCCCGGCGGTTGGCTCACCCCGAGCCGGCCGCCGGGGAGTTCGGCGTCCACCGCCGACGCGGCACGGCCGATCCCAGGGGAGGGAACCAGATGATCCGCATCCGCCGCCCGCTGCGCACGGCCTGCGCCGTCGCGGCCGCCGCACTGGCCGCCGCCGTCGCCGCACCGGCCCAGGCCGCTCCGGCCGAAGCGGGCCCGGCCGGCTGGCCGGGTTCCCGCACGGAACGCGTCTCCGTCGGCCTCGGACAGGCCCAGGCCACCGGAGCCTCGCAGGCCGAGGGCCTGAGCGCCGACGGCCGCTTCGCCGTCTTCACCTCGGAGGCCGCCGACCTGGTGCCCGGCGACACCAACGGCACGTCCGACGTCTTCGTCCGCGACCTGTGGACCGGCCACACCGAACGGGTCGACACGGGCCCGGGCGGCGCCCAGGCCGACGGCGCCTCCTACCAGGCCGCCATCAGCGGCGACGGCCGCTACGTGGCGTTCAGTTCCACCGCCACCAACCTCGCCCCCGACGCCAACCGCGGCTCCGAGGACGTCTACGTCCACGACCGCCGGACCGGCGAGACCCGGCTGATCAGCGTCGGCAGGACGGGAGCGCCGCAGACCGGCAAGCTCTCCGGCGTCCCCTCGATCAGCTGGGACGGCCGCTACGTCGCCTACCAGTCCAACCGCGGTGACCTCGCCCCCGGCACGGTCACCTGGTTCGGCGGCAACATCTACGTCACCGACCGCTGGACGGGCGACACCCGCCTGGTCAGCATCGGCGCGGACGGCAGGGAGGCGGACGCCTCCTCCTCCGCGCCGGAGATCAGCGCCGACGGCAACACGGTCGTCTTCATCTCCAAGGCGACCAACCTCCTGGACCCGGGCCGGGCCGGCGCCCTCTCCCCGGACGCGGTCGCCGAGCTCAAGGCCGGCTCCGACCAGGAGTTCACCGCCGACTCGTTCCGCCCCCACTCCCGCGCCGACGCCCTCCCCGACGCCCTCCCCGATTCCCGACCCGACACCCGCGCGGAGATCCGCAAGCCGCGCACCTACCCGCTGTACGCCCGCGACCTGCGTACCGGGCGGACGAGCCTGGCCAGCCCGGACGCCGACGGCGGATACAAGGGCGTGGTCAACCCCTCGATCAGCCCCGACGGCCGCTACGCCGTCTACTCCTCCTGGGTCCTGCACGGCGACTCCCAGTGGGACCGCCACTTCGAGGTCTACGTCCGCGACCTCGAGCAGGGCACCGAGACCCTGGTCAGCGCCGGCCTGCCCGGCACGACGACCACCCTGAGCTCCTACGACGGCCGGATCACCGCGGACGACCGGTGGGTCCTCTTCAGCTCTGAGGCGGCGAACCTCGTCCCCGGCGACACCAACGGCGCCGAGGACGTGTTCCGGCACGACCTGTGGACCGGCCGCACCGAGCGGGTCAGCCTGGCGGGCGACGGTTCGCAGAGCACCGGCCCCTCGCACGCCCCCTTCCCCGGCGCCTTCGGCACCACCGTGGTGTTCACCTCGTCCGACGGCACTCTCGTCCCCGGGGACACCAACGGCGTCGAGGACGTGTTCCTCCGCCGCCTGCCGCTGTTCTGACACCCCGTCTGTTCTGGCACCCGCCTGTGCTGGCACCCGTCCGACGGGCCGCCGGACCCCGCAGCAGCCCTGCCCGGCGCGGGCGCTCCCGGACTCACACCGCGAGCGCGCGCGCCGAGGCCCGGATCGGCGCCGGCAGCTCCGTCCACCCCCGCAGGTACCGGTCGACCGCCGCCGCGACCGCCCGCCCCTCGGCGATCGCCCAGACGATCAGCGACTGCCCGCGCCCGGCGTCCCCCGCGACGAACACGCCCTCCGCCGCCGTGGCGAAGCCGTCGTCCCTCGCCAGGACACCCCCGGCCCCGGTGGCGAGGCCGAGTTGGGCGAACAGCCGCCGGTCCGGCTCCGGCCCGGTGAACCCCAGCGCGAGCAGCACCAGTTGCGCCGGCAGGCTGCGCTCGGTGCCGGCCCGCGGGCTGCGGTCGGCGGGTTCGGCCTCGGCGAAGCGGACGGCGGCCAGTCGGCCGTCCGGGCCAGGCTCGAAGCCCACGGTGGCCGCCGCGAACACCCGGGGCCCGGCCTCCGCGGCGCCGGCCTCCTGGTGCGAGGTGGTCTCCCGGTAGACCTTGGGGTGCACCGGCCAGGGCTGCCCGGCGTCCCGGCCCCGCGGCGGACGCTGGTTGACGTCCAACTGGGTGACCGACGCGGCACGCTGGCGCAGCGCCGTCCCCAGGCAGTCCGCCGCCGTGTCCCCGCCCCCGACGATCACCACGTCCCGTCCCTCGGCGGACACCGGCGAGACCGGGCGGTCGCCCTCGTCCACCCGGTTCGCCCAGGTCAGGTACTCGATCGCCTGGTGCACCCCGGACAGGTCCCGTCCCGGCACCGGCAGGTCCCGGCAGGCGGTCGCGCCCACCGCGACCACCACCGCGTCGTACCCGGCCCGCAGGTCCTCGCCCGGGACGTCCCGGCCGACCCACACCCCGGTGCGGAGGTCGACGCCCTCGGCCCGCAGCTGGTCCAGCCGACGCTCCAGCCGGTGCTTCTCCAACCGGAACGGCGGGATGCCGTACCGCAGCAGCCCGCCCGCGCGGTCGGCCCGCTCGTACACCGTGGTGGTGTGCCCGGCCCTGGTCAGCTGCTGGGCGGCGGCCAGCCCGGCCGGGCCCGAGCCGATCACCGCGATCCGCCGACCACCGGCCCGCTCCCGGCACTCGGGCGGCCGGGGCACGTCCCAGCCCGCCTCCCAGGCCCGGTCGGCGATCGCCAGTTCCACGTTCTTGATCGTCACCGCCGCGCCGTCGATCGCCAGCACGCAGGCGCTCTCACAGGGCGCCGGGCAGAGCCGCCCGGTGAACTCCGGGAAGTTGTTGGTCGCCAGCAGCCGCGCCGCGGCCGCCCGCCAGTCCGCTCCCCCGCCCCGCTCCTCCGCCCCCGACCCCGGATCCGACCCCGTCCCAGCCCCTGACCCCGTACCAGCCCCCGACCCCGGATCCGACTCCGCCACCAGCCGGTTCCACTCCGGCACCAGGTTCCCCAGCGGACAGGCACTGTGGCAGAACGGCAGCCCGCACTCCATGCACCGCCCCGCCTGCCCGCCCACCACCGGCAGCAGCGCCCCCGGCCGGTACACCTCCCGCCAGTCCCCCAGCCGCTCCCGCGCGTCCCGCCGCGCCCGCTCCGCGCGCGGAGTGGTGAAGAAGACCATCCGGTCTGCCATCGCGGCCTCCGGCAGGGCGTGCCGACACGGACCCGGCGACCCGCCCACCCGGCGGCGCGCCACCGTACGGCCACCGTACGCCCGCGAAGCACCGCGCGAAACCGGCGGCCGTCGCCGACCGCCCCGGGAGCGAGCCCAACACCCCGGCCCCGCCCGGAAACGCCGTGACCACGCCGGGGAGAATCTCCGCCATGACCCACACCGTGCTGATCGCCGAGGACGACCGGGCCATCCGCGACTCGCTCGCCCGCGCCCTGATGCTGGAGGGCTACCGGGTGCGGGTCGCGGCCGACGGCGCCCAGACCCTGGCCATCCTCGCCGAGCAGCGCCCGGACGTCCTGGTCCTCGACGTGATGATGCCCGAGCCGGACGGTCTGGAGGTCTGCCGCCGGCTGCGGGCGGCCGGCGACCGCACCCCGGTACTGATGCTCACCGCCCGGGTCGAGGTCCCGGACCGGATCGCCGGCCTCGACGCCGGCGCCGACGACTACCTGGTCAAGCCCTTCGACGTGGACGAGCTGTTCGCCCGGCTGCGCGCCCTGCTGCGCCGCCACCCGCCCGGGCCCGCCGCCGAGGTGCTGACCGTCGCCGACCTGCGGATCGAGCCGCCGGCCCGGCGAGCCTGGCGCTCCACCCGGGAGCTCGAACTCTCCCGCACCGAGTTCGACCTGCTGGAGCTGCTGGCCCGGCACGCCGGCGCCGTCCTCGACCAGGCCACCCTGTACGAGCGGATCTGGGGCTACGACTTCGGCCCCGGTTCGAAGAACCTCGCGGTGTTCATCGGCTACCTGCGCCGCAAGCTCGACCTCCCCGGCCTGGCCCCGCTGATCCACACCGTCCGCGGCGTCGGCTACACGCTGCGCGAGCCGTGAGCGGCCCGGCGGCGCGCCTCCGCCGGCTGCCGCGCCCGGGCCTGCGCACCACCCTCGCGCTGGCCTTCGCCGCGATCGCCGCGCTGGTCGCGGTGCTGATCGGCGCACTCGGCTACCACGCCGCGGCCCGGCTGATCCGGGACGACGAGACCGCCGACTTCACCGCCGCCGTCGACTCCGTCGACCGGCAGGTCGAGCGGCAGGTCCTCTTCCCGGGCGACTTCTCCGGGCCGAGCGGGCTGAGCGACGACCTGGTGCGCCCGATCCGGGTCACCACCCAGTCCCTCGACCCCGACGGCCGGATCGTCCCCGGCACCGCCCGCCTCGACCTGCCGCCGACGCCCGCCGACCACGAGCTGGCCCGCGCCGAGCAGCCCGGCCGCACCGCCACCGGGTTGCGGCACTGGCACGGCGGCGCCTACCGGATCGGCGTGGTCTCGCTCGGCGGTCGGCGCGGCGCGGTCCAGATCATCCAGCAGGTCGGTCCCACCGAGGAGCTGCTGACCGCCCTGCGGACCCGCACGGCGGCCCTGGTGGCGGTCGTCGCGGCGCTCGCCGGCGCGGCCGGCCGGCTGCTCGCCCGGGGAATCGCCGGACGGCTGGTCCGGCTCACCGAAGCGGCCGAACTGGTCGCCGCCAGTGGGCGGTTGGACGTCCCGGTGCCCGCCGCCGGAACGGACGAGGTGGGCCGGCTCGGCCGGGCCTTCGACCGGATGCTGGTCCGGCTGGCCACCGCCAAGGAGAACCAGCGCCGGCTGGTCCAGGACGCCGGGCACGAGCTGCGCACCCCGCTGACCAGCCTGCGCACCAACCTCTCGGTGCTCCCCAGCCTGGACCGGCTGCCGCCCGCCGAACGGGCCGCCCTGATGACCGACCTGGCCGACGAGGCCCGGGAGTTGACCCAGCTGGTGGAGAAGCTGGTGGCACTCGCGGCGGACCGCCGGGCGGACGAGCGGCCGACCGGGGTGGTGCTCGCCGACGTGGTCCGGCAGGCCGCCGCCCAGGCCCGGCGGCGCAGCGACCGGGAGATCACGGTGGACGCGGACGCAACCGTCGTCACCGCCCGGCCGGACGCCCTGGCCCGCGCGGTGGGCAACCTGCTGGACAACGCCGCCAAGTTCGACCCGGCCGGGACGAGTCCGATCGAGGTGGTGGTGCGCGGTCCGCGGGTGGAGGTGCGCGATCGCGGCCCGGGCATCGACGCGGCCGACCTCGAACGGGTCTTCGACCGCTTCTACCGGGCCACCGCGGCCCGCAGCCTGCCCGGCTCCGGCCTGGGCCTGGCCATCGTGCACGAGGTGGCCCGCTCGCACGGCGGGACGGCCTTCGCGGCCAACCGGGAGGGCGGCGGCGCGGTGATCGGCTTCACCCTCGGCTCCTGAAGACACGCCCTGAGCCGCCTCGGCACGAAGCGGGCGGGCCCCGGCTCACCGCCGCGGCCCGCCCCTGCTCGTCGGACGGCCCCGCTCACCCCCACCACTGCTCCGGCACCGGCTCCGGCTCCGGCGAGTCCGGGACCGTCACCGGTTCGGCGCAACGCACCAGCAGATCCCCCTCCTCCGTGCCGGCGACCAGGTAGCCGCACTCGCGCAGCACGACCGCGGCCGCGCCGCTCAGGGCCGCGACCGCCTCCCGGGAGGGCGGACCGCCCGGCTCCGCGCCCGGCGTCCAGCCGACCACCACGCCCTCGGGGTGACGGTCGATCCACAGCGGTGAGGGACCCGGGCCGGTGTCGAACCCTGCGCGGGCCAGGGCCTCGGAGACGTCCTCGAAGAGTTCACGGTGATCCGCCATTGGCGCAGCGTAGGCCCCGGAGCGGGCGACCCCCGGACACGGCGCGCGCCGAAACGCTTCAGCGGCACCCGACCGCAGCATCGGCACCCGTTGGGCCGAGCGGCGGCCAGCCGATCGGGCGTCAGGGCCCCCCGTCCGGCCCGACACGAGCGGCCGGACGGGCCGATGGACGTGCACAGTCGGCCCCCTGCCGACAGCATGACAGAGTAAGCGCTCCATCACCCTGAGCAACGGGTCCAGTGGAACACCTGGTCCGCGCGCCGGTCCGGCCGGCGGGCCCGTATCGAGAGGTCCCATGATCACAACACTTCGCCGGCCGGCGTTCCCGCCGGCGGGCCTCCAGCACGGTACGCCGAGGACGCCGGGGAGCCCGTCGTGAGAACCGACCAGCAGTCGCAGCCGGGACCGGTGACCAGCACGCGCGCCAACCCCGCCAACCCGGCCGAGGCCCTGGCCGACTGGACCGACGGCCGACTCGGCATCTACTCCCTGGCCAAGGCCAATCTGCGCAAGATCTTTCCCGACCACTGGTCCTTCATGCTGGGCGAGATCGCGCTCTACACCTTCGTCATCATCATCCTCACCGGCGTCTGGCTCACCATGTTCTTCACGCCGAGCATGGGCGAGGTCGTCTACGACGGGTCGTACGTGCCGCTCAAGGGCATCCCGATGTCCGAGGCCTACTCCTCGACGGTCCGGATCAGCTTCGACGTGCGCGGCGGCCTGCTGATGCGCCAGATCCACCACTGGGCCGCGATCGTCTTCGTCGCCTCGATGCTGACCCACATGATGCGCGTCTTCTTCACCGGCGCGTTCCGCAAGCCGCGCGAGATCAACTGGGTCTTCGGCGCGCTGCTGCTGATCCTGGGCATGTTCGACGGCTTCATGGGCTACTCGCTGCCGGACGACCTGCTCTCCGGCACCGGCATCCGCTTCATGGAGGGCGCCGTCCTGTCCATCCCGATCGTCGGGACGTACCTGCAGTTCTTCCTCTTCGGCGGCGAGTTCCCGGGCACCGACATCATCCCCCGGCTGTTCACCGTCCACGTCCTGCTGATCCCGGGCATCATGGTGGGCCTGCTCGCGGCGCACCTGATCCTGGTCTTCTACCACAAGCACACCCAGTTCGCCGGGCCCGGCCGGACCAACAGCAACGTGGTCGGCATGCCGCTGCTGCCGGTCTACACGGCCAAGGCGGGCGGCTTCTTCTTCCTGGTCTTCGGCGTGGTCGCGGTGATGTCGGCGATCGCCACGGTCAACCCGATCTGGGCGTACGGCCCGTACCGTCCGGACCAGGTGTCCACCGACGCCCAGCCGGACTGGTACATGGGCTTCTCCGAGGGCCTGATCCGGGTGATGCCCGGCTGGGAGATCAGCGTCTGGGGCGGCCACACCCTCAACCTCGGGGTGTTCATCCCGCTGATGGTCTTCCCGGCCGTGCTGCTGGTGATCTGGTGCTACCCCTTCCTGGAGGCCTGGATCACCGGGGACCGGGGCGAGCACCACATCGCCGACCGGCCGCGCAACGCCCCGGTCCGCACCGCCTTCGGCGCGGCCTGGATCGGCCTCTACCTGCTCCTGCTGGCCGGCGGCGGCAACGACCTGCTGGCCACCCACTTCCACCTCTCGATCAACGCGATCACCTACGCGGTGCGGGCCGGCTTCTTCACCGTGCCGGTGGTCGTCTTCGTGATCACCAAGCGGTGGTGCCTGGGGCTCCAGCGACGGGACCGGGAGAAGGTGCTGCACGGCCGGGAGACCGGCGTCATCAACCGGCTCCAGCACGGCGAGTTCGTCGAGGTGCACGCCCCGCTGCCGCAGGGCCGGCTCTACACCCTCACCTCGCACGACCAGCCCCAGCCCTCCGTGCTGCCGCCCGAGGTGGACGAGAACGGGGTGGCCCGCCGGACCGGGCTGTGGACCCGCGCGCGGGTGAAGCTCTCCCGCGGCTTCTACGGCGAGTACAGCCAGATCGCCAAGCCCACCGTGGAGGAGCACGAGGAGATCACCAGCGGCCACGGCCACCACTGATCCCCCGACTGCCCCGCCATCGGAAAGGGCCCGCTGTGCCGGAGACGGCACAGCGGGCCCTCGTCGTGCCCGGGACCGTCGACGACGGCCGGGCGCGCCCGGCCGCACAGGACGGTGCCGGCCGGAACGACGGTTCAGCCGCGCAGGACGGCCGGGACGACGGCGAACAGCGCCGCGGCCACCGTGACGGAGAGGCAGAGCGCCGCCCAGCGGGCGCAGATCCGGCGGCACTCGACGCGGTAGCGGGCCGCCAGCCGGCGGCAGCGCTCGACCGCGCGGTCGACGACCTCCTCGGCGTAGCGCAACCGGTCGGCCGCGTAGGCCTGTTCGATGGACTCGCGCTCCGGCACCGGCAGCCACGGGAACTGCGCGGCGAACGCACGGGCGTCCCGTTCGGCCGCCGCGACCTCCGCCTCCCAGGCCAGGAAGCCCTCGATGCGGGCGAACTCCGCCCGCGAGTTCGCCCTGGCACCGGCGCCGGCGGGCCTGCCCTGGCGAGGGGTCCGCGCTCTCGGCGGACGCTGTCTGCCACCCATGACCGCTCCTCAAGTCCTGTCGAGTCGTCCCGTCGGAAAGCCTGCGGGCACGGGCTCCCGGCGGGGATCGCTCCGCAACCAGGCAACTACTACCAGCGACAAACCGCAGGTGGCGGACGGCTCGCCAGAACCCGCGCACCCGGGAAAAACTTGCGTGCCACGCACTATTGCGCACCGCGCACCTTTGCTGGACAGTGGGACCCATGACGAACGGTCAGCCCGGGCTGCGGGAACGGAAGAAGGCCGCGACGCGGGAGGCCCTCAGCTGGGCGGCCCTGCGCCTGGCGGTCGAACGGGGGCTGGAGAACGTCCGGGTGGAGGACATCGCGGCCGCCGCCGGGGTCTCCCCCCGCACGTACAACAACTACTTCTCCAGCAAGGCCGAGGCGATCGTCTTCCGGCACCGCGACCGGATCCTCCAGGCCGCCGAGGCGCTGCGGGGCCGCCCGGCGGAGGAGCCGCTGTGGGAGGCGCTGACCCGGTCGCTGGTCGCGCCGTTCGACGACGCGGCCGAGGAGCCCGACCCGCGGTGGACGGCCGCCGTACGACTGCTGCTGCGCGAACCCGCGCTCCAGGCCGAACTGGTCCGCGGCGGTGCCGCGACCCGCGCCGACCTGGCGGCGGCGGTGGCCGCCCGCACCGGGACCGACCCCGACCGGGACCTCTACCCGAAGCTGGTCGCCTCGGCCGCGCTCTCCGCACTACAGGTCGCCAACGAGCACTACCTGACCGCCGACCCGGCGGTGCCGTTCCAGCCGCTGTTCGCCGAAGCGCTGCGACAGCTGGCGGCCGGGCTTCCCGATCCGCGGACCCGGTGAACCAGCCGTACCCAAGGGGGACTTGAGATGACCCACGATGTCGTCGTGGTCGGCGCCGGCCCGGTCGGGCTGTTCCTGGCCGGCGAACTGGCGCTGGCCGGAATCCGGCCGGTGGTGCTGGACCGACTGCCCGCGCGCTCGGGCGAGCAGAAGGCCAACGGGCTCGTCGGCCAGGTGCTCCGGCTGCTCGACCACCGCGGTCTCCACCAGCCGCTCAGCGGCCTCCCGGGCGCACCACAGCCCGTGCCGCGCTTCGCGTTCGGCGCCTTCCCGCTGGAACTGCACCGGCTCGACCGGAACCCGCTGCACGCCGCGCCCGTACCCCAGCACCGGATCGAGCAGGTCCTGGAGGAACGCGCCCACGAACTCGGCGTCACCGTGCGCCGCGACTGCGAGGTCACCGGCTTCAGCCAGGACCCGACCGGGGTGACCCTCGACGTCCACGGCCCCGACGGCGCCGGGCGGCTGCGCGCCCGGTACCTGGTCGGCGCGGACGGCGGCCACAGCACCGTCCGCAAACTCGCCGGCATCGGCTTCCCCGGTGTCACCTCACCCGACCCGGTCTCCCGCGTCGCGCACGTGCTGCCGCCCGAGGGGCTGCGCCTCATCGACGGCGGCGAGGTCCTGCTGCCGGGCTGCCCGACCCCGTTCCGCCCGTACACCCACACCCGCACCGACAACGGCGTCTTCGTCATCTCGCCGTTCAACCCGGACGCCGTCATGATCGCCACGATGGAGTGGGGCGGGCCGCCGGTCGACCGGCGGAACCCCCTCACCCTGGACGAGCTGCGCGCCAGCATCCACCGGGTGACCGGAGCCGACCTGGCGCTCGCCCCGGCCCGTACCGCCGGACCGTTCACCCCGCGCCGCACCGTCGGCCACAACACCCGGCTCGCCGAGAGCTACCGGCAGGGCCGAGTGCTGCTGGTCGGCGACGCCGCCCACGTGCACGCCGCGACCGGCGGTCCGGGCCTCAACCTCGGCCTCCAGGACGCCGCCAACCTCGGCTGGAAGCTCGCCGCCGAACTGCACGGCTGGGCCCCGCCCGGCCTGCTGGACAGCTACCAGAGCGAACGCCGCCCGGTCGGCGAGCGGGTGTTCATGCACTCCCAGGCACAGACGGCCCTGATGGCCCCCGGCCCCGGGACCACCGCGGTGCGCGCCCTGTTCGACGAGCTGCTGGCGCACCCGGACAACCTCGGCCGGATCGCCGCGCTGATGGCCGGCAGCGACGTCCGCTACGAGGTCGACTGCCCGCACCCGCTGGCCGGGCGGTTCGTGCCGGACGTCACCGCGACCACCCCGGACGGCCCCGTCCGGATCGCCGAACTGGCCCGCACCGGACGCCCGTTGCTCATCGACCTCACCGGTGGGGAGCTCGACCTCGCGGACCGGGTGGCGGGCTGGAAGGACCGGGTGGACCTCGTCACGGCCCACTGCCAGCAGCCGCCGGCCGGCGCACTGCTGCTGCGCCCGGACGGCTACGTCGCCTGGGCGACCGAACCCGACCGGGACGACCTGGACGACCGGGACGACCGGGACGGACTGGCCCGGGCGCTGCGCGCCTGGTTCGGCGCCGCCCGCTCCTGAGCAGGCCGGGTGCGGCAGCCGGGGACGGCCGGGGCCCGTGGCCGGGGCCGGCGGGGGCAGGGCCGCCGGGGAGCCGTCCGACGGGTGGGGGAGAATGGACGGCATGTCCCGACGTCGTTCCGAGCTCCGCGCCACCGCGCCCCGGCTGCTGCCCTCCTCCCCGTGCCCCTGCGGCCTGCCCGCCGCCTACGGCGACTGCTGCGGCCGGCTGCACCGGGGCCAGGCGAAGGCCACCACCGCCGAGTCCCTGATGCGCTCCCGGTTCAGCGCCTTCGCCGCGCAGGACGAGGCATACCTGCTGCGCACCTGGCACCCGGACACCCGGCCCGCGGAGGTCGACTTCGATCCGGGGCTGCGCTGGACCGGGCTGGAGGTGGTCGCCACCACCGAGGGCGGCGCGTTCCACGCCGAGGGCACGGTCGCCTTCCGGGCGCACTGGACCGAGGGCGGCGAGGCGGGCGTGCTCACCGAGAACAGCCGCTTCGTGCGGCACGAGGGCGCCTGGGTGTACCTCGACGCCCTCTCGCTCGGCTGAGCCGCCCGGCCCGCGGCCGCCGCGGGTGGCGGCTACGGGGGGGGCGGCTGCCGGGTGCGGCTGCGGGTGGCCGCTACAGGTAGTCGTCCAGCCGCGCCAGCGCGAAGCCCTGCGCGGTGACCTCGTCGACGACCTTGCGCAGCAGGTCCGGCATCGAGGCCTTCCAGATGTCGGTGCCCCGGAAGTGGGTCAGGATGATGTCGCCCGGATGCAGCTTCCGGTCGTCGTAGCGCCACTCCATGTGGTCCGGGAAGGCCTCCTCGTTCCACAGCGGCACCGCCTCGACCCCGCAGGAGGCCGCCGCGCGCAGGGTGTCGTCGTTGTACTCGCCGTACGGTGGCCGGAAGAGCCGGGGGCGGGTCCCGATCTGCTGCTCCAGCTGGTCCTGCTGGGTGCAGATCTCCTGGCGCTGGCTCTCGTAGTCCAGCACCTTCAGGTTGCGGTGGTTGATCGTGTGGTTGTTGATCTCCACGCCCTGGGCGTGGAGGTCGCGGAAGTAGCCGTAGTTCTCCCGGGCGAGGTAGTCGGAGACGTAGGCGCTGAGCGGGATGCCCAGTTCCTCGGCCATCCGGGAGAACTCGGGGTCCTTCTCGGCGCCGTCGTCGACGGTGAGGAAGACCACCTTGTCGTCGGTCGGCACCCGGTAGACGACGGGCGGGCGGCCGTCCGCGAGCTTGACTCCCTGCACCGGGGTGAGCGCGGCCCTGGCCGCCGGGCGCGGCGGGGCCTTCAACGGCGGACGCTCCAGGCCCCAGTGCTGGGCGGCCTCCAGCGCGGCGCGGGCGGCCGCCTCCTGACGGACCATGGCCTCGCTGCTGTTCTGCTCCTCCTTGCGGGCAAGGCCGGGCAGCAGCTGGGCCGCGGGCGGGGCGCCCGCGCGGTCGGCGCCCTCGGCGGCCGCGGCGGGGGCAGCGGCCGCGCCCGGAACGGCGACGGCCTCGGCGGCGGGCGCCGGGGTCGCCTTCGCGTCGGCGGCCGGGGCGGACTTCGGCCCGGCGGGAGCGGCCGGACCGGCGCAGCCGGCGAGGACGGCGGAGAGGCAGACGGTGGCCAGCAGGCCGGTCCTCACCCCGCTCCGGTGCTGCTGATTCCCCCTCAGACCCCCACTAATACGACAACCTGATGGTCTGTTCATAGGTGCACTGCTCCCCCGCCGCGCACCACCGCCAATCCCCTCGTCACCCGCGCGGGGCAACGACGCACCGGGGTCCTTGCCGTTCCTTTGCCCGGCGGCGGGCGGCCGGGTGACCAGGCGGCCGGGCCGGCCGGTTGGACGGGGAGGGGCCGGGTGGCCGGACCGGGCGGCTCCGGAGACCGGACGGGTCCGGCGACGGGCGGCGCACCGGGAAAACCGATTGCGGTGCCGGGCCGTGAAGTGGATCATGCGCCCATGACGAACACCGCGCCCGGCCGCTCAGGCCTCTGGACCGTCGCCACGGCCGACGTGACCACCCCCGAGGCCCTGGACCTGCTGCGCGAGTACTACTACGACGTGGCCAACCGCTACTACCGCCTGCACTTCGGCCGGGAGGGCACCCCCGAGGAGCTGGAGTCCGGCCTGGCCGACTCCCCCAGCGACGACCTCGCCGCCCCGGACGGCCTCTTCCTGATCGGCCGCCACGACGGCGTCGCCCACTCCTGCGCCGGCCTGCGCCGACTCGACGCCACCACCGCCGAGCTCACCCGCGTCTTCGTCCGCCCCGGCCTGCGCGGCACCGGGGGCGGCGCCGTCCTGCTGGCCGCCGTCGACCGGGCCGCCCGCTCTCTGGGCGCCGACCGGATCGTCCTCGACACCCGCCTCGACCTGGTCGAGGCCCGCACGCTGTACCTGCGCAACGGGTACCGGGAGATCCCCGCGTACAGCAGCGGGCCGTACGCCGAGATCTGGTACGGGAAGGACCTCACCGTCGCGGCGCAGCGGAGCAGTTGAGCCGGGCCTACCCGGCGGTCGCGCCGACGTGGGGCGGCTGCGGGCCGTCCGCCAGGGCGGCCGCGAGTTCGGCCGCCGAGGGCGGGTTGGCGCCGGGGCGGGCGACGGTCAGCGCCGCCGCCGTCACCGCGTGGGTGAGGCAGTCCGCGAGGTCGGCGCCCGTCGCCCGGGCGTGCAGGAAGGCGGCCGTGAAGGAGTCGCCGGCGCCGACGGTGTCCGCGACCGGCACCGGGAGGGCCGCGGCCGCGGCGCGTCCGCCGTCCGCGGTGCGGGCGAAGGCGCCCTGCGCGCCGAGGGTGACCGCGACGACGGCGGGGCCGAGGGCCAGCCAGCGCTCGGCCACCGCCTCGGGCGGCTCACCCGGGTAGAGCCAGGCGAGGTCCTCGTCGCTGGCCTTGACCAGGTCGCTCAGCGCCACCAGGCGCTCGACCCGGCGGACGGCCTCGGCCCGGTCCCCCATCAGGGCCGGGCGCACGTTCGGGTCGTAGCTGATCCGCGCCCGCCCGCGCCAGCGCTCCACCAGCGCCAGCACCGATGACGCGCCGGGCTCGGTGACCGCGGCGATCGAGCCGAGGTGGATCCCCGCGGGCGGCTCGGCGGGTTCGGTCGGCGGCAGCGTCCAGCCGATGTCGAAGGTGTAGCGGGCGTGCCCCCGGTCGTCCAGCTCGACCACCGCCGAGGGTGTCCGGGAGACCTCGACCGCCTCCACCCGCACGCCCGCCGACTCCAGGTGCCGCCGGATCAGCCGGCCGTTGGCATCCGGCCCCAGCTCGGTGAGCAGCGTGGCCGGACGGCCCAGCCGGGCCAGGCCGTAGGCGACGTTCGCGGGGCTGCCGCCGGGGTGCACCCGGTCCGGGGCCTCACCCGTGCGGACGATGTCGGCGACGCACTCACCGATCACCAGAACGGGCGAATCGGGACTGGTCACGGCGGCTCCTGGCATCCGGTACGCGGGCGTCGTCTCGACTGCCAGCCTACGGGGTGCCTCCGGGCGCGCGGCGCCAGAGCACGGAAGTACGGCCGCCGGACCTGGCCAGGTGTTCCGACGGCCGTGGCGCCGTCCGTCAGGGGACGATGCACTCCTGACGTTAGACCTCGCGCGGGCGCCCCGCCATCACCGTGGGCCGTCCGGGGGACCACGGTGCGTCGTCGAACCGGACCGATCGCGCCGCTGTCGGCCGGGCTGTCCACTAGCATCCGTGGCCGGGCTTTCCGTCCCGGCGGCCCCGCCTCCACTCCCGCTCCCGAAGTGTGGTGATCGCCCATGGTCAGGCCCCGCACCGGTCTCGTCCCGTCGCTCGCGCTCAGTGCGGTACTGCTGTCCGCGAGCGTGCCGACGGCCGGCGCCGCCGACGGGCTGGGCGATCCGGTCTTCCCCTCGCTCGGGAACACCGGGTACCAGGCGCTCGGGTACGACCTGGCCTTCGACTACCGGGCCGAGAGCCGGACGGTGGACGGCACCGCCGTGGTCACCGTACGGCCCGACCGCGCGCTGGCCCGGCTGGAGCTGGACGCGCTCGGACTGACCGTGCGCGCCGTCCGGGTCGACGGGCGTGCGGCGGGGTTCACGACCCACGACGAGAAGCTCACGGTCACCCCGGCCAGGCCGTTCCTCCCGGGCGGCGTCACCCGGCTGACCGTCGAGTACACCGCCGACCCGCGTGCCCCGCTGCCGCACACCGGTTGGGTCCCCACCCCGGACGGCTTCGCGGTGGCCGGCCAGCCGAACAGCGCACACACCGTCTTCCCCTGCAACGACCACCCGGGCGACAAGGCCCGGTTCACCATCGCGGTGACCGCCCCGGACGGCCTCCTCGGCGTCGCCAACGGGGAGTTGGCGGCCACCGAGCGGCGGGGCGACGGCCGTACCACCCGCCGGTACGTCTCCCGCGAGCCGATGGCCACCGAGCTGGTCCAGATCTCGGTCGGCGACTACACGGTGCGCGAGCGCACCGGCCCGCACGGCCTGCCGCTACGGGACGTGGTGCCGACCGCGCGCGCCGCCGAGCTGGAGCCCGCGCTCGCCCTCACCCCCGGCCAACTCGCCTGGGCCGAAGCGCACCTGGGGCCGTTCCCGTTCGAGACGTACGGGATCCTGCCGGTCAACACCGACGACCCGGCCGCGTTCGCCTTCACCGGCCTGGAGACCCAGACGCTCACCCTCTACAAGCCGAACTTCCTGCGGCAGGCGGAGCCGGCGATCGGCTCGCACATGATGCACGAGCTGGTCCACTCCTGGTTCGGCAACAGCGTCTCCCCCGCCCGGTGGTCCGACCTCTGGCTCAACGAGGGCCACGCCGACTTCTACGGCCTGGCGTACCGCTACGAGCGCGGCTGGCCGGACGCCTGGGGCTACACCACGCTGGTCGACCGGATGCGCTACCTCTACGGCCTGGGCGACCAGTGGCGGCACGACTCCGGGCCGGTGGCCTCGCCCACCGCCGCCGACCTCTTCGACAGCCAGCGCTACACGGGCGGCGCGCTGGTGCTGTTCGCGCTGCGGGAGAAGGTCGGGGCGGAGACCTTCGACCGGATCGAACGCACCTTCCTGGGCACGTACCGGTACCGGAACGCGACCACCGAGGACTACGTGCGGACGGCCTCGACGGTGTCCGGGCAGGACCTGCGGGGCTTCCTCGACGACTGGCTGTACGGGCTGCGGACGCCGCCGATGCCGGGGCATCCGGACTGGGTGGTGGGCCAGGTGGGCGCCGCTCCGGGGGTGTCGGCTCCCGGGGCGTCGGCCTGGGAGGGTGGGGCCGCCGTGGCGGGCGGGCCCGGGGTGGCGCGGGGCTCCGGAACGCTCTGACGGCGCGGCTGGGGCTGCTGGTGCACGCCCGGCGCGCCGCCGTGCGTCCGATCACGCCTCACACGCCCCTGACCGACAGGGGCCGGTGGGGCCATGGTGGTTCCCACGGCCCGCCCGCCGCCCGGCACAGTCCCGGTCGGCGCGCGGGCCGTCCAACGTTCCCGCGCGCCCCCGCGCCCCCGCGCCCCCGCAGGTGAGCCGGCGGCAGGTCTTCCCGGCCGGATTGTCAGTGCCTGGTGCTAGCGTCCCCAGCACGATCGATAACGAACGGGGGTTCGGTGATGGGTGTCGAGCTGGCTGGTGTCGCACCGACGGGCGTCAAGCTGACGGGTGGCGAGCTGCGGGAGGCCGGGGCCGCGGTCTACGACCGCTGGACGGCTCTGTGGAACGGTGAGTTGGGGCTGGCCGAGGAGATCATGGCGCCCGACTTCACCCTGCGGTACGCGCAGGCGGGTACGGAGGCGTTCGACGGTGTGCGGACGCCGGCCGGGCTGGCGGAGCTGATCGGGCGGTGGCGCGCCGGGCGGCCGGGGCTGCGGTTCGAGGCCGAGGGCGTCCCGGTGGTGGACGTGGAGTCGGTCGACGGCGTGCTGTCCGGCCTGGTGGCCCGGCCGTACCGGGCGAGCTTCCCGGACGGCGGGGGTGGTCTGACGGCGCGCAGCGGGACGGACACCCTGCGGCTCGGCGGCGGGCTCATAACCGAGGTGTGGTCGGTCTCCTCGGGTGCCGCCGGGCGGACGTTCTACCGGGCCTGACGATGCGGAGGGGCGCGGTGGGGCGTGCGGGAGCGCGGTGGGCCGTAACCCTTCCGGCGCAGCGTCGTTGGACCGGCCATGAAGAAGCGCAGCATGCTTGCCGTGGCCTCGCTCGCCGTCGGTGTCGTGGCCTCCCTCACCGCGCCGAGTGCGCACGCCAGTGCCGTGGGCGGGCAGGAGGGACTGCCCGGGCCGCTGAGCAGTGCCACGGACGTGGCGCCCGGGCAGGTCGGTGACGCGGGTGGCGTCCTCGGGGAGGCCACCGGCTATGTGACCGGGTCGGCGAACGGCCTGGTGGCGGCCACGCCCGCGTAGTCCCAGCGGTCCGTCGGCCGGTCACCGGCGGCCGTCACTGCTGCCTGGCCACTGCTGCCCGGTCACCGTCGGCCGGGGCTCAGGACAGCGGGGCTCCGAGGTCCTGGGTCCAGTAGGGGGTGCCGGCCGAGCTCGTGGCGAAGCCGACGCCGATGTCCTTGAATCCGCAGTCGAGCATGTTGGACTGGTGGATTCCGCCGTCCATCCAGCGGGCGAAGACGGCGGCCGGGGTGGTCGGGCCCCGGTCGAGGTTCTCGCCCCACTGGGACCAGCGGTAGCCGGCGGCGGTGATCCGGGCCTCGGTCCGGACGCCGTCCGGGTTGACGTGGTCGAAGAAGCCGCGGGTGGCCATGTCCTCCGCGTGCTTCTGGGCCGTGCCGTGCAGCCGGGGGTCGATCCGCAGCGGGGTGCAACCGGCCTTGGTGCGTTCGGCGTTGACCAGGTCCACCAGCTGGCGCTCCATGGTGGGCTGCGGTGTCGCGGTGGCGCTGCGGGTCGCGGTCGGCGTCGGGGCGGGCGTCGCCGTCGGCGTCGGGCTCTCCGCGGGTATCGGGGTCGGCGCCGGGGTGGCGGCGACGGGGGCGGCGGCAGCGGTCGGGGTGTCCTGGGCCGCGGCCGGGGCGGTGGGCTCCGGTGCCGTCGACTGCGGCGGCTCGCCCGCCTGCGGCCAGACCAGGGCGAGGGTGGTCACGGCGACGGCCGCGGCCGCGCCGCTCGCCAGGACGGCTTTGCGGGCAGCGGTGCCCGCCCAGCCGCCGTGCCCTCCCGTACCCGCGTGCGCACCGGAACCGGCGTGGGTTCCGCCGCCTGTGCCGGCACCCGCACCGGAGCCCGCTCCGGTGGCGGCCGTCGAGGACGCCGCGGCAGCCGCAGTGTGCTGGAAGTGCAGCAGCGCGGGCGCGTCCAGCGGGATCGGCACCAGGGCGAGGCCTGCCAGCAGCCCTTCGGCCGGGAACAGGTCCCGGCCGAGGCCGTCGCAGTCGGCGCAGTCGCGGATGTGGCGGGCGATGCGCTTGCGCCAGACCGAGTTCGGGGTGCCGTCGAAGCCCGCGGTGAGCTCGGTCAGCCCGGGGCAGCGGGGGTAGGCACCGAGCGCGCGGACGACGATGCGGCCCGCTTCGAGCTGCTTCTTCATCCGCTGCACGCGCACGGCGGTGTGCTGCGGGCTCAGGTCGAGTGCCTCGGCGAGTTCGCCGCGGGTCAGCTCGCCGGCGGCCTCCAGCCACCAGAGGGCGAGCAGCTCGCGGTCATCGGGGTCCAGCCAGCGGGTCGCCTCGGCCACCTCGCGGCGCTGGCCGGACAGGCCGAGGCGCAGGATGGTGAGGTCGGTGAAGTCTGCCCGAGGGTCGGCGACCTCCCAGGTCTCGTCCAGGCCGCCGACGGTCGGCTGCTGCTGACCGGCGGCGTGTCGGCGGCGCACCTGGTTCATGGTGATGGCGACCAGCCAGGACCGGAAGGACTCCGGCTCGCGGAGCCCGTCCAGGCCGTCCAGGGCCCGGATCATGGTCTCCTGCGCGACGTCGTCCACGTCGGCGTGGCCGCCGAGGGCGCGGCCGGCCACGTTGTAGACGAGCGGCAGCCAGGTGGCGACCAGCGCCTCCTGGGCCTGCCGGTCACCTGCCTGCGCCGCGAGCACCAGGGTGGTCCCGGTCCTGTTCTGCACATCAGCGTTCATGGTCCGCACTCCGTCTTGCCGTGTTTCCGTCCGCCGCTGCCTCCTCGGAGACCCGTGGGGAGTGATCAGATAACAACAATGTGCACGGAATCGGAAAATCGGCCCGGATCGATCGGCCCGGCCTGAGGGTCAGACCGGGCCGGGGCCCCGGGAACCGGAGCCGTCGGGTGTGAACCGCGGCCGGTTCACGCCGGGGCGGCGAACACCTGGGTCCACCACGGGCCGTTGGTGCCGGTCCGCACGCCCACGCCGAGCTGCTTGAACGAGCAGTTCAGGATGTTGGCCCGGTGGCCGGGGCTGTTCATCCAGGACTCCATCACCGCGGCCGGGTCCTTCTGGCCCCGGGCGATGTTCTCGCCCCAGGTGCTCCAGCTGTAGCCGGCCGCCTCGATCCGGTGGTCGGCGTGGTTGCCCTCGGGGCTGGCGTGGTCGAAGTAGCCGCGGTCGGCCATGTCGTCGCTGTGCGACTGGGCCGCGCTCGCGAGCCGGGGCTCGGCGCCGACCGGACCGCAGCCGGCCTTGGAGCGCTCGACGTTGACCAGGTCCACGACCTGCTGGGCGTACGACGGAGACGCGCCCCCGCCCGCCGGCGGGGCCGCGGTGGCCCGCTTCGGCGCGGGCTGGGCGGCGGTGGCGGAGCGGGTGGCGCTCGGGGTCGACTTGGCCGCGGAGGCCGTGGGGGTGGGGGCGGCGGTCGGGGTGGCGACGGCCGACGCCGTCGGGGAGACCGGAGCGGTCGCGGTCGGCGCGGCCGGCGCGCTCGGGACGGCCGCCGGGTCGGTGGCGGGGGCAGCGGGAGTGGCCGGCGGCGGGACGTCCGGGTTCGTCCCGCCGGTGCCGGGCACCTGGATGCCCTCGTGGGTGCCCAGCTCCGCGGAGATCAGCGAGTCGGCGGCCAGCGACTGGCCGGCCATGTCGCGGTCGGTCTGCTTGCCGCCGTACGCCGCGTAGCCCGCGCCGGCCAGCGCGGCGAACAGCCCGGTACCGGCCACGGCGGCGACGACCGCGGTGACCGGCACGATCCCGCCGCGCCGCCGCGCCCGCCGCCCCCGGCCGGTGTGCCGCTCGGCAGCCCGCCGCGCCGCCCGGCCGCCGGAGCGGCCACGGGCTCCACTCCCGCTGTCGTCGCCGGCGCCGCCTCCGCTCGCCGGGAGGATGGTCGTCCTGTCGTCGCTGTTCACGTGGCCACGCTTTCTGTTCCGGGTCGACTGGTCGGGTGCCGACACTGGGGAGACCTCCCGGCGGGGCGCCGATAACAGAAATTCCGAACGAATGTCCGGCGGTCGGGCCGCGACCTCAGCCGACCGGGGCCTCCGGAGCCATGTCGTAGGTGAGGAACCTGGTCCGGGTGGCGACCTGGTCGTACTTGCCGCGGGCCCGGTAATTGTCCTCGGAGGTGATCCAGCGGACGGTGTTCCACCCGCGTTCCGCCGCGATTTCCCGCAGGCGGCCCAACAGCGCGTCCACCGCCCCGCCGCCCCGGACCTCCGGCGCGACGAACAGATCGTCCAGGAAGCACCCGACGGCCCCGTGCAACGGTCGCGCGAACGGCCGGTAGTGGGCGAGCCCGACCGGCCCACCGTCCCCGTCCCGGACCAGCAGGCCCGCCAGCTCGTGCCCCGGGTCCATCAGCCAGGACCAGACCAGCTCGGCCTTCTCCTCCGGTATCGGCACCCGGTAGAACTCGCAGTACCCACGGAAGAGTTCACGCCAGGCGGCGTAGTCACCGGGCTCGGGCGCGCCGACGCTCCAGCGGGTCGTGGGGGTCTCACTCATCTCGGTCTCCATCGCTCAGCGGGCGTTACGAGCCCTCAGCATGCCGCCCCGTCCCCCCACCGCCGACCACCACCCCGGCCAAGACCACCCACCCCCTACGCCACCGCGGCACCTTGCCGAGGCCGCCCGGCCGGCACCGGCCGCCCGGGCGATGGGGGCCTCAGTTCGGCGCGGTAACCCGGTGGCCTTCATCCCCGCGACGTCCCCAGGGTCAGTGGAATGGCTGACAACACCGAGGACCCGGCGACGATCACGCCGGAAACGGCCGCTCGGATCCGCGCCTGGCGGGTCGACGAGGACTTCACCTGGCGCGGCGTGGCCCAGGCTGCGACCGACCGCTGGGGCTCCGAATGGGGCGGCAACCAGATCTACGGCCGAGACCTCTGCGTGGCCGCGGCGAAGCTGCTGGGTGAAGACCCCGAGCGGGAACCGTGGAACTGACCCAGGCGGTTCCGTCGGATCAGCGGACCGACCGGCAGGGGGAGTCGGCGATGCCGAGTCCGGCTCCGACGACCCGATGATCGGGACGAAACGCCCTGGCCCCGAGCGGCGTCGATGATGAGTCCACAGCCCCTCGGGGGTGGTGGTCGCCGTGCGGGGGGCCGGGTGGGGGCCGATGCTGAGGGGGGAGGTGGTGGTGTGGCGGGGTTGTCGCGGTTGGCGTCGGTGTCGCGGGAGGTGGCGGCGGAGGCCGGGCGGCGGGCGAAGACCGGGTTGCTGGCCGGGTGCCTGCGGGACCTGGGGCCGGTGGACGGGCCGGCGGCGGTGGCGTTGCTGTCCGGGGAGTCGCAGCGCCTGCGGACCGGGATCGGGCCGGCGGCGCTGCGCGGGCTGCCGGAGCCGGCGGTGGAGGCGTCGCTCGGGGTGCGGGAGGTGGAGCGGGAGCTGGAGCGGATCGCCGGCGTGCACGGGGCGGGGGCGCAGGCGGAGCGGCGGCGGCTGCTGCACGGGCTGTTCGCCCGGGCGACCGCGGTGGAGCAGGGGTTCCTGCGGGCGGTGCTGGTCGGGGACCTGCGGCAGGGGGCGCTGGACGCGGTGGTCGGGGACGCCGTGGCCCAGGCGGCCGGGGTGCCGGCGGCGAGTGTGCGGCGGGCGCTGATGTTCCGCGGGTCGGCCCGGGCGGTGGCGGAGGCGGCGCTGACCGGCGGGGAGGCGGCGCTGGCGGCGTTCCGGCTGGAGGTCGGACGGGCGGTGCGGCCGATGCTGGCCGCCGCCGCGCCGGACGTGGCCACGGCGCTGGAGCGCACCGGTCCCGCCGCGCTGGAATGGAAGCTGGACGGCATCCGGATGCAGGTGCACCGGGACGGCGGGGAGGTCGCGGTGTTCACCCGCGGCCTGGACGACATCACCGCGCGGGTACCCGAGGTGGTCGAGGCCGCGCTGGCGCTGCCGCTGCGCTCGGCGGTGCTGGACGGCGAGGCGGTCGCGCTCGGTCCGGACGGCCGGCCGCGCCCGTTCCAGGAGACCGCCGCGCGCACCGCCTCCCGGCGGGACCCGGACCGGCTGCGCGCCGAAGTCCCGCTCGACGCCTACTTCTTCGACCTGCTGCACCGGGACGGCGAGGACCTGGTGGACCGCCCCGGCCGGGAGCGCTGGGCGGCGCTGGAGGAGGCCGTGCCGGACGGCCTGCGGGTGGCCCGGGTCGAGACCGGCGACCGCGACCGGGCGCTGGCCTTCTTCCGCGAGACGCTGGCACTCGGCCACGAGGGTGTGCTGGTGAAGGACCCGGCGGTCCCGTACGCGGCCGGGCGGCGCGGCGCGGGCTGGATCAAGGTGAAGCCCCGGCACACCCTGGACCTGGTGGTGCTGGCCGCCGAGTGGGGCAGCGGGCGCCGGCACGGTTTCCTCAGCAACCTGCACCTGGGTGCCCGGGCGGCGGGCGAGCCGGGGTTGGGCCCGTGGGTGATGCTGGGCAAGACCTTCAAGGGCCTGACCGACGAGACGCTCGCCTGGCAGACCGCCGAACTGCTGGCCCGGGAGGCCGGGCGGGACGCCTGGACGGTGCGGGTCCGGCCGGAACTGGTCGTCGAGATCGCGTTCGACGGGGTGCAGCGCAGCTCCCGCTATCCGGCCGGGCTCGCCCTGCGGTTCGCCCGGGTGGTGCGCTACCGGCCGGACAAGGACGCCGCCGAGGCCGACACCGTCGCGACCGTACGGGAGATCGCCGCCGCCGAGGGGCTGTGAGCCGGGGCGGGGCCGAGGCGGGGCCGAGGCGGGACCGGTTGAGGGAAGCCCGGACGGGGGCGGCGGCACAAACGCCTGTCGGGGTGACGTCGATCCAAACCTGCCCCGCCGCCCGGCCGTTCCGGCGCGCACCGAATCGGCCATTCTCGACGATCCCGCCACCGCACCCTCCGTGGACGGATCAGCGGCGGTTAGGTTGGCATTGACAACGAGAGGCGGCCGCCGGGCAGCCGGCGGCGCACTGGCGAGAGGTGCCCGACCATGCGGGTGAGTGTCGACCGGGACCGCTGCTGCAGCTCCGGGATGTGCGTCACGAACGTTCCCGAGGTCTTCGACCAGGACGACGACGACAGTCTGGTGAGGCTCCGTCAGACCACCTTCCGGCCGGACCAGTTCGACGATCTCAGACTGGCCGCCCAGCTCTGCCCGGGCGGCGCGATCACCGTGGCCGAGGAGGAGCCGGCAGCGGCCGAATAGGCCGGGGCGCACGCCCACCTGACGGGCCGTCCGGTCACCGCACACCCCCACCGGAGAACCATCGCGACGCAAGGAGACCCCGCCTTGACGAGCACACCCACCGTCCCCGCCGTCCCGCTCCCCGCCCCGCACTCCGCAAGCTGCCCGTTCGGCCCGCCGCCCGCGTACACCGAGGCCGCCGCCACCGCCCGGCTGACCCGCGCCGAGCTGCCCGGGGGCGAGTCCTGCTGGCTGGCCACCGGCTACGCCGAGGTCCGCACCATCCTCTCCGACCGCCGGTTCAGCGCCGACGTGCGCCACCCGTCCTTCCCGCTGCTGGTCGCCGGCAGCCGCGAGCGGATCGCCGAGAACCCGACCTTCCTGCGGCTCGACGACCCCGAACACGCCCGGCTGCGCCGGATGGTCACCGGGGACTTCCTGGTCAAGCGGGTCGAGGCGATGCGCCCGGACATCCAGCGGATCGTGGACGAGGCGCTGGACGGGATGACCGAGGGCCGCACCGAGGCCGACCTCGTCGCCGACTTCGCGCTGCCCGTCCCCTCGCTGGTGATCTGCCTGCTGCTCGGCGTCCCGTACGAGGACCGCGAGTTCTTCCAGAGCGTCAGCCGGACGCTGCTCAGCAACACCAGCACGCTCGAACGGCTGCTGGAGGCCCAGGACGAGCTGCTGGAGTACCTGGAGGGGCTGACGGCCCGCAAGCGGGCGGAGCCGCGGGACGACATCCTCAGCCGGCTCGCCGCCCGGGACGACCTCACCCCGCGCGAGGCCGCCGCCACCGGCATCCTGCTGCTGATCGCCGGGCACGAGACCACCGCGAACATGATCGCGCTCTCCACCGCCCTGCTGCTGGACCGGCCCGAGCAGGTCGCCAGGCTGGCCGACCCGGCCGCGCTGCCCGGCGCGGTGGAGGAGCTGCTGCGCCACCTCACCATCGTCCACACCGGGGTGCCCCGGGTGGCGCTGGAGGACGTGGAGCTGGGCGGCGTCACCGTCCGGGCCGGGGAGGGCGTGATGGCGATGCTCTCCACCGCCAACCGGGACGAGGAGGTGTTCGGCGGCGCCGGCCGGCTGCCGGTCGACGAGCTGGACCTCGACCGGGACGCCCGGCGGCACCTGGCCTTCGGCTTCGGCGTGCACCAGTGCCTCGGCCAGCCGCTGGCCCGCGCCGAGCTCCAGATCGCCCTGGAGACGCTGTTCCGCCGGCTGCCCGGGCTGCGGCTGACGGTGCCGCGCGCCGAGCTGGCGTTCCGCACCGACTCGTTCATCTACGGCATGCGGTCACTGCCCGTCACCTGGTGACGCCGGGCGGGGTCGGCGGACGCTTCGCGGGTCACCCGGCTGGCCCCCGCGCCGGGGCGGAGGCAGGCTGGAGGGGCGAAGAGACACCACCGGCCCCGCCGCGCCTCCGGCCCGGCGTGCCCCGGGTCGGCCGAGGAGACGGAGCCCGCGATGACCGACATGAGCGACCGGTCCAAGGTGAGCACCGAGGACGACGAGGACATCCGCGCCGCGGACCCCGAGGAGGGCGTTCCCTCGATGCAGAACCTGCACGCGCAGGACACCTCCCAGGCGGAGGGCGGCCCCATCCTGGAGGAACCCGGCCGGCCCGGCTGACCGTCCGCCGTACCGACTCGACCGCCCGGTGGGACCGGGCGGTCGCCGCGACCGCAGGTGCCGCCGCTCCGGCGGTGGAGCACCCGCGGGGGAGGAGAGGCGCATGACCGAACACGACCGAGGCGACCGCCAGGCCCGGCCGCCCGCGGACCCGCGCACGTCGTGGGCGACCTGGACCACCCAATCGATCATCAGCGGCCCCGGCGGGGTGACCACCACCGAGATCGGCCCGATCTCCGGGGACCTCACCGTGCACACCACGTGGGTGGACGGCGAGGCGAGGCTGACCGTCCAGTACACCGGCGCGCTGGACTGGTACACGGTCGCCGGCAGCCCGGTGCCGGCGGACGACGAGATCACCGCGCGGGCGGTCCACCAGGCGATGGTGAACGGCGTCAAGGCCGGCCGGGGCGCGACTGCCCCGGCGCCGCCGGAGCCGTAGGAACTCCGGGAACAGTACGGCGGGGCCCGGGACGGGGGGCAGGTCCCGGTGCGCCGTGCCTCCGTTTTTCCCCCCCCCCCGAGCAGGGTCGCCCTCTCGGGG
>NZ_JBVKDS010000004.1:0-278695 GCF_055633695.1 Kitasatospora sp. NPDC114501 | reverse complement strand
CGGGGTCAGGTCGGGCGGGGGCGCGCTTTCCTCGGCGCCGCCGGGGCAGCGGGAACTCCGGGAAAAGGACGACACACTCGGGACCGGTGACCGGTCCCGGGCGCGCCGTACTGCCGTTCTCCCACCGCTACGGAGCCGTGCCGCCCTTCGGGGCGGGTGCGGCCGCCGCCCAGTAGGCGCCGTCCGCCGGGCGGCGCACGCGCAGGTCCTCCCGCACCTCGTCGGCCAGCCGGCGGGTGTCGCGGCGGTTCATGGTGGCGCCGATGCCTGCGCCGACCAGCAGCGGGGTCACCGCCGGCAGGTGGCGCAGCGAGCTGCGGGTCAGCCGGCGGCGGACCTGCTGGCGCACCTCCGAGCTGATCGCCAGCGCGGCGAAGCCGGCCGGCCGGACCAGCAGGCCGGCGTCGATCCCGCGGCGGTTGGCCCAGGCGCCGAGGTAGGCGCCGGCCCGCTGGGTGGCGGTGCCCTGCGCCGGGATTCCGTACACCTCGTGCAGCTCGGCGATCAGCTTGATCTCCACGGCCGCCACCGCGAGCGTCTCGGCCGCGATCTCCATCGGCATCGCGGGCGGGACCGGCAGCATCGCCGCCGCGCCGACGCCCGCGCCGAGCGCGCTGGAGGCCCGGACGGCGCCGGTGACCAGCACGTCGGCCAGCTGCTCCGGGAAGGCCGCGTCCGGGTGCTGCGCCCGCAGGGTGGCGAGGTCGCGCACCGGGATCCGCGGCGCGGACCGCACCAGCTGTTCGGTCAGGGCCTTGCCGCCGTACGCGGCGCCCTTGGCCGCTCCCCTGGCGGCGGCCCGGCCGCCGTGGCCGAGCAGCCGGGCGCCGTGCAGCACCACGGCGCGGCCGCGGCCGCGCTGCTTCGTCGCGTACTCGGCGGCCGGGCCCCTGCCGACGGGCCGCTCGGACTCCTCGACCAGTTCGGCGAGCCGCTCGGTCAGGAGCGGCACCGCCGGATCGGGCGCCGTCGGATCGGGCTCGGCGGATGGCCGGGAGTGGCCCGGCCTGCGGAAGACTGCCATGGGAATCCGGTACCCCTTTCGCGACGACGTACGGCCCGGGGCCGCCTACTCGACGACCTCCACTCCCCGCCAGAAGGCCACCCGGCCGCGCACGTGCTCGGCCTCGGGCTTCGGGTCGGTGTAGAACCAGGCGGCGTCCGGGTTGGTCCGCCCGTCCACCTCCAGGGTGTAGTAGTCGGCGGTGCCCTTCCACCCGCACACCGTGGTGGTCTCCGAGGGGCGCAGGTACTCGCTGCGCACCGCCTCGGCCGGGAAGTAGTGGTTGCCCTCGACGACGACCGTGTCGTCGCTCTCGGCGATGACGACGCCCTGCCAACTCGCTGTGGTCATACGGCGATTGTGCCTGACCGAGAGCGACCGCGCCCGTGCTTCCCGGCACGGGCCGGCGGTAGGCCGCCGACGGTCGGCGCGCCGGCGGTCAGGGCAGCGGCCGGCCGTCAGGGCAGCGGTTGGGCGTGCACCGGCACGTGCGGGCTCTGGTGGCCGCCGCTGGCGAGCATCCGGACCTCGCCGGCGTCGCTGATCTCGGCCCGGACGATCCCGCTCTCGTCCTCGTACACCGGGTGGCCGCCCGGGCCGCTGGCGTCGGTGCGGGTGACCACCACGACGTCCTGCGGGGCCTGGGTGCCCGGGGTGCCGGGGAAGGTGAGGGCGTAACGCTCGGCGGGGTCCATCACACCTGCTCCTGCCTACCCGACGGCCTCGGCGGGCTCGGCGGCCCGGGTGTGCGAGCCGCGGACCTCCAGCTCGGCCAGCAGCCGGGCGGTGGCCTCCGCCACCGCTTCCACCGCCCGGTCGAAGGCCTCCCGGTTGTGCGCCGCGGGGGCGCGGAACCCGGAGACCTTGCGGACGTACTGGAGCGCGGCGGCGTGGAAGTCCCCCTCGTCGGCGTCGGGCGTGACGGGGGGTCGCAGCGTCTTGATGTTGCGGCACATGCTCCCAGTCTCTCGCGCGGGAGCCGTGTCGGCGACCCCCTCCCGTCACCCGCACCTCACGGCGGCGCCATCCGACCGGATTAGGATGCCGGACGAACGAATCCGTTCCGCCTTCATCCCCGCCGCGCGCTCCCCCCGGTCCGTCGGCGTCACTCCGGAGTCACCCCTTGCCTCTCGCGCTGCTCGCGCTGGCCGTCACCGCGTTCGCCATCGGAACCACCGAATTCGCCGCCATGGGGCTGCTCCCCCAGGTCGCCGACAGTCTCCACGTCTCCATCCCCCGGGCCGGCTGGCTGATCTCGGCGTACGCGCTGGGAGTGGTCGTCGGTGCGCCGCTGCTGACCGCGCTGGCCGCCGGGCGGCCGCGCAAGGCGGTGCTGGTGGCGCTGGCCGGGCTGTTCGCCACCGGCAACCTGCTGTGCGCGCTGGCCCCGGAGTTCTGGACGCTGGCCGCCGCCCGACTGATCACCGGGCTGCCGCACGGCGCCTTCTTCGGGGCCGGCGCGGTGGCGGCGGCCGAGCTGGTCGCGCCGGACCGGCGGGCCCGGGCGGTGGCCGTGATGTTCTCCGGACTGACCGTCGCCAACATCGTCGGCGTCCCGGCCGCGACCCTGCTCGGCCAGCACCTGGGCTGGCGGGCGACCATGCTGGTGGTGGTGCTGATCGCCGCCGCCGGGACGGCCGCCATCGCCCGGCTGGTTCCCGCGCTCCCCTCCCCCGGCCAGTCCGGCCTGCGGCACGAGCTTCGGGCCCTGCGCAGCGGGCAGCTCTGGCTGGCGCTGGCCACCGTGGTGTTCGGCTGCGGCGGCTTCTTCGCCTGCTACAGCTACATCGCGCCGCTGCTCACCGAGGTCTCCGGGTACGCCACGGGCTCGGTGACCCTGGTGCTGGCCCTGTTCGGGGTCGGCATGACGATCGGCAACGTGCTGGGCGGGTTCGCCGCCGACCGGGCGCTGCGCCCCACCGTCTGCGCGGCCTTCGTGCTGCTCGCCGCCACCCTGGCGCTGTTCTCGGTGACCGCGCACGCCCGCTGGTCGGCGGCCGTCACGGTGGTGCTGATCGGACTGTTCGGCTTCGCGATCGTGCCGGCCGTGCAGACCCTGGTGATGCAGAAGGCACGCAGCGCGCCGACCCTCGCCTCGGCGACGGTCCAGGGCGCCTTCAACCTGGCCAACGCCCAGGGCGCGTACTTCGGCGGGCTGGCACTGGCCGCCGGGTTCGGCTGGACCTCGCCGACGCTGGTCGGCGCGGGCCTGGCCGTCGTGGGGACGCTGATCGCGGTGCTCGCCTGGGTGGACGACCGCCGGCGGTCCGCCCCCGCGGCCGGGGAACCCGCGGCGGCGGAACCGGCGGCGGCCGCGATCGCCACGGCCTAAGGCGCGTCTGACAATTCCCGCCGGGTGCGCGACGCCGGGGCACGCACCTCGCCGCGTTGTCGTCGGTCACCAATGCTCCGCAGTGGCTCCCTCCTCCGCCTTGCGATGCACGCACCCCAACGCCGCGCCCTGATCCGACGCGAATTGTCAGACACGCCTTAGAAAGCTCCTAGACCTCCCGGTGGGCCTCGGCGAGCAGTTGGTAGCCGGCGCCGTTGGCCTTGATGCCCGACCTCTCGTCCTCGGTCAGCTCGCGGCGGACCTTGGCCGGGACGCCGGCGACCAGCGAGCCGGGCGGGACGACCATGCCCTGCGGCACCACCGCGCCGGCCGCGACCAGCGAGCCGGTGCCGATCCGGGCGCCGTTGAGCACGGTGGCGTTCATGCCCACCAGCACGTCGTCCTCGACGGTGCAGCCGTGCAGCACGGCGTTGTGGCCGACCGAGATCCGTTCGCCGACCACCAGCGGGAAGCCGGGGTCGGCGTGCAGGGTGCAGTTGTCCTGGATGTTGCTGCCCGCGCCGACGCTGATCGACTCGGCGTCGCCGCGCAGCACCGCGCCGTACCAGATGCTCGCGCCGGCGGCGACGGTGACGTCCCCGACCACGACGGCGTTCGGCGCCACGAAGGCGCCCGGGTCGACGGCGGGTGTCCTGCCCGCGACGGCGGCGATCAGCGGCTCTGCCATGTCTCGTCCTCCTGGTGACGGTGGCCGGTGGGGCGTGTCCGACGATTCCCGCCGGGTGCGCGGCGCCGGTCGCCGGACACGCCCTGGGTCGCCGGTCAGCGTAGGGGGTCGGTCACGGCGCCATGCGGGCGAGGTCGGTTCCGGCGGCTCCGGGCCGGGGCCCGCACAGGGCGGTGGTGAACACCTTGTGCCAGGCGGCGTTGGCCGGCTCGTCCGGGGCGTCGTAGACGGTGGCGTTCCCGGCGAACTCGCGCCTGCCGTCCGCCGAGCCGAGCAGCAGGGTGCCGTAGCCGGGGATGCCGCCCGCGTGGCCCCAGAAGGAGCCGCAGGGCGTGTCCAGGCGCTGTAGCCCGAGGCCGTAGGTCCGGCCCTCGCCGTGCTCGGTGGTCTGCCGCATGGCGGCGAGTTCGGCCGGGCGCAGCAGGCGGCCGCCGAGCAGGGCGTGGAGGAAGGCGGTGAGGTCGGCGGTGGTGGAGATCCCGGCGCCGGACGGGCCGGCCATCGAGGGGTTGAACAGGGTGACGTCGACCGGGCCGGTGTCGGCCTTGTAGTAGCCGTGGGCGTGCGGGCCGGGGAGGAAGGGCGAGTCGCCGGGCATCCAGGTCCCGGTGAGGCCGAGCGGACGGATGATCCGGCGGGTCACCTCCTCGTTCCAGCCGCGGCCGGTGAGCTTCTCGATGATCATCCCGATCAGGATGTAGTTGGTGTTGGAGTACTGCCAGTCCTGGCCGGGCGGGAAGGCGGGCGGGTAGCGCTTGGCGATGTCCACCAGGTCCCGGAGGCCGTAGTGCGTGAAGCGGCCCCCGGCCAGCCACTCCGGGCGCCGGAAGTCGAAGGCCTGGTCCTGGGTGTAGTCGGCGACGCCGCTGGTGTGGTTGAGCAGCTGCCGGACGGTGATCCCGGTGCTGTTCGGGACGATGCCCGGCAGCAGGCACTCCAGGCGGTCGTCGAGGTCCAGCCGTCCTTCGCCGACCAGTTGGAGCAGCGTGGTGGCGACGAAGGGCTTGGTGACGCTGCCGATCCGGAAGGAGCCCCGGGGGTCGGCCGGCGGGCCGTCGAGTTCGGCGACGCCGGTGGCGTTGCGCCAGACCAGCCGGCCGTCCTCGCGGACGGCGGCGAGGGCGGAGGTCGAGTAGCCGGGGTCGGTCATCCCGGCGAGGGCGGCGTCGGCGGCCTCCCAGTCGGCGCGGCGCTCGGGGGTGGCGACGGCGCCGGCCCGGGTGGCGGCGCCGGTGGCGCGGCCGCCGTGCGGGCCGCCGCAGCCGGCGGTGCCCGGGCCGGCGGCGGGCCGGGCCTCGGCGGCTGGGGCGAGCGCGACGAGCAGGCCCGCGCCGACGGCGGCCGCGACGGCGGTGCGCAGGGCCGGTCGGCGGCGCCGGGTGGTCGGAGTGGTCGGGGCGTCGGTCATGCCGGTCTCCCTGGTCTGGGCGTGGCGACGGTCGACCGGGGTACGGTCCCCGGGCTTTGACACCGTGTCAGGGATCCGGGCGGCGGTCGTCGGCCGCTGGTCGGCGCCCGACCCGGAACGGACCCGGAGCGGACCCCGAGCGAACCCCGAACGAACGCGGGAGCCGGACCCCGGGACGGCTCGGGGTACGGCCCCGCGACCAGCGGCGGGGTGTGCGTCAGGTGACCGGGGCGTGCTTGCGCAGGACCTCGATGAAGGCCCGCAGCCAGGCCGGGTGGTCGGGCCAGGCGCGGGCCGAGACGACCAGGCCGTCCACCACCGCCGCGCCGTCCACGAACTCTGCGCCGGCCGCCCTGATGTCCGGGGCCAGCGCCGGGTAGGCGGAGCTGCGGCGGCCGTCCAGGACCCCGGCGGCGGCGGTGATCAGCGGGCCGTGGCAGATCTGGGCGACGGGCTTGTCCCCGGCGAAGAAGTGCTGGGCGATCCGCTGCACGTCCGGATCGTTGCGCAGGTACTCGGGGGCGCGGCCGCCGGGGATGACCAGGGCCACGTAGTCGGCCGGGTCGACCTCGGCGAAGGCCAGGTCGGCGGGCCAGGTGTAGCCGGGCTTCTCGGTGTACGTGTCGAAGCCCTCGACGAAGTCGTGCACCACGAACTGGAGGCGCTTCCTGGTCGGGGCCGCGATGTCGACCTGGTAGCCCTCCTCGCGCAGCCGCTGGTAGGGGTAGAACACCTCCAGTGACTCGGCGGCGTCCCCGGTGACGAGCAGGATCTTCGATGTCATCGCCGACATCCCTCCACGTGGTCGAGCCTCAGGTCGGGTACGGGGCGACGGGCGGTGGCGACCGGCCGGGGCCCGGTCCAACCTCCCGTACCGGCGACACCGCTGGCAACGGGGCGCACCGGGCGCGCAGCGGCGCATACAGATCTTCGCGCGCCGGTGGCGGGGAGTGCGCGCCGGTCGGCCGCCCGGCTGCGGGGGCCGGCGGCCCTCGGCCTAGACTCCTGCTGCCCGTGAACGCCCTGCTCCGGAGGAGCCCATGCCCGCCCGCACCACCTACCTCGTCCTCGCCGGCTACCAGAACTCCGGCCCCGCGCACTGGCAGACCCGCTGGGAGGAGGCCGAGCCGGAGTCCTTCCGCCGGGTCCAGCAGGCGGACTGGGACCACCCGGAGCGGGCGGACTGGGTGGCCCGGGTGGACGCGGCGGTGGCCGCGGCCGCCGCCGAGGGCCCGGTGGTGCTGGTCGCCCACAGCCTGGGCTGCGTCACGGCGGCCCACTGGGCGGCCACCGCGTCCGCCGAGCGGACCGCCGCCGTCCGGGGCGCGCTGCTGGTGGCCCCGGCGGACGTCGACACCGCCGAGGTCCCCGAGCTGGTCGGCTTCCGCCCGGTGACACTGGAGCGGCTCCCGTTCCCGGCCGTCGTGGTCTCCTCGACCGACGACCCGTGGGTCTCCACCGAGCGGGCCCGCGCGTTCGCCGCCGCCTGGGGCGCCCGGTACGTCGAGCCGGGCGCGTACGGGCACCTCAACTCCGACTCCGGACTGGGCGACTGGCCGGAGGGCCGCAAGCTGCTCGCCGAGCTGTGACCGCGGCGACGGGGGAAGCGGGGTCGGGGGAAGCGGTGACGCGGGACACGGGGGCGGGGCGACGATGAGGCGGAGGACGTCCCGGACCAGGCGCGTCCTGGTCCGGCTGCTGGCGGTCGGCGGGCTGGCCGCCGTCCTGCTCTACACCGAGGGGCAGTGGGAGAGCCGCTCGGGCGGGCGGATGCTGGTCGCCGACCTGCTCAACCGGCCGGAGCCGCTGCTCGGCGGGGCGCTGGCGGCGCTGATCGCGGCCGCCTGGCTGGGCGACCTGCGCCCCACCGTGCGGACGGCCACCCGGACGGTCACGGTGACCGCCGGGGTGGTGTTCCTGCTCGGCGTGCTGGCCGCGCACAAGGTGTCGGCGGCCGAGACCCGCAGCCGGGAGGACGCCCCGGCCGGGGCCGAGGTCGCCCTGATCGTGGTGCACCGCTCGTACGCCACCGGGTCGGACGCGGGCGAGCACTGGCAGGTGCTGCTGGAGAGCGGTGCGGGCTGGTCGGCCCGGCGCTGGTCGCTGGCGGACATCGGCCGGGGCCCGGGCGACGTCCGGCTGGTGACCGCGAACTGGACCGGGCGCTCGCAGATCACCGTGGTGACCGACTCCTACCGGCGGGTGTTCAACCTCGACCAGGACAGCGGCGAGCCGGTCGAGGCGCGCTAGCCCGAGCCTCAGGCCCGGTCCGGGTTCAGCCCAGCCCCAGGGCGTGCGCGCCGAGCGCCAGCAGGGCCGCGTTGCCGGCCGCGCCCAGGGCGGTGGCGGACAGGAAGCGGGCCGGCGTGCCGTCCGGGAACGGGTTGAGGGTCATCGCGTGCAGGAAGCCCGGCATCGTCCACACCACCGCCGTCCACTGCCGCACGGCGCCCGCCGGCCCCGCCTCGCCGCGCGGTACGGCACGCGGTTCGGCCCGCAGCGAGAGGCGCGGCGAGGCGCGCAGCTCGTGGGCGGCGGCCAGGCCGATCACCAGGTAGCCGGCCAGGTAGCCGATCGAGGGGCAGAGGACGGCGGGGACGCCGAGGACGCTGTGCGGCATGCGGTCATCGTCCGCCGGACGGCCGCGGCCCCGCATGAGTACCCGTACTCATGCGGGGCCGGGGGTTCACCGGTGCTCGGGCTCACCGGTCCTCGGGGTCGGTGGCGCCGGGCGGCACGGTCGGCACCGACGGCCCGGTGCGGCCGGGAGCCGGGTTGGCGCCGCGCGGCCGGCCGGTGTTCGCCGGGCCGCCGGTGGCGGGGGTTCCGGCGCAGGTGGCCGGGCCCGGCGAGCCGCCGGGGGTGGGGCAGTTGGCGTCCCGCCGGGGCGGGTCCGGGATGTGGACGGTGGTGAAGGACTTCTCCGGCATGTCCCGGACCGCGTCGCTCATCGCCTGCTGCCAGATCGGCCCGGGGCCGGTGGCGCCGAAGACCTCGGCCTGGTACCTGCCGCCGATCCGGATGTTGCGCATCGGCACCTTGGTGCCCGGGCTGCCCAGCCAGACCGAGCCCGCCAGGTTGCCGGTGTAGCCGGTGAACCAGGCCGACTTCTTCTCGTCCGTGGTCCCGGTCTTGCCGGCGATCTGGCGGCCGTCGTCCAGGCCGAGGTCCCGCGCGGTGCCGCCCTTCTCGGTCACCCCGAGCAGCACGCTGTTGATCACGTCCGCGGTGTTCTCGGACATCGCCGGGGTGCACCGGGCCTGGGGCACCGGGACGTCGGCGCCGTCCACCGTGGTGATCCGGTTGATCGCCAGCGGCGCGCAGTAGGTGCCCCGGGCGGCGAAGGCCGCGTACACGTTGGCCATGGTCAGCGGGCTGACCTCCTGGGTGCCGAGGCCGAGCGCCGGCACCTCCTGCAGTGCCGAGCCGTCCGCCTTGCCCTCCATGCCCAGCTTGTTGGCCATCTGCTTGACCGCGCAGAGGCCGATCTCCTGCTCCATCTGCACGAAGTAGGTGTTCACGGAGAGCGCCATGGCCTGCTTGAGCTCGTACGGGCCGACCTCGGAGGCGCTCTCGTTGGGGATGGTCCCCTCCTTCTTGCCCTTGCTGAGGTTCTTCCAGGTGCCGTCGCAGGTCCGCATCGTCGGCCAGTCCATCCGGTTGGGCGAGTCGTACCGCTGGGTCGGCGACAGGCCGGCCTCCAGGGCGGCGGCGGCCACGATCGGCTTGAAGTTGGAGCCGGGCTGGAAGCCGATGCCACCGCCCATCGCCGCGTCCACGTTGTAGTTGACGACGGTCTCGTTCTTCTCCTTGGCCAGGCCGTACGGGCGGGTCTGCGCCATCGCCAGGATCTTGCCGCTGCCGGGCTCGACCATCGTCATCGCGGCCGAGACCGGGTCGGTGACGTACACCTTGGTGGAGACGGCGTTCTGGGCGGCGGCCTGCTTGTCCGGGTCCATCGTGGTGTAGATGTTCAGGCCGCCGGTGTCCCAGAGCTTCTTGCGCTCGGCCGAGCTCTTGCCGAACACCGGGTCCTGCTTGACCACGTGGCGGACGTAGTCGCAGAAGAAGCCCATGCCCGCCTGGGCGGTGATGCAGCCGTTCCGAGGGTCCTTGTAGACGAGGCCGAGCGGCGCGGCCTTCGCCTCCCTGGCCTGCTCCGCGGTGATGTGCCTGTTCTCCACCATCTTGTCGATGACGGTGTCGCGGCGCTTCTGGGCGGCCACCGGGTGCAGCTTCGGGTCGTACTGGGACGGGTTCTGCACCAGCCCGGCGAGCATCGCCGCCTCGGGCAGGCTCAGGTCCTTGGCGTCCTTGCTGAAGTACCGCTGGGAGGCGGCCTGGATGCCGTACGCCTGGTGGCCGTAGAAGGTGATGTTCAGGTAGTTGGTGAGGATCTGCTCCTTGGTCAGGTCCTCCTCCAGCTTGATGGCGTACCGGAGTTCCTGGATCTTGCGGCCGAGGGTCTTGCGCTGCGCCTCGCGCACCGCGTCCGGGTCGTCGCCGGCCTTCTCCACGTTGACGTTCTTCACGTACTGCTGGGTCAGGGTGGAGGCGCCCTGGACGGCGGCCCCGCTCTCCGCGTTCTTGGTGACCGCCCGCAGGATGCCCTTGAGGTCGACGGCGCCGTGCTCGTAGAAGCGGGCGTCCTCGATGTCGACCTGCGCGGTGCGGATCAGCGGGGACATCTGGTCGGCGGGTATGACGGTGCGGTCGCGCTCGTACACCTTGGCGATCAGCCCGCCCCTGGCGTCGAAGATCTGCGTCGCCTGGCTCAGCGGCGGGGTCTTGAAGTCGTCGGGGATGCTCTCGAAGCCCTCGGCGCCGTTCTTCACCCCGAGTCCGACCGCCCCGGCCGCCGGGAGGATCAGGCCCGCCAGCAGGACGCCGCCCAGCACGCTGGAGCCGAGGAAGGTGGCCGCGTGGCCCAGGATGCCCAGCGGGGTCTCGCGGCGCCTCGGGCGCGGCACCCAGGTGTCGCCCGGGTCCGAGGCGGCGGGTATGCGGCTCTTCGGTGACATAGATCGAACATTACGGCCGCGAACAGGCCGCAGGGAGCGGGTGTTGGCGAAGGATTGTCACAAAATCGCGACGGATTCGACTCATTCCCGAGGGTCGAACGGGCGTGCACGGCGGGGCAAGGGTCGTTCGTCCACGGCCCGTTGCCCCGCCTGCCGCACCGGTCCCGGCTCAGCCCGCCGGGCAGCGGACGTCGCGGGCCGGGCGTCGGCCGGTGACCAGGTAGTCCGTCACCACCTCGTCGCCGCAGGCGTTCCCGGTCGCCCGGTAGACGCCGTGGCCGCCCGAGTCCACCGTCACCATCCGGGCCCGGTCCCCGAACGCGGCGCGCAGCTTGAGCGCGCCGGTGTACGGCGTCGCGGGGTCGCGCAGGTTCTGCGTCAGCAGCACGTTGGACGGGCCGCGGTCGGTGACCCGCACCGGCGGCTCGGCGGGCGCGAACGGCCAGAAGGCGCAGGGCATCACGTTCACCGGCAGGCCGGCGGTGAGCGGGCGGGCGTAGCGGTCGGCGGTGACGGCCTTCGCGTAGCCGGCCGGATCGGCGGGCCACCGGACGTCGTTGCACAGGGTGCCGACCGAGACCGCGAGGGTGTTCTGCACCGCTCGCAGCTCCCGCTCGCCCGGCTGCGGTGCGGCGGGCAGCGCGGCACGGCCGAGTCCGGCCAGCACCAGCCGGGCGAGGCCCGGGAACCTGGCGTCCGAGTAGAGGCTCTCCAGCAGGGTCTCGCGCAGCACGTTGCCGTTCAGCTCCGCCGGGTTGGCGCCCTCCCAGGGCAGCGGGGTCCGGTCGAGGCGGGCCGCGAGGTCCAGGAAGAGCGGGCGGACCTCCTCGGGGGTGTCGGCCAGCCGGTCCGGATTGTCCGGCGCGGACGCCCACTTCGCGAAGTCCGGGAAGCGGTCCTCGATGCCCTGGCCGTAGCTGTCCAGCCAGCCGCGCCCGACCCGGGTCGGATCCGGGTCGTCGTTGCTGTCCAGCACGACCCGGTCGGTGCGCTCGGGGAACATGGTGGTGTAGACGGCGCCCGCGTAGGTGCCGTACGAGACGCCCCAGACGGACAGCCGGCGCTCGCCGAGGGCGCGGCGGACGCTGTCGATGTCGCGGGCCTCGTTGGCGGTGGAGATGCTGCGCAGCACCGGGCCGCCGTTGCGGGCGCAGGACTCGGCGACGCGGCGGGCGGTGGCCAGGTTGCCGTCGATCGAGCCGTCGGCGGCCGGCCAGGGACGGACCTTGGACATCGCCAGGTCGGCGGTGTCCAGCTCACAGCTGACCGGGGTGGAGCGGCCGACGCCGCGCGGGTCGAAGCCCACCACGTCGTAGCGGTCGCGGACGGACTGAGGCAGGCGCCCGGCCATGCCCTTGACGAGGTCGAGGCTGGAGCCGCCGGGGCCGCCGGGCACCGCGAGCAGGACGCCGCGGCGCAGACGTTGGTCGGCGGCGGTGATCCGGGAGACGGCGAGGGTGACGCGGGCGCCGTTCGGGTCGGCGTAGTCCAGTGGGACGGTGACCTCGGCGCAGCGTTGCGGGCTGTCGGCCGGGGCGTCCGGACAGGCGGTCCAGGCGAGGCGGTCGCTTCCCGGCTTCGCGGCGTCGGCCGCGCCGGCGGGCAGGGCGGTCAGCGCGGTGACGGCGAGGGCGGCGGCCGCGGTGGCCGCGGCGGTGATGGTGCGGGTGGTCTTCGGCATGCCCAGGAGTCTGCTGTGGCACGGAACTTGGGCCCATCCGGGCAGCGGGCCGGTCGGGGGTGGGGAAAGCCCCCGGGCCGGGGTGGAGACCGCTTCGGTCGCGGTCTCCCACCGCGCGGGATGAGGGAAAGCGGGAGCCGACTCTAGAGACCGAGCAGGGCCGGGTCGGCGGCCAGGGCGCGCAGCGGCTCGCGCGGGTCGGCGACCAGCCTGCGCTCCGCCAGGTCGAGGATGCCGCCGACGCCGGTGATCTCGGCCGCCAGGACGCCGTCCTCGCGGACCAGCCGCTGCACCACCTGGAAGGTCTTGCCGTCCCGCCAGGTGAACGAGCAGCCCACCTCCACCGAGTCGCCCGCGCGCAGCTCCCGCAGGTACTTGACCGTGGTCTCCAGGACGACCGGGCCGACGCCCTCGGCGACCAGGTCCGCCTGGCGGATCCCGGCCGCCCGGAGGTACTCCCAGCGGGCGTGCTCGGCGTACTGGAGGTAGACCGCCTGGTTGAGGTGGCCCTGGGAGTCGGTCTCGTACCCCCGGACGGTGATGTGTGTGGCGAAGTCCTGATCACTCATGCCCCGCACGGTACTCCGCGCCGCCGGGGCCCCACCGCGTGTCCTCCGTCACCCGGCCGGACGGCCTCCCGGACCCCTCGCGCCACCCGGCGGGAGCCGCTCAGCCGGGCAGGACCGCCAGCAGCTCCGTGAGGGCGTCCGGGCGCTCGTCGACCGGCAGGTGCTCGACGGGGTGGAAGCCGCAGCCGAGCGCGGTCGCGCCGCCGTCGCAGACGAGGTCGTCGCCGACCATCAGGATGTCGGCGGGGGCGAGGCCGAGTCGCTCGCAGGCGGTCTCGAAGATCACCGGGTCGGGCTTCTGGGCACCCACCTCGCAGGACAGCACGTAGACGTCGACCAGCTCGTCCAGGCCGTGCGCGCGGAAGATCGGACGCAGGTCCCAACCGACGTTGCTGACCACCGCGACCGGCAGGCCCCGGCGGCGCAGCTCGCGCAGCACGGGGAGGGCGTCGGGGTACGGGCGCCAGCTCGCGGGCGCGATGTGGGTCTCGTAGAGGGCGTCCACGTCGAGGCCGGCGGGCGGTTCGGCTGCGCGGGCCAGTGCGGTGTAGGCGGCGCGGTGCAGCTCGGGGGTCAAGTCCCTGGTGTCCCAGGCCTGCTGGACCTCCGGCGGGATCCGGCGCGGCGGCACCCCACCGGGCAGGGCGCCGAACTCCTCCAGCCGGGCCACCAGTTCGGCCTCCTCCCCGGCGGGCAGGGCGAGGCCGGCGGCGGCGGTGTGGGCCGTCAGCCACTCGGCGGTGGACACGACCCTGAAGAGGGTGCCGGAGAAGTCGAACATGACAGCTTTGATCATGGTCCGAGCCTAGCCCGGGCCCTGCCCGGCCGTCCGGCGTACCGGGTCGGGGCGCGGTCGCGGCAGGGTCGGGAGGGATCAGGGCAGGGTCAGGACGCGCGGGCCGTCCTCGGTGATGGCGACGGTGTGCTCGACGTGGGCGGCGCGGGCGCCGTCGACGGTGCGCAGGGTCCAGCCGTCCGGGTCGGTGCGGTGGTCGTCGCGGCCGCCGGCCAGCAGCATCGGCTCGATCGCCAGCACCAGGCCGGGGCGCAGCGGGTAACCGCGGCCCGGGCGGCCCTCGTTGGGCACGTGCGGGTCCTCGTGCATCCGGCGGCCGATGCCGTGCCCGCCGTAGCCGTCCAACAGGCCGTACCGGCCGGAGCGGGCGACGGCACCGATGGCGTGGGCGATGTCCCCGGTCCGGTTGCCGACCACGGCGGCGGCGATGCCCGCCTCCAGGGCGCGCCGGGTGGTCTCGATCAGGGCGGTGTCCTCGGGGCGGGCGGTGCCGACGGTGAAGCTGACCGCCGAGTCCCCCGCCCAGCCGTCCAGGAGGGCGCCGCAGTCGATGCTCACCAGGTCGCCGTCGCGCAGCCGGTAGCCGTTCGGGATGCCGTGCACCACCGCGTCGTTCACCGAGGCGCAGATGACGGCCGGGAACGGGACGGGCGCGAAGGCCGGGCGGTAGCCGAGGAACGGCGAGGTGGCCCCGGCCGCCTTGAGCACGCCCCGCGCCACCTCGTCCAGCTCCAGCAGGCTCACGCCGACCGCCGCCTGCTCCCGGACGGCCGCCAGCGCGTCCGCCACCACCCGTCCGGCCTCGCGCATCGCGGCCAGCCCGGCGTCCGACTTGAGTTCGACCATGGTGCGACCCTCCCGTGGAAACAATTCTTATACCGGTATTTGTATCACGGTCGCAGGGTCGGGACGCCCCTGGGCAAGAGGCCCTACACTCGTCGGCATGGTGAGGACTCCGCTGACCCCGTGGGAGCGCGAGCGCGGCGAGCGCTTCGGGGCGCTGCTGCGCGAGGCGCGCGGCGAGCGCAGCATGGTCGAGGTGGCGGCGGTGGCCGGCGTCTCGGCGGAGACGCTGCGGAAGATCGAGACGGGTCGGGCACCGACGCCGTCCTTCTTCACCATCGCGGCACTGGCCTTCGCGCTAGACCTGTCGCTGGACCAACTGGCGGCCGCGTGCGCGCCCTCCGAGGACGGCGAGGCGCTCTCCGCCTAGGAGCCGGCCGGCCGATCATGTGACTGTCACCTGCCGGATCCCGCACCTCGTCGCCCGCCTGGTGAAGGTGGCGGTGGAGGCGAGGGCCTTGGCCGCTCGCGGGGCGGGTTCACCGGCAAGGTCCACCTGAGCGCGGACGGCCGGTGCCGCCCGCCGTCCCCGGTCGGTCACGCCGGGGCAGCGGGCGGACCGCACCCGGTTCGATCCGGTACTGGAGTCGAACGGGCCGTCAACGAGCTCGAGCACGCCCGCGCGGTCGCAACCCGACACGACGAGCGCGGACACGTCCACCTCGGCACCGTCACCGCAGCCGCTCCCGTCGTCCGGCTCCGCGCATGGTCGCCCGGACAGCTCCGCCCGGCACTCCGGTGGGAGTTCTCCACCGGGCCGCTCACCAGGTCACGGGCAGTGACCGCATGCCGTAGATGAACGAGTCGGTACGGAACTCGCGCTCGCCGGTCAGCCGCAGCCCCGGCAGCCGGCGGAACAGCGTCTCCAGGGCGATCCGGAGCTCGGCGCGGGCCAGCGGCTGGCCGAGGCACTGGTGCACGCCGAAGCCGAAGGCCAGGTGCCGCCGGGCGTCCCGGGCCAGGTCCAGCTCGTCCGTCGGCCGCCGGCCGGCGCCGCCGAACACCGCCTCGTCCCGGTTGGCGGTGGAGAGCATCGCCATCACGCCCTCCCCGGCCCGGACGGTGACGCCGCCCAGCTCCACGTCCTCCAGCGCCACCCGGGGCAGGCCGGTGTGCACGATGGTCAGCAACCGCAACAGCTCCTCCACCGCGCCCGGCAGGGTGGCCGGGTCGGCCAGGCCGGGGATCTGCTCGGGGTGCTCCAGCAGCAGCGCGGTCGACAGCGAGATCATGTTCGCGGTCGTCTCGTGCCCGGCGATCAGCAGCAGCACGCCCATGCCGGCCACCTCGTCCGGGGTCAGGTCGTCCCGCGCCGCGAGTCGGCTGAGGGCATCGTCCTCCGGCTGTGCGCGCTTGCGGGCCCTCAGGTCCCGCAGGTAGTCCCGGACCTCCTCCTGGGCCTCCCGGAGCTGCTCCACGGTGCTCTCCCGGCTGAGCATCGTGCGGCTCAGGCTCTGGAAGCGGTCGTGGTCCTCGTACGGCACGCCGAGCAGCAGGCAGATCACCAGCGAGGGCACCGGCAGCGCGAAGTCGGTGACCAGGTCGGCCGTGGTCCGGCCCGCGGTCATCCGGTCCAGTGCCTCGTCCACGATCCGCTGGATCTCCGGGCGCAGCGCCTCCACCCGCTTGACCAGGAATTCCCCGGTGATCATCCGGCGCTGGCGGGCGTGCTCGGGGTCGTCGAGCCGCAGGAAGTCCGGATCGTCGGTGATCAGCTCGCGAGCGCCGGCGACCAGCAGCGGGAAGGACGGGTGGCGTATGTCGGCACTGAACCGGCGGTCGGACAGCACGGTGCGGACCTCGGCGAAGCCGGTGACCAGCCAGCAGAGGTCGCCGTCGGGCAGCTCGGCCCTGGTCACCGGCCCGTTGGCGGCGGCCTCGGAGTACGCGGGCGGCGGGCCGAACGGGCAGCCGCCGGAGTGCCGGGCCGGCAGTGGGAGGACGGGGGTGGTGGGTGCGGTGGTCAAGGCGGGGGTCTCCTCACGTCGCGGGTGTTCTCGTGGGGTTCGGGGCCCGGGAAGGTTCCCGGCGGCCTGCGGGGCCGGCGGCGGGGTCCGTCAGGCCCCGGTCCGCGCGGGCTCGTCCCCGGTGACGGTGATCGCCCGGCCCGGGCAGAGCTCGGAGGCGAGTCTGACGTCGTCGAACTGCTCGGGCAGCAGGACGCTCTGACGGAGCCTCACCAGACTGTCCCGGTCGTCCTGGTCGAAGACCGCGGGGGCGTTCATCACGCACATGCCGGAGCTACAGCAACGGTCCCGGTCGACGCTCACCTGCATGTCGGGCACCTCTCGCCAGGGCGGCGCCGGCCGCCCGGCGGCCGCCTCTCGTTGTCACCGTCAACCTAGCCGTCACCGGTCCGTTCACGGAGGGGTACGGTGGCCGGATCGAGAATGGCCGATTCGGCCCCTGTACATGAACCCCGTTGCGGCGCAGTGCGTTTCAACCCGCTGTACTTCGCCGGACCGGTCGGCGGACCCGGCGCGCGGACGGCCTCACAGGTATTCGGCGGTGGCCGACTCCCGTACGGAGGCCACCGTGCCGGCCTCGGCGGCGCTCCTGTCCGGCCGGTAGCACACCGCCCGGGCGAACCCGCAGGACCGGCCCGGCGGGATAGCGGGGGCTGTGCCGGAGGCCGTCGAAGGCGGCCCCGGCGACCGGTTCCGGCCGGACCGGCACCGTCCGGGCGTCCCGCCCGGTCTCCCGGGCGAGCAACTCGGCGGTCTGCCAGGACTCGTGACCGCGCGGGCAGACCCTCGTACGGGCGCGCCGGCCGGCGACTCCCGACGTGCAGCGACGGCCCGCCCCGCGCGCGGTGCGCGGGGCGGGCCGTCGCCATCGGGCCGTTCGGCGGCGCGGCTCAGCCGACCGAGCTGTTGTAGCTCTCGATCGCCGGCCGGAGCTCCTTCGCCGCGTCGGCCAGGGCCTGCTGGGCCGGCTTGGTGCCCGCGATGGTCTGCTCGATCGCGGTCTCCACGCCCTTGCGGGCCTGCGGCATCACGCCGAGCAGGCAGCCGGCCGTGGCCGGGGTCGGCTTGGTGGCCTTCAGCTGGTCGATCGCGGTCTGGAACTGCGGGTACCTGGCCACCCACTCCTTGTCCTTGGGGTCGTCCAGGGACTTCGTGTTGACCGGGAAGTAGCCGGTGCCGGTGTGCCAGACGGCCTGCTGCTCGGGGGCGGAGACGAACTTCTCGAACTCCCAGGCGGCGCGCTTCTCGGCGTCCGAGTGGCCCGGGCCGCTGATCCACAGCGAGGCGCCGCCGATCACCGGCCCGCCCTGGTCGCCGGCGGCGACCTTCGGGAAGGCAGCGGTGCCGACGCCGAACTTCGCGGCCTCGGTGTAGCCGCGCAGCACGCCGGTGGACTCCAGGTGCATCGCGACCGTGCCGGCCTTGAACGCGGCCTGGGCGTCGTCGGTGGTACGGCCGGTGTTGGCCGCGTAGCCGCCCTTGACCAGGTCCGCCCACCACTGGACGATCCGGGCGCCCTGGGCGGAGTCGAAGACGACCTTGCCGGCCTTGTCGCCACGGCCGTTGTCGTTGTCGCAGTACATGGCGCCGGACTCGGCCAGCAGCTGCTCGACGAACCAGCCGTAGATGGCGGCGCCGAAGCCGTACCGGACGGTCTTGCCGTCGGCGTCCTTCCTGGTCAGCTTCCTGGCCAGCTCGCCCAGCCCGTCGAGGTCCCTGGGCGGCTGCGCCGGGTCGAGGCCGGCCTCCTTGAAGGCGTCGGTGTTCAGGTAGAGCAGCGGCATCGACGAGTTGAACGGCATCGACTGGAGCTTGCCGCCGACCGAGTAGTAGTTGCGGATGTTGGCGTCCAGGTCGTCCAGCGCGTAGCCGTCCTTGTCGGCGAAGGCCTGGGCCGGGACGGTCTGCCTGGAGTCGATCATGAACCGGGTGCCGATGTCGTAGACCTGCGCCAGGACGGGGGTGCCCTTCTGCTGCACCGCGGCCTTGTACTTGGTGACCAGCTCGTCGTACTTGCCCTGGAACTGCGCCTTGACCTCGATCCTGCCCTGGTGGGCGGCGTTGAACTGGCCGACCAGCCCGTTCAGCACGTCGGCGTTCTTGCCGGTCATCGAGTGCCAGAACTCGACGGTGGTGACGCCGGAGGCCTGGTCGAGCGCCTGGGCGCCGGGCGCGCCGGCGTCGGAGGAGCCGCCGGCGCCGGACCCGGAGCCGCTGGAGCTACAGGCGGTCAGGGACAGGCCGGCCACCAGCAGGGCCGCGAGCGCGCGCGCACTCTTCTTCACGAGGGTTCTCTCTCTATCCGGGAAAGCGGGGGACGTGGACGGGACGGCGCCAGCGGGGCGGGACCAGCGGCGCGAAGTCAGCGGCGCGAAGTCAGCGGACCGCGCCCGCGGTGAGGCCGCGGACGATGAAGCGCTGGCCGAAGACCACCAGGGCGAGGGTGGGCAGCAGGGAGAGCACGACACCGGCCAGGATCAGTCCGGGGTCGGCCATCTCGGAGTCGCGCAGCGAGGTCAGCCCGATCTGCAGGGTCTGCATGTCCGCGGTGCGGGTGATGATCAGGGGCCAGAAGTACTGGTTCCAGGCCGACAGGAAGACGTAGACCGACAGCGCCGCCAGGGCCGGCTTGTTCAGCGGGACGACGATCCGCCACAGGAAGCGCCAGTGGCCGGCCCCGTCGATCCGGGCGGCGTCGCGCAGTTCGCCGGGCAGCTGGCGGAAGGCCTGGCGCAGCATGAAGGTGCCGAAGCCGGAGGCCAGGAAGGGCAGCACCAGGCCGAAGTAGGTGTTGCCGAGCCCCCAGTCGGACAACGTCAGGTAGTTGGGGATGATGATGGCCTCCCACGGGACCATCAGCGTGGCCAGGAACACCCCGAACACCACGGCCCGGGCCTTCATCGGCAGGAAGACGAAGGCGTACGCGGCGAGGACCGAGGTGAACAGCTGGGCGAGGGTGATGGCGGTCGCCGTGATCGCCGAGTTGGCGTACTGGCGGGCCAGCGGGATGGCCTCCACCGCGCCGGAGAAGTTCCGTCCGGTGACCGAGTGCGGCACCAGGGCCGGCGGGTAGGAGGAGAGTTCGGACGGGCCCATGAAGGCGCCGGCGACCGCGTAGTAGACCGGGAAGGCCACGGTGACGACGGCGACGGCGAGCACCAGGTAGACGGCGGCGCGGCCGAGCAGGTCGCGCGGGGAGCGCCCGGCGAGGGCGCGGGCGCGCGGGCGGGGCGCCTGCGCCTCGGTCCCGGCCTCGGTGGTGAGGGTGGTCATGCGTAGTGCACCTTCCGCTCCAGGACGCCGAACTGGACGGCCGTGCAGGCGAGGACGACCACGAGCAGCACCACGGCCTGGGCGCTCGCGGTGCCGAAGTCGCTGGAGCCGTAGGCGAAGGCCTTCTCGTAGACGGAGTAGACGAGGGTCCGGGTGGAGCCGTCCGGCCCGCCCTTGGTGAGGATGTGGATCTGGCCGAAGCTCTGGAGCGCGTGGACGGTGGAGACCACGGTCAGGAAGAACAGGTTCGGGCCGAGCATCGGGACGGTGATCGAGCGGGCCAGCCGCAGGCCGGACGCGCCGTCGATGCGGGCCGCCTCCAGTACCTCCCCCGGGATCGAGCCGATGCCCGCGGAGAGCACCAGCACGTTGTAGCCGAGGTTCATCCACACCGTGGTGACGGCCACCGAGACCAGCGCGTACCGGGAGTCGGTCAGCCAGCCGACCGGGCCGAGGCCGACGTGCGAGAGCAGGCCGTTGAGCACCCCGCTGGCGGGGTTGAAGAACACCGCGAAGACCACCGAGGCGCTGGCCACCGAGAACGCGAAGGGCAGTGCGAACGCCGAGCGCAGCAGCCGCACGCCGCGGATGCGGTTCTCCAGGAGCAGCACCAGCACCAGCGCGCCGAGCACCCCCGGGACCACGGTGAGCAGCGTGAACAGCGCCGTGGTGGTCAGGGTGCGGCCGAAGTCGGCCGAGGCGAGGAGGTCCGTGTAGTGCTTCGCCCCCACGTAGCGGGAGGGCGCGCCGAAGAGGTCGTTGGCGTGTGCGCTCAGGTAGACCGTCCGCCCCAGCGGGTAGCCGATGAAGAGGACGAAGACCACCAGGGAGGGCAGCAGGAAGGCCCAGGCGAGCCCGTGCTCGCCCCAGCGCCCTCCCCGTCGCGGTCGTGGGCGGCCCGGGAGCGGCCCGGTGTGCGGTGCGGTCGGCATCTGTCGCGCGTCCGCCTTTCGTGATGTCGGTTCCGGCCGAAACCGTGTCCTGCCCACACGACGGCGTGGAAACCCCACGGTGATCAACGGGTGTCGCCGGGATTACGCGTTCGCGTCAGATTCGGCCGGTCCGGCACGGACGGGCGGCGGACCGGCGGCGGACCGGCCGTTGAGCGGTTCACCGCGTTGTCGGAGGGGTGTCGTACGGTGCGCCGGTGGACGAAACGGAATTCGACATCCGGGCCGCAATGGCCGAAAGTGTGCGCTCCCGCGCGGGTGCCTGGGCGCTCGTCAGGGGCTTCGCCGCGTACTGGGGCGAGCCGCTGGGGCCCGGCGACGGCTTCACCGACGCGGAGCTGGACGCGGCCGAGCGACGGCTGGGCCTGCGGCTGCCGGTGGCGCTGCGGGAGGCGTACCGGCTGTTCGGCCGCCGGGCGGACCTCACCAGCAGTCAGGACGTGCTGTTGACGCCGGCGGAGCTGTACGTGCTGGACGGCGCGCTGGTGTACCGGGCGGAGAACCAGGGCTGCGCGCACTGGGGCGTGCTGCTGGACGACCTCGGCCGGGAGGACCCGCCGACGGTGGGCCGGCTCGACCTGGCGGACAGGTCGCGGGAACGGTGGGAGCCCTGGGAGGAGCGCTTCTCGACGGCGGCCGCGGCGATGGCGATGACGGAGAAGCTGCTGGAGGACCACGAGCTGGCCGACTTCCTCGAAGTGGACGAGGAGCTGCCGGACGGTCTGGAGGAGTTGCCCGCGCTGGGCCGCGACCTCCGCTGGTACCGGGGGCCGGAGGTGCTGGTCGGTGTGGCCGGGGACGCCTGGACGGCGGCCCGGGCACGCACCCCGGAGGCGCTGGACGCGCTCTACGGGGCGGTGCCCGGGGAGTGGTCGGGCGAGTAGCCCGGCGGCGGGGAGCCGGGGGTCAGGCGGAGGAGCCGCCGTCCAGGACGAGGTCGCTGCCGACGGTGTAGCCCGCCTCCGGCGAGGCCAGGTACAGCACCGCGGCGGCCACCTCCTCCGTCGCGCCGGCCCGGCCGACCGGGACCTCGGCCTTCATCCGCCCGGCCTTGGTCGCGGCGTCCTCGCCCGGCCGGGAGGACATCGGGGTGTCCACCGCGCCGGGGCTGACGGTGTTGATCCGCACGCCCTCGGCGATGTGGTCGAGGGCGGCGGCCCGGGTCAGCACGGTGACCGCGGCCTTGCTGGCGGCATAGGCCCCGACGCCCGCGATCCGCTTGTGGGCGCCGATGTTGGACGAGACGTTGACGATCGCACCGCCGCCGTGGGCCCGCATGTGGCCGATCTGGTGCTTCATCGCGAGCAGGGTGCCGGTCACGTTGATGTCGAACATCCGCTGCCACTCGGCCTCGTCGATGTCGGCGACCGGTCCGAGGGCGCCGAGCACCCCGGCGTTGTTGACGGCGACGTCCAGGCCGCCGAAGTGCTCGACGGTCTCCCTGACCAGCCGGGCGGCGTCCTGGGCGTTCGTCACGTCGCCGGTGACCGCGAGCGCCTTGCCGCCGGCCTGCTCGATCAGCTCGACGGTCTCGGCGAGCGGGCCGGCGGTGCGGCCGGCGACCGCGACCCGGGCGCCCTCGCGGGCGAAGGCGAGCGCGATGGCCCGGCCGATGCCGCCGCCACCACCGGTGACCAGGACGGACTTGTCGGCGAAACGCGTGGTCATGAGGTGAACTCCTTGATTCGGGTGGTGCGTTCGGTTGTGGTGGGGATGGTGGTCCGGGGCAGGGCGGCGACCGCGACGGCGGTGAGCGCCAGCCCGACGGCGGCCGCCGCGAAGGCCGCGGCGTAGCCGCCGACGACGCTCGGGCGGGTGGCGGCCAGCGCCATCAGGGCGGCCAGTCCGGCGGTGGGGCCGAGTTCCATGGCGGTGTTGAACACTCCCGCGGCCAGCCCGGTGCGCTCCGGTGGCACGCCGCCGGTGGCGAGCACCGCCGCGCCGGCGAAGGCCATGGCGGCGCCGGCGGGCAGCAGGAGCAGTCCGGGCAGCAGTCCGAGGGCGTACCCGCTGCCGACGGCGAGCCCGGCCAGCAGGCCGAGTCCGGCGGCCGCCACGGCGAGGCCGCCGGTGGTGACCGCCACCGGTCCGTACCGGACGGTCAGCGGCCCGGCCAGCCGGCCGGCGAGCAGCAGGACCGCCGCGTACGGCAGGAAGGCGGCGGAGGTGGCCGCGGCGCTCCAGCCGCGCAGCTGCTGGAGGTAGAGCGAGAGCAGGACGAAGGTGAGCGCGGTGCCAGCGGCGGTGGCCATGACGGCGGCGAGCCCGGTGGCGCGGCGCCGGTCGGCGAGGAAGCCGGGCGGCAGCAGCGGGTCGGCGGTGCGGCGTTCGGCGGCGGCGAAGCCGAGCAGCAGGGCGAGCCCGGCGGCCAGCGGGCCGTACGTTCCGGGGCTGTGCCAGCCGTGTTCGGTGGATGCCACGAGGGCGTAACTGGCCGCGCAGACACCGGCGGTGGCGAGGGCGGCGCCGCGCAGGTCCAGTGCGGGGCGGTGGCCGGCGGGGGCGGCGGCGGGCAGGGCGGCGGAGCGGGCGAGCCCGGCCAGGGCGACCAGCACGGGCACCGCGAACAGCCAGCGCCAGGACACCGCGGCGGCGACCGCGCCCGAGAGCACGCTGCCGACGGTGGCGCCGAGCACCGACAGGCCGCCCCAGGTGGCCATCGCCCGGCGGTAGGCGGCCGGTTCGGGGTACAGCACCCGGACCACCGCGACCGCCGCCGGCGCGGTGAGGGCGGCTCCGGCACCCTGCGCGAAGCGGCTCGCCAGCAGGACGGGGTAGCCGGGCGCGAAGGCGCAGGCGACCGAGGCGGCGGCGAGCAGCGCCAGGCCCGCGCGGAGCACCGGGCGCCCGCCGTGACGATCCGTCAGCCTCCCGCCGAGCAGCAGGAGGGAGCTGAAGGAGAGGCCGTAGGAGGCGCTGAGCAGCAGCACCGCGGACGGGCCGAGCCCCAACTCCCCCGCCACCAGGGGCAGCGGCACGGTCAGGATCGTGATGGTGAGGACCAGCACCGCCTGGACGACGCCGAGCAGCGCGAAGCCGTACCGGCCGGTAGTGATGACGGCCATGTAAAACCCTCCCCCCTATATAGACCGTTCGGTCCAGAATGAGCACAACAGAAGAAACCGGTCCGGGATGACCGGGCGTCAGTCCAGCAGCGCCAGCGCCTGCTCGGCGGCGTCCCGCGCCCGGGGCCCGCCGTCGGCGGTCTTGCCCACCACCCGGATGCCCTGCAGCAGCACCACCAGCATCCGGGCGAGCGCCCGCGGCTCCCGCCCGGCGGGCAGTTCGCCCTGGGCGGCGGCACGCACCAGGGCGCCGGTGAGCAGCGTCTCCAGGTGGTCGAGGCTCGCCTCCACCCGGCGGGCCGCGGCCGGATCGTGCGGAGCCAGCTCCACCGCGGTGTTGGTGACGAAACAGCCGATCCGGCGTTCCGGCTCGTCCGCCGCCGCGTAGTGGCGGACCAGCGCCCGTACCGCCGGCAGCGCCGGACCCGGCTGGGACAACTCGTCCAGCCGCGCCGAGTCGCTCTGCTCGCAGTAGCGCTCCAGCGCGCGCAGGTACAGCTCGCGCTTGCTGCCGAAGGTCGCGTAGACGCTGGCCCGGGCGATCCCGAGCCGCTCGACCAGGTCGGCCATCGAGGTCGCCTCGTAGCCGCGCTCCCAGAACAGCTCCAGGGCTGCCTGCAGCGCCGCGTCCGGGTCGAATTCCTTCGTTCGCGCCATACCGGGAACAGTAGCCCTTTCTAGATCGATCGGTCAAGAAAGAGCGCTCATTGGTCCAGACCTGATATCTGACGGAGCATTGCCAACGGAACTGGGCCAAGGCTACCCTTACCGCTCCCGTCCACCTCCTCCCCCCACAGGAGGCGTTTCGCATGCCCGCACAGCAGCCCAACCACCCCCGCCAGACCCTCGACGCCGTCAGACCCGTCGTGCTGACGGCGTTTCGGATCGTCGTCGGCCTGCTCTTCGCCTGCCACGGCGCCGCCTCGTTGTTCGGTGTGCTCGGCGGCGCCAAGGGCGGCGGCACCATCCCGCTCGGCCAGTGGCCCGGCTGGTGGGCCGCGCTGATCCAGCTGGTCGGCGGCGCCCTGGTACTGCTCGGCGCCGGCACCAGGGTGGCCGCCCTGCTCTGCTCCGGCTCGATGGCCTACGCCTACTTCACCGTCCACCAGGAGCACGCGCTGCTGCCGCTGCAGAACGGGGGCGAGCTCTCGGTGATGTACTGCTGGGCGTTCCTGGTCATCGCCACGCTCGGCTCCGGCCCGTACGCCCTGGACCGCCTGCTCACCCGGCAGCCCGTCGCCGCGTCGGCCGAACCGGCGGCCCGGCCCACGTCGACGGTCTGACGGCCCGTCCGGCGAGAGCGCTGCGAGCACGGTTCTGCGCTCCTCGCGTCGAAAGGCACTGGTCACGGCCCGGGATTCGAACCCCGGGCCGCAACCAGGCCCTGAACGTCAGGCCACCGAGGGCAGCGGCGGTTCGACCGCCAGCGGCGCGGTGGAACGGGCCCGGTGCTGGTCGGCCCAGGAGACCAGGGCCACCGTGCAGGCGTGGTCCAGGTGGCGCAGCCCGGACCAGTCCAGCTCCACCGGCCGGTCCCCCGGCAGCCGTTCCAGGGTGTCCAGCAGCCGGGGCAGCCGCAGGAAGGTCGCGTTGCCGCTCAGCCGCACCCGGTGCAGCGGCTCCCCGGTCGGCCGTGCCTGCTCCTCCACCGCGATCTGTAGCTGCGAGGTCTGCCAGGCCGACTTGGCCACCGCCAGTCCGACACCCATCAGCACCCCTTCGAACAGGTCGGTGGCGATGATCGCGACCGCCGTCACCACCAGCACCAGCGCCTCGCCCAGGTGGCCGCGGCAGAGCGCGACGATCCGGCGCAACGGCACCAGCTTGGCACCGGCGTGCACCAGGACGGCGGCCAGCGCGGTGAGCGGGACGAGCCCGAGGGCGCCGGGCAGCAGCGCGGTGAACAGCAGCAGCCAGCCGCCGTGCAGGACCCGCGAGGCCTTGGTGCGCGCGCCGGCCTGGACGTTGGTCGCGCTGCGCACGATCACCGCGGTCATCGGCAGCGCGCCGAGCAGCCCGCAGACGGCGTTGCCGACGCCCTGGGCGGTGAGCTCGCGGTCGTAGTCGGTGCGCGGGCCGTGGTGCATCCGGTCGACGGCGGCGGCGCTGAACAGCGTCTCGGCGGAGGCGATCAGGGTGAAGGCGATGACGGTGCCCAGTCCGGCGGTGCCGACCAGGGAGGCCAGCGAGTCGCGGTCGGGCAGGTGCACCACGTCGAGCAGCCCGGCCACCCGGACCCGGGCCACCGGCAGGTCGGCGGCGGCGGTGACGGCGGCGGCCAGGCCGACGGCGGCCAGCGGGGCGGGGACGGCGCGGGCGGCGCGCTCCGGCAGGTACTTCCAGCCGACCAGGACCAGCAGGGTGCCGAGGCCGAGGGCGACCGCGCTCGGGGTGGCGTCGGCGGTCAGCACGTCGCGCAGCAGGTCGGGCAGTCCGGCGAGCTTCTCCGGCCCGGTGGCGGGGGCGCGGCGGTCGGCGAGCGCGTAGAGCTGGCCGAACACCAGGGTCAGTCCGATGCCGGCCAGCATGCCGTGCACCACCGAGGCGGACATCGCCCGGAACCAGCGGCCGAGCCGCAGGGCGCCCATCGCCAGCTGGAGGAGGCCGGTGCAGAGGACCAGCAGGCCGAGCGCGCCGACGCCGAAGCGCTGGACGGCGTCGGCGACCAGGACGGTCAGCCCGGCGGCGGGCCCGCTGACCTGGAGGCTGCTGCCGGGCAGCAGGCCGGCCACCAGGCCGCCGACGATGCCGGTGACCAGCCCGAGTTCGGCCGGGACGCCGGAGGCGACGGCCACCCCGACGCAGAGCGGGAGGGCGACCAGGAACACCACCAGCGAGGCCGGCAGGTCATGGCGCCAGGGGACGGCGCGCAGGACCGCGACCGGGGTGCGGGGACGGCCCGGCGGGCCGTGCTTGCGGAGGAGGCCCGGCGGGCTCTCGCTCCGGTGGGACGGCGGGTTCACCCGGTCACCGCCAGGGACCGGTCAGGGGTGCAGCAGCGCATGGGGACGTTCCTTCCGCGCACCCGCCGCTGCGGGCGCGCCGTTGCAGGGCGGGGAGCCGGAAAACGGGGAGCAGGAACACGGGGCCAGGAGCACGGGGAAGGGGACCGCGGAGGGGCGGCGACAGCGGTACGGCCGCGGGTCCGGTCGGACCGGAGCGCGGCGGCGGGTGTCGGGTCGGTGCGGCCAGGGGGTGCGTCCCTCGCTCGGGTGCGGCGGACCGGGCGCGCTGGTCCTGGACGGGGCCACCGGCGGAGTTCCCCCCGCTCCTCGGCGCTCCCCGATCCCCCCTGCCGCGGCCTCAGTTGGACGTCACGGGCCCGGCGTGCCACCGACGGTACCCAGTGCGGCGGGGCGGCCCCACACCCCGCACCGTCCCTTCACCGGCGCTGCACACCGGCCGCGCTTCCCGGCGCGGAACGTCCGCTTCCCCGGGTACACCAGCGCGAACGCCGTCCGGGCGTACGAATCCGGGCCGCCCGGCCGCCCCTCCCCGGCGTCCACATTCTGTTGAAGTCCCCTTGACGCCCCGACGGGCCCCGCCCTACCGTGTTTCCACATACAGAAACCATGCTTCCGTATGGTGGAATTCGCGAGATGAGCCCTCCGAGCCACTGCGGGCCGACGCAGGAGAGATCCGATGCCCCGTATGACAGCCGCCCGCGCGGCCGTGGAGATCCTGAAGCTCGAAGGCGTGGACGTCGCGTTCGGCGTACCCGGCGCGGCCATCAACCCGTTCTACGCCGCCCTGGAGGCCTCCGGCGGGATCAGGCACACCCTGGCCCGGCACGTCGAGGGCGCCTCCCACATGGCCGACGGCTACACCCGCGCCAGGGCCGGCAACATCGGGGTCTGCGTCGGCACCTCCGGGCCGGCCGGCACCGACATGATCACCGGCCTGTACGCGGCGATCGCCGACTCCGTCCCGATCCTCTGCATCACCGGCCAGGCGCCCGTCGCCCGGCTGCACAAGGAGGATTTCCAGGCCGTCGACATCGCCTCGATCGCACGGCCCGTCACCAAGGCCGCCACCACCGTCCTGGAGGCCGCGCAGGTCCCCGGGGTGTTCCAGCAGGCCTTCCACCTGATGCGCTCCGGCCGCCCCGGCCCGGTGCTGATCGACCTGCCGGTCGACGTCCAGCTGACCGAGATCGAGTTCGACCCGGAGGCCTACCAGCCGCTGCCGGTCCACAAGCCCGCCGCCAACCGCGTCCAGATCGAGAAGGCCGTCGCCCTGCTCCAACGGTCCGAGCGCCCGCTGATCGTGGCCGGCGGCGGCGTCATCAACGCCGACGCCTGCGAACTGCTGCTGGAGTTCGCCGAGTCGACCGGCGTCCCGGTGGTCCCCACGCTGATGGGCTGGGGCGCCGTCCCGGACGACCACGAGCTGAACGCCGGGCTGGTCGGCCTCCAGACCTCCCACCGCTACGGCAACGAGACCTTCCTCGCCTCCGACTTCGTCCTCGGCATCGGCAACCGCTGGGCCAACCGCCACACCGGCGGCCTGGACGTCTACACCGCGGGCCGCACCTTCGTCCACATCGACATCGAGCCCACCCAGCTCGGCCGGATCTTCGCCCCGGACCTCGGCATCGCCTCCGACGCCAAGGCCGCCCTGGAACTCCTCGTCGAGGCGGCGCGCGAACTGCGGGCCGCCGGCACGCTCAGGGACCGCGGCGCCTGGGCCGCCTCCGTCCAGGAGCGCCGGGCCCGGCTCCAGCGCCGCACCCACTTCGACGACGTGCCGCTCAAGCCGCAGCGGGTGTACGAGGAGATGAACAGGGCCTTCGGCCCGGAGACCCGCTACGTCACCACCATCGGGCTGTCCCAGATCGCCGGCGCGCAGCTGCTGCACGTCTACCGGCCCCGGCACTGGATCAACTGCGGCCAGGCCGGCCCGCTCGGCTGGACCGTCCCGGCCGCCCTGGGCGTCGCCACCGCCGACCCCGGTGCCCAGGTCGTCGCGCTCTCCGGCGACTACGACTTCCAGTTCATGATCGAGGAGCTGGCGGTCGGCGCCCAGCACCGCATCCCGTACGTCCACGTGCTGGTGAACAACTCCTACCTGGGGCTGATCCGCCAGGCGCAGCGGGCCTTCGACATCGACTTCCAGGTCAGGCTGGACTTCGAGAACGTCAACGCGCCGGAGCTGGGCGCCTACGGCGTGGACCACGTCAGGGTCGTCGAGGGCCTGGGCTGCAAGGCGATCCGGGTCACCGAGCCGGCGGGCCTGCTGCCGGCCTTCGAGGAGGCGAAGAAGCTGGCCGCCGAGTTCCGCGTCCCCGTCGTGGTCGAGGCGATCCTGGAGCGGGTCACCGACATCCCGATGGCCTCCGCCGACATCGACAAGGTCATCGAGTTCGAGGAGCTCGCGACCCGTCCGGAGCACGCCCCGACGGCGGTCAGGCCGCTGGCGCCCTGACCGGTCGCGCGCACCGGTCGCACGGGCGCCCACCCGTCGCTCCGTACGCCCCCGCGCGCCCGGAACACCGGCACGCCGACCACGGTTGATCCCGTCGCGGCCGCTACCGTGGCCCCGGAAGAGCCCGGCCCGACGACTTTCCGAAAGGACCACCACCGTGAGCCTGTACGACATCCCGCTGCGCACCCTCGCCGGCGCGCCCACCTCGCTCGCCGAGTACAAGGGCAAGGCGCTGCTGATCGTCAACGTCGCCTCCAAGTGCGGCCTGACCCCGCAGTACGAGGGCCTGGAGCGGCTCCAGCAGCGGTACGCCGGGCGCGGGTTCACCGTGCTGGGCTTCCCCTGCAACCAGTTCGCCGGGCAGGAGCCGGGCAGCGCCGAGGAGATCCGGACCTTCTGCTCCACCACCTACGGGGTGACCTTCCCGCTGTTCGAGAAGATCGACGTCAACGGCGAGGACCGGCACCCGCTGTACGCCCGGCTGACCGAGGTCGCCGACGAGGAGGGCCAGGCCGGGGACATCACCTGGAACTTCGAGAAGTTCCTGGTCTCCCCGGACGGCACCGTCGCCGCCCGCCTGCGTCCGGGCGTCGACCCGGAGGCCCCCGAGCTGATCGCCGCCCTGGAGGCCGTCCTCCCGGCCTGACGCCACCGCCCCGCCACCGCCGGACGACCCGGAGCGCCCCGCGCTCCGGGTCGTCGCGCGTCCGACTGGAGCCGGCCCCGGGGGGCGGCCGGCGGATTGCGGAGCGAAGCTTGATCTCAAGTCAACTTGAGGTTCTAGTCTTCCCGGTGTGCGGCCGAAGCGGTCGCGACACCCACCGCGATCCCCGGGAGCCACCGCGATGTCCACCACCATGACCACCCCCGTCGCCCCCACCGCCGCGGACTTCGCCGCCCTGGAGCAGCGCGTCCGCGTCCTCACCGACCGTGCCGACATCACCGGTCTCGTCGACGGCTACCTGATCAGCCTCGACACCGTGCCCCACGGCGGCGGACGGTTCGACGAGGCGTGGGCACGGCGCTACTTCACCCCCGACGTGCGGATCACCTCGCCGGTGGGGGAACACGAGGGGATCGACGGACTGGCCGAGTCCGAGCAGGCCACCCTCGGGAAGTTCGAGCGGACCCAGCACGTGGGCGCCAACTACATGATCGACCTGGACGGGGACCGGGCCACGGTGCGCTGGAACGCCCTGATGACCCACGTCCACCTCGCCTCGACCCAGCAGGCGCGGGGCGAGGAGCCCGGGGGCCACTTCGACGTCGGCGGCACCTTCACCGGCGAGGCGGTGCGCACCTCCGACGGCTGGCGGCTGCGCCGTCTGGAGGTGCGGGCCGTGTGGACGAACGGGAAGGGCCCGCTCGTCCTGACCCCGAAGGCCGAGGCGACCCTGCGCGACCTCGCGGGCGGGGCGTGACGGCGGACGGGGCGTGACGGCGGCCGGAGCCGGCCGGATGTTGCGGACATGCTCAGCGCGCGCCTAGCCTCGGTGCCCATCGCCCCCTTCCCGCGGAGAGGACCGCCTTGATCACTCGTCACCTCAGGACCGCCGCCCGAGCACTGCTCGCGGCCGGTCTGCTCGTCACCGGCGCGCTCGTCGGCGCACCGCCCTCGGCCGCGGCCGCCGCGGCACCGACGGCCCTGACCGCCTCCGACTACACGCTCACCGCGGACTACCACCGGTTCGACACGCTCAACTCGGCGCTCGTCACGGCACTGGGGACCTCCCCCGTGCACACGGTGATGGAGAACGCGAACCACGACCGGCAGTCGCTCTCCTCGTCCTTCTCCGTCAACGGCCTGTCCACCGGCTTCCGGTTCGACGACGGCGACGACTCCGACTGCCAGAGCGTCCCGCAGGGCATCACCACGAGCCGGGACGCCGTGGGGACCGCGGACAGCGGCAACTACGACGGCCATCAGCTCGTCCTGGTGAGCTGGTACACCACGGACGGCTGCGGCGGCACCCAGCAGCGCAGCCGGATCACCCTGGTCGACTGGGACGCCACCTACCCCAACACCTACCGCAAGATCCTCCTGGTGGAGCCGACCGGCACCGCTGAGGCGCCGGACTTCAAGGACATCCCGATCCACGCCGGCGGCGTCTCCTGGTACGGCGACCACCTCTACGTCGCCGACACCGGGCTGGGCATGCGGGTCTTCGACATGCGCAAGATCCTCAACACCGACACCGGTGGCACCGCCGACCAGATCGGCCGCCAGTCCGGCTCCGTCTACTACGCCCACAACTACGCCTACGTCCTGCCCCAGGTCGGCACGATCACCTCCCACGCGCCGTCCGGCAAGAGCCTGGTGTGGTCGTCGGTCTCCCTCGACCGGGTCAGCAAGTCGATCGTGATGACGGAGTACACCTGCCAGGCGGACTGCACCAAGTACCCCAACCGCCCCCCGCGGGCGGTCCGCTTCCCGTTCGCCTCCGGGGCGACGACCTTCGCCGCGACGACGACCGCGAGCCAGGCCCTCCAGCTGCCCTGGTACAACCTCAACGGCGTCGCCTCCCACAACGGCCGCTGGTGGTTCAACTCCTCGCGACAGAAGCAGCTCTACTACTGGACCCCGACCGCCGGCCCCGCCACCTTCCCCTGGGTGAGCGGCGGCGAGAGCCTCTCCTACTGGGAGGACGCCACCGCCGCCGACCTGCTGTGGTCGCTCCAGGAGACCACGGGCGGACGCAACGTCTTCGCGGTCACCCAGGCCACCTACGGCGGCGGCTGAGCACACGGCCCGGCGGAGCCCACGGCCCGGGGCCGCGACACCGTCCGCAGTGGACGGCGCCGCGGCGCCGGGCCGACCGCCGCCACCGGACGACGCCCGCCCGAGGTCACAGCAACAGCCGGGTGCCCGGCGGCAGTTCGCCGTCCCGGGCGGCGCCGTGGAGGTGCGCCAGCAGGGTGGTGCGCAGCGCCTCCGCCGCGCGGGTGAGCGGCACCTCGTGGCCGTGGGCGACCGCGATGGTGCGGCCCAGGCCCGGCCCGGCGAACGCGGTCACCGCGAGGCCCGAGCGGGCGGCCACCATGCCGGGGACGACGGCGGCCCCGAGCCCGGCCCGGACGAAGCCCAGCACGGCGTCCATCTCACCGCCCTCCACCGCGAACCGCGGCTCGAACCCGGCCGCCCGGCAGGCCGCCAGGGTCGCCTCGCGGAGGTCGTAGCCCTCCCGGAACATCACCAGCGGACGGCCCTCCAGCTCCGCCACTCGGACCCTGCGCCGGGCCCACCGCTCGGCCGCGACCAGCACCAGCTCCTCGTGCAGCAGTTCGGTGACCGCCAGGGCGGGCGCCTGCTCGCCGCTGGGCCGGGTGATGATCAGCGCGAGGTCCAGCTCCCCCGCCGCCAGCCAGCCGACCAGGTCGCGCGAGCCGCCCTCGCGGACCACCAGGGTCACCCCCGGGTAACGGTCCCGGAACACCCGCAGCACGTCCGGCACCAGGCTGGTGCACAGGCTCGGCGGGGCGCCCAGCCGCACCCGGCCGCGGCGCAGCTGGACCGTCTCCTGGACGGCCAGCCGGGCGCTCTCGGTGTCGGCGAGGATGCGCCGGGCCAGCGGCAGCAGGGCGTCCCCGGCGTCGGTCAGCGCGATGTTGCCCCGGGTGCGGTGGAACAGTTCGGCGCCCAACTCCCGTTCCAGCGCCCGGATCTGCTGCGAGAGCGACGGCTGGGCGACGTGCGCCGCCTCGGCCGCCCGGGTGAAGTGCCGGGTCTCGGCGACGGCCAGGAAGTAGCGGAGTTGCTGGAGCTGCACAGGGCCAGGATAGGCCGCATCGATAGCTGGTGCCTATCGTCGTGAGCCGCATCATGTCTTGGACGTACCCTGACCCCCGTCCCTACCGTTGCTGCCATGACAACCGCGACTCGGACGGCCCGGCACCCGTCCACCCTGGCGATCCTGTGGCGGTCGACCGTCGGCAAGAAGGCGGTCATGGCCGTCACCGGACTGGTCATGCTGCTGTACCTGGTCGCGCACATGCTGGGGAACCTCAAGGTGTTCCTCGGCCCGGACGACATCAACGGCTACGCGGCCTGGCTGCGCACCCTCGGCCAGCCCTTCCTGGGCCACGAGTGGTTCCTGTGGATCGCCCGGGCCGGCCTGCTGGCCGCCGTGGTGCTGCACGGCGTCTCCGCGTACCAGCTCAGCCGCCGCGACCTCGCGGCCCGCCCGAGCGGGTACGTGCACCGGCGCCGCCGCGCGAGCTACGCGACCCGGACCATGCGCTGGGGCGGGGTGATCCTGGCGCTGTTCGTCGTCTGGCACGTCCTCGACCTCACCACGCTGACCGTGAACCCGGCCGCCGAGCACGGCCACCCGTACCAGAACATCGTGGCCTCCTTCGGCCGCTGGTACGTCGACGTGTTCTACGTCGTCGCGATGCTGGCCGTCGGCCTGCACATCCGGCACGGGTTCTGGAGCGCCGCCCAGACCCTCGGTGCCAACAACGCCCGCCGCGACCGGGCGCTGAAGCTGATCGCGAACGGACTGGCCCTGGTGCTGACGGTCGGCTTCCTGTCCGTCCCCGTCGCCGTGATGACCGGAGTGGTGAAGTGAGCTACCTGGATTACACCCTCGGCGAGCCGGTGGCCGATACCAAGGCCCCCGCCGGCCCGATCGAACAGCGCTGGGACCAGCGGCGGTTCGACGCCAGGCTGGTCAACCCGGCCAACCGGCGCAAGCACACCGTGATCGTGGTCGGCACCGGCCTGGCCGGCGGCGCGGCCGGCGCCACCCTGGCCGAACAGGGCTACCACGTGGTCCAGTTCTGCTTCCAGGACTCCCCCCGGCGCGCCCACTCGATCGCCGCCCAGGGCGGCATCAACGCGGCCAAGAACTACCGCAACGATGGCGACTCGGTCCGCCGGCTGTTCTACGACACCGTCAAGGGCGGCGACTTCCGCGCCCGCGAGTCCAACGTGCACCGGCTGGCCCAGGTCTCGGTGGAGATCATCGACCAGTGCGTGGCCCAGGGCGTGCCCTTCGCCCGCGAGTACGGCGGCCTGCTGGACACCCGTTCCTTCGGCGGCGTCCAGGTGTCCCGGACCTTCTACGCCCGCGGCCAGACCGGCCAGCAGCTGCTGCTCGGCGCCTACCAGGCGCTCTCCCGGCAGGTCGCCGCCGGGAACGTGGAGCTGCACCCGCGCACCGAGATGCTCGACCTGCTGGTGGTCGACGGCCGGGCCCGCGGCATCGTCGCCCGCGACCTGGTCACCGGCGAGATCCGCAGCTACACCGCCGACGCCGTGGTGCTCGCCACCGGCGGCTACGGCAACGTGTTCTACCTCTCCACCAACGCCAAGAACTCCAACGCCACCGCGATCTGGCGGGCGCACCGACGGGGCGCGTACTTCGCCAACCCGTGCTTCACCCAGATCCACCCGACCTGCATCCCGCGCTCGGGTGACCACCAGTCCAAGCTCACCCTGATGAGCGAGTCGCTGCGCAACGACGGCCGGATCTGGGTGCCGAAGGCGAAGGGCGACGACCGGCCGCCCGAGCGGATCCCGGAGGAGGAGCGGGACTACTACCTGGAGCGGATCTACCCCGCCTTCGGCAACCTGGTGCCGCGCGACATCGCCTCCCGGGCCGCCAAGAACGTCTGCGACGAGGGCCGCGGCGTCGGCCCCGGCGGCCAGGGCGTCTACCTGGACTTCGCCGACGCGATCCGCCGGATGGGCCGGGACGCCGTCGAGGCCAGGTACGGCAACCTCTTCGAGATGTACGAGCGGATCACGGCCGAGGACCCGTACCGGGTGCCGATGCGGATCTACCCGGCGATCCACTACACGATGGGCGGGCTCTGGGTCGACTACGACCTGCAGACCACCGTGCCCGGCCTGTTCGCGATCGGGGAGGCCAACTTCTCCGACCACGGCGCCAACCGGCTCGGTGCCAGCGCGCTGATGCAGGGCCTGGCCGACGGCTACTTCGTGCTGCCGCCCACCATCAACGACTACCTGGCCCGCCACCCGCTGCCGGCCGTGCCCGCCGACCACCCGGTGCTCACCGAGGTGGAGGCCGAGGTCGAGGACCGGCTCAACCTGATCCTCTCGGTGGACGGCGACCGCACCCCGGACTCCTTCCACCGCGAGCTCGGCGAACTGCTCTGGGACGAGTGCGGGATGGCCCGCGACGCGGCCGGGCTCACCCGGGCGCTGGAGCGGATCCCGCGGCTGCGCGAGGAGTTCTGGCGCCGGATCAGGGTGCCCGGCACCGGGCAGGAGCTCAACCAGTCGCTGGAGAAGGCCAACCGGCTGGTCGACTACTTCGAGCTGGCCGAGCTGATGTGCCTGGACGCGCTGCACCGCGCCGAGTCCTGCGGCGGCCACTTCCGCACCGAGAGCCAGACCCCGGAAGGCGAGGCCGCCCGCCGCGACGAGGAGTTCTCCTACGCCGCCGCCTGGGAGTTCACCGGCACCGGCGAGGCACCCGTCCTCCACCGCGAGGACCTCGTCTTCGAGTACGTCCACCCCACCCAGCGGAGCTACGCATGAACCTCACCCTGCGCATCTGGCGCCAGGAGGGCCCGGACGCACCCGGCTCGATGACCACCTACCGGGTCGGCGGGATCAGCCCTGACATGTCCTTCCTGGAGATGCTGGACACCCTCAACGAGGAGCTGATCACCCGCGGCGACCAGCCGGTCGCCTTCGACCACGACTGCCGCGAGGGCATCTGCGGCGCCTGCGGCATGGTCATCAACGGCCAGGCGCACGGCCCCGAGCGCACCACCACCTGCCAGCTGCACATGCGGCACTTCCAGGACGGCGACACCATCGACGTCGAGCCCTGGCGGGCGGCGGCCTTCCCGGTGGTCAAGGACCTGGTGGTGGACCGCTCGGCCTTCGACCGGATCATCGGCTCCGGCGGCTACATCACCGCGCCCACCGGCAGCGCCCCCGAGGCGCACGCCACGCCCGTCCCCAAGAAGGCCGCCGACACCGCCTTCGAGCACGCCGAGTGCATCGGCTGCGGCGCCTGCGTGGCGGCCTGCCCGAACGGCTCGGCGATGCTCTTCACCTCCGCCAAGGTGGTGCACCTCAACGTGCTGCCGCAGGGCGCGCCGGAGCGCTCCGCCCGGGTGCGGAACATGGTCTCGGCCATGGACGCCGAGGGCTTCGGCGGCTGCACCAACACCGGCGAGTGCGCCACCGCCTGTCCCAAGGGCATCCCGCTGCCCAGCATCGCGGCGATGAACCGGGAGTTCCTGCGGGCCGCCCGCGGCTGACGACTCCCTCTCCCCCGGTACCGTCCGTCCCTCGGACGGTCGGCCCCCGCTCTGGTGCTCAGGCGGGGGCCGACGTCCCTCCGGCGGGGCGTGCGGCGGGAGTTCGCGCTCCCCGTACGGGTGGTGGATCGCCGCGAGCGGTGCTTCCTGACGGAGAATCGCGCTACGGTGGTGCTCCGCTACGGAGGGACGGCATATGCCCGAGGTTCAGTCCTGTTCCGGTTGCGGCGGGTCCGGGGGGACCCAGAAGACCGAGGCAACGGTCGAACTGGACGAGGAAGGAAGCATGGTGCCCAGCGTCCACACCTTCTGGTCGCCCTGCGGTCGGTGCCACGGATCCGGGACGGTGATCGTCGGATGAGGTTCGTCTTCGAGTGCGTCGAGTGCGGTGGGCACTACCTGCCGCCCGAGGAGATGGTGTACCCCGACGGGCCGGCCTCGCCGGTCTGGTGCACCGACTGCCAGAGTGCCAAGCGCGCGGCCGGCGTCCGGGAGGACCCGCTGCTCGCCCGGGTAGCACTGGCGGCCGCCCGGGCGGCGCTGGCCGGGCGGGCGGCCGAGGCGGCCGAGCAGCCGGCGCGCTTCGACGTCCGCCCGTCCCGGCCTCCGCTGTCCCGCCGGTCCCGGCCCGGCCCCGGTGTGGTGCGCAGCAGGCTGGGCTGAGCTCCCGGGCGCCGCCGCCGATCAGGCCGGGACGGCGTGGCCGAGGGCGGCGGCGACGGCGACGTCCACGGCGGTGCGCAGCTCGGCGTCGTCCTGCTCGGTCCAGGCCCCGGCGATGTGACCGTCGGGGCGGACGAGGACGGCGCGCAGGCCCTCCCAATCGGCGCGGGGCCGGTCGGGGACGCCGTGGTGCGCGGTTACATGGTCCCGGGCCCGGTCGGCCAGCACGCCGCCGGGCGTGAGGTCGAGCAGGAGGTAGGCGTCCGCCCGCAGCAGCGCGAACAGGTCGGTGCCCGGGTCGGTGCCCGGACCGGTGAGGGTGAGGCCCGGGGCGCGGGTGCCGGTCAGCGGGTGGGCGGCGGGATCGCCGCCGGGGTAGGCGACGTCGAGTGCGCTGAGCCGCCCGGCCAGCACGTCGCCGAACTCCCGCGAGCGCGGGACGAGCCGACTGAGCAGGTCGCGCAGGGCCAGGCCCTCGGGGGTGAAGGCGTGGAACAGGTGGGTCTGCGCGCGGCTGTGCTCCATCAGCTGCCCGCCGACCGGGTGCCGGTCGGTATGGTAGGTGTCCAGTAGCCCCTCGGCCGCCCAGCCGTTGAGGGTCGCGGCCAGCTTCCAGCCGAGGTTGAAGGCGTCCTGGACGCCCACGTTCATGCCGACGCCGCCGGCCGGGTAGTGCTGGTGGGCGGCGTCGCCCGCGAGCACGACGCGCCCGCGCCGGTACCGCTCGGCCAGTCGGGTGGCGTTGCCGAAGCGGGAGAGCCAGGACGGGTCGTGCAGGCCGAAGTCCTCGCCGGCGATGGCGACGGTCTTCCGCCGCAGCTCCTCCAGGGTGAGGTCGCCGGGCCATTCGGTGGTCGCACTGTCGGGGTCGGCCCCGACGATGCGCCAGCGTCCGCCCGGCAGCGGCACGACCATCAGTCCGCCCTGCTCGTTGAAGCGGTTGAAGCCGGGCGTCGGCGGGGTGGCGAGGCGGACGTCGCCGAGCCAGCCGAGGTAGCTGGAGGGGGTGCCGGGGAAGCCGATGCCGGCGGCCTCGCGCACGGTGCTGCGGGTGCCGTCGCAGCCGGCGAGGTACTCGGCCCGGATGTCGTACGGGCCCTGCGGTCCCTCGACCCGTACGGTCACCGAGTCCGGCTGCTCGGTGAACCCGGTGACCCGGTGGCCGCGCCGGATCCTGGCGCCCAGCCCGAGGGCGTACTCCTCGAACAGCTCCTCGGTTCGGGCCTGGGGGATGAAGAGGGTGTAGGGGTGCGGGGTGTCCAGGACCGAGAAGTCGAGCCGGTCGGGGAGGTTGGCGAAGTGGCCGGTGGAGATCTTCAGGGCCTCCGCCAGGAAGCGCCGGTGTACCCCGCGCGAGGCCAGCACCTCGATGCTGCGCGGGTGCACGGTGAGCGCCTTGGAGCGCTGGTCGACCTCGGTGCGCTGCTCGACGACCGTCACGCCGACGCCGTTCAGGCGCAGTTCGGCGGCGAGCCAGAGCCCGACCGGTCCGCCTCCGGCGATGACGACCTGCTGCGTTTCCATGCGACTGCCTCTCACTGGACCGGTGCCCGGGGCATCCGGGCGCGACGACTTCTCGGTCAGTGACCGAGAAGCTGGGTCCAGTAAACTCGGTCAGTGACCAAGAGGCAATCCGGCGACCGGCTCGACCCGGCCGCAGTGACCCGCGCAGGGCTGGAACTACTGGACGAGAAGGGCCTGGAGGCGGTGACCACCAGAGCGGTCGCCGACCGTCTCGGCGTACGCATGAGCACCGTGCAGTGGCACGTGAAGACCAGGGCCCGGATGGTGGAGCTGATGGCGGACGCCGTCTTCGGCGAGATCCCGCTCACCGATCTGCCGTCCGCGCCCGAGGAGCGGGTCCGCGAACTGGCCCGCCGCTGCCGCCGGGCCCTGCTGTCCCACCGCGACGGCGCCGCCCTGGTGGTGGGCACCTACGCGGCCGAGCCGAACACCCTGCGCTTCGCGGAACTGCTGGTCGGCGCACTGCTCGCCGGCGGCAGGGACGGCCGCGAGGCCTCCTGGACCGCGTGGACGCTGACCTACTTCACCCTCGGCCTCGTCCAGGAGGAGCAGGCCGCCGCCGGCGACCACCCCTGGGCCGACGTCCTCGGCGGCGCCGTCTCCGAGGCCACCCACCCCGCCCTCCATCGCACGGCCCGCTACCTCGCACCGGACTCGTTCGACGAGCGGTTCGAGTTCGGGGTCTCGGCGATCCTCCGGCGGTCGTGACGAACACCCCCGACGGACGCCCGTCGGCGGGGTCCGCTCGGAAGTGGTGGCAAATCAAAACCGCAAGGCCGGGATCAGGCCTTGCGGTTCGATGACGCGACCACGCCGGTCGGGGCGGTTCCCGGGGGACCGCCCGGGGGGCGCCTCAGAACAGCGCCTCCTGGGTGTCCGGCTCCGGCGGACGGACCCGCTCCTGGAGGACGAGGCCCGCGGAGCCCCGGCCGGCGACCGGGCTGAGCGTCCAGCCGGTGAGCAGCCGGGTGTCCAGCAGCAGCGGGCCGGAGCCGTCCGTCTGGTCGAGGAAGAGGTGCCGGCCCACCGGCGGCCGCAGCCGGCCCGCGACCACCGCGCCGTCGGCCAGCCCGACGATCTCCCGGTACGCCTCCGGGGCGCCGCCCGCCAGGCCGTAGCGCTCGACGTGGTCGACCACCGGGCGGTCGGCGAGCAGTTCCAGGGCGTGGCCGTCCAGCAGCCGGTGCGCCCGGGCACGGGCCTCGCCGAGCACCGTTCGGCGGTACGGGGCGTCGCCGTGCGACCACCAGTGCTCGGTCTTGAGCCGGGACTTGAACCGCTCGCGGGCCAGGCCCGAGGCGGCGACGGTGAGTTCGGCGCGCCGGATCGCCGGGAGGGCGCCGCGGGCGGTGAACGCGTAGGCCAGCGCGCCCTGTTCGAGCAGTCGGCTGTCGCCGCGCTGCTCGGCGGTCAGGCCGACCTTGAGCAGGCCCTCGCCGAACCAGGCGAGGTAGAGCAGGTAGGTGCGGCCGTCGTCGAGGATCTGGTCCCGGGCGAGGGCGAGGCCGCGGTCCACGCTCTGGCAGGCCGGGCACTGCGTCGCGCCGCCGTCGGGGTCGACCACCGCGTGGTGCGGGCAGGGCGTGCGCTCCGTCGCCCCGGCGAGCCAGGCCCCGACGCAGCGGCGCGGGCCGCCCAGCAGCCAGCCGACCTCCGCCCCGGGCGTCACGGCGCGCTCGTGCACCTGGGCGCCGCGCGCGGCCCCGAGCACGGCACGGCCGTCCCGCCAGCTCAGCCCGGTGGAGATCCAGCCGCCCGGGGCGGCCTGCTGCTGCGGGGGGATCGTCACGTCTCTCCTTGGCCTCGGTAGCCGTCGCCCTCGATAGTCGTCGCCTTCGGTAGCCGTCGAGACTACCCGGTGGCACCGACAGCAGGCTTCGGCGGCGGGACCGCGCAGGCCGGTCGGCGGCCGGCGCCGGGCCCAGTGGAGCCGCGCTCGACGAACGATCGAGTCGACGTGACCACGTCAAATCAAGCGGTTAGCGTCCTTCCCAGTGCACTCCCCACGAACGATCCGTTTGGGAAGGGAACAACCATGCGCATCCTCCAGCGTGTCGCGGCCGCCACCGGCTCCATCGCCCTCGCCGGCTCGGGCCTGATCCTGGCCGCCGCGCCCGCGTCGGCCACCACCACCGCACTGAGCTGCAACGCACCGTCCTACTTCACCGGCAGCGGCGGCCACGCCGGCGCGTCGATCCGGTGCGTCGGCTCGGCCTTCACCGGCCGGATCGTCTGCTACAAGCCGGGTTACGGCAACTACACCCACTACGGCAACCGCGTCGAGTCCGGCGGCACCTCGACCACCTGGTGCGACCTCGGGGCGACCATCCAGAAGGCCGACGCCGTCTCCTCCTGACCCCGCGGCACTGATCCGCGGCGCTGACCCCGCGGCGCTGAGCCCGCGACAGCCCGGCTCTCCGGCCGGGTGCTCGACAGCACTGCACGGGAGATCGTGGGCCCGTCCGGCGAGCTTCGCCGGACGGGCCCACGTCTGCGCTGCGCCCCGGCACCACGGCTCCCGGCCAGCGCCGACGGCCCCGCCGCGGCGCCCGCCGCACACCGGCACCGCCCGCTCCGCCGAGCGGCGACCCGCCCGCCACCCCTCCCCCGACGAGCCGTCAGGTCCACCGCCGCCCGGGCCGCCAGCCGCCGGAAGGGCCCGCAGGTCACGGGCGCTTGGCCGGGCAGGGTGTTCACGTTCTATTGTTGCGGCGCGGTCGGCGGTGCGCCCGGGAGGCGGTGTCGCGCGGCCGCGGTCGACGCGAGGCGAATGGGGTGGGGCGGACGGTGTCGGGGCGGCGGAGCAGCGGGGTGCTGGCGATCTGGGCGGAGGCGCAGCGACAGCAGCAGCGCCGGGAGGAGGCCCGGTGGCGCGCCGAGGCGGCGGAGCAGCGCCGCCGGGAGCGGGAGCAGCGCGAGGCGCAGAAGGCGGCGGTCCGCGGCGAGCGCGAGGCGCAGCGCGCCTACCAGCAGTCGCGGGAGGCGGGGGCGGCCCGGCGGACGGCCGAACTGGACGCCCGGGTGGCGGAGTTGAGGGGACTGCTGGCCGCCGGGCTGGCCGCGCCGGCCTTCGGTCCGCAGGTCCTCCTGGCGCCGCGGGCGGTGCCGTCGTTCGACCCCGGCCCGCTGGGCGAGCCGGTGCCGATGCCGGACCAGTCCGAGGCCCGGTACTTCGTGCCGCCGCCGGACCCGGTCCAGGCCCGCAACCCGGGGGTGCGGCAGCAGTACGAGCGGTACCTGGCGCAGGCCCGGGCCCGGTTCGAGCAGGACTGGTACGCCGCGCAGGCCCGGGAGGCCGACTGGCAGCACCGGCTGGCCGCGTACCACCAGGAGTACCTGGCCGGGGTCGAGCAGTCCCGCCGGCAGCAGGAGGAGCTGGCCGCCCGGACCGAGGAGTTGCTGCGCCGGCTGCGGGCGGGTGAGCCGGAGGCGGTGCAGGAGTACTTCACGGCCGGCCTGTACGCCTCGGCGGCCTGGCCGGAGGGCTTCCCGCACCGGCTGGTGGCGGCGTTCGACGCCGGGAGCCGCCAGCTGGTGGTGGACTGGGAGCTGCCCGGGCCGGACGTGGTGCCGGCCGCCGCCCGGGTGCGGTACGTGAAGTCGGACGACCGCGAGGCCGAGGTGGCCCGGCCGGCGACGGAGCGCAAGGCGCTGTACCGGGAGGTGCTGGCGCAGTCGGCGCTGCGGGTGGCGGCGGAGCTGTTCCGGGCGGACCGGGACGGGCTGCTGGACTCGGTGGTGCTGAACGGGTTCGTGCTCGGCATCGATCCGGCGACCGGCCGGGAGGCCGAGCGCTTCCTCTCCACCCTGACCGCGACCCGGGCCGGCTTCGCCGGTCTGGCGCTGGACCGGGTGGCGCCGGTGGAGTGCTTCCAGGGCCTGGGCGGCCGGCTGTCGGCGCGCCCGGAGCGGCTGGACGAGGTGCGGCCGGACCGGCGGCCGCAGAGCGTCGGCGGGAGCATGGCCGGGCACGGCGGCGAGGACGAGCCGGACCTGTTCGAGATGGACCCGCTGGAGTTCGAGGACCTGATCGCCGAGCTGTTCCGGCTGCGCGGCTTCAAGGTGATGACCACGGCCCGCAGCGGCGACGTCGGGGTGGACGTGGTGGCCGAGGACCTGGACCCGGTGACCGGCGGCAGGATCGTGATCCAGGCGAAGCGCTACAAGAGGACCGTCCCGCCGACGGCGGTGCGGGACCTGGAGTCCACCGTCCGCCACCACGGCGCCATCAAGGGCATCCTGGTCACCACCGCGGGCTTCGGCCGCGGCTCGTACAGCTACATCGAGGGCAAGCCGCTGACCCTGGTGAGCGGTCCGGAGCTGGTCGCGCTGCTCGCCGAGCAGGGCCTGCGCGGCCGGCTCGGCGGGGGCTCCGCCGCCGCCCCGGCCGCGACCGAAGCGCCCGGGGAGTCGGGCGGGACCGCCCTGACGGTGAGCTGGCGGAGCCGTACGGCCGGCGGGGACGCGGTGGAGCTGGACGTGACCGCCTTCCTGTGCGCCGGTGGCCGGGTGCTCAGCGACGAGCACTTCGTGTTCTTCAACAGCCCGCAGGACCCGGACGGCGCCGTCCGGCTGCATCCGACCCGGTCGGTGCCGGGCGAGCCGACCCGGGCGGCCCGGCTGGCCCTGGACCTGCACCGGCTGCCGGCCGCCGTCGAGGAGGTGGTGGTCGCCGTCTCCACCGAGGAGGAGGACCATCCGGCGCTGCCGCTCGGCTACGTGCACGGGCTGACCCTCGCCGCCGCGTACGGGCCGGGGGCGGACGGCCCGGCCGCCTGGGCGGCCCCGACGGGCGGGGTGCCGGACAGCGCGATGCTGCTCGGGGCGTTCGGCCGGACCGCCGGCGGCTGGGAGTTCAGCCCGTCCGGGCGGGCGGTGGGCGATGGCCTGGCCGGGCTGGCGACGGCCTTCGGCGTGGCGGTCGAGTAGGCGGTCCGGGAGCGGTCCGGAAGCGGTCCGGGAGGACGGAGCCGGGAGCCCTCGGGGCGGTTTCGAGAAACCGCCCCGAGGGCTCCGGTGCATCGTCGGCGAAGAACGTCAGTCGAACGGCCTCAGTTGAACAGGACCTTCTCGTTGTTCGGCTGAAGGGTGCCGGTGGTCAGCCCGGCGGCCGAGACCAGCAGCTGGCCGGCCGGCTTGCCGTCGGTGCCGAGCACCTCGGCGGTGACCGGCGCGGTCTCGTCCGGCAGTGTGACCTGGAGGCCGGTGAGCACGTGGCAGGTGGCGTCCGACTTGTCGCAGGCGCTCCACTTGAGGCCCGCGTATCCGGACTTGTTGGGCTTCAGGGTGGTCAGCACCGCCGGCCCGGGGTGCGCCTCGTGGTTGGCCGCCAGCGCGTCCGCGCTGTTGTCGGCCTTCAGCCCGCCGAAGCCCGGGTAACCGTACAGGGTGCAGTTGTGGTCGCTCTTGTTCTTGATCGTCAGCATGGCCGAGCCCGCGCCCTTGAGCTGCACGGTGGCGGTGACCTCGTCGCTCTTGCACCGCGAACCGGCCGCCTGGCCGGCCATCGGGTCACCGGGGACGGTGGCCCCGGCGGCGCTCGCCTTCGGGTCGCCCGGCTTGTCGTCCGTGTACTTCACGTCGTCGCACGCGGTGAGCAGAACGGTCGCCGCGAGGGCGGCGACACCGGCGGCGACTAACCTGGCAGGCCTGCGAACGGTCATGTTCCCCCCATGGGTGGGTAATGGCATGGAGCTGTCACCCTAAGTACGAAAGCCGTGGCGGAACGGTTCCACTGGGGCTGCAGATGGTCAGAGCTGTCCGTTTTTGTCGCTTTCCTGTCTTGTTTCGAACGGAATTGGCCGGAACTGGCGGGAATTGGCGTCGGCTCAACGAAACCGCCCCGCCCGGCGGGTGCCGGGCGGGGCAGTGAGGTGTCGAACCGCGTTGTCAGGAGGCCGACTTGGCGGCCACCCGCGAGGCGGGCTTGGTCCTGTCGCCGCCGAAGAGGTTGAAGAACACCGCCAGCGTCGGCAGCAGGTAGCCCAGCCAGACCACCAGCTGCAGCACCGTCGGATCCGGCTGGAAGTTGAACACGCCCTTCAGCAGGGTGCCGTACCAGCTGTCCTTGGGCACGGCGCTGGAGATGTCGAACGCCAGGCTGTGCAGGCCGGGCAGCCAGCCGGCCTCCTGGAGGTCGTGCACCCCGTAGGCGAGCACCCCGGCCGCAACCACGACCAGCATCGCGCCGGTCCAGGTGAAGAACTTGGCCAGGTTGATCTTCAGCGCGCCCCGGTAGAACAGCCAGCCGAGCACCACCGCGGTGAGCAGGCCGAGCGCGGCGCCGACCAGCGGATTCCAGCCGTCGTCGGTGGCCTGCACGGCCGACCAGATGAACAGCGCGGTCTCCAGGCCCTCGCGGCCGACGGCCAGGAAGGAGGTGACCACCAGGGCCGTGGTGCCCATCGCGACCGCCGCGTCCAGCTTGCCGTGCAGCTCGGTCTTCAGGTGCCGGGCGGTGCGCCGCATCCAGAAGACCATCCAGGTCACCAGGCCGACCGAGATGATCGACAGCGTGCCGCCGAGCGCCTCCTGGGCCTCGAAGGTGAGCTGCGAGGAGCCGAACTGGAGCACCGCGCCGAAGGCCATGGAGAGTGCCACGGCCGAGGCGACGCCGATCCACACCGGCGGCAGCCTGTCCTTGCGGTCGGTCTTGACCAGGTAGGCGATCAGGATGCAGACGACCAGGCTGGCTTCGAGGCCTTCGCGCAGGCCGATCAGGTAGTTGCCGAACACGCGGGCTCCCGGGGTGTCGAGGTGGTACGAGGGGGACGGGGACGGGGATCAGCCGAAGAGGGCCTGGCCCCACCACTCCCCCGGCTTGCGCACGCCCGCCGGGCAGGCGAAGTGGGCGGAACCGACGTGCTGGATGTACTCGTTGAGCTTGTCGCTCGCCGCCAGGCGGTTCTGCAGCGGGACGAAGGCCTTGCGGGTGTCGCGCTGGTAGGCGAGGAAGAACAGCCCCGCGTCCAGCCGGCCGAGGCCGTCGGTGCCGTCGGTGAAGGAGAAGCCGCGGCGCAGGATCATCAGGCCGTTGTTGGCGTCCGGGTGGGCGAGCGCGACGTGCGAGTCCGCGGGCATCGCCTTGAGGTCCGGCGCGTCGTGCTCCTTGGCCTTGCCGTACGGGGCGCCCTCGCCCTTGGTGCGGCCGAAGACGTCCTCCTGCTCCTTGAGCGCGGTGCGGTCCCAGGTCTCGATGTGCATCCGGATCCGCCGGGCGACCAGGTAGGAACCGCCGGTCATCCACTCCGGGCCGTCGCCGGGGGCGGCCCAGACGTGGTCGGCCAGCTTCGCGGTGTCGGTGCCGGCGATGTTGTGGGTGCCGTCCTTGAACCCCATCAGGTTGCGCGGGGTCTGCGCGTCCGGGGTGGTCGAGGAGGTCTTGCCGAAACCGAGCTGCGACCAGCGGATGTTGACGGTGCCCATGCCGATCCGGGCCAGGTTGCGGATCGCGTGCACGGCGACCTGCGGGTCGTCGGCGCAGGCCTGGACGCAGATGTCGCCGCCGCTGCGGGTCGGGTCGAGCTTGTCGCCCTTGAAGTTCGGCAGGTCGATCAGGGCCTCGGGGCGCTTGGCCAGGAGGCCGAAGCGGTCCACGCCGTCCTTCTCGAACAGGCTCGGGCCGAAGCCGATGGTGAGGGTGAGCCGGGAGGCGGGCAGGCCGAGGGCCTCGCCGGTGTCGTCCGGCGGCGCCTCCGCCGATCCGGGCACCGCGCCGGTGCCGACCTCGCGCCCGCCGGTCATCGCGGCGGCCGCCTTGGTCCACTCCTTGAGCATCTTGACCAGGGAGTCCCGGGTGGCCTTCTCGGAGACGTCGAAGGCGGCGAAGTGCAGCCGGTCCTGGACCGGGGTGGAGATGCCCGCCTGGTGCTCGCCGTAGAACGGCACCTCGGCGCCGACCGGGGCGGCCACCGGGGCGGCGTCGTCCTGGCGGGTCGCCGCGGCGACCGAGCCGACGGCGGCGGCGCCGAGCGCGACGCCCGCGCCGGCCCAGCCGATGACGGCGCGCCGACTGACCGCGCCCCTGCTCTCGGTGGCGTCGGTGGTGGCCGGCGTCCCGTTCTGCTGCTCGTGCTCCGTGTCCATCGGCGGGCGGGCCCTTCTACTGTGCTGGACTTCTGCGCTGACCCACGGAGGCCGTGGCGGCCGGATCGCGGGCCGCCACGGCGTCGGTGGGGGTGGTGGGACTGGTGCTTCGGGTGGGTGCGGCCGTTACTTGACGACCACGGCGGCGGCCAGCTTCGACAGCGGCTCGCCCAGCGAGTTGACCGCGTCGGAGAAGGTCTTGCGCTCGGCCTCGGTGACCTTGTCGTAGGAGGTGAAGGTGCCGTCCGCCTGCTTGTACTTGGCCAGCAGGGTGTTGATGGCGGCGAACTCGGAGTCCAGCGTCTTCGCCAGCTCCGCGTCCTTCTCGGCGGCGACCGGCTTCAGCAGCTCGTAGGCCTTCTGCGCGCCCTCGACGTTGGCCTGGAAGTCGGCCAGGTCGGTGTGGCTGTAGCGGTCCTCCTCACCGGTGATCTTGTTGGTGGCGACCTCGTCCAGCAGTTCCTTGGCGCCGTTGGCCATGCTGGTCGCGGTGATCTCGGCCGCGGGGATCTTCTTCTGCCAGTCCTTGAGGTCGGCGACCAGCTGGTCGGCCAGCTTCTTCTCGTCGTCGCCGATCCTCGCGTCGGCCCAGAGCGACTTCTCCAGCTTGTGCCAGCCGGTCCACTCCTGGCCCTGCTCCAGCTTGTCCTCGCGGGTGTCCGTCTTCGGGTCGACGTCACCGAAGCTCTCGGCGACCGGCTCGGTGCGCTCCCAGCCGGTGCGCGAGGGCGCGTACAGCGACTTGGCCTGCTCCACGTCGCCCGCCTTGATCGCGGCGGCGAAGGCCTCGACGGCCGGGATGGTGGCGTCGGCCTGCTGCTGGGCGTACGTGCGGTAGGAGTCGACGGCGGCGGCCAGGCGCGGGTCGGTCGGCGCGGCGCTGCCGCCCGCTCCGGTGACGGTGATCTTCTGGCGGATGCCGTCGCCGACCATGCCGGGCTTGCAGGCGATCTCGTACGAGCCGGCCTTGATCTCGGCGTTGATGCTGGCCTTGGTGCCGGGGCCGATGTTCTCGCGCTCGGTGACGATCTTGTCGCCGTCGCCGTAGACGTAGACCTCGGTGGTCTTGGAGCCCTTGTTGCTGATGTCCAGCACGACGTGGCCGGCCGGGAAGCTGGTCCGGGAGACCTCGCAGGCGGTGTCGGTCGCGTTCACCTTGACCGCGTCGGAGGCGGCCTTGTCGTCCTTCTTGGACGAGCAGCCGGCCAGGGTTGCGGTCGCCACGGCGAGGGTGAGCAGCGCTGCTGCGGTGGATCGGCGACGGGCGGACATGGGGGCTCCAACGGAAAAAGGGCATGGGAGTGCCGAGGCAGTGCGGTCGGCTGGGGGGCCAGCCGACCATCATTAGCTAAGGCATACCTTACGTACAGACGATTTTCAGTCCATACCCACCCCCGGAACCGTTATCTTCCCGGTGTACGGCGGGCGGCCGCCCGGGCCGTCCAGCGGCCCTCGTGCCGGCTGATCCGGATCGGGTGGCCGAAGGTCTCGCTGATCAGCTCCGTGGTCATCACCTCCGCCACCGGCCCGGCCGCGACGCACTCGCCGCCGCGCAGCAGCAGGGCGTGGGTGGTGCTCTCCGGCAGCTCCTCCAGGTGGTGGGTGACCAGGACGCTGGCCAGTTCCGGGTGCTGGTGGCGCAGCAGGTCCAGGCTGTCCAGCAGCAGTTCGCGGGCGGTCAGGTCGAGGCCGGTGGCGGGCTCGTCGAGCAGCAGCAGCCGGGGGCTGGGCATCAGCGCGCGGGCGATCAGGGCCCGGCCGCGCTCGCCCTGGGAGAGCGTGGTCCAGGCGGCCTCGGCCAGCGCGCGCATGCCGAGCGTGTCGATCAGCAGCTCGGCCCGCTCCAGCGCCTCCGGGGCCGGCTTGCGGTGGAACTCCGGCTCGATGGTGTTGGTGTGCCCGGTGAGCACCACCTCGCGCACGGTCAGCGGCGAGCGCAGCGGGTGGCGCGGATTGACGTGCCCGAGATGGGCGCGCAGCTCCCGGACGTCCACCCGGCCGAGCCGGCGGCCGAGCACGTCCACCTCGCCCCGGGTCGGGTGGGAGACCGCGCCGAGCAGCGCGAGCAGGGTGGACTTGCCCGCGCCGTTGGGGCCGAGCAGCGCCCAGTGCTCGCCCGGCCGGATCTCCAGGGTGATCCCGCGCAGCAGGTGGCGGCCGTCGCGCACGACGTCGACGTCCCGGGTGCGCAGCAGCGGCCCGGCGGCGTCGGGGGCAGATGGGTGCATGGGGCTCCGATCGCGGCGTCGGACGGGGCGTGCGGGCGGGGCGCCGCACGCGGGCAGGGTGGGAGGGGCGCGGCGGACGTGCCGGCGCCGTCCGTCCGCGTGCAGAGTACAACCGTCGCCCGGGGGCGGGCCCGCCCGTCCGAGGGGTGGACGCGCCAGAACCCTGTTGCCCGGCGGGAGTTGGTAGGAGGATCGTGCCTCCGAGGGGAACAGGGGGAGACGAGGATGACCGAGGAGCGGGCCGACACCCTGCACGCACTGGTCGAACGGCGGGCCCGCCGGGCGCCGGAGGCGGTGGCCGTGCGCTGCGGCGAGCGGGAGCTGACTTACCGGGAACTGGACGCGCGGGCCGGACGGCTGGCCGCCGTGCTGACGGAACGGGGCCTGGCCCCGGGCGGCCGGGCGGCGGTCGCACTGGGCCGGGGCACCGAGGTGTACGTGGCGCTGCTGGCCGTGCTGAAGGCGGGCGCGGCGTTCGTACCGCTGGAGCCGACCGCGCCGGACACCTTGCTGCGGCACGTGCTGGCGGACGCCGCGCCGGACGTGGTGGTGACCGAGAAGCGCCACCGCGGCCGGCTGGCGGACGCCGGCGGGGTGCGGCTGGTCTGCGTCGACGAGGCCGCCCCCGCGACGGCCCCGTTCGAGCCGCCCGAGACCTCCTCCGCGGACCTCGCCTGCGTCCTCTACACCTCCGGCTCCACCGGCCTGCCCGTCGGCGCGCTGATCGAGCACCGCAACCTGCTGTCCGCGTACGAGGGTTGGCGCGAGGTGTACGGGCTCACCGCCGAGGACCGGATCCTGCAGACCGCGAGCCTGGAGTTCGACGTCTTCACCGCCGACTGGGTCCGCGCCCTCGGCACCGGCGCCACCCTGGTCGTCACCCCGTTCAACCTCGCCCTGGACCGTGCCGTCGACCTCGGCGCGCTGCCCGCCCTGGTCGCCGCCGAGCGGATCACCGTCCTGGAGCTGAACGTCCGCACCGCGCGCAGGCTGGCCGCGCTGCTGGCGCGGACCGGCGACGGGCTGCCCGGGGTGCGGCTGCTCACCGTCGGCGCCGAGAAGTGGTACCTGGACGAGCAGTCGGGCCTTCAGCGGCTGCTCGGCGAGCGGACCAGGGTGCTGAACGTCTACGGCCTGGCCGAGGCCACCGTGGACAGCACCTGGTTCGACGCCCGGGGCACGGCCGCCGCCGACGGCGCCGAGCGGGTCTCGCTGGTCGGCCGGCCCTTCCCCGGCACCCGGGTGTACGTGCTGGGGCCGGAGGGGACGCCGCTGCCGCGCGGACGGTTCGGCGAGATCGCGATCGGCGGCGCCGGCCTGGCCCGCGGCTACCTGAACCGGCCCGCGGACACCGCCCGCAGCTTCGTCCGGGCGGACTTCGACCCGGACGGGCGGGTGCTGCTGACCGGCGACGTCGGGCGGCTGCGGGACGACGGGGTCCTGGAGTTCACCGCCCGGGCGGCGACGGTGGTCGGGCCGCTCGGCCCCCGGCCGGTCGCCACGGTGCTGCCCCTGGTCCGGGCGGCGGCGCGGGCCGAGGGCGTGCTGCGCGGCCATCCGGGGGTCCGGGAGGCGGCCGTCGTCGAGGTGGAGCCCCGACCGGGCAAGCGGCAGCTGGTCGGCTACGCGGTGACCGAGCCGGGCTGGGACGGGACGGACGGCTGGTCGCTCTCCCAGTACCTGGGGACGCGGCTCCAGGGCCGGTCGGTGCCCGCCGCCGTCGTCCCGGTGCCCGAGCTGCCGCGCACCCGGGCGGGCAAGCTGGACCGCGCGGCGCTGCCGCTGCCGGCCCCGCCGGGGCACACCGCCCCGCGTCCGGGCGGGTCGGCGGGGGCGAAGGGCGGTCCGCGCCGTAGTGGTGGCAAGGCCGGGGGCGCGGGCGGCGGCGCGGACGAGTCCCTGGGCTGCGCGGCGGCACTGCTGGTGGCGATCGGGGCGCTGTTCGCCTGGCTGACCACCGAGGTGTTCTTCCCCGGCGCGACCGACCTCAGCGGCGTGCCGTCCGGCTACCGGGCCGGCTTCCAACTGCTCTACCTGTGCGAGAACCTGGCGTTCGGCGCCGGGGTGGCCTTCCTGGTCCTCGGCTTCCCGGCGGTGCTGCGCCAGGGCCGGTCGTTCGGGCTGTCGCTGCTCGCCCACCTCTCGGCGGTCTGGCTGCTGGCCTCCTGGTGGCCGCAGGACAACCTCTACCGGCTCACCTCGGCGACGGACTGGCCGCGCCAGACGGCGATGGTGTTCGCCTTCAACGTCCCGTTGATGCTGGCGGCGGTCGTCGTGGTGGCCTTCCTGTTGCGCAAACCCCGTGCCCGCAAGGGTCGGTGACGATTCGTCAGCGAAGCGCCTCGAAGATCCCGGCCAGGGCGTGGTGGGCCGCGGTGACCAGGGCCTCGGCGGCGTCCAGCGCCTCGAGGTCCGGCCCAGCGAGGGCGAGGCCGACGGTGGGCTCGGGCTCGCGGCCGGCGGTCGGGATCAGCGGCAGCAGGGTGACGCCGAGCCGGGCGCAGCGCGGCCGCAGCCGTTCCAGGTGGTCGTGCAGCGCGCCCTGGTCGAGCCGGGCGCCGAGCGGCATCGCGTCCAGGGTGCGCACCAGGTGGCCCGGGCCGCGCACCCGGTCGAGGCGGGCGCGCAGCATGAGGGCGACGGCCGGGCCGGTGAGCCGCAGGTTGATCTCGGTGGGGGCGAGCCGGCGCTCCCGGTCGGTGACGAAGTCGACGTCGTACCAGCCGCGGTAGCCCTCGGCGGCCAGCCGCTCCCCCACCGCCAGGGTGAACCGGCGGGCGGTGTCGGCGGCGCCCCGCGGCACCGCGCCGGGGCCGACGGTGACGCCCCGGTAGCGGGTGCCGGCCACGTCCATGGCGCCCGCGCCGACCGGGTGGACCGTGCCGTCCGGGCCGACCAGGGCGTCGTAGGTGAGGTCGCGCAGCCGGGCGGCCGGGCCCGGGTCCACGTACTCCTCCAGCAGCAGCGGGCCGTCGGACGGCAGGTCTCCGGTCCGGACCAGCCGCCGCAGCAGGGCCCCGCCGCCACCCGCGGCGAACAGTTCGGCGGGCTCCACCACGACGGTGCCGTGGCCGCCGACGCCGTACGGGCTCTTCAGCACCGTGGTCAGCCCCCGGACGGCGCGGGCGGTCAGCCGGCGGGCGGCCCGGCGCCGGCCGTCCGGGCGCTCCTGGTGCGGCACGCGGATGCCGGGGTGCTCGGGGGCGAGGGCGGCGAACAGGTCGTGGGCGGCGGCCTTGGACTCGAAGCGGCGGACGGCGGCGAGCTCGGGCCCCTCGCCCTGCGCGGCCGTCCGGCCCCAACCCACCACCGGACGGCCGGAGCCGGTGATCCGCGCCGCCAGGGCGGGGCGGTCGGCGAGCGCCTCGGCCACCGTCCGGTCCGGGGCCACGCCGGCGTGCACCTCGACCGGGCCCCAGGCCAACTCCCGGCCCAGCCAGGCGGTCCACTCCGGGGCGACCTCGGCGGGCAGCACCAGCACGGCCGGTTCGGGGCTGTAGCCGACGGCCAGGCAGGCGTAGTGGTGGGCCTGCCGCAGCCGGCGCAGGCGCTGCGCCCGGTCCGTGCCGGGGGCGAGGAACTGCGCGTCGAAGTCCGCCACGTCGCCCACGTGGACCGCCGCCCGGCCGCCGGTCCAGGCCCCCACCCATCCGTCCATGGGGCGGAAGCCTAGGGGGTGCGGCCACGCCGCCGACAGCCCCCGGTCCGGTCGGCGGCGGGCCCCCGGTCAGAGCGCCAACAGCCCCGCGTCGGTGGGCCGCAGGCCGCAGGCGTCGAGGTAGTAGGGGCGCAGGTGCGGCTCGAAGTCGACGTGCAGCCAGCTGCAGCCGGCCGCGCGGGCGCCGTCGGCGGCCTCGGCGACCAGCCGGGTGGCGACTCCCTGCCGCCGGGAGTCCACGGCGACCACGGTGTCGAGCAGGAAGGCGTGGACGCCGCCGTCCCAGGCGAGGTTGACGAAGCCGACCAGGGTGCCGTCGGCGGCGCGGCGGGCGGTGACCCAGCCGAGGCTGTACCGCTCCAACCGGGCGATCCGGCCGTCGGGTTCCACGGGCCCGCCGAAGCCCTCGGCGTGCAGGGCGCCGAGTTCGGCGCCGGTGAGCGGTCCACGCCACAGATAGTCGATCGTCACGACGGCACTGTAGACCGCTTGTTAATTCCTGGTCACTTTTGACCGTCCAAGGACACAACTTGGCAAAGTTATGACCTTTCCTCTAGCTGCACCTGACTGACCGCCGTCAATCTCTGACCAGCTCCTTTCCCTGCAGCTACCCCCACTGGAGTCAGAGTGATCCCCACGCCCTCCTCCCGCCGTGCCCGCGTGGCCGCGGCCGTCGCGGTCGTCGCCGCCCTCGCCGGCGCCACCGTCCCGGCCGCCACGGCCTCCGCCGCCACCGGCCCGCGCGACGCCGCGATATCCCAGGCCCGCGCCAACGTGGCCCACAACGCCGCGGTGTTCGGCTTCGGCACCGGTCAGGACCTCGTGCTCAAGGACGTCGTGCTGGACGCCGACGGCACCTCGCACGTGCGCTTCGACCGCACCTTCCAGGGCCTGCCGGTGGTCGGCGGCGACCTGGTCGTCCACCAGGACGCCAAGGGCCGGCTCAAGGACTCCTCCCGCGCGGCCGCCCACGACGCCGCCGTGAAGTCGACCGTCCCCAAGGTGACCGCGCAGTCCGGCGCGGCCGGCGCGCTGGCCGCCGCCCCGGGCGTCCAGGACGCCGTCAGCACCCCCGAACTGGTCGTCTGGGCCGCCGACGGCACGCCCCGACTGGCCTGGCGCACCACCGTCGAAGGCACCGGCGAGCACGGCCAGCCGGCCGGCAAGGTGGTCGTCACCGACGCCACCACCGGCGAGCAGATCGAGTCCTACGACGCCGAGCACCAGGCGACCGGCACCGGGAACTCCGAGTACACCGGCAAGATCAGCATCGACACCACCGCCAAGACCGGCGGGGGCTACACGCTGACCGACCCGATCCGCGGCCACGTCACCAAGGACGCCAACAACCTCTCCGCGAGCTCGCTCAAGGCCACCTCCGGCACCCCGTTCAGCAGCACCACCAACGTCTGGGGCGACGGGCGCAAGTTCTCCACCGACCGCTCCACCGCCGCCGTCGACGCCCACGCCAACACCGCCTGGACGTACGACTACTACAAGAACGTCCACGGCCGAAACGGCATCAAGAACGACGGCAAGGGCGCCACCGTCTTCGTCCACGTCGGCACCAACTGGGACAACGCCCAGTGGTCCGACACCTGCTTCTGCATGATGACCGGCGACGGCGACGGCACCACCGACCCGGAGCAGGTGGACCTGGACACCATGGGCCACGAGATGACCCACGGCGTCACCAGCGCCACCGCCAACCTGCGCTACAGCGGCGAGTCCGGCGGCCTCAACGAGTCCACCAGCGACATCTTCGGCACCATGGTCGAGTGGTACGCCAACAACAGCATCGACACCGGTGACTACCTGTTCAGCGACCAGTCCACCCCGCCGTGGCTGCGCCGCTTCGACAAGCCCTCGCTGGACGGCCGCTCGGCCGACTGCTGGAGCAGCTCGGTCGGCAAGCTCGACGTCCACAACTCCTCGGGCGTCGGCAACCACTGGTTCTACCTGGCGAGCGAGGGCAGCGGCAGCAAGACTGTCAACGGCGTCACCTACAACAGCCCGACCTGCAACGGCTCCACGGTGGCCGGCGTCGGCCACGACAAGATCGCCAAGATCTGGTACCGCGCGCTGACCGTCTACATGACCTCCACCACCACCTACAAGGGCGCCCGTACCGCCTCGCTGAACGCGGCCCGCGACCTGTACGGCGCGGGCAGCGCCGAGTACAACGCGGTGGCGGCTGCCTGGAGCGGCGTCAACGTCAGCTGACGCCGTCCGGCTCCACCCGTTCCCACCGACAGCGGCCCGGCCCGGCGGATCCCCGCCGGGCCGGGCCGTCCGGCTACCGGAGTTCCGGGGGGGCGCAGGCCTTAAGACGTGTCTGACGGCGGCGGAGGTACGGAGGGGTACCCCGGGGCGCCGACGAGGTGTCATGGCCCGCGCGCTGCGGGCGTCCGGAGCCTCCGGGCCCGAGGACGCCGTCGCGTCGGGCGGGCCGGGGTCACCCGGTCACCCGCGCTCGAACGGGGCCAGCAGTGCCTCCGCCGAGGCCGTCCGGGCGTAGAGCACCCAGCGGCCCGCACGGTGGGCGCTCACCAGGTGCGCGTCGCGCAGCGCCGTCAGGTACTGCGAGACGGCCGAGGGCGAGAGTCCGGTGCGCCGGGCGAGTTCGGTGGTCGACGCCGGGTCGGCGAGCTCCGCCAGCAGCAGGGCGCGGGAGCGGCCGAGCACCGCGGCGAGCGCCCCGGTGCCGGGGATCGGCGCCGTCGCCCACAGGCCGCCGGTCCCGCGGGCCGGGTAGGCGACCTGGGGCGGGTCCGCCGGGGCGAGCCGGGTGAACAGGCCCGGGCCGGTGAAGGCCGACGGGATCAGCAGCAGGCCCGCTCCGGCCTTCCGGTCGGGCAGCGGGCGGGACCGGTGGAGCAGCCGGAGGGTGTCCTCCGACCAGCGCAGCTCCGCGTGCAGGTCGTTCAGCACCCGCGCGGCTCCGTACTCGGCGGCCTGCCGGGCCCGGCGCAGCACCTCGGCGTCCAGAACGGCACGGATCCGCGCCCAGTACGGTGCCAGCGCCAGCTCCCAGTACGTCCCGATCGCCCCGGTCAGCCGGGGCAGTCCGGCCTGCGGATCGGCGTGCAGGGCCCGCAGCCGGGGCCCGAGCGGGCCCTGTTCCTCCGCCAGCCGGTCGAGGTCGCGCCGGACCCGCGCGGTCGGGGTGGCCCGGATCGCGGCGAGTTCCTCGGCGAGGGTCGGCGCGGGCCCGGGCGGGGCCGGGTTGATGAAGTCGGGCACGTAGCCGGTGGGCGGGACGAGTTCCGCGAGCAGCCCGTACGCCGGGCCGAGCGCGGCGAGCCGGGGCCGGACCTGTTCCACCCACGGCTGGTGGACGGCGTGCGGGAGGCCCGAACGCAGCAGGCGCAGGCTCGGACCGACCTCCCACATCGGCGAGACCGCGAACCGCATCCGGGCCAGGTCGCCCGCCGTGAACAGCAGCTCGGTCGGCAAGGCTCCCCCTGATCGGCCTCCGGTGGATTCACACATTCCCGAATCACTGGCGGTCAGGTTAGAGCATTGGCGATCATGATCGGCATGACTTCCGACAGTGCCTCGATCACCGCCCCCGCAACCACCGCCCGCGCAACCAGCACGCCCGCGAGCATCACCGCCGCCGCCTCCGGCACCTGGCGGCTCGGCGACCGCACCGTGCACCGGATCGGCTTCGGCACGATGCGCCTGCCGCAGACCGGCCCGGCGCTCGTCCCGCACGCCGTCCCGCGCGACCGCGACCAGGCGCTGCGGGTGCTGCGCCGCGCGGTCGAACTGGGTGTCAACCACATCGACACCGCCGCCTTCTACTTCTCCCCGCTGCGCTCCGCCAACGAGCTGATCAACCGGGCGCTCGCGCCGTACGCCGACGACCTGGTGATCGCCACCAAGGTCGGCCCCGGCCGCGGCCTCGACGGCGAGTGGGTCGAGCACGCCCGCACCCCCGAGCGGCTGCGCGCCCAGGTCGAGCAGAACCTGCGCCAGCTCGGCCGCGACCACCTCGACCTGGTGAACCTGCGCGTCCTCGGCACCGACTCGGTCGCCGAACGCTTCGGCGCGCTGGCCGAGCTGCGCGAGGCCGGGCTGATCCGGGAGCTGGGCCTGTCCAACGTCCACCCGCACCAGCTCGCCGAGGCGCGGACCATCGCGCCGGTGGTCTGCGTGCAGAACCCGTACGGCATCGGCGCCTCGGCCGAGCAGGACGAGCTGCTGCGGATCTGCGGGGAGCAGGGCATCGCCTTCGTCCCCTTCTACGCGATCGCCGGGGCCGGACGGGAGGGCGGCGCCGGCGAGGCCGAGTCCGCCCAGGTCCGGACGGTCGCCGAGGCGCGCGGGGTGAGCACCGCCCAGGTGCGGCTGGCCTGGACGCTGCAACGCGGACCGCATGTGCTGGCCATCCCGGGCACGGGCGACGTGGCGCACCTGGAGGACAACATCGCCGCCGGGGCGCTGCGGCTGTCGGCGGAGGAGCTGGCGCTGCTGGACGAGGCCCACCGGGGCTGACCCCGGCGCGACCACCGGGCCTCCGGGGGCTGGCCCCGGCCCGGCTCACCGGGCCTGACCCGGAACCGGGCACGGCCCGCGGTACGTCACTCCGGCACGACGTGATCTTCGTCCATCGTGAGGAGTCCCGAGCATGACCGACCGCGCCACCCGTTACCTCTACCTGGCCCGCCACGGCGAGGCCGCGTCCGAAGGCGACGACAGCGGACTCACCGCCGCCGGCCGCCGCCAGGCCGCCCTGCTGGGCCGGCGGCTGGCCGGACGCCCGGTCTCGGTGCTGTACCACGGCCCGCTGCCCCGGGCGGCCGAGACCGCGCGGCTGGTCGCGGAGCAGCTGGGCGGCGTACGGCCGGAGCCGTGCGAGGAGGCCGGGGACTTCGTTCCGTACGTGCCGGCGCGGGACGAACTGCCCGACGACAGCGCCGAGTTCCTGCTGGCCTACCTCGCGGGCACCACGGCGGAGGAGCGGGCGGGCGGGGCCGCGCTGGCACGGCGGGCCGTCGAGCGGTTCACCGGGCCGGTGCCGGGCGGCGAGGAGCGGCACGAGCTGGTGATCACCCACGCCTTCCTGGTCGGCTGGCTGGTCCGGCACGCGCTGGACGCCCCGGCCTGGCGCTGGCTCGGCGTCAACGCCGCCAACGCGGCGCTGACCGTCCTGCGCTACGCGCCCGGCCGGCCGCCCGCCGTGCTGCTGCTGAACGACCAGGGCCACCTGCCGGAGGAGCTGCACTGGACCGGCTACCCGCCCCGAATCCGCTTCTGACAAGGGACCGAGCGCCGGCCGAAGGGCCGTCGCGAGCCTTCGGAAGCCTGTCGGAAGCTTGTCGACAGGAATATGCAGACCGGTCTACTATCGCCGCATGGGAGTCAAGGGCGAGGAGACCCGGGCCCGGCTGATCGCCGGCACCAGGGAACTGATCGAGGCGCAGGGCTACTTCGGGACGGGCCTCAACCGGATCGTGGCCGCCACCGGCGCCCCGCGCGGTTCGCTCTACTTCCACTTCCCCGGCGGCAAGGACCAGTTGGTGGCCGCCGCGCTCACCCAGGCCGGCCAGGAGGTCGAGGCGCTGCTCACCGCGCTGGCCGGGGACGGCGCCGACACCGCCGCCCTCGCCGAGCGGCTGATGGAGGCCTTCGCCGAACGCCTGGAGCACTCCGACTACGCCAGCGGCTGCCCGATCGCCACCGTCGCCCTGGAGGTGGCCGGCACCAACGAGACCCTGCGGACGGTCTGCGCCGAGCTGTACGCGGGCTGGCAGCAGGTCCTGGCCGGCCGACTGGAGGCCGAGGGCTTCAGCCCGGAACAGGCCGAGGCCGCCGCCGGGCAGGTGCTCGCCCTGCTGGAGGGCGCCGTGCTGCTCGCCTCCGTCCGGCGCAGCCGCGAACCGCTGGACCACGCCCGGCACGCCGTACGGCACCTGCTCGGCCGCGGGTAGGCGACGGGTGGGCGGTAGGTAGGCGGCGCACGGGCCGAACACCCGCGCCGCCTCCTGCCCAAAAAATATGCAGACCGGTCTACTGATTCCTGATACCTGGAGCTTCGCCATGATCCCCGCCACACCGCCCCGCACCCTCGTCCTCGGCGCCACCGGCTTCCTCGGCCGCTGGCTCCTCCTCGAACTCCTCACCCGCGGCGAGCCGGTCGCCGCCGCCGTCCGCGACCCGCGCAGCGCCGACGCCCTGCGCCGGTGGCTGCACGACCACGGCGCGGACGGCAGCGCGCCGACCACCGTCACCGCCGACCTCACCCGCCCCGGCCTCGGCCTCTCCCCCGAGGACGACGCCCGGCTCGGCGAGGTCCGCGACGTCCACAACCTCGCCGCCCGCTACGCCTTCGGCCTCACCCGCGCCCAGGCCGAACCCGCCAACGTCCTCGGCGCCCTGCACACCCTGCACTGGTCCGCCACCCGCCCCGGGCTGCGCCGCCTGGTCCACCTCTCCGGCTACCGCGTCGGCCGCGACCCCCGGCCGCGGTACCCCCTCGACCCGACCGCCACCGCCGCGCTCTACACCCGCCTCGGCGCGTACGAGGCCTCCAAGCAGCTCGGCGACGCCGCCGTCCGGGTCACCGCACCCCGCCTCGGCGTCCCGCTCACCACCGTCAACCCGAGCAGCGTCATCGGCCACTCGCGGACCGGCGAGGCCGGCCAGTACCTCGGCCTCGCCCACCTCGTCCGCCTACTCCACCGCGGCCGGCTCCCCCTGCTGCCCGGCACCCGGCGCACCTTCCTCCCCGTCGTCACCGTCGACCACCTGGCCCGCTTCCTGGCCGCCGCCCCCGAGCACGACCGCGCCCCGCTCGCGGCCCACACCGTCCTCGACCCGGCCACCCCCCGCCTCCCCGAGCTGATCGCCCTCCTCGCCCACCACCTCGGCGTCCGCCCGCCCCGCGCCCTGATCCCCGTCCCCCTCGTCCGCCGCCTCCCCCGCGCCCTCACCGGCGCCGACCCGGAGACCCTCACCTTCCTCTCCGAGGACCGCTACGACACCGCCTCCGCCGACCACCTCGCCACCACCGCCGGCCTCGCCCACCCACCCCTCACCCCGGCCCTGACCCGCTGGGCCGACCGCTTGGCGGCGGAGGACTTCGGCACACCGTGACGCCGCACGGGAAGCCGGCCCCGCCGACTTCCCACGCGGCACCCGGCCCCTCAACCACCGAGGCGCCGGCGGGTGCGGGTCCGGTGACCAGCGGGAGGCTCGGCGGGTCGTGGAACGGGCAGGACGCGCCAGGCCGCCTCAAGGGGCAACACGTGGCCGGTCATCGACCGGATGTCACCCTCCGGTGCGGCGCGGGAGCGCAGGGCCGGCAGGTGCCGGGTGGCGTAGCGCCGGTGGGCGGTGGAGCCGGACCACAGGGTCGTGACCAGGTAGCGGTCCGCCTCCAGCCGGGTGACGGCACCGGCGAGCATGCCGCCGGCCGCCGCCATGCCTGGAGCCCACACCGTGCGCTGGACGTCGAGGAAGTGCTCCCTGCGTCCGGGCAGTAGCCGGCAGTCGGCGACCCGTAGGAGAGTGGCGCGTGGAAGAGCACGGGCCAGACCGGCCGTCTCCCCCCGCATCTCCAGGACGGTCCCGCCGGTGGCGGCCTCGACCACGCAGTAGCCGACGCCCTGTCGGTCGTCGGCGACCACCGCGTCGTGCCGCTCCCGCATGAAGCCGCCGTAGGCCTCCGCATCGGTCCACAGTCCCAGCAGATGAGCACAGCCGGTGGCCGGATCCCAGCCGCCGACCTGCCCGACCAAGCCTGGTTGATCACTGATCCCCGACCAGCGGAGCTGGTCCGCGAAGAACTGTCCACGCGCCGCCGCCGGTACCCTGCAACTGATCCATTTGCCCCACATGAGCAGCTTGCTCCCCACCCGACCACGACGGACCGACGCAGGGAATCATCGATCGCGGCCCCCGACCGGCGTCAATCGGCCCGCGGACGAAGCGAGCCCGGGACCAGCGAAGTAGGACCCGAGGCGTAGCCGGCGGCTCCCCGGTGGAGCCGAGTCGACCGACGTACGCCCGGCTCGGGACAATGCGGTCGGCACCGGTGGCCTGTCGGGTGCGATCCTCCCGCCGGGGCGCCATGACGTGATGCTCCGTCAGTTCAGCGCGGGGAGAGGCTGGACAGTGTTCGCCGGTACGGGCTGAGGCCCGGCCGCGTGCGGGCGGGGCCGGGCCTCAGGGCGCGGTGGGTCAGCAGGCCGAGCCGGACGCCTTGGTCCACTTGTCGAGCTGCGCCCAGGTCTTGGGGCCGACCAGGCCGTCCTGCGCGAGGCCGACGCAGCCCTGGAACTTCTTCACGTCGCTCAGGGTGGCCGGGCCGAAGTCGCCGTCGCGGGTCAGGTTGCTGCTCACCATCGAGTAGTAGAGCTCGCACTGGAGCTGCTTGACGGCCGTCGAGTGGTCGCCGTACGACAGGAACGGCTCGCTGTTGGTGTAGGCGCACCGGCTGGACGACTCCGCGGAGGCGGCGGGCGCGGCGGCGACGCCGACCGAGAGCGCGAGCGCGGCGACGCCGAGCGCGGCGGTGATCCTCTTCATGGGGCATGCCTTTCAGGGCTCGTCAGGAACCGGGGGCAGGAGACCGCACCCGGCACGGACGGGGGGCGATGGACGCGGCGCCGGCCGGAGGCCGTCCCCGGCGTTCTCCGACCGCTGTCTCCCCCGTCGGCACAGCCATCGTGCCGACGGCCCCGACCCGGCGTCGCCCTACTTCGGCGTCACCCGAATCACGGACAATCGCGGCGTCCTGCCCGCACCACGCGAAATCCCCCGTGCCGTGCCGTGCAGGAGAGCACGCGGCCGCCTCCGCTGCGCCCACGGTCGAACTCGCCCGGAACAGCGCCGTGTTCGGACGGCGATGCGCTCGGAGCGGACGGCGGGCGGGTTCACTCCGCCTCGCGGACGACCACCGCGTCACCGGCCGCGGCCGCGCCGGCGAAGAAGTCCCGCAGCTCGCGCAGGTCGTGGACGACGAGTGCCGCCCAGGTCTCGGACCAGGGCGTCGGGTAACCGAGGTGCGCGGCCTTGCGGGCGAGCACGGTGTTCTGCTGGCGGACGAGTTCGCCGAGCGCCGAGCCGCGCAGGAAGGCGGCGGCCGCCGCGACCTGTTCGGGGCGCAGCACCGGCACGGCGCCGTCCGGCAGCGCCCCGTCCGGTTGGTGGCGTCCGCCGCCGTAGACGGGCAGTCGGGCGGCCGGGTCGGGATGGAGGCCGTTCTCGGTGAGTGCGAGTTCCATCAGGACGGCGGTGCGCCGCACACCGAGGGCGAGCCCGGCGGAGGCCAGCCGGTCGTACCGGACGTCGCGGTCGCGGGGTACGAGTTCGCCGAGCTCCTCCGGCGAGCAGGCGTCCACGGCCCGGCCGGGCACGCGGCGCCAGAAGTGATCCACACTCACCCGCCCAGCGTAACGAAGTCACGGGGTCGGCCTTCCTGCCCCCGGCGGGTTCCGGCCGCGCCGACCCGGTGCGGAATCCGGGGCCGGACCCGGCCAGCAGCCGGTCAGGCCTCGCCGGGGTGCCAGGCGGGCCACTCCCACGGGCGGTCGGCCCAGTGGACCCGCCGGGGGTCGCGCGGGTCGAGGTCGGGGAAGAGCTGGTGGACGCGCGGCTCGAACTCCTCCGGTGCGAGCGGCTCCCAGCCGTGGCCCTCGAAGTGGACGAGCCGGTAGCGGCTGTCGGTCCGGAACGCGGCCACCTCGACCAGGGCTTCGGACGTGCTGTTGGTCTCCATGCCCCCCAGCATGTGGCGCGGTGGCAATCAACGCCCGTCCAGACCCCTCTTCCGGGTCATGTCCCGGCGTCGGCGCGCTCGTTGAGCACGGAAAGGTTCGAGGGGGGCCGCTGGAAGGGACGAGCACATGACTGGGCAGCCCACCGGAGGGCCGTGGCAGTGGCCGCAGAACGCTTGGCAGCCGCCGCCGGTCCCGACGAATCCGCTACCGCCGTGGTCCACCGCCCCGCCGCCGAGGCGGTTGTCACGCAAGGCCTGGACGGCCGCGATGGTCGGGACGGGCGCCGTGCTGGCGTCCGTCCTGGTGATGTGCGGGCCGGGGAAGGGGGACGAGGTCAGCGTGGCGGCGGTGCCGGACGCCTCGCCCTCCGCCTCGGAGTCGGCGGCGCAGCTGCTGCCGGTCTCGCCGTCACCGGCCACGCCCGCGCCGTCCCCGCTGCCGCCGCCCGCCCCGGGCACGGCGGTGCCGGTGGGTGGTCCGGTCCCGGTGCCGGCCGCGTCCGGTGCCGGGGCCGACGCGACGCCCGACGCCCAGCGCGCCTCGGCGAGCGCGCGTCCCAAGCCGACGCACAGCCCGCACTCCGCGGCTCCGGCCCGTAGCCCGTCGGGCGCGCCCGCCCCGGCGAGTGCCGGGGCGGGCTCGGGCGGCGGCCGGAGCACCATCTGCGACCAGGCGGAGCGGGCGGGCCACTGGCCGCCCGGGTCGGACCAGGCCCGGATCTGCCACAGCCTCTACGGCTGAGCCGACGGCGGCCCGGGGGCCACGGACGCGGCGGGAGCGGCCGGACCGGTCGCACCGACCGGGGCCCCCGGCGCCCCCAGCAGGCCCTTGTCCAGCCGGGGCGCCAGCACCCGCGCCAGGGTGTCGGTGATGTGCCCGGTGTCCCGGTACAGCACGACGCCCTCCAGCACGGCCGGGCAGGACGGCCCGGTGCCGGGGCAGAGCAGCGGTCCGAGGTCGAGGGTCCGCACCCCGTACCGGGCGGCGAGCCCGCCGTCCAGTACGGGGTCCGGCTCGAAGGCGGTGTCGCGCGGGAAGAAGCAGGCGTCCGAGCGCCCGTCGGAGGCGGCCAGGCAGGTCGGGATGTCCTTGCCGGGCATCGGGGTGTCGCCGAGGTAGGCGAGCGGGGCGCCGAGGGCGGTGAGCCGGTCCAGGGTGCGGGTCCAGCCCTCGGCGCGCTCCTCCTGGCTGCCGTACCGGTTGAGCCCGGCCATCAGGACCAGGCGCGGTGCGGGCCCGGAGGTCAGCCGGGTGAGGGTGTTCTCGCGCCAGCGGTCGCACTCCTCGAAGGTGCGGCCGAGCACGTTGTTGCGCACGGTGAGGGTGGCCAGCGGGCAGCCGGGCTTGACCAGGACCTCCAGGGCCCAGCGCCGCTGCTCGGCCAGGGCGAGGGCGGCGGAGATCCACTGCCCGGCGTGCGAGTCGCCGACCAGCACGATCCGGTCGGGGCTGTCCTCGGCGCCGAAGAGGCAGCGCGGGCTGCTGTCGGCGTGGAGCGGGATCTCGCAGCCCTTGCCGGGCGGGAAGTCCTCCCTGGCCCGGGCCAATGAGGGCGTCAGCGCGAGCACCCGGGTGCCGGGGGCGAGCAGGTTCGGGCCGTCGGCGGCTCCGGCGGGGGCCGCCGTGGGCCCGGCGGCGGGGTCGCCGAGAGCGCGGACGGTGCCGCCGCCGAGGGTGAGTGCGGCGATCAGCGGGATGACCAGGGCGCTGGCGCCGACCGCGAGCCCGCGCCGGGGAGCCGGGCTGCTGCCGTACCGCAGCGGCCGCTCGACCAGTCGCAGGGTGAGCCAGGCGGGCAGCGCGCTGGCGGCGGTGAGCGCGAGCAGGGTGGTCCAGGGCAGCGCGCCGTACCGGGCCTGGGCGATGGTCAGCACCGGCCAGTGCCAGAGGTACCAGGCGTAGGAGAGCCGTCCGGCGGCGCGCAGCGGGCGGCCGACGAGCAGCCGTCCGGCGTCGGCGGCGCCGGGGGTGCCGCGCCCGGCGAGCAGGACGGCGGCGGTGCCGAGGACGGGCAGCAGCGCGGCGGTGCCGGGGAAGGCGGTGGTGCGGTCGTACAGGACGACCGGCGCGAGGACGGCGGCCAGGCCGAGCCATCCGACCACCCGTGCGAACCACGCCGTCGGCCGCCGCTCGGCGCGGGAGGCCAGTGCGGGGACCGCCAGCGCCGCGCAGGCGCCGACCGCGAACTCCCAGAGCCGGCTGCCGGTGGAGAAGTAGGCGAGCGGCGCGGAGCTGGCCGTCCAGCGCAGGCAGAGCGCCAGCGAGACGCCGCCGACGGCCACGGTGGCGAGGGTGATCGCCAGGGTGCGGCGGCGCCCGTGCAGGTAGCGGGCGAGACCGAGCAGCAGGACGCCCCAGAGCAGGTAGAACTGGTTCTCCACGCCCAGCGACCAGAAGTGCTGCAACGGACTGGGGTCCCGTTCGGCGGCCAGGTAGTCGGTCTGCTGGCCGACGAGGCGCCAGTTGGCGAACTGGCCGGCGGAGGCGATCAGGTCGCGGGCCAGGTCGGTGCCGCGCAGCGGGTCGAGCAGGGCGCCGCCGGCGACGGCGGTGGCGACCAGCACGGTGGCGGCGGCGGGCAGGATGCGCCGGGCCCGGCGGGCGGCGAAGTCCCACAGGCCGAGCGGGCGGCCGATGAGCAGGCCGGTGATCAGGAAGCCGGAGATGACGAAGAAGACGTCGACGCCGACGAAGCCGCCGGTCAGGCCGGGGACGGCGGAGTGGAAGGCGAGGACGCAGAGCACGGCGACGCCGCGCAGCCCCTCGATGTCGGGACGGAAGGCGGCACGCGGGCTGGTCCGCCCGTTCTCGGCGACGGCGGCGCGCTGCGGGGCGGCGGCTTCCCGACCCACCCGGACGACGCCGGGCAGCAGGTCGGTGGACGTCTCCGCGGAGTCGGCGGGCATCCCGGCGGAGTCGGCGCGTATCCCGGAGACGGAGGCAGCGGAAGAGGAGGAATCGGAGGACGGCGATGGTGGTACGGCCGTTGACACGGCGGTGCTCCTTGCAGGAGTGGCAGCGGTGGTCGGGCCCGCCGGGCCGATGGGGCGGCCGGGCGGTGTCCGCGCCGGTGGGGCGACGCGCAAGGAAACGCAACGATCGGTCGGTGAAGTGGAACTGACGGCAGGTCAGAAGATCAGCGGATCGGCCCAGCCGGAGGCCAGCAGTCCGCACAGCAGCAGGACGGCGGTGACGGCGACGGCCTCGGCCCGGCCGAACCCGAGGTCGGAGCGGCCCCGGGCGGGCGCGGCGACCTCTCCGACGGCGGCGCCCTTGCCGCCACCGGACCCGTTCAGCAGCGGCCACAGCTCCCGGATCAGCGGGACCATGGTGTACGCGGTGAGCGCGAGCAGCCCGGCGAGCGCCCAGTAGGGCTGCCAGCCGTACAGCAGCGCGGCCCGGACCAGTCCGGCGATGCCCGCGAGGACGACGAACCCCAGCCAGCCGACCCCGATCCGGGCGACGGCGCGGGCGAGCGAACTGCCGCCGGAAACGGCGCCGGTGGGCACCCAGTCGGCGGAGCGGCGGCGCAGCGCGTGCGCGATGGCGACCACGTGGCAGAGCCCGCCGAGGAGTTGGACCCGGGTGACCTCGAAGCGCCAGCGGGTGCGGGACATCGCGGGCAGCAGCACCAGGGCGACCCAGATCGGCGGCAGGAACGGCAGCACCTGCCAGGGCTGGATCTCCTCCGGCCGGAAGAACAGCATGATCAGGGCGGGCAGCGGCACGGCGAAGACGTTCACCGCGCTGGTGACGTAGCCGAGGATGCCGTTCCAGAAGCAGAGCCGGGCGGACCTGGGCAGCGGCCCCTTGCGGAAGTCCGGGTCGCGGACCAGGGCCAGGGAGCCGAGGCACCAGCGGTACTGCTGGCTGATGAAGGCGGGCAGCCCGGTGGGCGACATGCCCTTGGCGACCAGCGCGGGGACGTAGCGGGTGGCCCATCCGGCGCGGGCGAGGGCGAGGCCGGTGTAGAGGTCCTCGCTGTGGTCGATCTCGGCGAAGCCGCCGATCCGCTTCAGTGCGGCGCGGCGGTAGAGGGCGTTGGTGCCGCAGCAGACGGTGCCGTCCTGCGCGTCCCGGGAGGGCTGGATCCAGCGGTAGAAGATCTCCTGGGTGGCTCCCGCGGCGCGTTCGAGCCAGGACATGTCGGCGTCCGTGTCGAAGCACTGCGGGCTCTGCACGATGCCGACCTCGGGGTTGTCGAGGTAGGGCACCAGGTGGTGCAGGAAGTCGGGGCGGGGGCAGAAGTCGGCGTCCAGGACGGCGACGATCTCGCCGGTGCCCTCGGCCAGGCCGTGGTTGAGGTTGCCGGCCTTCTTGAACCGGCCCCGGTCGGGGCGGGCGCGGTACCGGAAGCCGTAGGACTCGGCGAGTCGGCGCACCTCGGGGCGGCCGGCGTCGTCGAGGACCAGGACGGTCAGCTCACCGGGCCACCGGACGGCCGCGGTGTGCCGGTAGGCGTTGTCCAGGACGGCCAGCGGTTCGCCGGCGGTCGGCAGCAGCAGGTCCACGCTCGGGGCGCGGGCGGGGTTCCAGGCGCGCAGCAGCAGGTCGTGCGAGTCGCGGGTGAAGCGCCGGGCGCGCTGGCCGTCGGCGAGCGAGAGCAGCCAGGTGGCCGCGTTGAGCACGGTGAGCACCAGGAACGGCCAGAGCAGCGGCTTGCTGAGGGCGAACAGGCCGAGTGTGGCGGTGGCTCCCGCGTAGGAGAGGGTGGCGCAGAGCAGCACCCAGCGGCGCTGCGGGCCGAAGTACCAGTAGAGCTCCTCGTCGTCGGGCGGGCTGGGCAGTCGGTGGTCGTCGGGCTCCTCGGGTGTCCGGCGCGGGCCGGTGTCGGGTGCGGGCATGGCGGTGCCATGGAGAACGGGCATGCGGAAATGGCCCCCCTGGGCATCGGACGGAACGTGGCCGTTCGCGCTCAGCTTCTCACATTGGCCTAGACCAATAATGAACGAGGTGTGACATCTCCGCATCGCCCCAGCTCAGCGACTTGACAGGGCGTCACCTGCGGAAACCGGGTCCAACGGCACCGAATCGCCCACTCCTCACCCGGCCGCCGTCAACTCCTTGACGAGGTGGGCGAACCGCAGGTCCGGCCGCAGCGGTATGCCGAACCGCTCGTCGCCGTACGGGAACGGGCTGAACTCCCCGGTGCGCCGGAAACCGCGCCGCTCGTACCAGGCGATCAGCTCGGCGCGCTGCTCGATCACCGTCATCTCCATCGCGCCGACGCCCCACTCCTCGGCGGCCACCCGCTCCGCCTCGGCCAGCACGGCCCGGCCGATCCCGCCGCCCTGGAGCCCGGGGCGCACCGAGAACATGCCGAAGTACGCCCGCTCGCCGCGCCGTTCGAGCTGGCAGCAGGCGAGCAGTTCGCCGTCCCGCTCGGCCAGCAGCACCAGGCCCTCGGGGTGGCCCACGGCCTCCGTGACGGCCTCCGGGTTGGTGCGCCGGCCGTCCAGCAGGTCCGCCTCGGTGGTCCACCCGGCCCGGCTGGCGTCGCCCCGGTAGGCGGACTCGACCAGCTCGACCAGCGCCGGGACGTCGGCGGGCACGGCGGGCCGGAACACGGGATCCCCGGCGGGCCCGGTGGATGCGGTGGCGGTCTCGGTCATGGCTGGTCCTCTCCTCACCTTCGCGGGGCCGCCCGTGGTGGCCGGCCCGCGGGCATCGTGCCACAGCGCGCCGGGCGCCCCCGGAACCGACCGGGCCCGCCCCGGCACTCCCCCGCCCGGCGCTCTCCGGCCCGCTCCCCGCGCCGCCCCTGGTGGCACCGTCGCAACCGGTACATTCCTACCGGTTCACCCGCGTCACCTGCGAGGAGCAAGACCCTGAGTACGTCATCCGCGGAAACGCTGTCCATCGGGCTGCTGGTGCTGGTGCTGGTCTGCGCCGTGGTGCGGCCGTGGGGCTGGCCGGAGGCCGTGGTCGCGGTCCCGGCGGCCGGGTTGGTGGTCGCCGCCGGGGCGATCTCCTGGGACCACGCGGTGGCCGAGGCGCAGCGGCTCGGGCCGGTGATCGGGTTCCTGGCGGCCGTGCTGGTGCTGGCGCAACTGTGCGACGACGAGGGCCTGTTCCGCGCCTGCGGGGCGTGGATGGCGCGGACGTCGGCCGGGAGTCCGCGGCGGTTGCTGGCGCAGGTGTTCGTGGTCGCCTCGGTGGTCACGGCGGTGCTCAGCCTGGACGCCACCGTGGTGCTGCTGACACCGGTGGTGTTCGTCACCGCGGCCCGGCTCGGCGCCCGGCCCAAGCCGCACCTGTACGCCTGCACCCACCTGTCGAACACCGCGTCGCTGCTGCTGCCGGTCTCCAACCTCACCAACCTGCTGGCCTTCGCCGCCAGCGGGCTGAGCTTCACCCGGTTCGCCGCGCTGATGGCGCTGCCGTGGCTGGCCGCCATCGCCGTCGAGTACGTGGTGCTGCGCCGGTTCTTCGCCGCCGACCTGGACGCGGGCGCCCCGACCGCCGACGAGGTGACGGCGCCGGAGATGCCGCTGTTCGCGCTGGTCACCGTCGCCTGCACGCTCGCCGGGTTCGTCCTCACCTCGGTCGTCGGCGTCGATCCGGCCTGGGCGGCGCTGGCCGGAGCGCTCGTGCTCGCCGTCCGGGCGCTGGTCCGGCGCCGCACCACCCCGCTGGCGATCGTGCGCTCGGCCGCCGTTCCGTTCCTGGCCTTCGTGCTGGCGCTCGGCATCGTGGTCCGGGCCGTCGTGGACAACGGGCTGGCCTCCGCGCTCGGGCACCTCGTCCCCCACGGCACCTCGCTGCCCGCCCTGCTCGGCGTCGCGGCGCTGGCGGCGGTGCTGGCGAACGTCATCAACAACCTGCCCGCCACCCTCGTGCTGCTGCCGCTGGCCGTCCCGTCCGGCGCCGGGGCGGTCCTGGCGGTGCTGCTCGGGGTGAACATCGGCCCCAACCTCACCTACGCCGGCTCCCTGGCCACCCTGCTGTGGCGGCGCATCGTCCGTGAGCACGACACCGACATCGGCCTGGGCGAGTTCACCCGGCTCGGACTGCTCGTCGTGCCCGCCGCCCTGGCAGCGGCCGTGGTGGCACTGTGGGCATCCCTACAAGTCCTCGGAGGCTGACACCGTGACCGTCGTCGTCTGGATCACCGAAGGCACCTGGCCCGCCTGTGTCGACGCCGCCCGCGCGCACGCGCCGCAGGGAGCCGAGATCGTCCTGCTGCACGTCAGCGGCCAGGAGGTGCCCGGCGTGGCGCACGGCGCCTTCGCCGGACTCCTCGGCCGCGGCCACCGCGAACGGGACCCCGGCACCCGGGTGGAGACCCTGGCGGCGGCCTCCGCCCGACACCTGCTCGACGCCGCGGCCGACCGTCTCGGCCTGCCCTGCGCCCACGTGGAACGCACCGGACGGGTCGAACGCGAGGTCGTCGCGGCCGTCGAGGGCGCCGAGTTGCTGGTCCTCGCCCGCGACGGCGACCGCACCCGGCTCGGCCCGCACAGCCTCGGCCCCGCGACCCGTTTCGTCGTCGACCACGCGCCCTGTCCCGTCCTGCTGGTCTGGCCGGAACCCGCACCCGGCGCCGACACGCTTCCTCCCCCGCCGCACCACCACCGGTGACGCGACCGGCCGGCGTCCGGTGTCCGGAGCCGGCCCGGGCGGACGGGGCGGGCGGGGCGGACGGGGCGGCGGCACCGGACGGACGGACGCGACGAGCCGCCGCACCGGCACCGGTGCGGCGGCTCGTCCTGCGTTCGCGAACGGCGCCCGCGCTCAGGCCACGGGCACGCCGCTGCCCGCGATCACCTCGAGCGCACCGCTGCCCGCCAGCACCTCGGGCCGCAGCAGCGCCCTGAGCGTCTCGGCCGGGAGCAGACCCTTCTCCAGGACGAGTTCGGCCACGCCCCGGCCGCTGGCGAGGGCTTCCTTGGCGATGTCGGTGGCGGCCGTGTACCCGATGTGCGGGTTGAGGGCGGTCACCAGGCCGATGGAGTTCTCGACGCTCGCGCGCAGCGCCTCGGTGTTGGCGGTGATGCCGACCACGCAGCGCTCGGCGAGGGTGAGGCAGGCCGCGCGCAGGTGGGTGACGGACTCCGAGAGCGAGTGCAGGATGATCGGTTCGAAGGCGTTGAGCTGGAGCTGACCCGCCTCGGCGGCCATGGTGACGGCGACGTCGTTGCCGATCACCTCGAAGGCGACCTGGTTGACGACTTCGGGGATCACCGGGTTGACCTTGCCGGGCATGATGCTCGAACCGGCCTGCACCGGCGGAAGGTTGATCTCGCCCAGACCGGCCCGCGGCCCGGACGACAGCAGGCGCAGGTCGTTGCAGGTCTTGGAGAGCTTGACGGCGATGCGCTTGAGCACGCCGGACATCTGGACGAACGCGCCGCAGTCCTGGGTGGCTTCGACCAGGTTGGCCGCGGTGACGAGGGGCAGCCCGGTGATGGCCGCGAGGTGGCGCCGGGCGGCTTCGGCGTAGCCGGCGGGGGCGTTGAGGCCGGTGCCGATCGCGGTCGCGCCGAGGTTGATCTCGTGGATCAGACCGACCGCCTCGGCGAGCCGGCTGCGGTCCTCGTCGAGCATGACCGCGAAGGCGGAGAACTCCTGTCCGAGCGTCATCGGCACGGCGTCCTGGAGCTGGGTGCGGCCCATCTTCAGCACGTCGCGGAACTCGACGGACTTGCGGGCGAACGCGTCCTGGAGGACGGCCATCGCGTCGAGCAGGCCGCGCACCGCGAAGACGGTCGCGATCCGGACCGCGGTCGGGTAGACGTCGTTGGTGGACTGGCCGAGGTTGACGTCCTCGTTGGGGTGCAGGTGCCGGTACTCGCCCCTGGCGCGGCCCAGCAGTTCCAGCGCCCGGTTGGCGATGACCTCGTTGGCGTTCATGTTGGTCGAGGTGCCGGCGCCGCCCTGGATGACGTCCACGACGAACTGGTCGTGCAGCGTCCCACCGCGGATCTCGCGGCAGGCGGCGACGATCGCGGCGGCCTTGCGGGGCTCCAGCAGGCCGAGTTCCTCGTTGGCGAGGGCGGCGGCCTCCTTCACGGCGGCCAGGGCGTCGATCAGGTGCGGGTAGGTGGAGATGGGCGTGCCCGTGATGGGGAAGTTCTCGGTGGCACGCAGCGTGTGGACGCCCCAGTAGGCGTCGGCGGGGACGTCGCGGTCTCCGAGCAGGTCGTGCTCGCTCCGGGTGGCGGCGGTCATGGTGTGCGGGTCCTCTTCCTGAGGTGGGTGCGGGGTTCGTGGACCGGTCACGCCGGAGCGGCGCAGGCCTGCGGCGCCAGGGCCGGCACCGGGCGGACTTCGCCGACGCGGTGGCCGCCGCCGGCCGTCGCCTCGCCGGCGCAGTCCACCAGCAGCGCGGGATCGACTCCGGCCAGCGCCAGGGCGGCGGCCGTCACCGGGACGCGTGCCCGGTTCGCCCCGTCCGCGATCTTCACGGCGACGGCGCGACCGTCCGGCAGCGCGGCGGTCTGGACGCCCTCGAAGCCGTCCTTGGCGAGCAGTCCGGGCACCGCGCGCATCAACGCGGCCGTGTCCCGTCCGCTGCCCGAGGCCATCTCCGGGTGGCCGCGCAGCGCGTCCGCGACCCGGAACTCGGCGGTCCCCGGTGCCGCGGCGGCGATGCGGGCGGCGGCGAGGGCGAGGCCGCGCAGGGAGACCGCGAACAACGGGGTGCCGCAGCCGTCCACGCTGGTGTGCGCGGTGCGCCGGCCGGTGAGCTCCTCGACGACGGCGGCGATCTCCCGCTGGAGCGGGTGGCGGGGGTCGAGGTAGGTGGTCAGGGGCCAGCCGTTGAGCTTGCAGAGGTAGAGCATCGCGGCGTGCTTGCCGGAGCAGTTCTGGGCGAGCCGGGACGGCGGCCGGTCGGCCCGCACCCAGGTGTCCCGGACGGCCGGATCGTACGGGTGGTCCGGGACGTTGCGCAGGTCGTCCTCGGTGAGTCCGGCCAGTTCGAGGATCCGCCGGGTGCCGGCGAGGTGGCGTTCCTCGCCGGAGTGGCTGCCCGTCGCGAGGGAGAGCAGTTCGCCGTCCAGCGGCAGCCCGGCCCGCACCATGGCGACGGCCTGGACCGGCTTGAGCGCCGACCGCGGATAGCAGGCCGCCTCGATGTCACCGAGCCGGAACCGGACCTCGCCGTCCGCGTCGAGGACGACGACGGAGCCGTGGTGGACCCCCTCGATCATGCCTCCGCGGGTGACGTGGGCGACGGGGACGTGGTGGGGTTCGCGGATCGCCGGAGCGTCCGCCGGGGAACTTCTGTGCATCACTGCCTCGATCGGTGGTGGGTCACTTCCGGTCCGTCGGCCGGCGGGCCCCGGCGACGGCGGGACCGGTCCGCACGTCGCCGTGGGCCGCCGCCCGGTTCAGTCGTCGGTCCCGGCGGCTTCGCGCGCGAGGCGCCCGCGGACGGCGTACCAGCCGGCGACGAGCGCGGCGGCGATCAGCGGCACGCACAGCACGGTGGTGCGTCCGGCGCCGCCGTCGGCGTACATGAGGACCAGGACGGAGGCGAGGAAGGCCAGCGTCACGATCTCGGTCCAGGGCGAGCCGGGCAGGCGGTACGCGGGGCGGGCCAGTTCGCCGGCCCGGGTCTTCCGCCAGAAGAAGAGGTGGCAGACCATGATCATGGCCCAGGTCGCGATGATGCCGATCGCCGCGAGGTTGAGCACGATCTCGAACGCCTCGGCGGGCACCACGAAGTTGAGGCCGACGCCCAGGACGCACATGCCGCTGGTGAGCAGGATGCCGCCGTACGGCACCTGGCTGCGGCTCATCCGGGCGGTGAAACGCGGGGCGGACCCGTTGACGGCCATCGAGCGCAGGATGCGGCCGGTGGAGTAGAGGCCGGAGTTGAGCGAGGACATGGCCGCGGTGAGGACGACCAGGTTCATCACGCTGCCGGCCGCCGGGACGCCGATGTGGGACAGCACGGTCACGAAGGGGCTCTGGCCGGCGGAGTACCTGTTCCAGGGCATCAGCATCGAGAGCAGGAGGACCGAGCCGACGTAGAAGAGGCCCACCCGCCACATGATCGAGTTGATCGCCTTCGGCATGATCTTCTCGGGGTTCTCGGTCTCCCCGGCCGTGACGCCGACCAGTTCGACGGAGGCGTAGGCGAAGACGACACCCTGGATGATCAGCAGCATGGGCATCAGGCCGTGGGGGAAGACGCCGCCGTTGTCGGTGATCAGCGACGGTCCCGGGACGGTGCCGTCCACCGGGTGCCGGGTGACGACAAGGAAGATCGCGATGCCCATGAAGACCACCAGCGCGCCGACCTTGACGATGGCGAACCAGAACTCCAGTTCGCCGAAGAACCGCACCGAGATCAGGTTCACGGTGAGCACCACGGCCAGGGCGATCAGCGCGATGACCCACTGCGGGACGCTGGAGAACAGGTGCCAGTAGTGGGTGTACGTCGCCACCGCGGTGATGTCGGCGATGCCGGTGGTCGCCCAGTTGAGGAAGTACATCCAGCCCGCGGTGTACGCGCCCTTCTCCCCGAGGAACTCCCGGGCGTACGACACGAAGGCCCCGGAGGACGGGCGGTAGAGGACGAGTTCGCCGAGCGCGCGCACCACGAGGAACGCGAAGAGGCCGCAGACGGCGTAGGCGACGAACAGCGAGGGGCCGGCGTCGGCGAGACGCCCGCCGGCGCCGAGGAAGAGGCCGGTGCCGATCGCGCCGCCGATGGCGATCATGTTGACGTGACGGGGTTTCAGGGACTTGCTGTAGCCGGTGTCCCCGGCATCGACGTGACGGGTCGTGGGGCGCTTCTCGTCTTCGAGGAACTGCTCGCTCACGCCTCGGATCCGCCTTCCGTGGGGGTGTCCGCCCGCTTGGGGCGCACGATGTCGGTGAGGGTCGTCTCGACCCGGTGGAGGTGGTGGGACATCGCCTCGACGGCGTCGTGCTCGGAACCGTCCACCAGCGCCTCGACGATGGCCCGGTGCTCGCAGTTGGACTGTTCGCGCCGGCCGCCCAGCTCGTTGAGGAAGGTCGACTGACGCGCCAGTGCGTCACGGATCTCCTCGATGACCCGGCGGAACACGGGGTTCTGGGCCGCCTCCGCCACCGCCAGGTGGAACACGGTGTCCAGCGCGACCCACGCGGTGGTGTCGGTCTCCCGCTCCATGCGGTCGAGCAGGTGGGCCAGGTGGTCCAGGTCCTCCGGGGTGCGACGCAGCGCCGCGTACCCGGCGACCGGGATCTCGACGTGCCGACGCACCTCCAGCAGGTCACTCGCCGCGTAGTCGCCGAAGGTGGGGTCCTCGACCGCGTTCGCCACGACGAAGGTGCCCTTGCCGCTCCTGGAGACGGTCAGGCCCATGGCCTGGAGGGCCCGCAGTGCCTCCCGCAGCACCGGCCGGCTGACCTCCAGGGTCCGGCACAGTTCCGCTTCGGACGGGAGCTTGTCGCCCACCGCGTAGTCACCGCGCTCGATCGCGCCGCGCAGGTGGCCGAACACGGCTTCGGTGGCGCTGATCCGCCGCGGGGTGCCAGCTGTCTGGCTGTCTGACAGGTTCACGGGGCCGATCCTCGGGGCACCGGTGCCACGGTGTCAAGGCATCGGCGCGACCGGAACGGCCCGCCGTGCGGCGTGCGGAAGTGGGCGGAAGACAGTGCTCGCACGTCTCTGGACAGGGTAGAGGCGCCGGGTCTATAAACGTGGAATCCACGCCGCGCTCTCGTCGCTGACTCTGCTTCAGCATTTTGTTAGCGCTAACATTCCACGTCGCCCTCCCTCCCCCACCGAGCCGCTCGCCCAAGGATGACGACCCATGTACAGATCGAGTTCCCTCCGCACCCGTCCCTTCGCGGTGCTCGCCGCCGCCGTCGCGGCCCTGGCCGCCCTGGCGGCGATGCTCGTCGCCGGCCCGGCTCAGGCGGCCACCACCGGCGCCGTGCGCGGCACGGCCTCCGGCCGGTGCCTCGACGTGCCGGGCGCCGACCGGACCGACGGCACGAACGTGCAGATCTACGACTGCTGGGGCGGGACCAACCAGCAGTGGACGTCGACGGACAGCGGTCAGCTGACCGTGTACGGCGACAAGTGCCTGGAGGCCCCGGGCCACGCCACCACGGCCGGGACCCGGGTAGCGATCCGGGGCTGTGGCGGCGGCGCCAACCAGCAGTGGCGGGTGAACGCCGACGGCACGATCGTCGGCGTCGAGTCCGGGCTGTGCCTGGACGTCTCGGGCGGCGGGACCGCCAACGGCACGGCGGTGCAGCTCTGGAACTGCACCGGCGCCGGCAACCAGCGGTGGACCGGCCTGTCCACGACCTCCTGTTCCCTTCCGTCGACGTACCGCTGGACGTCGACGGGACCGCTGGCGCAGCCGGCCAACGGGTGGGTCGCGCTGAAGGACTTCACCACCACGACGTACAACGGCAAGCACCTGGTCTACGCCACGACCTCTGACGGAACGTCGTGGAACACGATGGGGTTCGCCCCCTTCACCAACTGGTCGGACATGGCCTCGGCCGCCCAGACCGGCCTGCCCCGGTCCGCGGTCGCGCCCCAGCTGTTCTACTTCGCGCCGAAGAACGTCTGGGTGCTGGCCTCCCTGGGGTGGGGCACCTCCTGGTCCTTCACCTACCGCACGTCCAGCGACCCCACCAACCCCAACGGCTGGTCCGCGCCGCAGGACCTGTTCACCGGCAGCCTCCCGACCGGCGGCCCGATCGACCCGACCCTGATCGCCGACGACCAGAACATGTACCTGTTCTTCGCCGGTGACAACGGCAGCATCTACCGGGCGAGCATGCCGATCGGGAACTTCCCGGGCAGCTTCGGCTCCTCCTACACCACCGTCATGACCGACACGGTGAAGAACCTCTTCGAGGCCCCGCAGGTCTACAAGGTCCAGGGCCAGAACCAGTACCTGATGATCGTCGAGGCCCGGGGCACCAACGAGCAGCGCTACTTCCGCTCCTTCACCGCCACCAGCCTGAACGGCACCTGGACCCCGCAGGCCGCCACCGAGAACAACCCCTTCGCCGGCAAGGCCAACAGCGGCGCCACCTGGACCAACGACATCAGCCACGGCGACCTGGTCCGCGACAACCCCGACCAGACCATGACCGTCGACGCCTGCCGCCTGCAGTTCCTCTACCAGGGCAGGGACCCCAGGAGCGAGGGCACTCCCTACCTGCAACTGCCGTACCGGCCGGGCCTCCTCACCCTGCAGCGCTGACCCGCCCGACGCACCACGACCGCGCGCGCGGGTGGCCGGCACCCCGGCCACCCGCGCGCGCTCGGCGGGGGCCGAACCTAGGCTGGAGCAAGGCGCCGGAATCCCCCTCCGGCGTGCACGGCTGCCCGGACGGAGGCACGGGTGGAGACCGCTGGCGAGCAGGACGCACCCACCGCCGTCGTCATGGTCGGCCCGGACGGCGTGGTGAGCGGCTGGAGTGAGGGCGGGCGCTCGCTGCTGGGCTGGACGGCGGAGGAGACCGTCGGCCGCCACCTCACGGATCTCCTGGTCGATCCCCCGCCCGGATTCCCCGGGAGCGACGGCCCCGACCTCACGGAACTGGTCACCGTGCGCCACCGGGACGGCTCCACCGTGGACGCCGTGCTGACGGCCCACTCCGTGCACGGCGCCGACGGGCCGGCGGCGGGCCGCGTGGTGACCCTGCGGCGCTGGGACCGCCGCCCGGTGATCGCCGACCGGGCCTTCGAGCAGTGTCCCTTCGCCCTCGGCGTCTACGACCCCGACCTGCGGTTCCTGTGGGTGAACGCCGCCGCGTGCCGGGTGATGGCCCACTCGGAGGTGCAGGTGCTCGGAGAGAAGTACCGCGAGCTGTTCCCCGAGCTGGACGACGCCGCGTACACCGACAAGCTCGTCGAGGTGGCCAGGACCGGCGTGCCCGCGCGCCTCATCACGATCTTCCGCCCGCTGGGCAGCGCCTACGCGAACGCCTGGGCCACCAGCATGTGGCCCGTCCGGGACGCCGGGGGCACGGTGCGCGCGGTGGCCAACTGGGGCTTCGACATGAGCGCCGAGTACTGGGCCCGCCAGCGCCTGCTCATCCTCAACGAGGCCACCAGGGGCATCGGCCGGGCCCTGGACGTGATCAGCACCGCGCGGGAGCTGGCCGAGACCCCGGTGCCGGGCTTCGCCGACCTCGTCACCGTCGACCTCTTCGACGAGGTGCTGCGCGGCGAGGAACCGCCCGCCTCCGCCGCCGTCACCACCGGCGACACCGTCACGCTCGGCCGCGCCGCCCGGCACAGCACGAAGGAGGACCCCGGCCTGCCGCCCGGACCGGTGGCGCCGGTCGGCTACGCCCCCGGTTCCGTCGCCGCCCGTTGCATGGCCACCGGCAGGTCCGTGGTGCAGCTCGCCGCCGAGCCGAGCCAGGGCGGCGAGTGGGCCTTCGGCCCCGGCCTCGCCGCCGACCCCGCCCACTGGCCGCCGGGCACGCCGCTGATCGACCGGTCGATCGCCGCCAAGGGGCTGAGCGGCCGGATCACCGTGCCGCTGCTGGCGCGGGGCGCCGTGCTCGGCGTCGTCGCCTTCGCCCGCCGCGACCGGCCCGAGGCCTTCACCGCCGACGACCTGATCCTCGCCGAGGAGCTGGCCGCCAAGGCCGCCGTCGCCATCGACAACGCCCGCCGGTACACGCGCGAGCACACCCTCGCGCTGACCCTGCAACGCAGCCTGCTCCCCCAGCGCCTGCCGCACCACCGCGCCGTCGACGTGGCCTCCGGCTACCTGCCCGCCGGGGCCGGCGCCGGCGTGGGCGGTGACTGGTTCGACGTCATCGCGCTGTCCGGCGCCCGGGTCGCCCTGGTCGTCGGCGACGTCGTCGGCCACGGCGTGCACGCCTCGGCCAGCATGGGCCGGCTGCGCACGGCGGTCCGCACCCTGGCCGACGTGGACCTGCCACCGGACGAGCTGCTCACCCATCTGGACGACCTGGTCCTCCACCTTCCCGACGACGCCCGGCCCGAAGGCGGCTTCGAGCCCACCGGCGAGACCGGTGCCACCTGTCTGTACGCCGTGTACGACCCGGTCTCCCGACGCTGCGCCATGGCGAGCGCGGGCCATCCGCTGCCGCTGGTCGTCCTGCCGGACGGCACCCGCGCCCCGGTCCTCGCGCAGCCGGGGCCCCCGCTCGGCGTCGGCGGGCTGCCGTTCGAGGCGACCGAGATCGAGCTGCCCGAAGGCAGTCTGCTCGCCCTCTACACCGACGGTCTGGTGGCGGGCCGGGAGCGCGACGCGGATCGGGGGACCGCCGACCTGCTCCGCCTCCTGACCGAGCCGGCCGCGTCGTTGGAGGCGCTCTGCGACACGGCGATGAAGGCCATGCTGCCCGACCACCGCACCGACGACGCGGCCCTGCTGCTCGCCCGCACCCGCGCCCTGGACCCGGACCACGTGGCCGACTGGGAGATCGAGCCCGATCCCGCCCAGGTGGCGAACGCGAGGCGGCTGGTCGCCGACCAACTGGCCCGGTGGGGCCTGGAGGAGCCGGCGTTCGTCACCGAACTGGTCGTCAGCGAACTCGTCACCAACGCGATCAAGTACGGCCGGCCGCCCATCAGGCTGCGGCTGATCCGCGACACCTCGCTGATCTGCGAAGTCTCCGACGGCAGCGACACCGCCCCGCACCTGCGCCGGGCGCGCACCTTCGACGAGGGCGGCCGCGGCCTGATGCTGGTCGCCCAGCTCACCCAGGGCTGGGGCACCCGGCACACCACCAACGGCAAGACCATCTGGTGCTCCCAGGGCCTGGGCCCGACGTGATCCCGGCTGCCACCGGCCCCGTGCGGGAGTGGTCGGAGCGGCCACGGCGACCGACCCGTCCGGCACGGCCCGGGGTCACTCCGCGGCCAGCAGCAGGGGGTCGGCCATGATCCGGCGCACCGTCGTCAGCGCCGCGCCCAGCAGCGGGCCCCGCCGCCCCAGCGCGGAGGGGCGCAGCGCCTCCGGGGCCCAGGGCCGCACGGTGACCCGGGCGGCCAACTCGGCGCGCACCGGGGGCAGCAGCCAGTCGGCGAGTTCGGCGTAGGCGCCGCCGAGGACGAGCCCGTCCGGGTCGACGAGTTCCACCGCGGAGGCGAGGGCCAGGCCCAGGGCCCGCCCCGCACCGTCCAGCGCCCGCAGGGTGGGCTCGTGTCCGGCGGCGGCCCGCTCGGCGAGCGCGGCGACCGGGTCGCCCGGGCGGTGCCGCCCGAGCCCGGACTCGCGCAGCACCGCCGCCTCGCCCGCGTACTGCTCCAGGCAGCCGCGGGCACCGCAGACGCACCGGACGCCGTCCGGCCGGACGGGGATGTGGCCGAGTTCGCCGGCGAAGCCGCGGGCGCCCCGGAACAGCCGTCCGTCGATGACCAGGGCCGCGCCGATCCCCGCCTCGGCGGAGACGTGGACGAAGGTCTCCGCGGCCTGTCCGGCGCTCCAGTACTCGGCCAGCGCCCCGAGGTTGGCCTCGTTCTCCGGCTCGGGCACGGTGTCCGGGTCGGGCCAGTGGTCGGCGAGGCGGACGCCCCGCCAGCCGAGGTTGGGGGCGCGCTCGACCAGCCCGGCCGGTTCGTTCGGCACCACCCCCGGGACGGCCAGGACGCGGCCCTCGACGCGCAGGCCGAGGGCCGCCGCCTCGGCCTGCGCCTGGGCCGCCAGCTCGGCGGTCTCCGTCAGCACCTCCCCGGCCCGCCGGCCCGCGTTCTCCCGTTCGACCCGGCGCCACACCCGGGGCTCGCCCCGCAGGTCCACCACGCACGCGCCGAGGTGGGTGACGCCGATCTCCAGGCCCAGCCCGGCCGGGCCCCGGTCGTTCACGGCCAGCGCCCGTCCGGGGCGGCCGATCCGTCCGCTGGCCGTGGCCGCCGCCTCGGTCAGCGCTCCGCGGCCGATCAGCTCGTCCACCAGGGAGGAGACGGCCGCCCTGGTCAGGCCGACGCGCCCGGCGACGTCCGCGCGGGAGAGCGGGCTGTGCCCGGCGACCGCACCGAGCACCAGTGAGAGGTTCCGCCGTCGCATGTCCTGCTGCGACGCGGGTCCGCCTTCCGACCCCTTGCCCGCCCTGATCGCCACCGTCACGCGCCCCTCCTACCGGTCCTCGGCCGGCGCGCCCTGCAGGGCCCCGGCCCGACGCAGGGTATCCCCGATCCGTTCGAGCGCGTCGTGGTCCTTCTCGACGGCTTCCAGCACCGGGCCGTCGGCCGTCCGCCAGCGGCGCGCCACCGCGTCGGCGGGCTCCGCGGTGAGCAGTGCGGCGGCCTGGGCGGCGGCGCCGAGCGCGACCAGCTCCTGGGCGACGGGCACCTGGACCGTCCGGCCCGATAGCCGCAGGACGGTCCGCTGCCAGGCCTGGCCGCGGGCGCCGCCGCCGATCAGCAGCAGCGGTTCGTCGCCCCGGGGGTCCTCGCCTCCCGCGAGGAGGACGCCGTCCAGAGCGGTGAGCAGGGCGTGGGCGGCGCCGTCGTAGGCGGCCTGGAGCAGCCGGCCCCGGGTGGTGTCGTGGCGCAGGCCGTGGACCAGCCCGGACGCACCGGGGAGGTCCGGGGTGCGTTCGCCGTCCAGGTAGGGCAGGACGACCGCGGTGCCGCCGTCCTCGACCTCCTCGCGGCCGCATCCGAGCAGGGCGGCGAAGCGGTCGACGGCCAGGGTGCAGTTGAGCGTGCAGGCCAGCGGCAGCCAGCCCCCGAGGGCGTCGGCGAAGCCGGCGACGGTGCCGCTCGGATCGGCGGGCCGCGTCCGGCCGACGGCGTAGACGGTGCCGGAGGTGCCGAGGCTGAGCACCGGCTGCCCGGGCAGGAGGCCGAGCCCGAGGGCCGCCGCCATGTTGTCGCCCGTGCCGGTGGCCACCAGCGCCCCCTCGCGCAGCGGCAGACCGGGACGGACGGTGCCGGCCCGCGCGCCGGGCGGGAGGACCCGGGGCAGGAGGCCGGGATCGAGGCCGATCCGGGCGAGGACGTCCGGGTCGTACCCGTCCGGGCCCCACCAGCCGGTGCCCGAGGCGTCGCCCCGGTCGGTGACGGCCTCGCCGGTCAGCCGTTCCGTCAGGAAGTCGTGGGGAAGGCGGACGGCCGCGACGCGGTCGGCCGCGGCGGGCTCGTTGGTGCGCAGCCAGGCCCACTTGGGGGCGGTGAAGGCGGCGGTCGGGACGCTGCCGGTGCGGCGGGCGATCTCCACCGCGCCGAGCGCGTCGCGCAGTTGCGCGGCCTGCGGCGCGGACCGGACGTCGTTCCAGAGCAGCGCCGGGCGCACCGGGCGCCCGGCCCGGTCGAGGGTGACGAGGCCGTGCTGCTGGCCGGCGACGGAGAGGGCGGCCGCGCGGTCCGCCCAGCCGGTGAGCGCCGCGGCCTCGACGAGCGCCTCCCACCACTGCTCGGGGTCGCTCTCCCGGCCGGCGCCCGTGCTGACGGTGTGCCGGGCGCGGCCCTCCCCCACCACCTCGCCGGTGTCGATGTCGACGGCCAGGGCCTTGGTGGCCTGGGTCGAGCTGTCGACGCCGATCACGACACGCTGCTCAGCCATGTGTTCCTCCGGTGCGGGTTCCTTTTGACGTCCCGGCATACTAATTTGTTGAGAGCCCTGACAAACACCCTCCGCACGCGATTCGGAGCCGCTTCCATGTCCAGCGACCCGCTCGTCCCCACCCCCGCGCACAAGTTCACCTTCGGCCTGTGGACCGTCGGCTGGCAGGGGCGCGACCCGTTCGGCGACGCGACCCGTCCCGCCCTCGACCCGGTCGAGACCGTCCAGCGGCTGGCCGCCCTCGGCGCCCACGGCGTCACCTTCCACGACGACGACCTGATCCCGTTCGGCGCGGGCGAGGCCGAGCGCGAGCAGGTGGTCAAGCGCTTCCGCGCCGCCCTGGACACGTCCGGGCTGAAGGTGCCGATGGCCACCACCAACCTGTTCACCCACCCCGTCTTCAAGGACGGCGCGTTCACCGCCAACGATCGCGACGTGCGGCGCTACGCGCTGCGCAAGACCATCCGCAACATCGACCTGGCCGCCGAGCTCGGCGCCTCGGTCTACGTCGCCTGGGGCGGGCGCGAGGGCGCCGAGTCCGGCGCGGCCAAGGACGTGCGCACCGCCCTCGACCGGCTGAAGGAGGCCTTCGACCTGCTCGGCGAGTACGTCGAACGGCAGGGCTACGACCTGCGCTTCGCGATCGAGCCCAAGCCCAACGAGCCGCGCGGCGACATCCTGCTGCCCACCGTCGGCCACGCCCTGGCGTTCATCAACGAGTTGGAGCGCCCCGAGCGGGTCGGCCTCAACCCGGAGGTCGGCCACGAGCAGATGGCGGGGCTCAACTTCCCGCACGGCATCGCCCAGGCCCTGTGGCACGGCAAGCTGTTCCACATCGACCTCAATGGCCAGTCCGGCATCAAGTACGACCAGGACCTGCGTTTCGGCGCGGGGGACCTGCGGCAGGCCTTCTGGCTGGTCGACCTGCTGGAGTCGGCCGGCTACGACGGCCCCCGGCACTTCGACTTCAAGCCGCCCCGCACCGAGGACGCCGACGGCGTGTGGGCCTCGGCGGCCGCCTGCATGCGCAACTACCTGCTGCTGGCGGAGCGTTCCCGGGCCTTCCGCGCCGACCCGGAGGTCCGGGCCGCGCTCACCGCCTCGCGCCTGCCGGAACTCGCCCTCCCCACGGCGCAGGACGGGCTGGCCGGGCTCCTGGCGGACCGCTCCGCCTTCGAGGACTTCGACGTCGACGCCGCCGCCCGCCGCGGCATGGCCTTCGAGCAGCTGGACCAGCTGGCCTACGAACACCTCCTCGGCGCCCGCTGACCGGAACCGCCGTGGCCGGCGGCGAGCCACCGGGCTCGCCGCCGGCCACGGCGGTCGTCAACGTGAAGGTCGAGTTCACTCCTGCGAGGCGGGCGGCTGTGCCTGTGCCTCGATGACCAGTGCGTGGCCGGGGTGGTTGGTCAGGCCCGGGGCGGCGAGGCCGACCTCGGCGAGGTACCGGCCGGTCAGGGTGAGCGCGGCCGTACGCCGGGCCCAGGTGGGCCAGGACTGCTCGGGGCAGGAGAGCTCGGGGCGCACCCGTAGCGCGTAGCGGGTCGTGGGCTCCAGGCCCGGCAGGCGTACGGGCGCGCCGTTCTCGGCGACGGAGGTGTCCAGCTGGACGTAGGCGAAGACGGCGTGGGCCCGGTCCCGGGAGACGACCCCGTGGACCCAGGCGGCCGGGTCGGGGTGGTCGGCGCGGACGACGTCGCCGCCGTGGAGCAGCGGCCGCAGTTCCTTGTAGGCGCCGACCCAGGAGGTGAGCGCGGCCAGGTCGCTCTCCGGCCAGGCCGTGATGTCGGCCTCGATGCCGGCGTGTCCGAACAGGGCGGTGGCGCAGCGGAAGGCGAGCGTGGTGTCCCGGCGGCTGATGTGGGCGGGGGCGGAGCCGACGTGGGAGCCGATCAGCTCGTAGGGCAGGAGGAGACCGGTCCAGCGCTGGATCGCCTGGCGCTCGATCGGGTCGATGTTGTCCGATCCCCAGATCCGGTCCGTGTGCTCCAGGATGCCGAGGTCCGCCCGGGCCCCGCCGGAGGAGCAGGACTCGATCTCCAACCCGGGGTGGCGGCCGCGCAGTTCGTCCAGGAGCCGGTAGACCGCCGTGGTCTGCGCGTGCACGCCGGGTCGGCCGTCGTGGACGGCATCGGCCAGGTCCCGGTTGTGGTCCCACTTGAGGTAGTCGATGCCGGCCTCCCCGACCAGGGTGCTGAGCCGCTCCAGCAGGTGGGCGTAGGCGTCGGGGTTCGCGACGTCCAGGACGTGCTGGTGGCGCTGCTCGAACGGGAGGCGTTCGGCATCGGCGAGGAACCAGTCGGGGTGGGCGCGGGCCAGGTCGGAGTCGGGGTTGACCATCTCGGGCTCGACCCAGAGGCCGAACTGCATGCCGAGCCCGTGGACGTGGTCGGCGATCGGGCGGAGCCCGTCGGGCCACACCTTCTCGTCGACGTACCAGTCACCGAGGCCGGCCCGGTCGTGGCGGCGGTGCCGGAACCAGCCGTCGTCCACGACGAACCGCTCCACGCCGACCTTCGCCGCGGTGTGCGCGAGGGCGCGCACCCGTTCGGGGTCGTGGTCGAAGTAGACCGCCTCCCAGATGTTCGCGGTGACCGGCCGGGCGGTGTTCGGGTGCCGGGGCCGGTCCCGGAGCATGGCGTGGAATCCGCGGCTGATCCCGTCCAGGCCCGAGCCGGAGGTCGCGAAGTACACCCACGGGGTTCGGTAGCACTCGCCCTCCGCCAGCCGGATCTCGCCCGCGTCCAGCAGTTCGCCGCCGCCGAGGACCGTCGTCCCGTCCGCCAGCCGCTCCGCGTACTGGACGTGGTTGCCGCTCCAGGCGGGGTGCACGCCCCAGACCCGGCCCTGCCGGAAGCCGAAGCCCGCGGTGCCGGCGAGCAGCAGTCCGGCGTCGAAGCCGGTACGGCCGCGCCGGCTCTCCCTCGACCACACGCCCTGCCGCAGCGGGGCGCGCTGCGGGGAGCGTTCACGGGCCCAGCGGCCCGCGAAGTCCAGCAGTTCCGCGGCGTGGGCGGGCACCGGAAGGACGCACGCCAGGACGTCCAGGGTGTAGGGGTCGGTCCCCGTGTTGGTCAGGGCGTGGCGCAGCCGCACCACGCCGTGCTCCGTCATCTCCAGCTCGGTGTCCAGCGCGAGCCCCGCGCCACGGTCCAGGGCCCGCACGTGGACGGCGCCGCCCCGGCCGTCCCGGACGGCGCGTAGGCCGACCGGTTCGGCGAGTTCGAAACGCGGGGGGCGGACCCGGCCTTCGCGGTGCCCTGCCAGGGCCGGCCGTCCGAACCAGCCCTGACCCTGGGCGGGCATCAGGCTCCCGGCCCGGTGGTCCGGGGCCCGGCCCATGGCGTCGAGCACCTGCGCGGCGTCGCCGGCCCGGAAGCCGGGATCGACGCCCCAGTGCAGCACCCGGGGTATCCCGGGGCCGGCGGTGTCCAGCGCGAGGGCCGCGTCACCGGCCGTCAGTACGACGACGTTCGAGTCGGTCATCTCATCCTCGTTCGAGAGTGGTCCAGTACTGGTCGGCGGGGCCTACGGAGTCAGCCGGTCCGCGACGTCGGCCCCTTCCCGCACGAAGACCGGGACGCGTTCCAGCGGGGCCGGCGCGTCCAGCGCCGTGCCGCCCTCCAGCACCCGGCCGGTGACCGGGTCGAGCCAGCGGGCGCCCGCGGGCAGGTACACCCGGCGGGCCCGGACGCCCGCCTCGTACACGGGGGCCACCAGCACGTCGGGGCCGAGCAGGAACTGGTCGTCCACGTCCCAGGCGTGCGCGTCCTCGGGGAACTCGAAGAACAGCGGACGCATCGGCGGGGCGCCGGTGCGGTGGGCCTCTTCGGACAGGCTCCTCAGGTACGGGCGCAGCCGCTCGCGCAGCACCAGGTGGTCGCGGAGGATGCCGTACGCCTCCTCCCCGTACGACCAGACCTCGTTGGGCCCGCCGGTCATGTCCGTGGCGAAGGCGGGGAAGTTGGGCTCGCGGTCCCCGTGCAGCCGCATGACCGGGCTGAAGGTGCCGTACTGGAACCACCGGATCAGCAGCTCACGGTACGCCGGGTCGTCCGGATCGCCGCCGAAGAAGCCGCCGATGTCGGTGTTCCACCAGGGGATGCCGCTCATCGCGACGTTCAGCCCCGCCCTGATCTGGCGCCCGAGGGAGTCGAAGGTCGTGGGGATGTCGCCGGACCACAGCAGGGCCCCGTGCGCCTGGCTGCCCGCCCAGGCCGAGCGGATCAGCGACAGCGGCCGGTCCTCGCCGTCCGCGCGCAGGCCGTCGGCGACCCCCCGGACGTGCTCCAGCGGGTAGAGGTTCGCGGCCTCGGCGGCCGGCCCGGCCGCGTAGACGGCGCGCTCGGCGATGTTCGGGGGGAGGTCGGGTTCGCAGGCGTCCAGCCAGAAGCAGGCCACGCCCAGCGAACGGTAGTTGTCCCTCAGCCGCCGCCACAGCTCGGCGCGGGCCCCGGGGTGGGTGGCGTCGTAGTACGCCATCGGGCGGATCCGCTCCTGCCCGCCGAACCGGGACGGCCACGGGAAGGTGAGCAGGCCGCCGCCCGCGTCCCGGACGAGTTGCCCGGACGAGCGCAGCCCGTCATAGGTGTCGCTGCCGGGCTCGACGGTGGGCCAGACCGAGACGGCGAGTTCCACCCCGAGCTCCGACAGCTCCTTGACCATGGCGGCGGGATCGGGCCACTCGCTCTCCTCGAAGCGCCAGTCGCCCATCCGCGGCCAGTGGAAGAAGTCGCAGACGATGACGGACAGCGGCAGGCCACGCCGCCTGTACTCCCGCGCCACGGCCAGGAGTTCGTCCTGGGTTCGGTAGCGGAGCCTCGACTGCCAGAAGCCCGAGGCCCAGTCGGGCAGCAGCGGCGGGCGGCCGGTGGCCCGGGTGTAGGAGTCCAGGATCCCGGCCGGGGTGTCGCCGGCGGTGATCCAGTAGTCGATGCGCCCGCCGGCGTCGGCCGTCCACCGGGTGGCGTCGGCGCCCAGTTCGACGCGGCCGGTGGCGGGGTTGTTCCACAGCAGCCCGTAGCCGCGCGAGGAGTGCAGGAAGGGCACGGCGGCCACGGTGTTGGACTGGACGAGGTCGATCACGCAGCCCTTCTGGTCCAGGCGCCCGTGCGGGTGCTGTCCCAGGCCGTGCAGTCGTTCGCCGTCGTACGACGCGAAGGACTGCTCCGTCCGGCCGCCCGGCGCGTGGACGCGGGAGCCGGCGTGGTGCGCGTGCGGGATCCGCTCGGCGAGGAGTTCGCGGCCCGAGACGGTGTGACGGAACGTCAGTCGGCCGTCCGGCGATGCCTCGACGGCGATGCGGCCGTTGGCCAGGCGGGCGCCGCCGTCCTCCGAGACGGACGCTTCGGCCTGCGGGCAGGGCTCGGGGGCCTCCAGGGCGCCTGGGGCGGCGGGGTCGATCGTCCCGGACGCGGCGCGCACCCGCAGCGCGTCCGGCCCCCAGGGCTCGATCCGCAGGACTTCTGCGGGGGTGTGCCGTTCCAGGCCGCCCGCGCGGATGCTGTAGGACAAGGGTGGTTCCTCCGTTCACGTGGCCGTCGGGTGCGGGCGGACGCCCGCGGTGGCGCTCCTGGAGCGGGGAGGGGGTGGGCGCTGTCGAACCAGCCGTCGGTGAGCTCCCGTTCGAGGCGGCAGCCCGTCCCGGCGCGGGCGCGCAGCAGGGAGTCGAGCGCGCCGGGCGTCAGGTGGCGCTTGGTGCGGCTCTGCACGGGCGCCTCCGGCGCCGTCGGGAAGAGGGGCGGGTGCCCGTACGGTCCGTCCGGTGACGTACGGGCACCCGCGTGAGGGAGCGGCCTCAGGCCGGATGGGGCAGTTCGGCCTCGTGGGTGCCGGCCGAGCTGATGTGCAGGGCCCCGTCCGGGCCGCCGATCCGCAGCTGCCAGGGGTGCGGGCTGTCGGTGGTCACCGTCAGCCGGTCGCCGGTGCGGCGCAGGTGGAAGCGGGCGGCCTCGCCGACGCCTTCGGTGCGGGGGATGACGACGGTGCGCTCGGCGCCGTCGGCGAAGGCGTGCACCCGGAGTTCGACGCCCTCGGCCCAGGCGGAGACCGGGCGCTGGTCGTCCGCGCCGAAGGGGATGACGGAGTCGGGGCGGGCGAGCAGCGGGAGGGTGTGGAAGCCGTGCTGTTCGCGCACCCAGCGCGGGCCGGTCACCTGGTCGCCGGTGAGGACGTTGGTCCAGGTGCCCTCGGGCACGTAGAACTCGACCGTGCCGTCCTCGGTGAAGACCGGGGCGACGAGCAGGTCGTCGCCGAGCAGGTACTGCCGGTCCAGCGAGGCGGCGGCCGGGTCGTCCGGGAACTCCAGCACCATCGCGCGCATCACCGGCAGACCGGTGGCGTGCGCCTGCTGGGCGGCGCGCTGGAGGTAGGGCGCGAGCCGGTGCTTGAGCAGGGTGAACTCGCGGGTGACCTCGACGGCCTCCTCGCCGAAGTCCCACGGCACCCGGTAGGATTTGCTGCCGTGCAGCCGGCTGTGCGAGGAGAGCAGGCCGAACTGGGTCCAGCGTTTGAAGACCGCGGGGGTGGGGGTGCCCTCGAAGCCGCCGATGTCGTGGCTCCAGAAGCCGAAGCCGGACAGTCCGAGGGAGAGTCCTCCGCGCAGCGACTCGGCCATGGCGTTGAAGTGCGATTCGCAGTCGCCGCCCCAGTGCACCGGGTACTGCTGGCCGCCCGCGGTGGCGGAGCGGGCGAACAGCAGCGCCTCGCCCTCGCCGCGCTCCTCGCGGAGCAGCTCGAAGACGGCCTGGTTGTACAGGTGGGTGTAGTAGTTGTGCATCCGCTCCGGGTCGGAGCCGTCGTGCCAGAGGACGTCGGTGGGGATGCGCTCGCCGAAGTCGGTCTTGAAGCAGTCCACGCCGACCTCGAGCAGGGTGCGCAGCTTGCCGGTGTACCAGTCGCGGGCGGCGGGGTTGGTGAAGTCGACCAGGGCCATGCCCGGTTGCCACAGGTCCCACTGCCAGACGCTGCCGTCCGGGCGGCGCACCAGGTGGCCCTCGCGCATGCCCTCGGCGAACAGCTCCGACTTCTGCGCGATGTACGGGTTGATCCACAGGCTGACGCGCAGTCCCTGTGCCTTGAGCCTGGCGAGCATGCCCGCCGGGTCCGGGAAGGTGTCCTCGTCCCAGTGGAAGTCGCTCCACTGGTACCCGCGCATCCAGAAGCAGTCGAAGTGGAACACGCTCAGCGGGATGCCGCGTTCGGCCATGCCGCCGACGAAGCGGTTGACAGTGGCCTCGTCGTAGTCCGTGGTGAAGGAGGTGGTCAGCCACAGGCCCAGCGCCCAGGCCGGGGGCAGCGCGGGGCGCCCGGTCAGGGCCGTGTAGCGCTCCAGGATCTGCTTGGGGGTCGGGCCGTGGACGACGAAGTACTCCAGCGACTGGTCCTCGACGCTGAACTGCACCTGGCCGACGGACTCGGAGCCGATCTCGTAGCTGACCTTGCCGGGGTGGTTGACGAACACCCCGTAGCCCCGGTTGGTCAGGTGGAACGGGACGTTCTTGTACGCCTGCTCGCTGCTGGTGCCGCCGTCCGCCTGCCAGACGTCCACGACCTGGCCGTTGCGGACGAACGGGGTGAACCTCTCCCCCAGCCCGTAGACCAGCTCGCCGACGCCCAGGGAGAGCTGCCCGAACATGTGGTGGCGGCCGTCGGCGTCGGTGACGAAGCCGGTGCCGCGCTCGCCGGCCGTGGTGAGCACCCGGCCGTCGGCGGTGAACTCCAGCTGCCAGGGCTTCGAGGTGTCCACCCGCAGGGACAGTTCCCCGGCGCGGAGTTCGACCACGTCGCCGTCCCGGTGCACCTTGCCGCCGCCCTGCTCGGCGCCGGGCAGCGCGAACTCGGGCCCGCCCCGCACCGAGCCGGCGTGGTGGGTGGCGCGCACCCCGATCACGCCTTCGGCCGGGGACCAGCACTCGACGGTCAGCAGCGGGCTGTTGAGCGTGTCGCCGCGGCCGCGCACGTGCTTGACGGGCGCGTAGAGGGTCAGCCGGTGCTCATCGGCGCGGACGTCGGCGACCTCGGTGGCGTAGCGCGCGGTGACGCCCGGGCGCATCAGCCAGTAGCCGTCGGTGAACTTCATCGGGCGGATTCCTCCGTCCGCGCTCGGTGCGCGGTGATCAGGCCCCGGTACCAGTGGTAGCTGTCCTTGGGGGTTCGGGTCAGGGTGTCGTAGTCGACGCGGACGAGGCCGAAGCGCTGCTCGTAACCGCGGGCCCACTCGAAGTTGTCCAGCAGGGACCAGACGTAGTAGCCGCGGACGTCGACGCCGGCGGTGATGGCGTCGGCGACGGCGGCGAGGTGGCCGGCCAGGTAGTCGACGCGCTCGGCGTCGTGGATCCGGCCGTCGGGGGTGACGCTGTCGGCCTCGGCGGAGCCGTTCTCGGTGATCCAGAGCGGCGGGAGCCCCGGGTAGCGGGCGTCGATGTCGCGGAGCAGCTCGGTGAACGCGGACGGGACGACGGGCCAGCCCATGGTGGTCAGCCGGGTGCCGTACGGGTTCGGTTCGGTGACGCCGATGTCCGTGGCGGTGCGCTTCTCGGGGTCGGGCTCGCGGTGCGGGGCGGCTTCGACGGCGACCGGCCGGTAGAAGTTGATGCCGACGAAGTCCAGGGGCGCGCCGATGAGCCGGAGGTCGCCCGGGCGCCGCCAGTCGCCGTCCGCCAGGCCCGCCCAGGTCTCCTCCTCGTGCTCGGGGTAGCGCCCGGCGAACAGCGGCTCCGTCCAGACCTCGTTGTGCAGGACCTCGGCCCGGCGCAGGGCGGCGAGGTCCTCGGGGCGGCCGGAGGCGGGGTGCAGGCGGTCGAGGTTGAGCGTGGTGCCGACCTCGCGGGCGCCGGCGGTGCGCAGCTCCCGTACGGCCAGGCCGTGGCCGACGAGCAGGTGGTGGGCGGCCGCGAGCGCCCCGCGGCCCTCCCGGGCGCCGGGTGCGTGCCGGCCCTCGGCGTAGCCCACGAAGGCCGAGCAGAAGGGCTCGTTGAGGGTGATCCACCGCTCGACCCGGTCCCCGTAGCGGTCCCCGGCGACGGCGGCGTACTCGGCGAACGCCTCCGCCGTCTCCCGCACCCGCCAGCCGCCGCGGTCCTCGAGGGCCTGCGGCAGGTCCCAGTGGTAGAGGGTCGCGGCGGGCGCGATGCCGGCGGCCAGCAGTTCGTCGATCAGCCGGTCGTAGAAGTCCAGGCCCTTCTGGTTGACCGCGCCGATGCCCTGCGGCAGCAGGCGCGGCCAGGCGAGGGAGAAGCGGTAGCCGTCCACGCCCAGCTCCCGGAGCAGGGCGACGTCCTCGGGGTAGCGGTGGTAGTGGTCGCAGGCGGTGTCCCCGGTGGCGCCGCCGAGGGTACGGCCCGGGGAGTGGCTGAAGGTGTCCCAGATGGACGGGCCCCGGCCGTCCTCGTCGTGGGCGCCCTCGATCTGGTAGGCGGCGGTGGCGGCGCCGAACCGGAATCCGGGGGGCAGTTCCGGGAACCCCGAGGCACTCATGCGCCCACCTCGCTTCGCTCGCTCAAGCGGTGCTCCTCACTGGTCTGACGGTGGCCGGCCACGGCCGTCACAGCCGCGGTGCGAGCCCGCGCTCGCGCAGCCAGGCCAGCTGGACGGGCGGGTTGGAGCCGCAGCCACCCGCGTGGTCGGCGAAGGGCCACACCGTCATGGTGCGGTCCTCGGCCGCGTAGTGGTTGAAGGCGGCGTAGACCGTCCGGGGCGGGCATACCGGGTCCATCAGCCCGACGCTGAACAGGGCCGGCGCGGTGGCCCGCTGCGCGAAGTTGACGCCGTCGAAGTAGGCGAGGGTGGCGAAGGTCGGCTGCACCCGCTCCCGGCTGTGCCAGCGCAGGTACTTGACCAGCTCCTGGTACGGCCCGTCCAGGGAGGTCTGCGCGCCCTCGCGGTAGTGGCACAGGAACGGGACGTCGGGCATCACCGCGGCCACCCGGTCCCCGGTGAGCCCGGCGACGGCGAGGGCCAGGCCGCCGCCCTGGCTGCCACCGGTCAGGACGATACGGTCGGTGTCGAGGCCGGGCAGTTCCGCGACGGCGTCGACGGCGCGCACGCAGTCGGTCATCAGCCGCCGGTAGTAGTGGTTCTCCGGGGAGTCGATGCCGCGGGTCATGAAGCCCTCGACCCACTGGGTGCCCTCGCCCACGCTCCGGTCGGGGGTGTCGTGGCCCTGGCCGCGGCTGTCCACGACGAGTTGGGCGTAGCCGGCGGCGGACCAGAACAGGTGCTCGGTGGGCAGTCCCCGGCCACCGGTGTAGCCGATGTAGGTGACGACGACCGGCAGCGGGCCCGCCGCGCCGCGCGGGCGCAGCAGCCAGGCGGCCACCGGTTCGCCGTTCCAGCCGGGGAACCGTACGTCCTCGACCTCGACGGTGCGCAGGCCGTACTTCCCGGTGACGCGTTCCGCCTTGACCGCCCCGCCGTGCGAGCGGGCCTCGGCGAGGGTGCGCCGCCAGAACTCGTCGAAGTCCTGCGGGATGGTCGGCTCGGGGCGGTAGGCGCCGAGTTCGTCGGCTCCGAAGTCGATGGGCGGCACGGGGGCTTCCTCCGGGTGCTGCGAGTTCGAGGTGATGGAGTGAGGCGTGAGAGCTGACATGCGGGCCGCCTCCGGGCGGTGGTGGGCGAGGTCGGTGCGGGTGCGGCGCGGACGGTCGGGGGCCCCTGCCCGGCCCCGGGCAGGGCGTGGCGGTCCGCCCTCCGTGAGCGGACCGCCGGTCCAGCGGGGATGCCGTCCTCAGCCGGCCGCGCCGAAGCGGAAGGCGGTGAGCCGGAAACCGCCGTACAGGGTCAGGCTCAGGTCGTGGACGCCGCCGAGCGCGGCGGCGAGGCCGGCGGTGGTGCTCGTCCAGGCGTAGCGGTCCCCGGTCACGGGCACGTCGATCTCGGCCAGCACCCGGCCGTCGGCCCGGACTTCGAGCCGCGCCCCGCCCTCGCCGTCGCGCTCGCGGGCCGTCTCGACCTCGATCGCGGCGGCGCCGGTGAGGTCGACCTCGCGGAAGTGGAGCGTGGCGGGCCGCGCGGGGTCGGCGGGCGTGACGGCGTCGCCGTCGGTGCGGGTGGCGTCGACGATGGCGGCTTCCTCGTAGTCGTCGAAGTCGACGGCCAGGATCCGGTGCCCGGTACCCGCGCGAGGGCCGGCGGGCTCCCCGGTCACGGCCAGCGGGGCGGCGAGCACGGGGTGGTCGGCGCTGCGGGCGACGATCACCTCGTAGCCGCCGGGGTCGACGGTGAACTCGCCGGTGGCCACTGACCAGTGGGCGAGGTGTTCGGCCGACAGCCGGAAGGCCAGCTCGCGGCTCTCCCCCGGCTCCAGCCGGACCTTGCGGAAGTCGGCCAGGCGCAGCCGGGGCGCCTCGTACCGGGCCTCCAGGGCGCGGACGTACACCTGGACGACCTCGCTGCCGGGCCGCGCACCGGTGTTGTCCAGGGTGACGGTGACCCCGACCGCACCGTCCCGGCCGATCGAGGACTGCGACAACCGCAGGTCGCGGTAGGCGAACTCGGTGTACGAGAGCCCGTGGCCGAAGGGGTAGAGCGGGGTGGAGCGGTGGTACTGGTAGGTCCAGCCCGCCTTGATGACGTCGTAGTCGAGCGGGGCGGGCAGCGGGTCGTCGCCCCGGTACCAGGTCTGCGGCAGGCGGCCGGCGGGCTCGGCCTCGCCGAGCAGCACGGCGGCGAGCGCGTGTCCCGTCTCCTGCCCGCCGTGGGAGGTCCACACCACGGCGGGCAGGTGCTGGTCGGCCCAGTCGAGGGCGTACGGGTAGCTGCTCATCACGACCAGCGCGGTGTCCGGGCGCACCCCGGCGACGGCGCGCAGCAGCTTCTCCTGCCCCTCGGGCAGGGCGATGTCCGCGCGGTCCTCCGTCTCGCGGCCGTTGATCAGCGGGTGGTTGCCGAGGACGACGACGGCGACATCGGCGGCAGAGGCGGCCGCCCTGGCCTCGGCGACGCCGTCGCGCACCACCTCGCGCTGCCAGTGCTCGGCCTCCTGCGCGGTCTCGGCGGTGACGCTGACCCGGCCGTCGGTCGGGTCGACGGTGGCGTAGCGCCCGGTGAACACGTTGCGCAACAGCACGGTGTCCGGGCCGGCCGGTTCGATCCGGAAGGTCTCCTTGACGAACCAGCTCTTGATGATCTCCTGGCCGGGGGCCAGGGTGCCGTCGTCCTGGAGGCAGAGGTAGCGGCCGGTCTCGGCGTCGCGCAGGGTGGAGGCGCCGCCGCCCCAGTCCGTCACGTCGAAGGCGGACTTGCCGAGTTGTTCGCCCGTGGTCCGCGAGCGCAGGGTGATCCGGTCGGAGCCCTCCACGTGGACGACCTCGCCGCCGTGGGCGCCGAGGGCCGCGGCCAGGCCGGCGGCGGCGCTGACCTGGTACGGCAGGGTGCCGCTGTACCAGTCCTCGAACAGGGTGCCGGCGAGCGGGCCGATGACGGCGATCCGGGCCGTACGGGCCGGGTCGATCGGCAGCAGGCCCTCGTTCTTGAGCAGGACGGCCGACTCGGTCGCGGCCCTGCGGGCCAGGCCGCGGTGCTCGGGGCTGTCGATCACCTCGGGGCCGGTGCCGGCGTACGGGTCCAGCTCGGGGTCGAACTCGCCGAGTCGGAAGCGCACTTCGAGCTGCCGCCGGACGGCGCGGTCCACGTCGCCCTGGTCGATCAGGCCGCGTTCCAGCGCCGCGCGCAGCCGGCCGACCACCGTCTCCGTGTCCTCGCCGTGGTCGGTGAAGCTGTCGATGCCGGCCTTGAGCGCGGCGGCGTGGCCCTGCGCGTGGTCGTCGAAGTAGTGCTCCGGGTCGACCAGGTTGGAGGGGGCCTCGGCGTCGCTGACCACGAACAGCTCGTGGCCGGTCGGCTCGGCCCAGCGGCGCAGCTCGTCCTCGATCAGCGGACTGACGTGGCAGGGGCGGCCGTTGACGAGGTTGTAGGCGGCCATCGCGCCGGTCGCGGCGCCGGCGGCGACGACGGGGCGGAAGGCGGCGAGGTCGTACTCCTGGAGCACGCGCGGGCGCAGTGCGGAGGAAGTGGTGCAGCGGTCGTCCTCGTTGTTGTAGGCGAGGAAGTGCTTGAGCACCGGGGCGGCGCGCAGGTAGACCGGGTGGTCCCCGGCCAGGCCCCGGCAGAACGCCTCGCCGACCTTCGCGGTGTGCACCGGGTCCTCGGAGTACCCCTCCTCGTTGCGCCCCCACCGGGGGTCGCGCAGCAGGTTGAGCACGGGGGCCCACGCCTGGAGGGAGTTGGGCCCGCGGTCGGGGGAGCCGACCGCCGGCGGGCGGTGGTAGTGGAAGGCCCGCAGCTCGGTCGAGACCGCCTCGCCGACCTCGCGCACCAGGTCCTCGTCCCAGCCGGCGCCGAGGCCGACGGCCTGCGGGAAGACCGTCGCCTCCCCGAGCCAGGAGACGCCGTGCAGGCCCTCGCTGCCGGTGCGGAACGGGCCGACGCCCAGGCGGGGTACGGCCGGCGAGTACTGGTGCAGCATCGCCAGCCGTTCGTCGACGGTGAGCCGGTTCAGCAGATCGTCGACGCGCTCCCGCAGAGGAAGCGTGGGGTTGCGGAAACCGGGCAGACCGGTAGCGGAATCGGGCACGGAACTCACGTGGAACACCCCTCGGGCGGGCTCGGCTCGGAGATCGTTGATCGAAGCGCTTCGACGCTGACACGCTCCAACCATCGTGTCAACTCCCCAGAGCAGAACCAATTTTGACTTTGTTCAGGCTCTTGCCCAACCCGTAACGCGTCGTTAGTGTCGCCGAAACATCCAAGCGCTTCGACGCTCACACCGCGCTTCGACGGAGAGGGGCTACGCCACCATGAGATCCGGATTGAACCGCAGGAGCTTTCTGACCACCGCCGCCACGGTCGCGGGGGCCGCCGCGATGGCACCCCTGCTGTCCGCCTGTGGAGGCGGCTCGACCAAGAAGGCCGGAGCGAACACCAAGGAGGGCCTGAAGGCGGCCCTGCCGACCTACGTGCCGAACGCCAACGCGGTCAAACCGGACATAGCCCCCGTACAGGGCTCGGGCGACACCGCGACCGACCCGGCCTACCTCGCCTACCCCGCCTCTCCGCCCACCAGCGTCTCCGGCGTTCCCGGCAAGGGCGGCAGCTACACGGCGATCACCCCGCTGTGGGGCACCGCCCCGCCGGTCGGCAACTCCTTCTACCAGGCGATGAACAAGGCACTCGGGGTCGACCTGACCGTCAAGCCGACGGACGGCATCAACTACAACACCATCATCCCGACGATGACCGCCGCCAAGAAGCTGCCGGACTGGATCAACCTGCCGGCCTGGATGAACGACGCCTTCAACACCGGCGGGCTCGCCGGCGCCCAGCTCGCGGACCTGACCCCCTACCTGTCCGGCGACAACATCAAGAAGTACCCCAACCTGGCCGCCCTGCCCACCGGCGCCTGGCAGCACGGTGTCTGGGGCGACAAGCTCTACGGGATCCCCTGCTTCTCCACCAGCTTCGGCATCCCCGGCGCCACCTTCTACCGCCGGGACGTCCTCGAAGCCCGGGGCATCACCGCGGACCAGATCAGGTCCGCGGACGACCTGATGAACCTCGGCAAGGAACTGACCGACGCCAAACGGGGCGTGTGGGCCTTCGACGACGTGTGGACCTACCTCCAGTTCTCCTGGAACGTCCCCATGAAGTGGAGGGTCGACAACGGCAAGCTGGTCCACCCGTTCGAGACCCAGGAGTTCCTGGAGGCCGTCGACTGGCACTACCGCCTGGCCACCTCGGGCTACATGCACCCGGACGCGCTCGCCGGTGACGTCTCCAACAGCTCCACCCGCTTCTACAGCGGCAAGACGCTCATCGGGGGTGGCGGACTCGGCGCCTGGAACCTGTCCGACCACCAGTCCGGCGCCGCCGCGGACCCGAACTACCGGCGTGGCGCCTTCAACGCCATCACCGCCGACGGCAAGGGCACGCCGGTGGTCTACACGGGCGCCGCCGCCAGCATGATCAGCTACCTCAACGCCGACCTGAAGCCGGAGCAGGTCCAGGAACTGCTCGCCGTCGCGAACTACCTCGCCGCCCCCTACGGCACGGCCGAGTACACCATGGTCAACTTCGGCGTCGAGGGCGTCCACCACACCCGGGTCAACGGCATGCCGACCTTCACGGAGGAGGGCAAGAAGGACGTCCAGGTGACGACCTACAACTTCCTGGCCGCTTCCGGCTCCGTGATCAGCAACCCGGGCGGCGAGCAGACCACCCAGGACTACGCGAGCTGGTCGGCCGCCAACGTCAAGTACCTCACCAAGCCGCCCTTCTGGGGCATGAACTTCAGCATGCCCCAGGCCATCGCCTCGGCGTCGGCCGCGCAGAGCGTCAACGACACCCTGAAGGACTGCTACCACGGCAAGAAGAAGGTCTCCGAGTTGCAGGACGCCATCTCCAGCTGGCGCTCCGGCCCCGGGGAGCGGCTCAAGCAGTGGATGACCGACAACGTCCTCGACAAGTACGGCACCGGCCAGTGAGCACGACGAGCCCTGAGCGCCCGGTCGGCCCCGCGCGGCTCAGCCTGCGGACCAGGCTGCGGCGCGACAAGTCCCTCCTGCTGATGACGGTCCCCGCGGTCGTCCTGCTCCTGGTGTTCAACTACGCGCCGCTGTTCGGCATCGTCACCGCCTTCCAGGAGTACGACCCGCTGGTCGGGGTCTGGAACAGCGAGTGGGTCGGGTTCGACCAGTTCCAGCAGCTGCTCGGCGACCCGGCCTTCTGGGCCTCGCTGCAGAACACGCTGTACCTGAGCTTCGTCCAACTGGTCCTGTTCTTCCCGGTCCCGATCGCCCTCGCCCTCCTGCTCAACTCGGTGATCAGCGAACGCATCCGCAACTTCTTCCAGTCCGTGGTCTACCTGCCGCACTTCTTCTCGTGGGTGCTGGCCATCACGATCTTCCAGCAGATGCTGGGCGGCGCCGGCGTGCTCAACCAGTTCCTGCGCCAGCACGACATCGCCACCTGGGACATCATGACCAACCCGGACACCTTCGCGCTGCTGGTCACCTCCCAGGCGGTCTGGAAGGAGGCGGGCTGGGGGATCATCGTCTTCCTCGCGGCGCTGAGCGCGATCAACAGCGAGCTGTACGAGGCCGCGGCCGCCGACGGCGCCGGCCGGCTCCGGCGGATGTGGCACATCACGCTGCCGGGCCTGCGCGGGGTGATCGTGCTGATGCTCGTCCTGCGCCTGGGCAACGCCCTGTCCGTCGGATTCGAGCAGTTCCTGATCCAGCGCGACGCCGTCGGCCACGAGGCCGCGGACGTCCTGGACACCTTCTCCTTCTACTACGGCATCGCCACCGGCGGCTACAGCTACGGCGCGGCGGCCGGGCTCTTCAAGAGCGTGGTCTCGCTGCTGCTCATCTGGGGCGCCAACAAACTGGCGCACGCCTTCGGCGAGGACGGGCTGTACCGCAAATGACGAACGCACTCACCATGGGTTCGCGGGGCGAGAAGCGCCGCACCACGACAGCAGCCGCCCGCCGCCGGGCCCGCTCCGCCCGTCCGCCCTGGGAGGAGCCGCCCACCGCCGCCGGCCAGGCCGCCAAGGGAATCACGCTCGGCGGGACCCTCGCCGTCATCCTGGTCCCGCTCTACATCATCGTGCTGACCAGCTTCTCCACCCCCGGCGCGATCAACCGGGCGGGCGGCCTGGTGATCTGGCCGGACGGCCTGACCACCGAGACCTACCGCCAGATGCTCAGCGACTCGACGATCGTCACCGCACTGGGGGTGAGCCTCGGGATCACCGTGGTCGGCACCGCGGTGTCGATGGTCGTCTCCGTCCTGTGCGCCTACGGCCTCTCCCGGCCGCGTTCCCTCGGGCACCGCTTCGTCCTGATGCTGCTGATCATCACGATGTTCATCAGCGGCGGCCTCATCCCGGGCTTCCTGGTCGTCACCGGCCTCGGCGGCTACGGCCAGTGGTGGGCGCTGATCCTGCCGAGCGCGGTCTCCGTCTTCAACATCCTGGTGCTGCGCGCCTTCTACCAGGAGACCTCCTCCGAGCTGATCGACGCGGCCCGGATGGACGGCGCCGGGGAGTGGCGGATCCTGTGGTCCGTCGTGCTGCCCACCTCGCGCGCCGTCACCGCCGTCACCGCGCTGTTCTACGCCGTCGGCTACTGGAACTCCTTCTTCAACGTCATGCTCTACATGCCGACGGACAGTCAGAAATGGCCGCTCCAGTACGTGCTGCTCACCTACGTCAACCGCGCCAACGGCCTGCCCGGTTCGGTCAACGCCGGCTTCGGGAGCACCCACGCCCAGACCGCACCGCTGTCCCTGCAGATGGCGGTCGTCGTCCTCACCCTGGTACCACTGGTGATCGTGTATCCGTTCGTGCAGAAGCACCTGCGCACCGGTGTCCTCACCGGAGCGATCAAGGGCTGAGCCGCCTACCGGGCCCGACGGGCCCACCGGCCGGGAGCGGTCCCCAGCGGACCTCTCCGTCGCACGACCGGGACCGCTCCCCCACCGGAACCGACACGAAGGAAGCAGAGCGATGGTGACACTCGCCGATGTGGCCAGGCACGCCGGCGTCTCGTCCAGCACGGTCAGCTACGCCCTCAGCGGCAAGCGCCCGATCTCCGACGAGACCAGGAACCGCGTCGAGCGGGCCATCACGGACCTCGGCTACCACCCCCACGCGGGTGCCCGGGCCCTGGCCGGCAAGCGCTCGCACATCATCGCCCTGGTCGTGCCGCTGCACTCGGAGGTGCACGTGCCCACGATGACGGAGATCGCCATCGCGGTCACCGTGGCGGCCCGCGAACACGGCTACGACGTCCTGCTGCTCACCAACGACGAAGGGCCCGAAGGCGTCCGCCGGGTCGCCGCCACCGGGCTCGCGGACGGCGTCATCCTGATGGACGTGCGGCTCGACGACGACCGCATCCCGGTCCTGCGGGCCGAGGAGATCCCCGCCGCGCTCATCGGTCTGCCCGACGACCCGACCGGACTCTCCTGCGTCGACCACGACTTCGCCACCGCCGGCGCCCTGTGCGCCGACCACCTGGCGGAGCTGGGCCACCGTGACATCGCCTTCATCGGCTACAGCAGCGGCGTCTACCAGCGGCACGCCGGCTACGCCGAGCGCACCCTCAACGGCTTCCGGGCCCGGGCCGAAGCGCGGGGCCTGCGCTTCCTCCACCGGCCCTGCGAGGGCACCTACGAGAGCACCGCCGGCACCCTGGCCCGCATCCTCGCCGACCGCCCGGACACCACCGGCTTCGTCGTGCAGAACGAGACCGCGATCGGCCCACTGCTCAGCCTGCTGCGCGCCAGCGGACGGACCGTCCCGGAGGACGCCTCCGTCATCGCCATCTGCCCCGACCCGCTGGCCGAACAGCACTCCCCCCGGCTCACCTCCGTCACCAGCCCGCAGAAGGACCTCGGGCAGCTCGCCGTCGAGCAGGTCATGGCGAGGATCACCGCGACCGCCGCGGGCCAGGAGCCGCAGGACCGGCTCCTGCTGATGCCACCGGAGCTGCGGCTCCGCGAGAGCACCGCCCCGGCCCCGCATCGAAGTTGACACCCCTCACGGAAGGACGGCTCCCCCATGGACATCCGCCGGCTCACCGACCGCCTCCGCGGGCTCGCCTTCGGCGGGGACTACAACCCCGAGCAGTGGAACGCCGAGGTGTGGAAGGAGGACGACGAGCTGATGCGCCGCGCACGCGTCAACCTCGCCACCGTCGGGGTCTTCTCCTGGGCCCTGCTGGAACCCGAGGAGGGCCGCTACGACTTCGACTGGCTCGACGCCCACCTCGACCGGCTGCACGCCAACGGCGTCGCCGTCGACCTGGCCACCCCGACCGCCTCCCCGCCGCCCTGGTTCACCCTGGCCCACCCGGACGCCCTGCCGGTCCACCCCGACGGCACCCGCCTGACCCACGGCAGCCGGGACACCTACTGCCTCACCGCCCCCGCCTACCGCCGGGCCGCCCGCCGCATCGCCGGCGCCCTCGCCGAACGCTACGGCGACCACCCGGCGCTCGCCCTGTGGCACGTGCACAACGAGTACGTGACCCTCTGCCACTGCGACCACGCCGCAGCCGCCTTCCGGGTCTGGCTGCGCGCCCGCCACGGGTCCCTAGACGCCCTCAACGAGGCCTGGGGGACGACCTTCTGGAGCCAGCGCTACACCTCCTGGGAGCAGATCCTGCCGCCGCGCGCCAGCCAGTGGCACAAGAACCCCGGCCAGGCGCTGGACTACAACCGCTTCTGGTCCGACGAGACGCTCGCCGCCTTCCGCGAACAGCGCGACGCGATCCGCGCCCACAGCGACCGCCCGGTGACGACCAACCTCATGCTGCCCGGCTACCAGAACCTCGACCTGTGGGCCTTCGGCCGCGAGGTCGACCTGGTCTCCATCGACCACTACCCCAGCGCACCCGGCGTCGACGCCGCCGCCCACGCGGCCTTCGACGCGGACCGGGCCCGCTCGATCGCCGGCGGCGCCCCCTGGCTGCTGATGGAACAGGGCACCAACACCGTCTACGACGCCGGCCGCGTCCTCGGCAAGGAGCCGGGGGACGTCCTGCGCCACTCGCTCGGCCACATCGCCCGCGGCTCCGAGGGCGCCCTGTTCTTCCAGTGGCGCCAGTCCCGGGCCGGCGCCGAGCAATGGCACTCGGCGATGATCCCGCACGCCGGACCGGACAGCCGCATCTTCCGCGAGGTCACGGCCGCCGGGGAGGCCGTCGCCCGGCTCGGCGAACTCGCCGGCTCCACCGTCTGCGCCGAGGTCGCCGTCCTGCACGACTCCGACGCCTGGTGGGCGATGACGGTCGACGGCCTCCCCTCGCCCGAACTCGACTACTACGCCGCACTGCGCCGCGCCCACCGGGCGCTGTGGGACGCCGGCCGGACGGTCGACTTCGCCCACCCCGGGCAGGACCTCGGCCGCTACCGGCTGGTCATCGCCCCGGCGCTTTTCCTGCTCTCCGATGTGAGCGCTCACAACCTGCGCCGCTACGTCGCCGGCGGCGGAACCCTGCTGGTACAGCACTTCAGCGGCGTGGTCGACGAGAACCTCCGATCCCGGCTCGGCGGCTACCCGGCCGCACCACTGCGCGAGACCCTCGGCATCCGGTCCGAGGAGTACCGCCCGCTGCGCCGGGACGAGGTGATCACGCTCTCCGACGGCTCGACGGCGACCTCCTGGAGCGAGTCCCTGCACACCGAGGGCGCCGAGACACTCGCCGCCTACACCCACGGCATGCTCGAGGGCCGCCCCGCACTCACCCGCCACGCCTTCGGCTCGGGCCACGGCTGGTACCTGTCCACCCGCCTCGACGACCCCGGATACGCCGCCCTGGTCGAGCGGCTCCTCACGGAGACCGGGACCGCCCCCGAACTGCCGGGACTGCCCCCGGGCGTCGAGGCCGTCACCCGGCACGCCCCGGACGGCCGCGCCTGGCACCTGCTGATCAACCACCGGCCCGAGGCCGTACCGCTGCCGCAGCCGGGCCACGACCTGCTCACCGGTACGACCCTCGGCGAACTGCCGCCCGACGGCTGCGCGGTCCTGCGCGCACGCTGACACCCCGCCGCGTCTCCCGTCCGAGGAAGCATCATGACCGACCCGCACGAGACGATCCGCTGGGGCCACAAGGCTCTGGAGCTGGAGATCGCCCTGGACGAGCAGGGCGCCGCCCGCTTGGTGCGCCTCGGCGCGCCGGGCGAGAAGGGCGCGGCCCCGCGCCCCGGCGCACCGCTGCCGCCGGTGGAGGTGACGACCGCCGGCCTCGGCCGGTACTGGTCCGGCCGGCACCTCGTCAACACCGTCCTCGGCTCGCGGCTGCGGTACCGTTCACACCGCGCGAGCCGGGAGGGCGACTGGCACGTGCTCGACCTCGAACTCCACGAGCCGCGGACCGGCCTGACCGCCGTGGCGCGCTACCGCTCCCCGGACGGCCTGCCGGTGCTGCGCAGCGAGGTGCTGCTGCGCAACGACGGGCCGCACACGCTGCACCTGGAGTCGGTCTCCTCCCTGGTGGCGGGCTGCCTCACCGAGGGCGGCGCCGCGGCCCTGGACGCCGCCGACGTGCTGTGGGCGGAGAACGAGTGGTTCGCCGAGTGCCGCTGGCAGCGCCGGCCGCTGCGGGCCTCCTCGCCCGAGCGCGGCGGCCGGTTCCACACGACCTCCGGTCGCAGCACCGAGGTCCTGGCCGGGCGGGGCGTGTGGTCCAGCTGCGGGCACCTGCCGATGGGTGCTCTGACGGACCGCCGGTCCGGCCGCACCTGGCTGTGGCAGATCGAGCACAACGGCGGGGGCTGGCGCTGGGAGTGCGGCGTGCGCGACGACACGGCGTACGCGGCGCTGCACGGGCCCGAGGCCGCCGACCACGGATGGCACCACCCGCTGGAGCCCGGGACCGGGTTCCGCACCGTGCCCGTGGCGCTCGCGCTGGCCGCGGAGGGCGGCCCGGACGCCGCGTTCGCCGCCCTCACCCGCTACCGGCGCGCCACCCGCCGCCCGCACCCCGACCACCATCGCCTCCCCGTGATCTTCAACGACTACATGAACTGCCTGATGGGCGACCCGACCACGGCGAAGCTGCTGCCGCTGGTCGACGCCGCCGCCGAGGCCGGCGCCGAGTACTTCGTCATCGACGCCGGCTGGTACGACGACGGGGGCAACTGGTGGAGCTCCGTCGGGGCCTGGGAGCCGTCGGCCTCCCGCTTCCCCGGGCCGAGGGGCATCCACGAGGTTCTGGACCGCGTCCGGGAGCGGGGCATGGTCCCCGGCCTGTGGCTGGAGCCGGAGGCGGTCGGGGTGAACAGCCCGGTGGCCGGGTCCCTGCCCGAGGAGGCGTTCTTCCGCCGCGACGGTCAGCGGGTGGAGGAGGGCGGCGGCCGGTACCACCTGGACCTGCGCCACCCGGCCGCCCGCGCCCACCTGGACTCCGTGGTGGACCGCCTGGTCGGTGAGTGGGGCGTCGGCTACCTCAAGCTCGACCACAACACCGACCCGGGGTCGGGCACCAGCGCCCACCCGGGCGAGGCCCCGGCGGCCGGCCTGCTCGGCCACAACCGGGCCCAACTCGACTGGCTCGACGGCATCCTGGACCGGCACCCGGACCTGGTGATCGAGAACTGCGCCTCCGGCGGCATGCGGATGGACCACGCCCTGCTCTCCCGGCTCCAGCTGCAGTCCACCAGCGACCAGCAGGACCTGCTGCGCTACGCACCGATCGCGGCGGCGGCCCCCACCGCCGTCACCCCGGAGCAGGGCGCCGTCTGGGCCTACCCGCTGCCCGAGGACACCCCCGACGAGGTCGCCCTCACCATGGCCGGCGCGCTGCTCGGCCGCATCCACCTCTCCGGCCGGCTCACCGAACTCCCCCCGCGCTCCCGGGAGCTGGTCCACGAGGCGGTAGCCGTCCACAAGGCGATCCGTGCCGACCTGCCGCGGGCGGTGCCCGCCTGGCCGCTCGGGCTCCCGGGCTGGGAGGACCCGTGGCTCGCCCTGGCGCTGCACACCCGGTCGGACGGGCCGGGCACCACCTACCTCACTGCCTGGCGCCGCTGGGGTGAGGAGCCCGTCAGGGACCTCGCCCTGCCCCACCTGCTCGGCGCCGCCGTCCACGCCGAGGTGCTCTACCCGGCCGACAGCAAGGCCTCGGCCACCTGGCACCCGGACACCGCCGAGCTCACCCTGACCCTGCCGGCGGCCCCGTCCGCCGTCCTGCTGCGCCTCACCGCATGGGCTCACGAAGGGAGTTGACGATGCCTGATGCGCTCGCGCGCGGCCCGCCGCGCCGACCCGCGTTCCGAGGAAACAGTTTCGCGTCCGGGCCCGATCCCTGCAGCCGCACGGGCCCCTGCCGTCCAGATCGCGGGAGTTCGTTCCCCCACTCGAACCCCTCGCACCCCCACCGCTGGAGGGACGCCATGAAATCGTCAGCCCGCACCTGTCATGCTCGCGCTATAGCCGCCCTGGCGGCCGTGGCGCTCGCGGCCACCGGCGTGCTCGCCGCGGTCGCGCCGCGCGCCGCCGCCGCACCGCCCGCCGTCACGGCGAACCCCGTGTCGGTGTCGGTCGACGCCGCCCTGAACCTCGCCGACATCCCCGCCACCGGCGTCGGCGTCAACATCCCGGTCTACGACGCCAACATGAACTCCGGCGCCACCTCCGGCCTGCTCAGCACGGCCGGCATCAACACCGTCCGCTACCCCGGCGGCAGCCACTCCGACGTCTACCACTGGAAGACCGGCACCGCCGAGAACGGCCAGTACGTCGCCCCGAACACCGGCTTCGACGCCTTCATGGGCACCGTGCGCGCCGCCGGAGCGCAGCCGATCATCACCGCCAACTACGGCTCCGGCACCCCGCAGGAGGCCGCCGACTGGGTCCAGTACGCCAACGTCACCAAGGGCTACGGCATCAAGTACTGGGAGATCGGCAACGAGGTCTACGGCAACGGCGAGTACGGCGCCACCTGGGAGTACGACACCCACAGCAGCAGGAGCGCCACGACCTACGCGAACAACCTGCTCCGGTACGTCTCGGCGATGAAGGCGGCCGACCCGAGCATCAAGATCGGCGCCGTGCTGGCCACCCCCGGCTACTGGCCGGACGGCATCGTCGGCCCGGGCGACACCCAGGACTGGAACCACACCGTCCTGTCGATCGCCGGGACGAAGATCGATTTCGCCGTCGTGCACGCCTACCCCACCAGCACCAGCCCCGCCGACCTGCTCACCAAGCCGCAGGCCCAGAACCCGACCATCGCCGGCACCGTGCGTTCGCTGATCAACCAGTACGCCGGGTCCAACGCCCCCGATGTCGGCATCGCGGTGACCGAGGCGAACGCCCAGGCCTACCTCGACACTTCCCCCAACGGACTGTTCGCGCCGGACGACTACCTCACCTGGCTGGAGAACGGCGCGTTCAACGTCGACTGGTGGGACCTGCGCAACGGCACCGACTGCGCCAAGGTGACCACCGTCGAGGGCGCCACCGACTACGACGACGGCGGCATGGTCTCCGCCGGCGCCTCCTGCGAGCCGGCCGTCAACACGCCCTTCCCTGCCTACTACGGCATCCAGATGATCAGCAGGCTGGGCGCGCCCGGGGACACCCTGGTCAAGGCAGCCAGCTCGTCCTCGCTGCTCACCGCGCACGCCGTCCGCCGCGCCGACGGCGACGTGGACGTCATGCTGATCAACAAGGACCCGAACAACGCCGTCACGGTGAACCTCTCGTACAGCGGGTTCACCCCCTCCTCCGCCACCCCGACCGTCCACTCCTACCTCAAGAACGCCCACGGGATCGGCACCGCCCGGTCCGGCAGCCCGACCACCCAGACCGTGCCCGCCTACGGCATCACGGTCGTCCGGATGCGCCCGGTCGACGCGCCCTGCCGGGTCGTCTACGCCAAGAGCCAGTGGTCGGGCGTCACCGTCGCCGACCTGACCGTCGTCAACAACGGCCTCGGCCAGGTCAACGGCTGGTCCCTCGGCTTCGACTTCCCCGGTGACGACGGCATCACCGACACCTGGAACGCCTCGGTCTCGCAGAGCGGCCCGAACGTCACCGCCCAGAACGTGTCGTACAACGCCTCCGTCCCGCAGGGCGGCAGCGTCCAGTGGGGCTTCCGGGCCACCTGGTCCGGCAGCGACGCCAACCCTTCCGCCTTCCGGTTCAACGGCGCCTCCTGCGCGATCGGCTGAACCGCCGAACCGGTGGTGCCCCGGGCACCCCGGGGCCCGGGGCACCACCCCCGACCCATGAAGACCCGAGAGGAACCGACCACGTGTCAGTCCAGCCCGAGCCCGCCGGCACCGTCCCCAACCCGGTGATCCCCGGCTTCCACCCCGACCCCAGCATCTGCCGCGCGGGCGACGACTACTACCTCGCCTGCTCCAGCTTCGAGTACTTCCCCGGCATCCCGGTCTTCCACAGCCGCGACCTGGTGAACTGGACGCAGATCGGCAACGCCCTGGACCGGCCGAGCCAGCTGAACCTGCCACCGGAGTCGCCGTCCTCCGGCGGGATCTACGCCCCGACGCTGCGCCACCGCGACGGCCGGTTCTGGCTGATCGCCACCAACGTCAGCGGGGACGGGAACCTGCTCTTCACCGCGACCGACCCGGCCGGCCCCTGGTCCGACCCGGTCCGGCTGCCCGGCGTCCACGGCATCGACCCGGACCTCGCCTGGGACGAGGACGGCACCTGCTACTGCACCGTCGCCGGCGTCTCCCAGGTCCGCCTCGACCCGGCCACCGGCGAGACCCTCGGCGAGCCGCGGCGGATCTGGTCCGGCGCCCCCGGCGCTGCGGCCCCCGAGGCCCCGCACCTGTACCGGATCGGCGACTACTGGTACCTGATGATCGCCGAGGGCGGCACCGAACGCGGCCACGCCGTCTCCATCGCCCGCGGCACCTCGCCCTCCGGCCCGTTCGAGCCGTGCCCCGCCAACCCGGTGCTGACCCACCGCGGAATCAACAGCCCCATCCAGAACACCGGGCACGCCGACCTCGTCCAGGCGCCCGACGGCTCCTGGTGGATGGTGCTGCTCGCCGTCCGGCCACGCGGCGGCACCCCCGCCTGGTACGTGCTCGGCCGGGAGACCTTCCTCGCCCCCGTCGAATGGGTGGACGGCTGGCCGGTGGTCGGCCGGGTCACTCCCGAACTGGCCACCCCGGCCTGGCCGTTGCACCCGATGCCCGCCGTCCCGGCCCGGGACGACTTCGACCAGGCCGAGCTGCACCCCCAGTGGATCTCCGTACGCCGGCGCACCGAGCAGCTGTGCACCACGAAGGAACGGTCCGGCTGGCTCACCCTGCGCGCCGCCGGCGCCTCCCTCGACGAGAACGACGTGGTGTTCGTCGGCCGGCGCCAGCAGCACCTCGGCTGCCGTGCCCGCACCCTGATCGATCCCACCGAGGGACGCGGCGGCCTCGCCGTCCGCCTGGACGAGGAGCACCACTACGAGATCGAGGCGGCCGACGGCGAGGTGAAGGTCTTCGCCCGGATCGGCTCGCTGCGCACCGAGGTCGCCTCCCGGGCGGTCCCCGCCGGAGCCGTGGTGCTCGGCGTCGATGTCGTCCCGCGCCGGACGCGGGGCCCGCGCACCGGCCCCGACGACGTCGTCCTCGGCGTCGAGGAGCCGGACGGAACCTTCACCGAACTCGCGGGCCTCGACGGCCGCTACCTCTCCACCGAAGTGGCCGGCGGCTTCACCGGCCGGGTCATCGGCATGTACGCCGCCGAAGGCACCGTCCACTTCGACCGGTTCGACTACGAGCCGCTCCCGTTTCCCTGACCACACGTCAGGGGCTCCCCCCACCCCGTTCACCCGAAGGGACGACCCGTGAACACCGCACGACACACCGCCCGACCGCTCGCCCGCCGGCTCCGGCGCACCGCCGGCCTCGTGGTGGCCCTGGCCACCACCGGCGCCCTCTGCGCCGGCACCGCCGTCGCCGCCCCCGCCGAGAAGGCCCCGTCGGCGGCCGAGGCCGCCGGGGTCCGGGTCCCGAAGGACCCGATGGCCGCCGTGGCGCAGATGCAGCCCAGCTGGAACCTCGGCAACACCCTCGACGCCCTCCCCGACGAGACCTCCTGGGGCAACCCGCTCACCACCAAGGCCACCTTCGACGGCCTCAAGGCCCAGGGCTTCCGCAGCGTCCGCATCCCCGTCAGCTGGTACCCGCACCAGTCCGCCACCGCCCCGTACACCATCGACCCGGTGTGGATGAAGCGGGTCAAGGAGGTGGTCGACCTCGCCCTGGAGGACGGGCTCTACGTCGAGATCAACGTCCACCACGACTCGTGGCAGTGGATCAAGTACATGTCCACCGACCACGACAACGTCATGGCCCGGTTCAACTCCACGTGGCAGCAGATCGCCACGACCTTCAAGGACGAGCCGCGCACCCTGCTCATGGAGAGCATCAACGAACCGCAGTTCGCCGACGCGACCGACGCCCAGAGGACCCAGTACCTGCGCGAGCTCAACACCTCGTTCCACAGCATCGTGCGCGACTCCGGCGGCAGGAACAAGGACCGCCTGCTCGTCCTGCCCTCGGAGGAGACCAACAACGCCCAGCACTGGCTGGACGACCTGTCCGCCACGATGAGTTCGCTGAAGGACCGCAACCTGGTCGCCACCGTGCACTACTACAGCTGGTACCCGTTCAGCGTGAACATCGCGAACGGCCCGACCTACGACGCGAAGGCCCAGTCGGACCTGACCGAGGGCTTCGCCCGGGTGCACGACACCTTCGTCGCCAAGGGCATCCCCGTCTACCTCGGCGAGTACGGCCTGCTCACCTCGCCCTACTCCGGTGTCGTCGAGCGCGGCGAGATGCTCAAGTACTTCGAGCACGTCAACTACGAGGCGCGGCGCAACGGCATGACCTCCGCCGTCTGGGACGCCTTCCACGACTTCCTGAACCGCTCCACCATGCAGTGGGAGGTCCCCGAGATGAAGGCGCTGATCCAGAGCTCCTGGCGAACGCGCTCGGGCACCGCCTCCACCGACAACGTCTTCCTGCCGAAGTCCGGCGCCATCGCCGCGCAGACCGTCACGCTCAACCGCAACGGCCTCGCGTTCGCCGGGCTCTGGCAGGGCGACCGCCCGCTGATCCCCTTCCTCGACTACACCCTCGACGGCGACAGGCTCACCCTGACCTCCTCCGCCCTCACCCGGCTCGCCGGCGACCGTGCCGCCGGGGTCAACGCCACCCTGGAGGTCCGGTACTCCGACGGCGTCCCGTGGAAGCTCTTCGTGCGCTCGTACGACAAGCCGGCGATGTCCTCCGCCACCGGAACGCTCGACGGGCTGACCATCCCGACCCGGTTCAACGGCGCCCTGATGGCCAACGTCGAGTCCACCTACGCCGACGGCACCGCCGCCGGCCCGGCCTCCTGGACCACCTTCCAGTCGTTCGACAACTACCGCGCCGACTACGGCGCCGACACCACCACCGTCAAGGCCGACTTCCTCAAGTCGCTCAAGGACGGCGCCCCCGCGACGCTCACCTTCCGCTTCTGGACCGGTGACACCGTCACGTACCACGTGACCAGGTCCGGCGACACCGTCACCGGCACCGTCGGCTGATCCTCCCCCCACCCACGCCCCGGCCGCCGCTCCCCCGGCGGCCGGGGCCCCGACCCGCCGAGGTTCTCCCATGGTCCAGCTGCCCCCGCGCGTCCTGTTCGGCGCCGCCTACTACCACGAGTACCAGCCGTACGAGCGGCTCGAGGAGGACCTCGACCTGATGGCGGCGGCGAACTTCACCGTCATCCGGGTCGGCGAGTCGGTCTGGTCCACCTGGGAGCCGGAGAACGGCCGGTTCGAGCTGGACTGGCTGCGGCCCGTCCTCGACGCCGCCCACGGGCGCGGCATCTCGGTCGTCCTCGGCACGCCCACCTACGCCGTGCCGCCGTGGCTGGCCCGCCAGTACCCCGAGATCGCCGCCGAGAACGCCACCGGGCGGACCGGCCACTGGGGTGCCCGCCAGGAGGTCGACTTCAGCCACCCAGCCTTCCGCTTCCACGCCGAGCGCGTCGTCCGGCGGATCGTCGCCCGCTACGCCGGCCATCCGGCCGTGATCGGCTACCAGGTCGACAACGAACCGGGCTGCCGGCTGCCGCACAACCGGGGCGTGTTCCAGCGCTTCGTCGACGACCTGCGCCGGAGGTACGGCGACGTGGCGACCCTCAACCGCGTCTGGGGCCTGGTCCACTGGTCCCACCGGCTGTCCGACTGGTCCGACCTGTGGACGCCCGACGGCAACGCCCAGCCGCAGTACGACGTCGCGTGGCGGGCGTTCCAGGCCCGCCAGACCACCGAGTTCATCGCCTGGCAGGCCGGCCTGGTGCGCGAGTACGCCCGCCCCGGGCAGTTCGTCACCACCTGCCTGCACTACACCCACCCCGCGCTGGAGGACGACGAGCTGACCGACGCCCTGGACGTCACCGCGGGCAACCCGTACTACGACATGCAGGACGCCCTCGCGCTGCCCGACCCCACCCCCGACGACCACGAGCAGCGGTGGAAGACCACCGGCGTCTGGGCCCTGTACCAGCAGGCCGACCGGATCTTCTCCTCCCGGCAGGAACCGTTCCTGGTCACCGAGACCAACGCCCAGGCCATCGGCGGCCCCGAGGACAACCGGCCCGCCTTCGACGGCCAGTGGCGGCAGGCCGCCTGGGCGCTGGTCTCCCGCGGCGCGCGGATGATCGAGTACTGGCACTGGCACACCCTGCACTTCGGCGCCGAGACGTACTGGGGCGGCATCCTGCCGCACAGCGGCAGGCCCGGCCGGGTGTACGCCGAACTCGCCCGCCTGGGCGCCGAGTTCGAGACGGCGGGGGCACTGGTCGCCGGGATCGAACCGGATGCCGACCTCGCGATGGTCTACTCCGTGCCCAGCAAGTGGCTGATGGAGAAGTACCCGCCGCTGGCGAGGCCGGACGGCGGCCCCGACCCGGCGTCCTACCACCGGATCTTCGACTCGTTCTACCGCGGCGCCTTCGAGGCCGGCCGCCAGGTGCGGATCCTGCACGCCCGCCGGCTGCACGACGCCCGCGGTGAGCACGAGGGCCCGACGCCCGGCGCGGCCGCCCGGCGCCACCCCGTCCTCGTCGTCCCCGCGCTCCACCTCGCCGAGGACTCCCTGCTCGACTGGCTCGCGGCCTACGCCGAGGCCGGCGGCCACCTGGTGCTCGGCCCCCGCACCGGCTACGCCGACCACGAGGCCCGGGCCCGCCACGAGACCGCCCCGCCGCGCCTGGCCGCCGCCGCGGGCGCGTGGTACGACGAGTTCGGCAACCTGCCCGGGGACCTCCCGCTGCGCGCCGTACCCGGCAGCCCCCTGGACCTCCCGGCGGGGGCGACGGCGACCCGCTGGGTGGAGGGCCTCACCGCCACCGACGCCACGCCCCTGGCCGGCTACGACCACCCGCACTTCGGCCGCTGGTCCGCCGTCACCACACGCGTCCACGGCTCGGGCCGGGTCACCTGCGTGGGCACGGTGCCCGGCCGCGACCTGGCCCGGGCGCTGGCCGGCTGGCTGGCTCCCGAGCCGGTCGGCGGCTGGCGCGAGCTGCCCGCGTCCGTCACCGCGACCACCGGCACGGCCCCGGACGGGCGCCGCGTCCACGTGGTGCACAACTGGAGCTGGCAGCCCGTCGAGGTCGCGGCTCCGGTGGGCCTGTCCGACGTGCTGGGCGGCGCCTCGGTGCCCGCCGGCGGGCCGGTCTCGCTCGGCGCCTGGGACGTGCGGGTCCTCGTCGCCTCCTGACGCGGCAGGGCGGTGGGCCCCGCCGGGCCCACCGCCCCGTTCTCACCGCCCGGCGGCCTCCGCTACTCGGCCGAGAAGCGGTACACCGTCCTGGACCGGTACTTCTCCCCCGGGCGCAGGACGGTGGAGGGGTACTCGGGCCGGTTGGGCGAGTCGGGGAAGTGCTGGGTCTCCAGCGCGATGCCCGCGTACGCGGTGTACCGGTGGCCGGAGCGGCCGGTCAGCGAGCCGTCGAAGTGGTTCCCGGTGTAGACCTGGAGACCCGGTTCCGTGGTCAGGCACTCGACCTGGCGGCCGCTGGCCGGGTGGCTCAGCACGGCGGCCCGGCGGAACCCGCTGCCGTCGAGCACCCAGTTGTGGTCGAACCCGCGACCGGCCGCCCGGATCTGGGGGTGTTCCGCGGTGACGCAGGTGCCGATCCTGCGGGCGCGGCGGAGGTCGAACGGCGTGCCGACGACCGGCTCCACCGGGCCGAGCGGGATCAGCTCCCCGTCCACCGGGAGGTACCCGGCGGCCTCGACGCGCAGCAGGTGGTCGAGCACCGTTCCGTGGCCCTCGCCGGCCAGGTTGAAGTAGGCGTGGTTGGTGAGGTTGACGACCGTCGGGGCGTCGGTGGCCGCCTGGTAGGTGATCGAGAGCGCGCCGTCGGGATCGAGCAGGTACGTCACCTCGGCGGTGACGGTTCCCGGGAACCCCTGGTCCCCGGCGGGGCTGCGCAGCCGGAACCGGACGCCGACCTGCCGGTCCGCCCGGACCGCCACGCCGTCCCAGATGCGGGTGGCGAAGCCGTCCGGGCCGCCGTGCAGGGTGTGGCCGGTGGGCTGGGTCGCCAACCGGTGCACGGTGCCGTCCAGGGGCAGCGCGCCGCCGGCGATCCGGTTGGCGTAGCGGCCGACGGTCGCACCGAGGAAGGCCGCCTCGTCCAGCAGGTCCTCGACGCTGCCGCCCCCGAGCACCACGTCGGCCCGCCGTCCGGCCCGGTCCGGTGAGTGCAGGGCCTGGAGGCGGGCGCCCAGGTTGAGCACCTCCGCCGTCACCCCGTCCCGGGAGCCGAACGTCCACCGGATGATGTGCCGGCCGTCCGGCATGGCCGCGGTGACCTCCTGGGACACCATCAGGTCACCGGTGGAGACGAGGAGGTCTCTGGGCACGGGCTTCTCCGTTCCTTGCGGACTGGGTGGGAGACGGCGGCGCCCGCCCGGGTGGGCGGGCGCCGCCGGTGGGGCGTGCGGGGTCAGAATCCCTGGGCCAGCCGGTGGTAGGCCTGGTTCCAGCGCAGTTCCCTGGTGAACCGGCGGATGTTCGTGTCGTCGTCGATCACCAGCAGTTCCACGCCGATCATCTCGGCGAGGTCCTCCAGTTCCTCGGCCCCGAGCGCGCGGGAGAGCACGGTGTGGTGCGGTGCGCCGGCCGTCAGCCAGGCCTCGGTGGAGGTGCGCAGGTCGGGACGGGCCTTCCAGACGGCCCGGGCCACCGGCAGGTTGGGCAGCGGCGCCGGCGGCTCGACCACGTCGATCTCGTTGGCGACCAGCCGGAAGCGGTCGCCGAGGTCGGCGAGGCCGACCACCACCGCGGGGCCGGGCGCGGCGTCGAAGACCAGACGGACCGGGTCCTCCCGCCCGCCGATGGACAGCGGGTGGATCTCGCAGGAGGGGGTTCCGGCGGCGATGCTCGGGCAGACCTCCAGCATGTGCGCGCCGAGGATCAGCTCGCCGCCGGACTCCAGGTGGTAGGTGTAGTCCTCCATGAACGAGGTGCCGCCGGGCAGTCCGGTGGCGGCCACCTTGAGGGTGCGCAGCAGGGTGGCGGTCTTCCAGTCGCCCTCGCCGCCGAAGCCGTAGCCGTCGGCCATCAGCCGCTGAACGGCGAGGCCGGGCAGCTGGCGCAGGCCGCCGAGGTCCTCGAAGTTGGTGGTGAAGGCCTTGAAGCCGCCCTGCTCCAGGAAGCCGCGCAGGCCGAGTTCGATCCGCGCCGCGTAGCGCAGCGACTCGTGGCGCTCCCCGCCGGCCCGCAGCTCGGGCGCGAGGCGGTAGGCGTCCTCGTACTCCTTGGTCAGCGCGGTGACGTCGCCGTCGTCCGTCGCGTCCACGGCGGCGACGAGGTCGTTGACGCCGTAGGTGTTGACGGAGACGCCGAAGCGCAGCTGGGCCTCGACCTTGTCGCCCTCGGTGACGGCGACGTCGCGCATGTTGTCGCCGAAGCGGGCGAGCTTGAGGCCGCGCAGTTCGGCGCGCCCGGCGGCGGCCCGTACCCAGGTGGCGACCCGGGCGGACACGGTCGGGTCGCTGACGTGTCCGGCGACGGTCTTGCGGGGGACGCCGAGGCGGGACTGGACGAAGCCGAACTCGCGGTCGCCGTGGGCGGCCTGGTTCAGGTTCATGAAGTCCATGTCGATGGAGTCCCAGGGCAGTTCGACGTTGGCCTGGGTGTGCAGGTGGAGCAGCGGCTTGCGCAGGGCGTCCAGCCCGGCGATCCACATCTTGGCCGGGGAGAAGGTGTGCATCCAGGCGATCAGGCCGATGCAGTCGTCGGCGGAGTTGGCCTCCAGACAGATCCGGCGGATCGCGTCGGCGTCCGTGAGGACGGGCTTCCAGACGATCTCGACCGGGACGGCGGGGTCGCGGTCCAGGGTGTCGGCGATCCGCTGGGACTGCTCGGCGACCTGGCGGAGGGTGTCCTCGCCGTAGAGGCCCTGGCTTCCGGTCAGGAACCAGACCTGGCGGCCTTCGATGGGCTTGGTCATGGGGTGGCTCCTCACCGGCCCTGGGGCTGGCCGTAGACGTTCTGGTAGCGGAAGTTGAGGCTGTCGATGTCCGCCTGGGCGATCGGCAGGGGTTCGCCGAGCTGGCGGGAGAGGTGGACGGTGCGGGCGACGTCCTCGCACATCACCGCGGCCTTGACGGCCGCCTTGGCGTCCTTGCCGATGGTGAAGACGCCGTGGTTCTGCATCAGGACGGCGGGCGAGCGGTGGCCCTTGAGGGTGTCCACGATGCCCCGGCCGATCGAGTCGTCGCCGATCAGGGCGAAGGGGCCGACCGGGATCTCGGCGCCGAACTCGTCGGCCATCGCGGTGAGGACGCAGGGGACGGCCTCGCCGCGGGCCGCCCAGGCGCAGGCGTAGGTGGAGTGGGTGTGCACCACTCCGCCGACCTCGGGCAGGTGGCGGTAGACGTAGGCGTGCGCGGCGGTGTCGGAGGAGGGCGCGTGGTCGCCCTCGACGACGTTGCCGTCCAGGTCGCAGACGATCATGTTCTGCGGCGACAGTTCCTCGTAGGAGACGCCGCTCGGCTTGATGACGAGCAGGTCCGCTCCGGGGACGCGGGCGGAGACGTTGCCGGCGGTCCAGACCACCAGGTTGTAGCGGACCAGTTCCTGGTGCAGGTCGCTGACCTGGCGGCGGATGAGGTCGACGGTCGCGTGGGTCGCGTTCACTGGGCCTCGCTCGGTGTGGTGAGGGCGGCGTTCCGGATGTCCCGCAGGCGGTGCAGGAGCTTGTCGGCGCCGAGCCCGAAGTGGTCGTGCAGGGCGCGGTACTCGGCGAAGAGCAGGTCGTAGGTGTCGGCGGCGGCGCGCCGGGGCCGGTAGGCGCCCCGCCGCACCCGGCCCATGGCCTCGGACGCGGTCCGGACGTCCGGGTACGCCCCGGCGGCGACGGCGGCGTGGATCGCCGAGCCGAGCGCGGGGCCCTGCTCGGACTCGGCGACCGAGACCGGGCGGCGCAGCACGTCGGCGTAGATCTGCATCAGCAGGGCGTTCTTCTTCAGCCCGCCGGTGACGATGAACTCGGTGACGGGCACGCCGCCCTGCTCCAGGGCCTCGACGATGACGCGGGTGCCGTAGGCGGTGGCCTCCAGCAGCGCCCGGTAGATCTCCTCGGGGCGGGTGGCGAGGGTGAGGCCGGCGATCACCCCGGAGAGGTGGTGGTCGACCAGGGTGGAGCGGTTGCCGTTCATCCAGTCGAGCGCCACCAGGCCGTGCGCGCCGACGGGTTGGGCGGCGGCCTTGCGGGTCAGCAGCTGGTGCGGGTCCTCGCCGTTCTCCTCGGCTTCGGCCAGGTAGTCGGCGGGCAGGCCCTGGCGCAGCCACCAGGCGAAGATGTCGCCGACGGCGCTCTGGCCGGCCTCGTAGCCGTAGGAGCCGGCGACGATGCCGTCCTGGACCACGCCGCACATGCCGGGGACGTCGGCGAGCGTCGCGCCGTTGACGACGTGGCAGGTGGACGTGCCCATGATGGCGAGGAGCCGGCCGTCGTCGACGGCGCGGGCGGCCGGGGCGGCGACGTGGGCGTCGACGTTCCCGGCGGCGACCGCGATGCCCTCCGGGAGCCCGGTCCACCGCGCGGCCCGCGCGGTGAGCGGGCCGACCCGGGAGCCGAGCGGGGAGAGCGGGTGCTCCAGGCGGGTGCGGGCGAAGTCGGCGAAGTCCGGGTGGAGCGCGGCGAGGTAGTCCTCGCTGGGGTAACTCCCGTCCTGGTGGATGCCCTTGTAGCCGGCGGTGCAGGTGTTGCGGCTCTCGGCGCCGGTGAGCTGCCAGACGATCCAGTCGGCGGCCTCGATCCAGCGGACGGTCGCGGCGTAGACGGCCGGGTCCTCCTCCAGGACCTGAAGCGCCTTGGCGTACTGCCACTCGGCGGAGATCCGCCCGCCGTAGCGGGAGATCCACTTCTCGCCCCGGGCGTGGGCCAGGGCGTTGATCCGGTCGGCCTGGCCCTGGGCGGCGTGGTGCTTCCAGAGCTTGGGCCAGGCGTGCGGGCGGCTCGCCCACGCGGAGGTCTCGGCGAGCGGGGTGCCGTCGGCGAGCACCGGCAGGACGGTGCAGGCGGTGAAGTCGGTGGCGATCCCGATGACGTGCGCCGGGTCGACGCCGGCGGCGGCGAGCGCGGCCGGGACGGCGGTGCGCAGCACCTCGCGCCAGTCCCCGGGGTGCTGCAACGCCCAGTCGGGCGGCAGCGACTGCCCGGTGCCGGGCAGTTCGCGCTCGATCACGGCGTGCGGGTAGTCGTGGACGGCGGTGCCCAGTTCCTCGCCGTCCCGGACGCGGACCACCACGGCGCGGCCGGAAAGGGTGCCGAAGTCGACGCCGACGACGTACCGGTCCGGCTCGGGGGCGGCGACAGGGATCACGGTCACTTTCTCATCCTTCGTACGGGAGAGCTGTGTTGGCGCCTGTCGCCGGTGCGGTCGTCGGCCAGGGCAGGGCGGCACGCACCGGCGACAGGCTTCGTTCCGCTACCTCTCCCTCTGAAGGGCGGAACGTGTGGCCGTCGGCCGGGCGACCCGGAAGCGGGATGACGGCGGCCCGGCCGACGGAGCGGAAGGGGCGTTGTTGTGAACGCTCACCCGAATTGTTAGCGCTAACAAAGTGGCTGTCAAGGGATGTCGCGAGCCCGGACCCCGCGAGGCCGGAGGCCCTGGAAGCGAGCGTGCGCCGCGCCGCGGACCGGCGCTACCGGATCAACGTCCGGCGATCGGGCCGGCGCTGCGGCGCAGCACCAGCTCCGGGGAGATCTGCAGATGGGCCGGCGAAGGCGTGGCGGCCTCCAGCTCCCCGACGAGCAGTTCCAGGGCCCGCCGGCCGAGTTCGCCGAAGTCCTGCCGCACGGTGGTCAGCGGCGGGATGAAGTAGGCCGCCTCCGGGATGTCGTCGAAGCCGACCACGCTGATCTCGTCCGGGACCGACCGGCCGGCCTCGTGCAGGGCCCGCAGCAGGCCGAGCGCCATGTGGTCGTTCGCGCAGAACACGGCGGTGATGTCGGGCAGTCGGGCGATACGCAGCCCCGCCTGGTAGCCCGAGCGGGCGCTCCAGTCGCCGCGCTCCACCTCGGGCACCGGGGCTCCGGCCGCCTCCAGCGTGGAGCGCCACCCCTCCTCCCGGTCCTGGCTCTCCAGCCAGCTGACCGGTCCCGCCACGTGGTGCACGGTGCGGTGGCCCAGGTCGAGCAGGTGCCTGGTGGCCTCTCCGGCGCCGTAGCGGTTGCCCACCGACACCATCGGCACCTGGGACTGGTTGCCCGAACCGACCGCGACGAGCGGCACCGAACTGGAGAGCCGGGCCACCGCGCTGACGGCGGAGATCTGCGGCGCGATCACCACGACGCCCTCCACGCCCTGGTCGCGCAGCCGGTCGACGGCCTCCTGGACCGAACGGCCGTCAAGGGAGCGCAGGCTGGTCACGCTGACGAAGTAGCCGGCGCTGCGCGCGGCCTGCTCGATGCCGTCCAGCATCGACGCGGGGCCGTACAGGGTCGAGTCGAAACTGACCACCCCGAGGGTCTGCGAGCGCCGGGTGACCAGCGCGCGGGCGGCGGAGTTGGGCCGGTAGTCGAGCTCCCGTATGGCCGCCAGCACCCGGTCCCGGGTGTCGGGCCGCACGTGCGGGGCGCCGTTGAGCACCCGGGACACCGTCTGGTGGGACACCCCCGCCAGTTTCGCCACGTCCGCCATCACGGGCTGGCGCGATTCCGTCCCGGCGCTCTCGGTTCCCACTCGCAGTCCCCTCCTCGGCTGCGGACCACAGTACGCGACCAGGTCCGGGCCAATCCGTCACCCTCGGTCCGACCGGCGGCTTCTTCATACCAGCCGTGCGGGGTGCCCACATCTGCCAACCTTGCCAAGTTAACGTTCACAGCCGCACCGCGGAGGTGAATGCCGAGATCACCCGCGGGGCGACGGTGGCCGGTGGCCGGTGACCGCTTCGGCACTCGGCGTGATCGGACACCGGGATCGGGCCGGTGGGCGCACCGCGACCCAATGGTGATCCGACGCCTCTTGACGTCGCCGTTGTGAGCGTTAACACTCATGTCACGCCAGGCCAGGGTGACCGTAACCCCGATGCCCCACAGCCCCGAGGGACCACTCCCGGCCGGCCCCGCTCGACCGCTCCCAGCCCGCCCAGTCAGGGGACGCGCTGCGCCGGTCGCGGAACACCACTGGAGGAACTGTGCGGAAGATTTCGGCGGGTCTGGTCGCCGCGGGCCTGGTGCTCTCACTGGCGGCCTGCGGCCAGAGCGCCAACGGCGCCGGCGACGGCCCCGCCAAGGGGGACGCCAAGGGCGGTCTGGTCGGCATCGCGATGCCCACCAAGTCGTCCGAACGCTGGATCAACGACGGCACCAACATGGTCAAGGAGTTCCAGGCCAAGGGCTACAAGACCGACCTGCAGTACGGCGACAACGTGGTGGAGAACCAGGTCTCCCAGGTGGAGAACATGATCACCAAGGGCGCCAAGCTCCTGGTGATCGCCGCCATCGACGGCGCCTCCCTCACCAACGTGCTGCAGAAGGCCGCCGACGCCCACATCCCGGTGATCTCCTACGACCGGCTGATCAAGGGCACCCAGAACGTCGACTACTACGCGACCTTCGACAACTACAAGGTCGGCGTCCTCCAGGGCAGCTACATCGCCGACAAGCTCGGGCTCAAGGACGGCAAGGGGCCGTTCAACATCGAGCTGTTCGCCGGCTCGCCGGACGACAACAACGCCACCTTCTTCTTCAACGGCGCCATGAGCGTCCTCAAGCCGTACATCGACGAGAAGAAGCTGGTCGTCCAGAGCGGCCAGACCGAGTTCAACCAGGTCGCCACGCTGCGCTGGGACGGCGGTGTCGCCCAGTCCCGGATGGACAACCTGCTGAGCAAGGCCTACACCTCCGCCCACGTCGACGCCGTGCTCTCGCCGTACGACGGCATCTCGATCGGCATCCTCTCCTCCCTCAAGGGCGTCGGCTACGGCACCGCCAAGTCGCTGCCCGTCGTCACGGGCCAGGACGGCGAGCTGGCCTCGGTGAAGTCGATCATCGCGGGCGAGCAGACCCAGACCGTCTACAAGGACACCCGCCAACTGGCCAAGGCCGCCGTCCAGATGGGTGACGCGCTGCTGACCGGCGGCAAGCCCGAGGTCAACGACACCAGCCAGTACAACAACGGCGTCAAGACCGTCCCGGCCCAGCTGCTCCAGCCGGTCAGCGTCGACAAGGACAACTACCAGAAGATCCTGGTCGACAGCGGCCAGTACACCGCGGACCAGCTCAAGTAGCCCGCGGGGCCCGACGGACGGGCCCTTGCCGAACCGGCGGTGCGGCGCCCCGAGACCGGCCCGCACCGCCCCGAACGATACGGACGCACACCCATGGCTGGACCCGTTCTCGAAATGCGGTCGATCAGCAAGTCGTTCCCCGGCGTCAAAGCACTCTCCGAGGTCAACCTGAGCGTCGCCGCCGGAGAGGTGCACGCCATCTGCGGCGAGAACGGTGCCGGCAAGTCCACCCTGATGAAGGTGCTCAGCGGCGTCTACCCGCACGGCGCCTACGAGGGCGAGATCCTCTTCGAGGGCGAGCCCTGCCGGTTCAGGGACATCCGGGCCAGCGAGCAGCGCGGCATCGTCATCATCCACCAGGAACTGGCGCTGGTGCCGTACCTGTCCATCGCCGAGAACGTCTTCCTCGGCAACGAGCACGCCGCCCGGGGCATCATCAGCTGGCAGCGCACGCTCACCCACGCCGCCGAACTGCTCCGCCAGGTCGGCCTCGACGAGAATCCGCACACCCGGATCGCCGACCTCGGGGTGGGCAAGCAGCAGCTGGTCGAGATCGCCAAGGCGCTGGCCAAGAAGGTCAAGCTGCTCATCCTGGACGAGCCGACGGCCTCGCTGAACGACGAGGACAGCCGCAAGCTGCTCGACCTGATCCTCGAGCTCAAGGCGCAGGGCATCTCCTGCATCATCATCTCGCACAAGCTGAACGAGATCGCCCGGGTCGCCGACTCCGTCACCATCCTGCGCGACGGGCGGACCATCGAGACCATCGCGATCGGCCCCGAGGGCATCTCCGAGGACCGGATCATCCGCGGCATGGTCGGCCGCGACCTGGAGCACCGCTACCCGGAGCGCACCCCCGAGATCGGGGAGGTCGCCTTCGAGGTCGAGGACTGGAGCGTCCGGCACCCGCTCGACCAGCAGCGCATGGTGGTGGACGGCGCCTCGCTGAACGTGCGGCGCGGTGAGATCGTCGGCATCGCCGGACTGATGGGCGCCGGCCGCACGGAACTCGCGATGAGCGTCTTCGGCCGCTCGTACGGGCGGTGGGCGGCCGGCCGGGTGCGGCTGCACGGCCGCGAGATCCGCACCCGGACGGTGCCCGAGGCGATCGGGCACGGCCTCGCCTACGTCACCGAGGACCGCAAGCACCTCGGGCTGAACCTCATCGACGACATCAGCCGGAACATCTCGCTGAGCGCGCTCGGCAAGGTCGCCCGGTACGGCCGGGTCGACCGGCACGAGGAGGCCAAGGTCGCCGAATCGTTCCGGCGGACCATGAACATCAAGGCCCCGACGGTGTTCACCCGGACCGGCACGCTCAGCGGCGGCAACCAGCAGAAGGTCGTCCTCAGCAAGTGGATCTTCGCCGAGCCTGAGGTGCTGATCCTCGACGAGCCCACCCGCGGCATCGACATCGGCGCCAAGGCGGAGATCTACACGGTCATCGCCGAGCTGGCCGCGCAGGGCAAGGCGGTCCTCGTCATCTCGTCCGAACTCCCCGAACTCCTGGGGCTGTGCGACCGGATCTACACCATGGCCGAAGGCCGGATCACCGGCGAGGTCGCCCGTGCCGACGCCACCCAGGAATCCCTCATGCGGCTCATGACCATGAGCGCCGCATCCAGCAACGAGCAGGTGTGAGGCATGGCCCAGACCGAGATCATCCCGGATTCGTCCCCGAAGGCGCCGCAGACCGGCCAGAGCCCCTCCATCGGCTCCGCCCTGGCCGGCGCGCTGCGCGGCAACGTGCGCCAGTACGGCATGCTGGTCGCGCTCGCGCTGATCGTCCTGCTGTTCCAGATCTGGACGGACGGCATCCTCCTCCAGCCGCTCAACATCACCAACCTGATCCAGCAGAACGGCTACATCCTCATCCTGGCGATCGGGATGATGATCGTCATCATCGCCGGGCACATCGACCTCTCGGTCGGCTCCCTGGCCGCCTTCGTCGGGGCCGCCGCCGCGGTGATGATGGTCAAGCAGCACCTGCCGTGGCCGGTGGCGGTGCTGGCCGCGCTGGTGATCGGCGCCCTCGCCGGCGCCTGGCAGGGCTTCTGGATCGCCTACCTCGGGATCCCGTCCTTCATCGTCACCCTGGCGGGCATGCTGCTGTTCCGCGGCGGCACCCAGATCCTGCTCCAGGGCCAGTCGGTCGCCCCGTTCCCCAAGGGCTTCCAGAGCATCAGCAGCGGCTTCCTCCCCGAGGTCGGACCGCACACCGACTACCACAACCTCACCCTGCTGCTGGGTCTCGCGGTGCTGGCCGTCGCGATCCTCCAGGAGCTGCGCGGGCGGCGCCAGACCGCCTCGTACGGGATGGAGCCGCTCCCGCTCGGGCTGTTCCTGGCCAAGCTCGCCGTGATCACCGCGGCCGTGGTCGCGTTCACCATGCTGCTGGCCAGCTACCACGGCGTGCCGATCGTCCTGCTGATCCTCGGCGCCCTGCTGGTCGGCTTCGGCTACCTGATGCGCAACTCGATCATCGGACGGCACACCTACGCCATCGGGGGCAACGAGGCCGCGGCCAAGCTGTCCGGGGTGAAGAGCAAGCGGGTCGTCTTCCTCGCCTTCACCAACATGGGCGTCCTCGCGGCGCTCGCCGGACTGGTCTTCGCCGCGCGCCTCAACGCCGGCACCCCGCAGGCCGGCATCAACTTCGAACTGGAGGCCATCGCAGCCGCCTTCATCGGCGGCGCCTCCGCCAGCGGCGGTGTGGGCACCGTCCTCGGCGCCATCATCGGCGGCCTGGTGCTCGGCGTGCTGAACAACGGCATGTCCCTGGTCGGCGTCGGCACCGACTACCAGCAGGTCATCAAGGGCCTGGTGCTGCTCGCGGCCGTCGGCTTCGACGTCTACAACAAGCGCCGCGCCGGTTCCTGACCGGACCCGACCCGACCTGCCCAGGACCGCGGGCGGGGACCGGACCGGTGAGCTGTGCTCACCGCTCCGGTCCCCGCCCGTTCGTCGTCCCTCCGCCCGCCGCGCCACGCGGAGTCCTCCGTACGGACTTCTCCGTACGGAGGACTCGTAGGGCGTTCTCCCGTACGGGAGCGGTTCCAGGGCCCGGTCGTGAGAAGACGGGAGGGGTGCCTCTCGGGAGAGGCACCCCTCGGTGACGGTCGTTCGCGATTCAGTGGGCCAGGAGCACCAGGACCAGCACGACCACTGCCGGGACGGTCTGCACGAAGAGGATCTTCCGGGAGGCCGTCACCGCGCCGAACAGCCCGGCGACGGCCACACAGGAGGCGAAGAAGACCCGCACCCGGAAACCGACCGGATCGGCGGCGAAGGCGCCCCAGAGCAGCCCGGCTGCCAGGAAGCCGTTGTACAGGCCCTGGTTGGCGGCCATCGCCCTGGTCTCCAGCGCGAACTCCTGGGACGTTCCGAAGGCGGCCCGGGCCCTGGGAGTGGTCCACAGGAACATCTCCAGGACCAGGATGTAGACGTGCAGGAGGGCGAGCGCGACAACCGCAATCACGGCAACTGTGGACATGCCGGGCATCCTACGCAGTAGCGGGGCCGTCAGCTCGCGATGTGAGCGATCACAAGCCGCGGGCCCGGCATTCCGCTCAGTCCGTCGCCGAATCGTCAAGTCCGGCCCCCGGACGGCCCGCCCGCGCGCCGGAGCCGGGCCTCCGGTCAGGCCGCCGCGGCCGGGAGTCCGACCAACTCGGCGGAGCCGCTGCGGCCGTGGCGCTCCTGCCACAGTTCCAGGGCGCTGCGGCAGGCGTGGTCGAGGTGGCGCACGCCGGAGAGGTCGAGCCTGACCGGGCGGTCCGCGGGCAGCCCCTCCAGGGATTCCAGGGTCTCCAGCAGCCGGGGCAGCCGGAGGAAGGTGGCGTTCCCGTGCAGGGTCACCCGGACGGCACCGCCGCCCGGATCGGTGACCGCGATGTGCAGGTGCGAGGTGTCCCAGGCGCTCTTGAGCACCGCGAGGAGCAGGCCGAGCAGCACGCCTTCGAGCAGGTTGGTCACCACGATGGCCAGGGCGGTGACCGTCAGGATCGCCGCCTCGCCGCGATCGGCCCGCCAGAGCGGGCGCAGCGTGCGGACCGGGACCAGCTTGGCGCCGGCATGCACCAGCACGCCGGCCAGGGCGGCGAGCGGGATGGCGGAGAGCGCGGCCGGGAACAGCGCGGCGAAGAGCAGCAGCCACAGTCCGTGCAGCACCCGGGAGGCCTTGGTGCGGGCGCCGGCCTGCACGTTGGCGGCGCTGCGCACGATCACGGCGGTCATCGGGAGCGCGCCGAGGAATCCGCAGACGGTGTTGCCGACGCCCTGGGCGAGCAGTTCACGGTCGTAGTCGGTCCGCGGGCCGTCGTGCAGGCGGTCGACGGCCGCGGCGCTGAACAGGCTCTCGGCGGAGGCGATCAGCGCGAACGCGAGCGCCGTACCGAGGACGCCGGCGCTGCCGAGCGCCGCGAGGTCGGAGGCGCCGGGCAGGTGGACCACCCCGGCGAGGCCGGCCACCCGGACCCGGTCGACGGGCAGGTCGAGCAGGGCGGTGGCGGCCGTCGCGGCGGCGACGGCGGCGAGCGGTGCGGGCACCGTCCGGACCCGGGCGGGCAGCCGCGGCCAGACCAGCAGGACCGCCACCGTCCCGGCGCCGATCGCGACGGCGGCGAGGGCGTGCGGGCTCCCGGCGACGTCCGCGGCCAGGCCCGGGAGGCCGGCCAGTTTGGCCGGGCCGTCGGCCGGTGCCTTGGCGTCGGCCATGGCGTAGAGCTGGCCGGCGATCAGGACGAGGCCGATCCCGGCGAGCATCCCCTGGACGACGGAGACGGATATCGCGCGGAACAGCCGGCCGAGCCGGGCCGCGCCCATGGCGAGTTGGAGCAGGCCGGCCGCGGCGGTGACGACGCCGAGGGTGGCGAGGCCGTGTTCCTGGACGGCGGCGAGGACCAGCACGGTCAGGCCGGCGGCGGGGCCGGACACCTGGAGGCTGCTGCCGGGCATCAGCCCGGTCACCACGCCGCCCACGATGCCGGTGATCAGGCCGAGTTCGGCCGGCACGCCGGAGGCGACGGCGACGCCCACGCAGAGCGGGAGCGCGACCAGGAAGACGACGACGGAAGCGGGGAGGTCAGAGCGCAGAGTGCTCAGCCGAAGGGCGGGACGACGGGTCATCGGGTCCTCGGGAGAGTAGCGGTGCGGACGGTGTCGGTCCGGAGGGTGGTGGTGGCGCCGCGGTGCGCGGAGCGGGGAGGGGTGGCCGGGTCCACCGGCGGCGGTACCCCGGTTCGTGCCGGTGTCACAGCGGCAGGAAGAGGCCGGCGTCGGGGCGGTGGGCGAGCACCAGCCCGGTGTGGATCTCGTAGAACCAGCCGTGCAGCCGGATCGTGCCCTCCGCCAGCCGCCGGGCCACGGCCGGGTAGCCGCGCAGCCGGTCCAGCTGGGCCAGGACGTGGCGCTGCACCGGCCCGGCGACCGTCGGGTCGAACACGTCCGCCCCGTCCGCGCCGAGTTCGGCCGGGTCGGCCTGGCGCAACCAGGCACGGACGGCGGGGACGACGCTGAGGTCCTCGCCGCGGACCACCGCGCCGACGGCACCGCAGTGCGAGTGGCCGCACACCACGACGTCGCGGACGCCGAGCACCTCGACGGCGTACTCGATGGTGGCGGTCTCGCCCGAGGCCCGGTCGGACCGGTAGGCGGGGACGATGTTGCCCGCGGTGCGGAGCTCGAAGAGGTCGCCGGGGTCGGCGTTGGTGATCAGCGCGGGCACCACGCGCGAGTCCGAGCAGGTGATGAACAGGGCCTGGGGTGCCTGGCCGGCGGCGAGGCCGGTGAGTTCCCGGCCGGTGTCGCCGGCGCGCTGCGGAAAGGCGCGGGCCCGGTCGATGAGCGGATCCATGGGGTCTGCCTCCTTCGTGACCCCGGCGGTTTCGGCCGGGGAGCGATGGACGGGGCGGTGCACGGAACGGGGCGGTGCCTCGGAAGGGGCGTCGGCACGACGCCCGCGGCACGCCGCTGGGCCGCGTCGTCGTCGGTGCCGCTCCGGCAACCTGATGACGCGTCAAGAACGAGTAAAGCACGGACATGGGAAGAGTAAAGACGCATTCCGGGCGCACATTGGGTCGATCTCGTTAACATCCTGTTGCCTCGAACGGCCTGGAACCTTCCGCTCCGGAAAGCCGTCACCGGTCGCGCGAGCCGTCCCGCGGGTCCACCCGCGCCCGCGGCCCCGGTCCGGTCGAAGAATTTCCGAACGGCGGCAACCTCCGCCGCGACGGCGGCAACTGAGGGGCGACACCAAGGGCGGAACACCCGACGGACCGTCCGATCCGACCGCCGACCGCCGCCGCGCCACCCGTCCGCTCCGGGCAGGTGCGCGGCGGCGGGGCCGAAGCAAGGAGTAGCCCCCATGAACGAGACGGAACCCACCGCGGGCGGTCGCGGCCGGCGCGCCCGGGCGGCCGGTGGCGTGCGGCGGCCCCGTGGGCGCCACCGCCGGCGCTGGACCACGCTGGGCCTGGCCCTGGGCGTGCCCGGCGTGCTGGGCCCGTACCTGCTGTTCGTGCAGTCCGACTCCAACGCGGCGTCGGTGGAACCCGACGCGTACTACACGCTGGTGTCCGTCCGCAGCGACAAGGCCCTGGACGTGCCCGGCGCGGACGCGGCCGACGGCGCCTGGGCCCGGCAGATGAACCGCGCGGCCGGGGCCGCGAGCCAGCAGTGGCGCCTGCGGCTGGCGGGCGACGGCTACTACGAGCTGGAGAACCGCGGCACCCACAAGGTCCTCGGCGTCCGCGGTGACGCCTCACGGTCCGCCGCCGCCGTCGAGCAGCAGACCGACCACGCCTCCGCCGCCCAGCAGTGGCGGATGCAGGACGTCGGCGACGGCGCGGTGAAGTTCGTCTCCCGTGCCAGCGGCATGGTGCTGGACGTCTGGGGCGGCGGCAAGGAGGAGGGCGTCCCGCTCATCCAGTACGCCGACCGGGGCAGCAGCAACCAGCAGTGGCGGCTGGTGAAGGCGTCCGGCGCGGGCGGGTACACCTGGCACAACGCGCAGATCGTCGGTGGCGGCTTCGTCACCGGGATTGTCTTCAACCCCGCCCGCAAGGACCTGCTGTACGCCCGGACCGACATCGGCGGCGCGTACCGCTGGGACGCGACGGCCGGGCAGTGGACCCCGCTGACCGACTGGATCGGCGGCGCCGACTGGAACCTGCTCGGGATCGAGAGCCTGGCGACCGACCCGGTCGACCCGAACCGGCTCTACCTCGCCAGCGGCACCTACACCAACGACTGGGCCGGCAACGGCGCCATCCTCCGCTCCACCGACCAGGGCCGGACGTTCCAGCGCACCGACCTGCCCTTCAAGCTCGGCGGCAACGAGGACGGCCGGTCCATGGGCGAGCGCCTGGTGGTCGACCCCTCCGACAACCGCACGCTCTACCTGGGCACCCGTAAGAACGGCCTGTGGCGCAGCACCGACTACGGCGCGACGTGGAGTCAGGTCGGCGGCTTCCCCGTCAAGGACGGCGCGAGCAGCGGGGTCGGCCTGTCGTTCGTGACCTTCGGCCCCTCCGGCAGCAGGACGATCTACGTCGGGGTGGCCGACAAGTCGACCTCGCTGTACCGCTCCACCGACGGCGGCACCACCTGGCAGGCCGTCCCCGGCCAGCCGACGGGCCAACTGCCGCAGCACGGCGTGCTGTCCGGCGACGGCTCGTTCTACCTGACGTACACCGACGCGCCCGGACCGAACGGGGTGAAGGCCGGCTCGGTGTGGAAGTACACGCCGTCCACCGGAGCCTGGAAGAACATCTCGCCGTCCAGCGGAAGCTTCGGCTTCGCCGGGCTGGCGGTGGACCCGCGGCAACCGTCGACGGTGATGGTCACCACGCTGGACCGCTGGTGGCCCTCCGACGAGCTCTACCGGTCGACCGACGGCGGTGCCACCTGGAAGGCGCTCGGCGCCACCTCGGAGCGGGACGCCTCCGCGGCGCCGTACGTGGGGACCGGCATCGGGCACTGGATGGGCACGCTGGCCATCGACCCCTTCGACTCCGGGCACGTGCTGTACGGCACCGGGTCCGGCATGTGGGGCAGCACCGACGTGACGGCGGCGGACAGCGGGCGCCCGACGCACTGGACCATTCCCGCCAAGGGCCTGGAGGAGACGGCGACGCTCGGCCTGGTCAAGCCCCCCGGCCTGCCGCTGATCAGCGCGCTCGGCGACGTCGGCGGGTTCCGGCACGAGGACCTGACGAAGGTCGCCCCCAAGGCGCTGAGCGGGCCGCTGTTCACCAACACCACCGGCCTCGACTTCGCCCAGGGCAAGCCGGAGTTCATGGTGCGGGTCGGCCTCGGCGGGGCGCAGCACGGCGCGTACTCGACCGACGGCGGAGCGGACTGGGCGCCGTTCGCGGCGGCGCCGGTGGGGGACGCGGGCGGCGGATCGGCAGCCGTCTCGGCGGACGGCGCCACCGTGGTCTGGACCCCGGCGGGCCAGGTGCCGTTCCTCTCGACCAACCGCGGCGGGTCCTGGACGGCGGTCTCCGGCCTGCCCAAGGACGCGGCCGTGGTGGCCGACCGATCGACGGCGGGCACCTTCTACGCCCTCAGCGGCGGCACCCTGTACGCCTCCACCGACGGCGGGAGGCACTTCACCGCCCGCGGCACGGGTCTGGGCGACGGGCGGCTCAAGGCCGTCCCGGGCGTCGCCGGCGACCTGTGGATCGCGGGCGGGGGCAACGGGCTGCGGCACTCCACCGACGGCGGGGCGAGCTTCCGCAGGATCGACGGCGTGGAGCAGGCCGGTGCCGTCGGCTTCGGCAAGGCGGCGCCGGGCGCCGGCTACCAGGCGATCTACCTCAGCGGGAAGGTGAAGGGCGTCATCGCCCTGTTCCGGTCCACCGACGGCGGCGCGACCTGGACCCGGATCAACGACGACCAGCACCGGTTCGGCGGCAGCAACATCGACGTCATCACCGGCGACCCCGACGTCTACGGCCGGGTCTACCTCGGCGGCTACGGCCGCGGCGTGGTGTACGGCGACCAGTCCTGACCCGGGTGGCCGGCCCGTGGGCGGGCGGGCGGCGGAACCGTCACGCGCCCGCCCGCGGGCCGGCGGCGAGCGTCACGCCCCTGCCCGCGGGCCGGTGACGGAGCTGTCCCGCCCCCGCCCGCGGGCAGGCCCGAAAAACCCGCGCCGGACCGGCAACCTTTCCCGCTCCGGCGGCCACTGAGTGGTGCAACGCCGACTCGATCTACCGAACTGGATGGGCATGAGGGCAACGAAGCACGCCGACCCGCGGGCGCGGCGGAGGCAGGGACTGGTCGTGGGGATTCCGGTGGCACTGGTGGCCGTCGGGGTGCTGGTGTGCCTGGCTCTCGCGCTCCTCCCGGGGAACGGGGGCGGTCCCGGCACCGACGCCGCGCGACCGGCCGCCGCCGCCGTCGCGGCCACCGAGGCGAGCACGCCACCCGGGTCCGGCGACACCCCGGCCCCAGCCGTGCCCTCGGCGCCGCCGTCGTCGGCCGCCGCCCCCTCGCCCTCGGCCGCCACCGGCAGCGCCCGCGCGGTGCCGTCCACCGCCTCCCCGGCCGGGCGGATCAGGCCCGGAACGAGCTACCCCGGCGTCGCCACCTCCTACGACGCGGCCGACGGCAACGGCGCCTGCTCGTTCGGCCCGTCCGGCGACCTCATGGTCGCGGCGATGAACCACACCGACTACGAGACGTCCGCTGCCTGCGGGGCGTACGTGCTGGTCCGCGCCGCCGGCGGGGCGAGCATCACGGTGCGGATCGTCAACGAGTGCCCGCTGCCCTGCGCGCCCGGGCAGCTCGACCTGAGCCACGAGGCCTTCGGCAAGCTCGCCGAGCTCTCGGTGGGCCGGCTCCCGATCACCTGGACGCTGCTGAGCCCCGGCGCGGCGCCGGACACCATGTCGGTCCGGTACAAGACCGGGTCCACCCAGTGGTGGTGCGGGATCCAGGTGATCGGCCACCGGAACCCGGTGGCCGCGCTGGAGGTCCGGACCGGCGGCGGCTGGCGGCGGTTGTCGCGCACCGACTACAACTACTTCCTCTCCCCCGACGGCGGCGGGTGCGGCGGAACCCTCAGGGTCACCGACGTCTACGGGGAGCAGCTGACCGTCGACGGGATCGCGGTGAAGCCGGACGTCGTCCAGCCGACCCCCGTCCAGTTCACCCGGCATTGACCGCGCCGCCCGCCCGTCGGCCGTCGGCCGTGCCCCTCCAGGCCGGGCCCCGCCCAGCCCCGGAGGCGGGCACTGCTAGGCTCACGCCGATTGTTAACGTTCACAATGCAGGGAGAGGGCGACCGGGGGAAATGCTCCTCGATGACACGTCCGCGGAATTCCATGACTTCTTCGAGCGTCACCACGCCGAACTCGCCCGTCTCGCCCACCTCCTGACCGGCGGGGCGGACGCGGCCGACGACCTCGCCGCGGACGCCCTGGTCGCGCTCTGGCAACGCTGGGACCGGGTCCGCGCGGCCGACCACCCGATCGCCTACGCCCGCGGGGTGGTCGCCAACATGGCCCGGGAGCGGATCCGCAGCGCGGTCCGCGAACGGCGCCGGATCCTGCTGTTCTGGACCCGCAGCCCCGACCGGACCGACGGACCTGACGTCGCGGCCGTGCTGGACGTCCGTGCGGCGCTCGCCCGGCTACCGTTCCGCAAGCGGGCGTGCGTGGTGCTGCGGCACGCCTTCGACCTCTCGGAGAAGGACACCGCCGCGGCGCTCGGCATATCGGTCGGTACGGTGAAGAGCCAGACCTCGAAGGGGATGGCCGAGCTGGAGAGAGCGCTCGGCGCGGGAGCGGTCGGCGAACTGACGACAGGGAGGAGGAACCGGTGAACGAGCACATCGCCCGGCAGCTGCGCGAGGCCGCCGAGGAGCACCAGCCCGACCGCGCCCGGATGCTGGCCCGCGTGCAGCGCGGCACGGCCGGTCCCGCCGTCCGCCACCGCGCCCGGTCAGGCCTGCGGTCGTGGCCCAGGGTCGCGCTCGCGGGCCTCGCCGCCGCCGGCGCCCTGGCCACCGGCGGACTCGCCGTGGCCGGCATCGGCTCCTGGACCCCGCAGCCGTCGGGCACCGCCACCACCGCACCGGCCGACCCGTCGCCGACGGCCACGCCGACGCCGACCCGGTCCGCTCCCCCGCCCGCCGCCCCGGCACCGGCGCCCGCGACCACCGCGCCGCCGGCCGGAACCCCGACCGGCCCCCGACCGACCCCGTCGGCGAGCGGCCGGGCCCAGAACGGTCCGCTGTGGTCGGAGGGGTCGATCGACCCGCACAGCACCGTCTACTGGGCGCAGAGCAACCTCACGCTCAGGACCGTCCAGCCACTCACCTCGCTCACCGTCGAACTGCGCGTCGCGCAGACCGGCGACGTGCGCGACACCGGCAACTGGCGGACCCTGCCGGCCGACGACTTCACCGTCACCGTCCAGGAGACCGGCGGTGCGCTGGTCTACCGCTGGGTGCTCAAGCCGGGCCGTACCGTTCCGCCCGGGCAGCACGAATTCGCCGGCCAGTACAACCACGCCACCGGCGTGCGCGGTTCGGCGAACGACGGCTACCGCGTGGACGCCCAGTCCGCGGGCGGCTCCGCGTCGGTCTGGGGAGGCTTCTCCCCGGGCCGCTGAAGGGGCGGTCGGGTTCTGTCGAAGGGGCGATCGGGTTCTGTCGAAGCGGTCCGGGTGGAGGCTCACCCGGACCGCTTCCGCCCGAACGCACGCTCACACCGTCCCGCTCCGCGGACACGACGGGGCGCCCGCTCGACCGAACGGGCGCCCCGGTCCTGTCGCGCGTGGCAGGACGCGGCGAGGAGCGGCCGCCCGCGGACGGGTGCCGGGCGGCCAGGACGTTCCACAACAAGTGCATGACCAGTGGGAGCGCTCCCACTGTGAGGGATCGCCGCGAGCCGGTCAAGAGGCGTGACACGCCGAGCGCCTCTTCGCACGAATCCCGGCAACTCCCCTTTTCCTCGGCGGCAGTTGGCGCTACGGTCGGTGGCCACCAGTGGGAGCGGTTCCATCAGTCGGCGCGCCGGTAGCGGCGTGTCCTCGCTGCAAGGAGTCGCTCATGCGGCACCCCCCACCCCTCACAGCGCTGCTGGGCGGCGCGGTCCTCACCCTGGTGAGTGCCGTGTCCGCCGCGGCGGGTTCGGGCCCGGTCACCGCCGATCCGCCCGGTTGCTCCGTGGCCTACTCCACGGTCAACCAGTGGGACGGCGGCTTCCAGGCATCCGTCGCCATCACCAACAACGGTGCACCGACCAGCGGTTGGAGCCTCGGTTTCGACTTCGCCGGCGGCCAGCACCTCACCCAGGGCTGGAGCGCCGAATGGTCCCAGTCCGGTAGCAAAGTCACGGCCGTCAACGAGAGTTGGAACGGCTCACTCGGAACCGGCGCGAGCGTCACCATCGGCTTCACCGGCTCCTGGTCCGGCGGCAACCCCGCGCCGACCACGTTCACGCTCAACGGCCTTGCCTGCTCCGCCGGTTCGGGATCGTCCCCCAGCCCGACCGGCACCCCGACCCCGACCTCGACACCGACCCCGACCGGAACCCCGACCTCCACCCCCACCGCGCCCGCCGGCGCGCCCGAGCTCGGCGTCAGCGGCAACCGGCTGACCGACCAGAGCGGCACCACCCGCCGGCTGCTCGGCGTCAACCGCTCCGGCGGCGAGTTCATGTGCGTCCAGGGCCACGGCATCTTCGACGGACCGGTGGACGACGCGGCCGTCCAGGCCATCGCGGACTGGCGGGCCAACACCGTCCGCATCCCGCTCAACGAGGAGTGCTGGCTCGGCCTGGACAACATCCGGCCCGAGTACCGGGGCACCGCCTACACCGACGCCGTCAAGGCACTGGTGGCCCGCGTCCTCGCGCACGGCATGACCCCCGTGGTCGAACTCCACTGGACGTACGGCCAGTACACCGGCAACTCGGCGGGCTGCCCGGACGTGCACGCCTCCTGCCAGAAGCCGATGCCGGACGCCCGCTACGCGCCGGCGTTCTGGACCTCGGTGGCGAACACCTTCAAGGACGACCGCCGGGTGGTCTTCGACCTGTTCAACGAGCCCTACCCGGACCGGGCCACCGCCACCACCGACCAGGCCTGGGCCTGCTGGCGCGACGGCGGCAACTGCCCGGGCATCGGCTACGAGGTGGCCGGCATGCAGGACCTGGTGGACGCCGTCCGCGCCACCGGCTCGCGCAACGTCGTGCTCGTCGCCGGGATCGCCTACGCGAACGACCTGAGCGGCTGGCTCGCCCACGCCCCCTCCGACCCGACCGGCGCCACGGCCGCCGCCTGGCACGTCTACAACTTCAACTCCTGTGCCGGTGAGGCCTGCTGGACCTCCACCCTGGCCCCGGTCGCCGCCCGCGTCCCGCTCGTGGCGGGCGAGATCGGCGAGAACACCTGCGGGCACGCGTTCGTCGACCGCGTCATGAAGTGGTCCGACGACCGCGGCCTCTCCTACCTGGGCTGGACCTGGAACACCTGGGACTGCTCCTCCGGTCCCGCCCTGATCAGCGGCTACGACGGCACCCCCACCGCCTTCGGCCTCGGACTGCGCGACCATCTTCGCGCCCTCGACGGACACTGAAAGGGACCCCACCATGAGCCGCACCACCCACCCCACCGTCAACCGGTTGCGCAGCAGCCGGACCGCCCTGCTCGCCGCCCTCGGCCTGCTGACCGCGACCGGCGCCACCGCCACCGTGCTGTCCACCTCGGCGGGCGCCGCCTCGGCCGGCTGCCGGGTCGACTACCAGGTGTCCAACCAGTGGGACACCGGCTTCGGCGCCAACGTCGTCGTCACCAACACCGGTGACCCGCTGAGCTCCTGGACCCTGGAGTGGACCTTCGCCGGCAACCAGCAGGTCACCCAGGGCTGGAACGCGACCTTCAGCCAGTCCGGGGCCGCCGTCACCGCCCGGAACGTCTCGTACAACGGCAGCCTGGCGACCGGCGGTTCCACCTCCTTCGGCTTCAACGGCTCCTACAGCGGCGCCAACCCCGTGCCCGCCGCCTTCAAGCTCAACGGCGTGGCCTGCAACGGCTCCACCACGACGCCCACCCCCACCCCGACCGGCACGCCCACCGGCACGCCGACCAGCACGCCCACCAGCACCCCGACCGGTACGCCGACCACCCAGCCCGGCACCCGCGTCGACAACCCGTACGCCGGCGCGAAGGTCTACGTGAACCCCGAGTGGTCCGCGCACGCCGCCGCCGAACCCGGCGGCGCCAAGGTCGCCGACCAGCCCACCGGCATCTGGCTGGACCGGATCGCCGCGATCGCCGGCGCCAACGGCAGGATGGGGCTGCGCGCCCACCTCGACGAGGCGCTGCGCCAGAAGGGCGGCGGCGAGCTCGTCGTCCAGCTGGTGGTCTACGACCTGCCCGGCCGGGACTGCGCCGCCCTCTCCTCCAACGGCGAGCTCGGCCCGACCGAGATCGACCGGTACAAGAAGGAGTTCATCGACCCGATCGCGGCCATCCTCGCCGACCCCAAGTACGCGGGCCTGCGGATCGTCACCACCGTCGAGCTCGACTCGCTGCCGAACCTCGTCACCAACACCACGCCGCGCGCCACCGCCACTCCCGCCTGCGACGTGATGAAGGCCAACGGCAACTACATCACGGGCATCGGCTACGCGCTCAAGAAGCTGGGCGCCATCCCCAACGTGTACAACTACGCCGACGCCGGGCACCACGGCTGGCTCGGCTGGGACGACAACCTCGGCGCGTCGGCCGAGCTGTTCAAGCAGGCGGCGACCGCCGAGGGCTCCACCGTCGCCAACGTCCACGGCTTCATCGTCAACACCGCGAACTACAGCGCGCTCAAGGAGAACAACTTCACCGTCGACGACAGCGTCAACGGCACCTCCGTCCGCCAGTCCAAGTGGGTCGACTGGAACCGGTACGTCGACGAGCTCTCCTACGCGCAGGGGCTGCGGACCAAGCTGGTCTCGCTGGGCTTCGACTCCAAGCTCGGCATGCTGATCGACACCTCGCGCAACGGCTGGGGCGGCGCCGCCCGTCCGGCCGGGCCCGGGCCGAAGACCACCGTCGACGCGTACGTCGACGGCGGGCGCTACGACCGGCGGCTGAACACCGGCAACTGGTGCAACCAGGCGGGCGCGGGCCTCGGCGAACGGCCGCAGGCCGCCCCGGCACCGGGGATCGACGCGTACGTCTGGATGAAGCCTCCGGGCGAGTCGGACGGGGCCAGCAAGCTGATCCCGAACAACGACGGCAAGGGCTTCGACGGGATGTGCGACCCGGCGTACACCGGCAACCCGAGGAACAACAACCACATGTCCGGTGCGCTGCCGGACGCGCCGCTGTCCGGCGAGTGGTTCTCCGCCCAGTTCCAGGAGCTGCTGAAGAACGCCTACCCGGCGCTGTGACGCGGCGCTGAGCCCCCGGCCGTCCGGAGCCGCGCACGGCTCCGGACGGCCGACGGGTCAGGAGGACTGCCGCACCACCAGCTCGGTCGGCAGCACCAGGCGGGACGGCTCCGCGTCCTCGCCCGTGATCTGCCGCAGCAGGAGCCCGGCCATCGTGCGGCCCATCCGCTCGATCGGCTGGCGGACGGTGGTCAGCGGCGGGTCGAGGTGGCGGGCCACCGGCGAGTCGTCGACGCCCACCAGCGCGACGTCGCCCGGCACGTCCAGGCCCCGGGCGCGCAGGACGGCGAGGGCGCCGACCGCCATCAGGTCGGAGGCGGCGAACACCGCGTCCAGATCGGGGCGGCGCTCCAGCAGTTCGCGCATCGCCCGACGGCCGCCGTCCTCCGTGAAGTCCCCGGTGGCGACGAGCTGTTCGTCCTCCGGGAGCCCCGCCGCCGCCAGTCCCTCACGGTAGCCGGCCAACCGGCCCTCGGCCGCGTCCATGTCGAGCGGACCGGTGATGGTGGCGATGCGACGCCGCCCGCGCCCGGCCAGGTGGTCCACGGCCGACCGGCCCGCCCCCACGTTGTCGGAGTCCACGTACGCCACCGGTTCGTGCGGCGAGCGGCGCCCGTTCAGCACCACCGGCAGGCCCAGCGCGCGCACCTGGTCCGGCAGCGGGTCGTCCCGGTGGACGGACACCAGCAGCACGCCGTCCACCCGCTGGGCGGCGAGGTACTGCTCGAAGCGCTGCCGCTCCTGCTCGGTGCGGATCAGCGTGAGCAGCAACTGCTTGTCAGACGCGGCGAGTTCGGCGCTCACACCGCGGATGATGTCCAGGAAGTACGGCTCCGCGAACAGCCGCGCCTCGGTCTCCGGCACGACCAGCGCGACCGCGTCGGTCCGGCTGCCGGCCAGGGCCCGGGCCGCCCGGTTGGGCACGTAGCCGAGCTCCGCGACGGCCCGGCCGACCGCCTCCTTCGCCTGCTCGCTCACCCGCGACGAGCCGTTGATCACCCGGGACACCGTCCCGCGCCCGACCCCGGCCCTGGCCGCGACCTCCTCCAGGGTCGGCCTTCCGGTCTGCCGTCCGCCCACCGCCCACCCTCCTTCCGTCGCCGCCGTCACTCTCGCGCCCTCCTGGCAGGGGGATCGTAGGTCACCGGGGCGGGGCACCGCCATGGATCGTCCGGGTTCGGGTGGGCTTCGACCGGCCGATCGGCAGTCACTCCCGGGCAGTTCGGCCTCTTCCCTTGACACCGGATCAGCTGAGGCAGGAACCTTCGGACAGGATGTGGGAGCGCTCCCACGCCCACCTTCGGAAGCCGCCACCGGTGAACCCGGCTGCGCCGGCCCCGAGACCGGCGGTTTCCTCCGCAACGCCCTGGACAACACCTTCACCGTCAGCGTGGTCTCCACCCACCCGAATGCCGAACCCTTCACCGTTGGAGCGACCCGTGCCCGTTCCCTTCTCCCGCCCCCACCCGACCACCACCGCCCCGCCCCGGTTCCCGGCCGGATTCCTCTGGGGCGCGGCCACCTCCGCCTACCAGGTGGAGGGCGCCACCGCCGAGGACGGCCGCACCGCCTCGATCTGGGACACCTTCTGCCGCACCCCCGGCAAGGTCTTCCAGGGCCACAGCGGCGAGATCGCGGTCGACCACTACCACCGCTTCCGCGAGGACGTCCGGCTGATGGCCGGACTCGGGCTGACCGCCTACCGCTTCTCCGTCTCCTGGCCGCGCATCCAGCCCACCGGCCACGGCCCGGCCGTCCAGCAGGGTCTGGACTTCTACCGCCGCCTCGCCGACGAGCTGCTCTCCGCCGGGATCACCCCCGTCGCCACGCTCTACCACTGGGACCTCCCGCAGGAGCTGGAGTCGGCGGGCGGCTGGCCCGAGCGCGCCACCGCCGAGCGGTTCGCCGAGTACGCCGCGCTGGTGGGCGAGGCGCTCGGCGACCGCGTCGGCCACTGGACCACCCTCAACGAACCCTGGTGCAGCGCCTTCCTCGGCTACGGCTCCGGCGTCCACGCCCCCGGCCGCACCGACCCGGTGGCCGCCCTGCGCGCCGCCCACCACCTCAACCTCGGCCACGGCCTGGCCGTCACGGCGCTGCGCGGTGTGCTGCCCGCCGACGCGCAGCTGTCCGTCTCGCTCAACCTGCACGCGCTGCGCCCGCTCACCCCGTCCGCCGCCGACCTGGACGCCGTGCGCCGGATCGACGCCGTCGGCAACCGGGTCTTCCTCGGCCCGATGCTGGAGGGCGCCTACCCGGAGGACCTGCTGGCCGACACCGCCCACCTCACCGACTGGTCCTTCGTCCGGGCCGGCGACGAGAAGGAGATCCACCAGCCGCTGAACTGGCTGGGCGTCAACTACTACACGCCCACGGTCGTCTCCGCGGCCGCCGAGGGCACCGCCCCCGCCCGCGCGGACGGCCACGGCGGTGGCACCGCCTCGCCCTGGCCGGGCGCGGACCGGGTCGGCTTCCACCCGGCACCGGGCGAGCGGACCGCGATGGACTGGGCCGTCGACCCCTCCGGCCTGCACGAGCTGCTGACCGGTCTCGCGCGCCGTCACCCCGACCTGCCGCTGATGGTCACCGAGAACGGCGCCGCCTACGAGGACGAGGTCGGCGAGGACGGCACGGTCCACGACCCGGACCGCGCCGCCTACCTCCACGCCCACCTGGCGGCCGTCCACCGCGCGACCGCCGACGGCGCGGACGTGCGCGGCTACTTCGCCTGGTCCCTGCTGGACAACTTCGAGTGGGCGTACGGCTACGCCAAGCGCTTCGGCCTCGTCCACGTCGACTACCCCACCCAGACCCGCACCCCCAAGACCAGCGCCCACTGGTACGCCCGGGTGGCCCGGACCGGCGAGCTGCTCCCGCCGGCCGAGGGGTAGCCGGCCGAACCGGCGGAGGCCCCCGTCCGCACGGGACGCGGGGCCTCCGCCGGTGCCGCTACCGGGCGTCCGGCTCGGGGACCGGGACGATCCGCTCGAAGAAGTACTCGTGCTTGAGGAAGGAGACGTCGTACTCGTGACCCGGGTACGGCGGGATCAGCTGCGCGGCCTGGAACAGCCGCCAGCCGTCCAGCAGTGCCTCCACCCCGCTCCCGTAGGGCGGTTCGTCGCTGTCGCCGGTGGTGGGCGAGGTGCGGCCGGTGCCGTCGTAACGCGTCCAGCCGACCACCTCCGAGTCCAGCCGGGAGTCGGCCAGGTACAGCACCAGCACCTGCTGGCGCTGCACGGCGGCCTCGCCGGTCCGCGCGGTCCGTGCGGTTGAGGTCGTCGCGGTCGTCGCGGTCGTCGAAGTCGTCATGCCACCGTCTCCTTCGGGCGGTTGGAGACCCTGGTCACCCAGTGGTCGAGGTCGTAGCCCGGGTTGCCGGTCAGCTCCCGCCACAGCAGGATGCGGTTGTACCGCTCCAGCCGGCCGGTCGCCCACTCGTACCACGGGAAGACCGCGTCCAACTCGGTGTCCACCTGCGGGTCGTGGAGGTCGGAGGTGTCCCACAGCAGCTGCTGGCGGACCCTCGGATTGAAGCGGATCTTGAACATGTAGCGGACGGTGTCGCTGTCGTTGCGCCGGCCGCCGTGCCAGAGGCCGTGGTGCAGAAACACCACCGTCCCCGCGGGGCAGACCAGGCGGTCCTGGCCGCGCAGGTTCTGGTAGCGGCCGGTGTCGGACTCGTTGGTCCGCCGCAGGTGGCTGCCCGGCACACTGAGCGTTCCGCCCATCTCCAGCGTCACGTCCTGCGGGTAGTACATCAGCTGCACGTCGAACGCGTCCGGCCGGACGTCGATGATCGCGTCCCCGTGCAGCGGCTGCGCCGAGCCGCCGTGCGGCTCGCGGACGTGCACCGCGTGGTGGTCGACCCACGGGTCCGGTCCGACCAGGCTGTGCAACGCGCCCGCCACCTGCGGCAGTTCCAGCAGGCGACGGACGAACGAGCCCTCCGCGTACGCCTCGGGCACCGGCGTTCCGTACGGCACGTCCGGCAGGCCCGCGGCCAGGACCGCGAGGCCCTCGGCGTTCATCTCCGCCGGGACCACGGCGTCCAGCCGCAGCGACCCCCGTGCCACGAAGCGCGCCATCCGCACCGACGACAGCAGTTCTTCCGTTTTCTCCATGGCCGCCACGCTAGGTCCGGCCGGCGCACCACCGCGTGGGCCGGGTTCACCCTCCGGTGGTCTGTTTTCACCATCCTCCGCGAGTGGTACAACTCGTGGCCATGCGCACAGTCCTCGCCCGGCTCGACGAGCCACCGACCCTCGCCGGCGTCGGCATCGGCGTGCACGGACCGGCCGGCCACATGGACGTGTTCTCGCTGCCGGACCTCTGGCAACTCCATCTGTACGACTACCACGCCGACCTGACGGTGGACGGCACCCCGTACAGCATCCGTCCCGGCCGGGTCAGCCTGGTACCGCCCGGCTCCGACGTCCGTTACCGCTACCGGGGCCGCTCCGAGCACTTCTACGTCCACCTGCGCCTCGGCACCGCCGGCACCCCGCACCGGATCCCCGTCATCCAGCCCGCCGGACCCGAACTCGACCCGCTCACCGCCCGGTTCCGTCAGGCACTCGCCGCCTGGCCGCGCACGCCCGCCCGGGCCGCCGCCGAGATCTGGTCCGCGCTGTGGCGGATCGCCCTGCTCACCCCTCCCGGCGAGTCCGGCGCCCCGACCGTCCACCCTTCGGTCGCCTCCGCCACCGCCCTGATCGAGGCCCGGCTCGCCGAACCCCTCACCGTGCCCGAGATCGCGCGCGCCGTCGGCGTCTCGCACAACCACCTCACCCGGCTGTTCCGCGCCGCCACCGGCGAGACCGTCGTCGGCTACATCCGCGCCCGCCGGATGGAACGCGCCCGCCACTTCCTGCGCGCCACCACCCTCTCCATCCCCGCGATCGCCGCCTCCGTCGGCATCCCCGACCTGCACGCCTTCAACAAGGCCTGCCGACGCGAACTCGGCGCCTCCCCCCGCAGCGTCCGCACGGCCCGGACCCGCCCGGACGACCCGCGCGCCCCGTCGCCGCCCGCCCGGTAGCCGCGCGCCCGGTGGGGCGGCCCCGGAGTCGAGGGCCGCCCCACCGGGCGCTCAGAACGGGCGGGCGGCGACGCGCGCGGGCGTCGTCTCCCGTCAGTAGCCGTAGATCATCTTGTAGGCGACCTCGGGCAGGAACTGTCCGGCGGTGGATCCGGCGCCGACGCCGCAGTTGCCGTCGGACTCGCCGGGTGCCTTGATCCACAGCAGCATCTCGGCGCCGCCGCCGAGCTGCGAGGGCCGGCCGATCCGCCGCCCCGCCGGGTTGCACCACGCCCCGTTGGAGCCGTTGCCGTTGCGGCTGGTGTCGATGACGTAGGGCTTGGTGAAGCCCTTCGTGGACCGCAGGGCCGCGTTGACGGCGTTGCCGTAGGCGGTGTTCTCGGAGGTGGTGAGGTAGTTCGACACGTTCAGCGAGAACCCGTGCGCCCCGCTCACCCCGGCCGCGGCCAGGTGCCGGGCCATGGTGTCGGCGCTCAGCCAGCCGGGGTTGCCCGCGTCGAGGTAGACCCAGGTGTTCGGGGCCTTGGCGTTGAACTGCGCGATGGCGTCGCTCAGCAGGGCGTTGCGCTCGGTGATCTGGGCCGGGCTCATGCAGCTCTCGTCGCCGAGCGAGTCGGGTTCGAGGACGACCACCGCCGGACGGTTGCCGATGCCGCTCGCGAAGGCGGCGATCCAGGTCCGGTAGTCGGCGGCGCTGCCCGCGCCGCCGCCGGACTGGCCCGCGCAGATGTCACGGTTGGGGATGTTGTACGCCACCAGGACGGGCAGCTTGCGGTTGGCGGCCGCCGCACCGACGAAGGAGCCGGTGGCCGTCCCGATGGTGCCGCTCCAGTTGCCGAACCAGCGCGCCGTCGGCACGTCGGCGATCGAGGAGCGGATCGCGGGGGCGCGGCCGTCGCCCGGGTTGGCGTCGACCCACCGCCGCGCGGAGGAGTCGGGGTCCACGTAGAAGCCGCTGGTCATGGTGGTGGGGTCGGCGGCGTGGGCGGCCGTGGGGTTGAGCGTGAGGAGGGCGGTGCTCAGCAGCGGGGCCAGGAGCAGGGAGCGGGTACGGAGCGAACGGGGCATGGTGCTTCCTCCACGGGTGGGGGTTGGGGGGAGGATGGAAGCGCTTCCGGTTCCAGAGGTTGGGGCTTTCCGGACGCGGTGTCAAGACCGATGCCGCACAGGCCCCTTGCTCCGGCCCGTGCCCGGGAGCCGGTGGCCGGCCCGCCGGTTCCGGGTGGAGACGGGGCCGTTCGCCGCACGATCTGGAAGCGCTTCCAGTCGGTGGGGCTAGCGGGTTCGGCCCGATTCGCCCGACGGCCCGGCCCGTCCGTGGAACCATGGTCCGGAGCAGGCACCGGCGGCACGGGGAGGATCGGCGATCACGATGGGGACGTCTCCACGACGCCGGCCGACGCTGGACGAGGTCGCCGCCCGGGCCGGTGTCTCCCGCACCGCGGCGTCCCGGGTGATCAACAACGTGCCGCACGTGAGCGCCGCCAAGCGTGCCGCGGTGGAGCGGGCGGTCCGCGAGCTCGACTACACGCCGAACCCGACCGCCCGGGCGCTGGCGACCCGGCGCGCGGGTGCGGTCGTGCTGGCGGTGTCCAGCGACGAGCCCGGCCTGTTCGCCGACCCGTTCTTCGCCGAGGTGACGGTGGGCGTCAGCTCCTACCTCGACCGGACGGACCTCGAACTGGTCCTGCTGCTGGCCGACACCCCCCGCGGCAAGGAGCGCCTGGAGCGGGTCCTGAGCTCCCACCGGGCGGACGGCGTGATGCTGATGGCGGTGCGCGGCGACGACCCCCTGGGCCGGCTGGCCGAGGAGACGAACCTGCCCGTGGTCTTCGGCGGCCTGCCCCTGGCGGGCACGCCCCGGTGGTACGTGGATCCGGACAACCGGGGCGGCGCGCGGCTGGCCGTCGAGCACCTGGTGCGCGGCGGCCGCCGGAACATCGCGATGATCACCGGACAGGTCGACCTCCAGGCCGCCGTCGCCCGCGAACAGGGCTTCCGCGAGGCACTCGTCCTGGCCGGCCGGTCCGACGCCGGCGTGGCCGCCGGCGGCTTCACCCGGGCCGGTGGCGAGGCCGCGATGGAGCGGCTGCTCGCGGACCGTCCGGACCTCGACGCGGTGTTCGCGGCCAACGACGGCATGGCGCTGGGAGCGCTGCGGGCCCTGCGCCGACACGGCCGGCGGGTGCCCGAGGACGTCGCGGTCGTCGGCTTCGACGACCTCGCCGGCGCCCTGTACGCCGATCCGCCGCTGACGACCGTGCACCAGCCGGTGCGCGCGCTCGGACTGGAGATGGCCCGGATGCTGGTGGCCGTCCTCGACGGCCAGGACCCGAGCCCCCTCGTCCTGCCCACCCGCCTGACCGTCCGCGAGTCCGCGCCCCCGGCCGCCTGACGGTCCGCGAACCCGTGTCCCGACCGCCGGCCGGCACCGCCGGCGATCCGCCCCGCGCGTGACCGGCGCACGGACCCGAACTCCCCTGCTGTCACACCTCTTGACAGTCCGTCTCCGAGGGAGCAGGGTTCCCGTTTGGGAGCGCTCCCACGCCTCGGCCGACGCTCCCGGGGCCGTCAGCGCGAGTCCACCCCGGCCCCTTGCGCCTCCCCACGCACCCCTTCACGACCGCTCGCGGCTCCGCTTCCGGCGTCGCGAGCGCGGCCCACCCCGCGCGTCCCGCTACCGTCCCTGGAGAACCCCATGTTCCTGCGCAGCCGTTCCCGCAGAGCCCCCGCCCTCCTGTCGGCCGCCGTCGTCACCGCGGCCCTGGTCACCGGATGCTCCTCCGGAGGGTCCGGCTCGGACGACCCGAACGCGAAGATCACGCTCACCGTGGGCGACTTCGGCACCTTCGGCTACAAGGACGCCGGGCTCTTCGACGAGTACATGAAGGCGCACCCGAACATCACCGTCAAGGAGAACGCCACCACGGTGGAGGGCGACTACTGGACGGCGTTGCAGACCCGGCTGTCGGGCGGCGGGCTCGACGACATCCAGGCCCTCGAGGTGAGCCGGATCGCGCTCGCCGCCTCCGACCAACTCAGCGCCGCCTTCACCGATCTGTCGAAGGCCCAGGGCGTCGACAAGGACGCCTACCTGCCGTGGAAGTGGAAGCAGGCGACCACCGCCCAGGGCAAGACCGTCGGCCTCGGCACGGACGTCGGCCCGATGGCGATCTGCTACCGCCAGGACCTCTTCGAGGCGGCGGGCCTGCCCGGCGACCCCGCCGCGGTCAGCGCCCTGTGGGCGGGCGACTGGGCGAAGTACGTCGAGGCCGGCCGCCGGTACCAGGCCAACGCCCCCAAGGGGACCTTCTTCATGGACACCGCCACCGGCCTGTACAACGGCGTGGTCTCCTCCAACACCGAGCAGTACTACAAGAACGGCAAGGCCGACTACCAGGGCTCCGCCGGGGTGCGGAACGGCTGGAAGCTGGCCTCCGACGCGGTCCAGGCCGGCATCACCCAGGGGCTCAAGGAATTCGACACCCCCTGGCAGACCGCCTTCTCCAACTCCACGTTCGCCACCACCGTCTGCCCGTCCTGGCAGCAGGCCAACATCGAGAAGTACTCCGGCCCCGGCAACGCCGGGAAGTGGAACGTCGCCCAGGCCCCCGCCGCCGGGAACTGGGGCGGCTCGTTCCTGACTGTGCCGGCCTCCGGCAAGCACGTCGCCCAGGCCCAGGCGCTGGCCGTCTGGCTCACCGCGCCCGAGCAGCAGGCCAAGGTCTTCCAGAAGGTCGGGAACATCCCCTCCAACCAGAAGGCGTACACGCTTCCGGGCGTCACGGACTTCACCAACCCGTACATCGGCCCGAACGCCCCCACCGGTCGGATCTTCTCCACCGCCGCCAAGGCCATCCAGCCGGCCGAAACGGGGCCGCACCACGGTGACTTCCACGGGGCGTTCGGCAACGGCGTGCAGCTGATGGAGCAGAACCACCAGAGCCCCGAGGAGGCCTGGGCCGCCACCGTCAAGCAGCTCGCGAGCACCGTGCAGTAACCGCGGGGCCCGGGCCGTACGGACCGCGTGGCACCCTCCCCCGCGCGGTCCGTACGGCCGCCGCTCCCCCGCGCGGTCCGTACGGCCGCCGCTCCCCCGCGCGGTCCGTACGGCCGCCACCCACGAACAGCCGAGACCGACCGATCCCTGTCCAGAAACGACGCGACGACCCCAGCCGGCCGTCGACCCGGCACGGAGGAACCTGTGGCCACCCCGACCCGCACCCCCCGAAGAGACCCGGCCGACCCACCCGCCCCGAGCCCCCCGGAGCGCCGCGCGGCGCCGACCGGCCTGCGCCGCCGGCTGCACCGCTGGGACCACGCCGGCTCGCCCTACGTGTTCGTCGCGCCCTTCTTCGTGGTGTTCGCGGTCTTCGGGCTCTTCCCGCTCGTCTACACCGGCTGGCTGTCCCTGCACCAGGTCAGCCTGTACAACGTGGACCAGACCGACTGGGTCGGTCTCCAGAACTACCGTGACCTGCTGTTCGGGCCGGCGAGCGACCTCTTCTGGAACGCCCTGCGCAACACGGTCAGCCTCGGCGTGCTGTCCACCGTCCCGCAGCTGCTGATCGCGCTCGGCCTCGCCCACCTGCTCAACTACCGCCTGCCGGCCCGTGGTTTCTTCCGCACCGCGCTGCTCGCGCCGTACGCGACGTCGGTGGCGGCCGCCACGCTCGTCTTCGCGCTGATCTTCAGTCCCGAGGGCGGCATGGCCAACTGGCTGCTCGGCCTGGTGGACCTCGGGCCGGTCCGCTGGGAGTCCGGCACCTGGAGCTCCCAGCTCGCCGTCTCGGTGATCGTCATCTGGCGCTGGACCGGCTACAACGCGCTGATCTACCTCGCCGCGATGCAGGCCGTCCCCCGCGAGCTGTACGAGGCCGCCGCGATCGACGGAGCCAACCGCTGGCAGCAGTTCCGCCACGTCACGATCCCCGAACTGCGCCCGACCATCCTGTTCACCGTCGTCGTCTCGTTCATCGGATCGACCCAACTCTTCGGCGAGCCCTATCTGTTCGGCGGGCAGAGCGGCCACCAGGGCGGCACCGACCACCAGTACGAGACCCTCGGCATCCTCATGTACGACCAGGGCTTCCACTACAGCCTGCTCGGACGCGCCTCGGCCATCGCCTGGCTGATGTTCGGGCTGCTCCTGCTGGTCGGCCTGGCCAACACGCTGATCGCCCGCCGCCTGCGCGCCGCCAAGTGACCGGGAAGGACGACTCCATGACCACCATCCCCGCCCCCGACTCCGCCACCGCGCGGCGGGCCACCGGGCGCCGGAGCCGGCTGCGCTCCCCGGGCGCGGGCGACCAGCACCGGGCCGGGCCGTTCGCCCTGGTGGCGCTGGTCGTGGCCGCCCTCGTCTCGCTGTTCCCGCTGTACTGGACGCTCGTGGCGGCGTCGACCGACAGCCACCGGGTGGTCTCCACGCCCCCGCCGCTCCTGCCCGGATCCAACCTGTTCCACAACATCGGCTACGTGTGGGACAACGCCGGAGCGCGCGGCATGGGCGTCGCGCTGCTCAACTCCACCCTGGTCGCCGGCACCGTCGCGCTCAGCACGGTGGCGTTCTCCGTTCTGGCCGGCTTCGCGTTCGCCAAGCTGCGCTTCCGCGGCCGCGGGGCGCTGCTGTCCCTCGTCGTCGCCACCATGGCGGTGCCCGCCCAGGTCAGCGTCGTGCCGCTGTTCATCCTGATGCGGCACCTGGGGCTCGGCAACCATCTCGGCGCGCTCGTCCTGCCCTCCCTGGTGACCGCCTTCGGCGTCTTCTTCATGCGCCAGTACCTCACCCAGGCCCTGCCCACCGAACTGCTGGAGGCGGCCCGGGTCGACGGCGCGCACTCGCTGCGGGTCGTCTGGCACGTCGTCCTTCCGGTCGCCCGGCCCGCCATGGCCGTCCTGGGGATGCTCGTCTTCGTCCAGTCCTGGAACGACTTCCTGTGGCCCGTCATCGCCATGAACGGCGCCACGAATCCCACCGTCCAGGTCGCCCTCGCCGGGCTCGGCACCGGCTGGTCCACCGACTGGTCCGTCATCACCGCCGGCGCGCTCGTCGGCACCGCGCCGCTGCTCCTGGTCTTCACCGTCTTCGGCCGCCAGATCGTCGGCGGCATCACCCAGGGCGCCCTGAAGGGGTGACCGGCCGCCGCCCCGGCCCCGGCTCCGCAGGCGTGCGCGGGGCCGGAGCCGGGGCGGATGACGACCGTGCCCGGCGGTCAGCGCCGGCGGGCGGTGATCAGGCGCTGCAGCACGATGAAGACGAACAGCAGGGCGCCGATGACGATCCGGGTCCACCAGGAGCTGAGGGTGCCCTGGAAGCTGATCACGGTCTGGATCAGTCCGAGCACCAGCACCCCGAGCACGGTGCCGAGCAGGTAACCGGAGCCGCCGGTGAGCAGGGTGCCGCCGATGACGACCGCGGCGATCGCGTCGAGTTCCAGGCCGACCGCGTGCAGGCCGTAGCCGGAGAGCATGTAGAAGGTGAGCAGCACACCGCCGAGCGCGGAGCAGAAGCCGCTGATCGCGTACACGGTGGTCTTGGTGCGCTGCACCGGCAGGCCCATCAGCAGGGCGGACTGCTCGCTGCCGCCGAGCGCGTACACGTCGCGGCCGAGCCGGGTGTAGTGGAGGACCACGAATCCGACGGCGACCACCAGCAGGGCGATCACCGCGCTCGGTGAGACGAACAGACTGCCGAGCGGGATCCGGGTCTGCGCCATGGCGGTGTACTGCGGGTCGGTGATGGAGATCGAGTCGATGCTGATCGTGTAGCACAGGCCGCGCGCCAGGAACATGCCGGCCAGGGTGACGATGAACGGCTGGATCTCGAAGACGTGGATGACCCAGCCCATCAGCCAGCCGCCGCCGGTGCCCATCAGCAGGACCAGCGGGATGACCAGCAGCGGTGGCCAGCCGTGCTGTTCGACCAGCCAGGCGGAGACCACGGTGGACAGCGCGACCACCGCGCCGACCGACAGGTCAATGCCGCCGGTCAGCACGACGAACGTCATGCCGACCGCGACGACCAGCAGGAACGCGTTGTCGATCAGCAGGTTGAGCACGACCTGGCCGGAGAGGAAGCCGTCGTACTCCACCGAGCCGACGCCGAACATCGACACCAGCAGCACGGCGGTGACCAGCAGCGGGACCTGCCGGCGGAGCCGGGCGGACAGCGCGTGGGTGTTGGCGTTCATTCGCCGACCTCCCGGTTGGTGGGGGCCGCGGGGTGCGACCGGGCGGTGTGCCGGGACCGGGCGCCGCGGCCGGCGAGCTTGGCCCGGAAGGCGGGCGACTGGACCAGGCACACGGTGATCACCACGAACGCCTTGAACACCAGGGTGGTCTCCGGCGGGATGCCGATGGTGTAGACGGTGGTGGAGAGGGTCTGGATGATCAGCGCGCCGAGGACGGTGCCGCCGATCGAGAACCGGCCGCCGTTGAGCGAGGTCCCGCCGAGCACCACGGCGAGGATGGCGTCGAGTTCGATCCACAGGCCGGCGTTGTTCCCGTCCGCCGCCGAGACGTTGGAGGAGACCATCAGTCCGGCGACCGCCGCGCACAGCGCGCTGAACACGTACACCAGACCGACCAGGCGGGTCGCCCGGATGCCGACCAGCCGGCTGGCGACCGGGTTGCCGCCGACCGACTCCAGCAGCAGGCCGAGCGCGGTGGAGCGGGTGAGCAGCGCGGTGAGCAGGGCGACCAGGCCGGCGAGCAGGATCGCGAACGGCACGGTCAGCCAGTAGCCGCCGCCGATCAGCTTGTACGGCTCGCTGGTGACGGTGATGATCTGGCCGTCGGTGATCAGCTGGGCCAGCCCGCGCCCGGCGACCATCAGGATCAGGGTGGCGATGATCGGCTGGACACCGGCCCTGGCCACCAGGACGCCGTTGACGAGGCCGAGCACCAGGGCGGTGCCGAGGGCGTAACCGGCGGCGGTCAGCACGGTGCCGACGCTGCCCGGGTCGGCGGACCGGCTGATGTGCAGGCAGGCCAGGGCCCCGGAGATCGCGACGGTCGAGCCGACCGACAGGTCGATGCCGCCGGTGGCGATCACCAGGGTCATGCCCAGGGAGACCAGGATCAGCGGGGCGCCGAAGTGCAGGATGTCGACCAGGGAGCCGTAGAGGTGGCCGTCCCGCAGGTGGACGGCGAAGAAGTCGGGGGTGAAGGCGAGGTTGGCGACCAGGAGCACGACCAGCACCGCGGCCGGCCAGAACAGCCGGTACCGGGTCACCGCCTTGACCGGGCTCGCCGCCGTTGCCGCGCTCATCGCTCCGCTCCGCTCGCGATGGCGGCCATGACGCGCTCCGGGGTGAGCCCGCCGTCGTTGTCCAGCTGGGCGACCATCCGGTGGTCGCGCAGCACGCCGACCCGGTGGCTGAGCCGCAGCACCTCCTCCAGTTCCGCGGAGATGAAGAGCACCGCCATCCCGTCCTCGGCGAGGTTCGCCACCAGCTTCTGGATCTCGGCCTTCGCCCCGATGTCGATGCCGCGGGTCGGCTCGTCCAGGATCAGCAGCTTGGGGTCGGTGATCAGCCAGCGGGCGAGCAGCACCTTCTGCTGGTTGCCGCCGCTGAGGTTGCGCACCAGCGCCTCGGGGTCGCCGGGGCGGATGTCCAGGGCGCGGATCCAGCGCAGCGCCAGCGCGTCCTGCGCGGTGCGGGACAGCGGACGGGTCCAGCCCCGGGCCGCCTGTAGCGCCAGCACGATGTTCTCCCGGACGGTCAGTTCGCCGACCAGGCCCTCGGTCCTGCGGTTCTCCGAGCAGAACGCGATGCCGTGGGCGATCGCGTCGCGCGGCCCGCGCAGTACGGTTCCGGCGCCCTCGATCCGCAGGGTGCCGCCGTCGCTCCGGTCGGCGCCGAACAGCAGCCGGGCCGCCTCGGTCCGGCCGGAGCCCAGCAGCCCGGCCAGTCCGACCACTTCGCCCGACCGGACGGCCAGGTCGTACGGTTCGACGGCGCCCCGCCGGGTCAGCCCCTCGGCTTGCAGGAACACCGCCGCGGTGGCCGGAGCGGTGCGTTCGCGCCGCTCGCCGCCGCCGAGCCGGTCGAGTCCGGCGAGCTCGGCGCCGATCATCCGGGAGACCAGCCGGGTCTGGTCCAGCTCGCTGGTCAGGTACTCGCCCTCGAGCCGTCCGTTGCGCAGCACGGTCATCCGGTCGCAGATCTCGTAGACCTGGTCGAGGAAGTGCGAGACGAACAGGATGGCGACGCCCTGGTCGCGCAAGCGGCGCATCACGGTGAAGAGTTGGCGGACCTCGTCGCGGTCGAGGCTGGAGGTGGGTTCGTCCAGGATCAGCACCTTGGCGGAGACGTGGACCGCGCGGACGATGGCCACGAGTTGCTGGACGGCGATGGAGTAGCTGTTCAGCGGCGCGCTGACGTCGATGTCCAGTTCCAGTTCGCGGACCAGTTCGGCGGCCCGGCGGCGCATCGCGGCCCAGTCGATCAGGCCGAACCGGCGGGGTTCCCGCCCGATGAGGACGTTCTCCGCGACCGACAGGTTCGGGCAGAGGTTCACCTCCTGGTAGACCGTGCTGATGCCGGCCTGCTGGGCCTGCGCCGGTCCGGAGATCCGCACCGGTCGGCCGGCGAGCAGCACCTCGCCGCCGTCGACCGGGTGGACTCCGGTGAGCACCTTGATCAGCGTGGACTTGCCGGCGCCGTTCTCCCCCATGAGGGCGTGCACCTCGCCGGGGAAGAGCCGGAAGTCGACTCCGTCCAGCGCCACCACCCCGGGGAACTCCTTTCGGAGCCCCCGGACTTCCAGGACCGGTTGCTGCCGCACCCCGGTTCTCCTTTCGTGTCTCCCGGAGCGCGGACCGCCCTCGGGCGGTCCGCTCCGGGCCGTGCGGGGCCGTGCGGGGTCGGCCCGCGGGAGCGGCCCCGCACGGATCGGGCGGTCAGTACTGGCGGTTCGGCAGGGCCGCGGTGGCCTGCTCGGGGGTGAAGGTGCCCTCCTCGGTCTTGATCCGCCGGGGCACCTGCTCACCCGCCTTGACCTTCTTCACCAGGTCCATCAGCTGGTCGCCGAGGAGCGGGTTGCACTCGACGTCGTAGTTGATCTTGCCCTGGCTCATCGCAGTGAAGGCGTCCTTGACGCCGTCCACGGAGACGATCTTGATGTCGGTGCCGGGCTTCTTGCCGGCCTCCTCGATCGCCTGGATCGCGCCGAGCGCCATGTCGTCGTTGTGCGCGTACAGCACGTCGATCTTCGGCTGGGACTTCAGGAAGGCCTGCATGACCTCCTTGCCCTTGGCGCGGGTGAAGTCGCCGGTCTGCGAGGCGACCACCTTGAACCGGGGCTGCCCCTTCACGGCGTCCATGAAGCCGGACTTGCGGTCGTTGGCCGGCGCCGATCCGGTGGTGCCCTCCAGCTGGACGATGTTCACGTCGCCGTCGCCGGCCGCGTACTCCTTGACCAGCCAGTCGCCGGCCGCCTTGCCCTCCTCGACGAAGTCCGAGCCGAGGAAGGAGGCGTAGAGCGACTCGTCCTTGGAGTTCACCGCGCGGTCGGTCAGGACGACCGGGATGTGCGCGTCCTTGGCCTCCTTGAGCACGGTGTCCCAACCCGACTCCACCACCGGCGAGAAGGCGATCACGTCGACCTTCTGCTGGATGAACGAGCGGATCGCCTTGATCTGGTTCTCCTGCTTCTGCTGCGCGTCGGAGAACTTCAGCTCGATCCCGGCCTTCTTCGCCGCCTCCTGGATCGACTTGGTGTTGGCGGTGCGCCACCCGCTCTCCGCGCCCACCTGCGAGAAGCCCACGACGAGCTTGCCGCCGGAGGCCTTGCCGGCAGAGCCTCCGCCGCCGGAACCACAGGCGGCGAGGAGGGCGACCATCGTGCCGGCGACCAGGGCCGCCGCAACTCTCTTGGACATGGGGGGACTTCCTCTCGGGATCGTCGATCGCTCGATTGTTAGCGCTAACATTCGACTCGACAAGATTCGCCGCAGCCCGTTATCCAATCTTGACCAGCCCCGGCAGCGCCCGGCAGTCCCGTCCGACAGTCCGTCACCACCGGTTCCGAGAGGACGACCGATCTGATCTGACGCTCCGTCAACTTCCGTTCGTGCACCGCATCTTGACGCACCCAGCGGACGGCTGGCTTCATGGGGGGAACTGGGAGCGCTCCCACGGTCCATGCTCCCGCGCCCCCGACTCCCCGCCCCCGACGGAAGGCCCCACCCATGCCTCCCCTCCTCCCCGGCCGCCGACTGCCCCGGCGCGCGGCCGCCGTACTGACCGGTCTGGCCCTGGCCGCCGCCGGGTCGACGGCCGCCGGGTTCGCCCCGGCCACCACCGCGGCAGCGGCCACGGCCACCACGGCCGCCGACTTCCCCGTCCGCGTGAACCAGCTCGGCTACCTGCCGGACGGGCCCAAACGGGCCACCGTGGTCAGCTCCGCGACAGCCCCGGTCCCCTGGCGGCTGCGCGACGCCTCCGGCGCGCAGGTCGCCGCCGGCACCACCACCGTGCACGGCGCCGACCGGGCGTCCGGCCAGTCCACGCACCTGGTGGACTTCGGCGCATACACCGGCACCGGCACCGGCTTCACCCTGGTCGTGGACGGCGGCGCGAGCCACCCGTTCGACATCTCGGCGTCGCTGTACGACGGGCTGCGTGCCGACAGCCTGTCGTTCTTCTACCAGCAGCGCAGCGGCATCGCCATCGACGCGGCCCTGGCCGGCAGCGCGTACGCCCGCCCCGCCGGCCACCTGGGCGTGGCGCCGAACCAGGGCGACACCGGCGTGCCGTGCCAGGCCGGGGTGTGCGACTACCGCTCGGACGTCCGCGGCGGCTGGTACGACGCCGGGGACCAGGGCAAGTACGTGGTCAACGGCGGCATCGCGACCTGGGAGCTGGTCAACTCCTTCGAACGGGCGCACCGTTCGGGCGCCGACGCGGCCCTCGGCGACTCCACTCTGCGCGTTCCCGAGCGCGGCAACGGGGTGCCGGACGTCCTGGACGAGGCCCGCTGGGAGCTGGACTTCCTGCTGCGGATGCAGGTCCCGGACGGCCGGCCGATGGCCGGGATGGCCTTCCACAAGCTGCACGACGCCCAGTGGACCGGCCTGCCGACCCGGCCCGAACTCGACGACCAGCCACGCGAGTTGCACAAGCCGTCGACCGCCGCCACGCTCAACCTGGCCGCCGTCGGGGCACAGTGCGCCCGGGTGTACGCGCCGTACGACGCCGCCTTCGCCGCCCGCTGCCTGGACGCGGCCCGCCGCGCCTGGACGGCGGCCAGGGCCAACCCGGGCGTCCTCGCCCCGGCGAGCGACAACACCGGCGGCGGAGCGTACGAGGACGCCGACGTCTCCGACGAGTTCTACTGGGCCGCGGCCGAACTCCTCGCCACCACCGGCGAGTCCCAGTACCGGGACGCAGTCACCTCCTCCCCGCACCACACCGGGCCGGTCGACGGGTTCTGGTGGGGCGGCACCGCGACGCTCGGCCGGATCACCCTGGCCACCGTCCCCGGCGTGGCCCTGCCCGCCGCCGACGTGACGCGCCTGCGCGGCCTGCTGACCGCGGCCGCCGACAGCCATCTGTCCACCATGGCCGGACAGGGCTACGCGGTGCCGATCGCCGCCGACGGCTACGTCTGGGGGTCCAACAGCTCGGTCGCCAACAACGCGATGGTGCTGGCCGTCGCCCACGAGCTGACCGGGGCCGCGCGCTACCGGACCGGCGCCCTGGAGGCAATGGACTACCTGCTCGGCCGCAACGCGCTGGACCACTCCTACGTGAGCGGCTACGGCGAGCGGGCCTCGGAGAACCAGCACCACCGGTTCTGGGCGCACCAGAACGACGCCGCACTGCCGCACCCGCCGGCCGGCTCCTTCGCGGGCGGCCCGGACGCGGGCCTGGAGGATCCGGTGGCGAAGGCCAAGCTGACCGGCTGCGCACCGGCGGCCTGCTACGTCGACGACATCGGCTCGTACTCGACCAACGAGGTGGCGATCAACTGGAACGCCTCGCTGGCCTGGCTCGCGGCGTTCGCCGCCGAACGGCGGACGGCACCGACCCCGCCGACGGCGTCCTGCGCGGTGGCGTACAAGGTCGACAACGCCTGGAACGGCGGGTTCACCGCGACGGTGACCGTACGGAACACCGGCACCGCCACCGTCTCCGGCTGGACCCTCGGTTGGAGCTTCCCGGGCGACCAGCGGATCTCGACCGGGTGGAACGCGGCGATCACCCAGTCCGGCAGTGCCGTGAGCGCGCGGGACGCCGGCTGGAACGGCACCCTGGCGCCCGGGGCGAGCGCGGGCTTCGGGTTCCAGGCGACGGGCTCCGGCGCCAACCCGGCACCCTCCCGCTTCACCCTGAACGGCGCCGACTGCACCTGAGCACCCCCGGACCAGGCCGCCCGCCGCACCGTCACGGTGCGGCGGGCGGACCGCGCGGTCACGGCCGGACCGGGTCACCGCGACCGGCCGTGACCGCGGTGTCATCCGGTCATCCGAGCGTCCACTGCTGGTTCCTGCCGCCGCTGCAACTCCACAGCTGGACGGGCGTGCCGTCGGCGGTGGCCAGACCGGCCACGTCCAGGCAGAGCCCCGACTGCACCCCGGTGATGGTGCCGTTCGGGTTCAGCCGCCACTGCTGGTTGGGCTGGCCGTTGCAGGACCAGACGACCACCTTGGTGCCGTCGGTGGTGCCCTTGGCGCTGGCGTCCAGGCACAGCGTGCTGCCGCCGACGGTCACGGTCAGCTGGTTCGACGCCGTACGGGTCCAGGTCTGGTCGGCTCCGCCGTTACAGCCGTGGATCTGCTGCTGGGTGCCGAGCGTCGCGTTGTTCACCGCGGTCAGGCACTTGCCCGCGTCCACCGCGTGCAGCGCGCCGGTCGTGCCGCCGCCGGAGGGCGCCGCGTCCAGGCCCATGAAGCGGATGGCCTCGGCGGCCATCGCGGTCCCCTGGACCGGCAGTTGGTGTCCGGCCCCGGCGATGCTGTACGCCTCGACCTGGGTGGTCCCGGCGCTGTTGTCGTACCGCGTCCGGTTCCAGTTGGCCGTCGGGGTGTCCGTGGCCGACGGCGTCCGGCTCACGCCGAGGACGTCGGTCCACTCCTTGATCTCCTCACCGAGGTTGTTGTGGCTCAGGATCGTGTCGGCGGTTCCGTGCCACAGCTGCACGCGCGGACGCGGCCCGGTGTAGCCGGGGTACCCCGTGTTGCGGACCAGGCCGCCCCACTGCTGCGGGGTCATGGACACCCTGCCCTGGGCACAGTCCGCGTTCCAGCCGCGGACGGAGCCGGTGTAGAAGCAGTGGTAGGGCACCCCCATGAACGCCGCGCCCGCCTTGAACACGTCGGGGTAGTCGGCGAGCATGACGTTGGTCATCATCCCGCCCGACGACTGGCCGGTCACGTACACGGCGTCGGCGTTGCCGCCGTAGTGCTGCTCCGTGTAGGTGATCATCGACCTGAGCCCGATCGGGTCACTGCCGCCGTTGCGGGTCAGCGCCTGATCGGAGGAGACGTCCCAGCAGCTTCCGCTCGGGTTCGTCGAGGGATAGATGACGAGGAAGCCGTACCGGTCGGCGAGCGAGCCGAAGTCGGTGCTGGAGTACAGGTAGGGCCCCGTCCCCTGGCACCCGTGCAGGGCCAGCAGGATCGGGGGGTTGGCCCTGACGCTGTTCGGCACGTACAGGTGCATCAGCAGCCCGGTCGGGTTGGCGCCGAAGTTCGTGATCTGCGTCAGCGAGCCGGTGGTCTGCGGGGTGGCGGCCGGCGTGGCGGCCGGGGTGGCGGCCGCCGGGGCGGCGGCGGCCTGCGGCGCGGCCTGAAGACTCAGGCCGACCGCGAGGCCGACCGCGGCGACGACGCCCAGGAGACGGGACGGTAACGAGCGGTTTCGGAACATGGGACCTCTCCGTCGAGATTGCCATGAGTGCGAGGAAGGTTCCGGTGCCGGCTGGCGCGGTGGCGGATCAGGTGCACTGGAAGTCCGCGTGCAGGCGCCGGGTGTGGTCCAGGACTCGGACCGGGCCGTCCAGTCGGACGGTGGCGGTGAGCCGGACGTCGGTGCTGGAGGCGGCGATCCGCAGCTCCAGTTCGCCGGGCTCGACGATGCGTCGGCCGTCGCGTCCGGTGAAGGACGCGAGGTCGGCGGGGACACGGACCCTGATCCGGGTCCGCTCACCCGCGTCAAGGGTGAGCCGCCGGTAGCCGATCAGCCGCAGGACCGGCTGCACGACGGAGGCGACGGGGTCGTGCAGGTAGAGCTGGACGGTCTCGCTGCCGCTCCGCTCACCGGTGTTGCGCAGGGTGAAGGCGAGGCCGAGCTCGCCGTCGGTCGCGGCGGCGGCCCGGTCCACCTCCAGATCGGTCCACGCGAACGTGGTGTAGCCGATGCCGTGCCCGAACCCGAACGCGGGGGTCGGGTCGGTGCTGGACACCTCGCTGGGTCCGGCCAGCCGGGCGGCGAGGTAGGTGGAGGGCTGCACGCCAGGCCGGGCCGGGATGCTGACCGGCAGCCGGCCCGAGGGGTTGGTCCGGCCGCTGAGCACGGCGGCGATCGCCTCGGTCCCGGCCTCCCCGGGGAAGAAGGTCTGCACCAGGGCCGCCGCCTCGGTCGCCGCACGCCCCAGCGCGTAGGGGCGCCCGGCGAGCAGCACCGGCACGACCGGCTTGCCGGTGTCCAGCAGCGCGTCGAGCAACTGCCGCTGCACCCCGGGCAGTTCCAGGGACTCGACGTCGCAGCCCTCGCCGCTGGTACCGCGCCCGAACAGGCCGGCCCGGTCCCCGAGGGCGACGATCACGACATCGGCCTGCCGGGCCGCCTCGACGGCCTCGGCGAAGCCGGACGTGTCGGGCCCGTCGACGCTCGCCCCCGCCGCCGTGCGGATCTCGCTTCCGGGGAACTCGGCCGCCAACGCCTGCCCCAGCGTCGGCAGTTCGATGCCGACCGGGACCCCGGGGTGCTGGCTGCCGACGTGCACCGGGAAGGCGTAGCAGCCCAGCACCGAGGTCGGGGTGTCGGCGTTGGGGCCGATCAGCGCGATCCGGCGGGGGCCGCGCAGCGGCAGGGTGCCGTCGTTGCGCAGCAGCACCACCGCCTGCTCGGCGATCTCCCGGGCGAGGGCGCGGTTCTCCGGGCGGTCCAGGTCGACCGAGCCCCGCAGGGCGGCCGGGTCGTCGAGCGAACGGCCGGCGAGCGCCGCCGGGACGGCGTCCCAGTCCTCGTCCAGCAGGCCGAGTCGGGCCTTCTGCGTCAGCACCCGGCGCAGCGCCCGGTCCACCAGCGCCTCGGGCACGGTCCCGTCCTCGACGGCGCGCAGCAGCGGCTCCCCGAAGGTCTTCACGGTGGGCAGTTCCACGTCCACGCCGCTGGCCAGGGCGAGGGCGGCGGCCTCGGCCCAGTCCCCGGCGACGCCGTGCAGCACCTTGAGGAAGGCGATGCCGAAGTAGTCGGCGACCACGGTCCCCTCGAAGCCCCAGGTGTCGCGCAGCAGCCCGGTCAGCAGCGCCTCGTCGGCGGCCGAGGGGACGCCGTCGGTGTCGGTGTAGGCGTGCATGACCGAACCGGGCCGGCCCTCGCGCACCGCCATCTCGAACGGCGGCAGGATCACGTCGGCACGCTCCCGCGCACCCATGCCGACGGGGGCGAGGTTGCGCCCGGCGCGCGAGGCCGAGTACCCGGCGAAGTGCTTGAGCGTGGCGACGATCCCCGCCGACTCCAGGCCCTGCACGTAGGCGGTGGCCACCGTGCCGACCAGGTAGGGGTCCTCGCCGATGGTCTCCTCGACCCGGCCCCAGCGGGCGTCGCGGACGACGTCGAGGACCGGGGCGAGGCCCTGGTGGACGCCGACCGCGCGCATGTCGCGGCCGACGGCCGCGGCCATCCGCCGGATCAGGTCCGGGTCGAAGGTGGCGCCCCAGGAGAGCGGCACCGGGTAGGCGGTGGCGCCCCAGGCGGCGAAGCCGGCCAGGCACTCCTCGTGCGCGAGGGCCGGGATGCCGAACCGGTTCGCGGCGGCGATGCGCTGCTGGCTGCGGGCCAGGGAGAGCGCGCCCAGCGCCGGGTCGACCGGCACCGTGCCGAAGGGCCGGGTCAGCTGGCCCAGCCCGGAGGGGAGCAGGTCGTCGAGGGCGGGCGGCTCCTCCATGTCGTGCTGGTGCGGGGCGACGTCGCCGCCCTCGTCGGAGGCGCCGACCCAGACGCCGACGAGCTGGGCCAGCTTCTCCGGCAGGGTCATCTCGGCGAGCAGGGAGTCCGCGCGTTCCTCGGGGCTGAGCGCGCGGTCGCGCCAGCGGGTGGTCGGGTCAGCGGACGGGACGGCCGGGTTCATGGTGCCGGTCACTTTCCTCCGACGCCCATCAGGCCTTGGACCAAGGCACGGCGGGCGAACAGGTAGACGATGAATACGGGGAGCGTCGACAGCACGACGGCACTGAGCAGGCCGGGCACGTTCACGCCGTGCTCGGTCTGGAACTCGTACAGGCCGAGGGTGATGACCTTGGTGCCCTCCGACTGGGTGAGGATCAGGGGGAACAGGAAGCCGTTCCACGCCTGCAACGCGGAGAAGACCACGACGGACGAGAGGCCGCCCCTGGACAGCGGCAGCACCAGCTGCCAGAACACCCGCCAGGGGGTGGCGCCGTCCATGGCCATCGCCTCGTAGAGCTCGCCGGTGATGTCCCGCATGGCGCCGGTGAGCACCAGCGTGCAGACCGGCAGGCAGAACGCCGCGGTGGGCAGGATGACGCCGAGCAGGTTGTCGTAGAGGCCGGCCTTGCCGATGACGTAGAACATCGGCACGATCACGGCCTGCGCCGGAATCGCCAGCCCCAGCAGGAAGACCCGGAAGACCGTCCCGATGGCCCTGCCCCGGGCCCGGACGATCGCGTAGGCGAGCGGGGGCACCACGAGCAGCACGATCGCGACCACGCTCACGGTGACGAGGAGCGTGTTGAGGAAGTCCCGGCCGAAGCCGTTGGAGAAGTCGTCGACGTAGTTCTGCAGGGTCAGCCGCGCGGGGAAGGTGAGCGGTCCCTGCGAGGAGTAGTCGGACCGGGTCCGGAAGGTCGCGATCAGCAGCACGTACAGCGGGAAGCCGACGAGTGCCAGCCAGACCAGCGAGCCGAGCCCGGCGAGGTGGTTGGGACGCCGTCGCATCACAGTCCCTCCGTGGTGCTGCGCATCCTGTCGTAGCCGGACAGCCGCACGACGGCGAGCGAGATCAGGGTGGCGACCACCACGAGGACCAGGGCGATGGCCGAGCCGGCACCGAAGTCGAAGCTCTTGAAGGCCTGTTGGTACATGTAGTAGGCGCTGTTGGTGGTGTCGGTGCCGGGGCCGCCCTGGGTGAGGATGAGGACGGTGTCGAAGGTGGTGAGGCCGCCGACCAGCATCAGGATCACCGACGTGATGACGGTGTTGCGCAGCTGCGGCAGGGTGATGTGGAAGAACTGCCGCACCCTGCCCGCGCCGTCGATCGACGCGGCCTGGTAGAGCACCTGCGGGATCGCCCGGGCGCCGCCCTGGTAGAGCAGGGCGTGCATGGGCGTCCACTGCCACATGCCGACGAAGGTGAGCACCGCGACGGCACTCCCCTGACTGCCCATCAGGTTGCCGTCGCCGAACAGCCATTCCAGCTGCGAGGGCACGCCGAAGTTGGGGTCGAGGATGGCGCGCCAGACCACCGAGACCGCGGTCGCGGACAGCAGCAGCGGCACGAAGAAGATCGCGGACAGCACCGCTCGGTTGCGTTGGTGCCCGGCCGCCCACACGCCCAGCAGGATGCTCACCGGGGTCTGCACGACCACCCCGGCCACGGTCAGCACCAGGGTCAGACCGACGCTCTGCGTCATGACCGGGTCGTGCAGCAGTTTGGTCCAGTTGGCGAAGCCGTTGAACCGGGGGGCGTCGACGCCGTTCCAGCTGGTGAAGGAGAGCACCGCCACCAGGACCAGCGGCAGGACCGCGAACACCAGGAAGAACACGGTCGCGGGCAGCGCCCAGGCGAGGCCCGGGCGGGTCACCCCTACGCCGGTCCGGCGGGGCCGCGCCCCGATCGCCGGAGGGTCTAGGGAGGTAGCACTCATGGCGATCCGTCTCAGGAGGCGGGCAAGGCCTGCATGGCCTTGATGAAGCCGTCCGCATCGAGCTTGCCGTTGAAGAACTGCTGGACGGCGGTGTGGATCGGCGTGTTGGCGGCCGGCGGGTACGCCTGGTCCCAGGACAGCTGGAACGACGGGGCGGCCTTGACCAGGTCGTACTGGTACTTCGAGTAGTCGGGGCTGTCCGAGGTGGCGAGGAACTGTTCGGTGTTGGTGGTGGTCGGCAGGTTGCCGATCGCCAGCTGCGCCTTCACGAACTCGTCGGAGTACATGAGCTTCAGGAAGGCGGCCGCCGCCTCGGGATGCTTGCTCTTCTTCAGCACCGAGTAGAAGTTGTTGGTGTTGCCGACCAGGTCGGCCGGGTCGCCCTTGCCGCCGGCGACGGCGGGGAAGGTTCCGTACCCGAGGCCGCCCTTGGCGAAGTCGGGATTGGCGTCCCGCTGGGTGGCGTACTCCCAGGAGCCCATCAGCTCGAAGGCCGCCTTGCCCTTGGCCAGGAGGGCCGGGGAGCCGCCGTCGGTGAACTTGACCGAGTCGAAGTTCGATCCGAACGCCCCGGCGTCGACCAGCTGCTTGAGCATGCCCAGGGCCTTCCTGGCGTCCTCGCTCTCCCAGGCGCTCTTGTCGCCGGACAGCACCTTCCGGAACAGCTCGGGGCCCGCGACGCGGTCGAAGACGTACTCGTACCACATCAGGGTCGGCCACTGGTCGCCGCCGCCGAGGGCGATCGGGGTGACGCCCTTGGACTTGAGCACCTGCACGGCACTCAGGAGGTCGTCCCAGGTCTTCGGGGCGCTCAGGCCGGCGTCGGCCAGCACCTTCTTGTTGTGGAACAGCAGCACGGGCTGGGTGCCGCGCATCGGGATGCCGTAGGACTTGCCGTCGATCACGGCGGTGTCGAACACCGAGGGCAGGAAGCTGCTCTTCAGCGCCGGGTCCGCGGCGATCATGTCGTCCAGCGGGAGCAGCAGGTCGGACTTCACGTAGGACTGGATGCTGCCGCCGCCCCAGTTGAAGAAGACGTCCGGCGCCTGGGGGGTGTTGATGACGGTGTTGAGCTTGGCCTGGTAGTCCGCGCCGGGGATGGTGTCGAGGACGGCCTTGACCTTCGACGTCTTGTTGAAGGTGTCGACCAGCTGCTTCTCGACCTTGTTGCTGGCGTCCCCGTAGACCAGCACGTGGATCGTGCCGGAGCCGCCGCCGGCGGAGGAGCCGCCGCTGCCGCAGGCGGCTGTCCCGACCATGACCGCGGCCAGTCCGAGGGCGGCGGCGAAAGCGCGTCTCTTCATCGGGTCTCCCCTAAAGTTTCGACGGGTTTCTCGAAATAACTGCATGGCGGGGACGCTAGGTTGCGAACATGTTTCGGGTCAACCCCCCGGGCGAAGGGGATGTCGAAGTTGTGATGCGCCAACTGTCTTGCGTCGCCGGTGCCTTATGCTGCCCCCATGGAAAAGGGCGATGAACTGGGACGGGTGACCCTCGCGGACATCGCGCGCGAGGCCGAGGTCTCCGTTTCGACGGTTTCGAAGGTCCTCAACGGCCGTACCGACGTGGCGGCGGCCACCCGCGTGCGCGTCGAGCAGGTCCTGAACGACCACGGCTACCGGCGCACCGCGCGCGGCGGCGGCGAAGCCCCCCTCGTCGAGATCGTCTTCCACGAGCTCGACAGCCTCTGGGCGATGGAACTCCTGCGTGGCGTCGAGGCCGTGGCGAACGAGCACGGCGCGGCGGTGGTGGTCACCCACAGCGGTTCCCGCCACGCCCCCGGACCGGAGTGGATCGAGGCGGTGCTGCGTCGGCGCCCCCTCGGCGTCGTCCTGGTCTTCTCCAGCCTGCCGCCCGAGTTCAAGCGCCAACTGCGCGCGCGCTCCATCCCGTTCGTGATCGTCGACCCGGCCGGCAACCCCGACCCGGACGTGCCCTCGGTGGGCTCGGCCAACTGGGCCGGCGGCCTGGCCGCCACCCGGCACCTGATCGAGCTCGGCCACCGGCGCATCGCCATCGTCACCGGCCCGGAGGACACCCTCTGCTCCCTGGCCCGGCTGGACGGCTACCGCTCCGCGCTGTCCATGGCCGGCCTGCCGGTCGACCCCGCGCTGACCGCCTTCGGCGACTTCCACGCCGAGGGCGGATTCGCCCGGGCCGGACGACTGTTGGAGCTCCCCGACCGGCCCACCGCGATCTTCGCCGGCAGCGACCTGCAGGCCCTCGGGGTCATGGAGGCCGCCCGGGTGCGCGGTCTGCGCGTCCCCGAGGACCTGTCCGTGGTGGGCTACGACGACCTGGACATCGCGCAGTGGACCAGCCCCGCGCTGACCACCGTCCGCCAGCCGCTGCGCGAGATGGCCGAACAGGCGACCCGCCTGATCTTCAACCTCCGCGCCGGGGCGGCCCCGGCCGCCCCCACCCGCCTCGAACTCTCGACCACCCTGGTGGTGCGCTCCAGCGCCGTGGCGCCCGGTCGGCCGTGAACCGTTTCGAAAGTTTCGCCGCTGCTCCGCATCGCTGACGCCGCCTCGGCTCCAACCACCACACGCCTGACCGGCTCCGCTCTCCGGCGGTGTAGACCCGGGGCCGCGCGAAGTTGTCGCTGTTTTTGCCGAAAGCGTTGACAGCTTGACGGGCTCAGGCCAACACTGGCGCCGTCGACACGTCCGAGGGGCCTTGGATCCCCGGCCCCGCGCCAACCACCCACGGGCGCGGTCCTGTCGACGCCGTACATCGCCTGTCGGAGACCTCGCCTGAACATTCCGGACAGGGGCCGCGGCCGCCGCGAATTGTTAGCGCTAACAGTATGCGCTGACCGGCAGGGCGGGCGCCACGTCCGGTTGTGCAGGCCTCCCCCCACCCGAGGAGAACGATCCGTCATGCCACGACTCACCACGAAACCCCGACTCCGCAAGGCCCTGACGACGGCCGCGTGCCTGCTCGTCGGCGCGGCCACCGCCGTCACCGCGATCCCCACGGCGCAGGCCGCCGGGGCGACCACGCTGGGCGCGGCCGCCGCCGACAGCGGCCGCTACTTCGGCACCGCCGTGGCCGCCGGCCGGCTCGGCGACTCGACGTACTCCACCGTTCTCGACCGGGAATTCAACATGATCACCCCGGAGAACGAGATGAAGTGGGACACCATCGAGCCGTCCCGCGGCAACTTCAACTTCGGTCCCGCGGACTCGATCGTCAACCACGCCAACGCGCACGGCCAGCGGATGCGCGGCCACACGCTGGTCTGGCACTCCCAACTGCCCAACTGGGTCAGCTCCATCGGCGACGCGAACACGCTGCGCAGCGTGATGAACAACCACATCACCGCCGAGATGAACCACTACAAGGGCAAGATCTACGCCTGGGACGTGGTCAACGAGGCGTTCGCCGACGGCGGCAGCGGCCAGCACCGCGGCTCGGTGTTCCAGAACGTGCTGGGCAACGGCTTCATCGAGGAGGCGTTCCGCACCGCGCGGAACGTCGACCCCTCGGTCAAGCTCTGCTACAACGACTACAGCATCGAGAACTGGTCCGACGCCAAGACCCAGGGCGTCTACAGCATGGTCAAGGACTTCAAGTCCCGCGGCGTGCCCATCGACTGCGTCGGCTTCCAGAGCCACTTCGGCAACGGCGGACCGCCGGCGAGCTTCCGGACCACGCTGGCCAACTTCGCCGCGCTCGGCGTGGACGTCCAGATCACCGAACTCGACATCGCCCAGGCTCCCGCCACCGCGTACGCCAACACCGTCCGGGCCTGCCTCGACGTCGCCCGCTGCACCGGCATCACGGTGTGGGGCATCCGCGACAGCGACTCCTGGCGCACCGGCGAGAACCCGCTGCTGTTCGACAACAACGGCAACAAGAAGCCGGCCTACGGAGCGGTCCTCACCACCCTGGGCGGCGGTGGCAGCGGCACGCCGAGCGGGGGCATCGTCTCCGGCACCGTCTACACGCTCTCCGCGGCGGGAGCCGGCGGGCGCGTCCTCGACGAGCCCGCGGGGCAGAACGGCAACGGCACGCCGCTCCAGGTGTGGGACGCCGCCGGTGCCGCCAACCAGCAGTGGCGGGCCGACCAGAACGGGGACGGCTCCTACACGCTGACCAACATCGCCAGCGGCCGGGTCCTGGACGAGCCGGCCGGCCAGACGGGCAACGGCACGAGGATGCAGGTCTGGGATCCCAGCGGCGGCGCCAACCAGCACTGGAAGGCCGCTCGGAACGGCGACGGCTCCTACACCCTCACCAACGTCGCCAGCGGCCGCGCCCTGGAGACCCCCGGCGGTCAGACCGCCAACGGCACGCCCGTCCAGATCTGGGACTCCAACGGCGGCGCCAACCAGCACTGGAACCTCAGGTGAGCTGAGCCGCGGGGCGCGCGCCTGCCGGCCGGCGCGCGCCCCGCGCGGGTGAGCGATGACGAAGCCGGGTGACAGTTCCACATCCGTCCACGAAGGAGATCCCATGCACGAACGAGGTTCCCGCCCCAGGCCACCGTCCGCGGTGCTCACCGCCGTGGTCGCGGCCGTGGCGGCACTGGCGGCCATGCTCGTCGCGACCCCCGCCCAGGCGGACACCAGCGGCGCCCTGCGCGGTACGGGTTCCGGTCGGTGCCTCGACGTCTCGGGCGCCAGCCGGACCGACGGCGCGTCCCTGCAGATCTACGACTGCTCGGGCGGTGCCAACCAGCAGTGGACGTCGACGTCCGGCAGCCAGCTGACCGTGTACGGCGACAAGTGCCTGGACGTGCCGGGCCACGCCACCACGGCCGGCACCAAGGTGCAGATCTGGACCTGTAGCGGCGGCGCGAACCAGCAGTGGCGGGTGAACTCCGACGGCACGATCGTCGGCGTCGAGTCGGGGCTGTGTCTCGACGTGACCGGCGCCGGCACGGCCAACGGCACGTCGGTGGGGCTCTGGACGTGCAGCGGCGGCAGCAACCAGAAGTGGACCGGCCTGTCCGGGACGACGCCGCCGGGCGGTAACTGCGCCCTTCCGTCGACGTACCGCTGGTCCTCGACGGGTGCGCTGGCACAGCCGGCGAACGGCTGGGGTGCGTTGAAGGACTTCACGGACGTGGTCTACAACGGCAAGCACCTGGTGTACGCGTCGAACGTCACGGGTTCGTCGTACGGTTCGATGGCGTTCGCCCCGTTCACCAACTGGTCGGACATGGCCTCGGCTCCCCAGACGGCGATGAACCAGAACGCGGTGGCACCCACCCTGTTCTACTTCGCGCCGAAGAACATCTGGGTGCTCGCGTACCAGTGGGGTGCGTGGCCGTTCATCTACCGCACGTCCAGCGACCCGACCAACCCCAACGGCTGGTCCGCGCCGCAGCCGCTGTTCACCGGCAGCATCCCCAACTCCGGCACCGGCCCGATCGACCAGACCCTGATCGCCGACGACCAGAACATGTACCTGTTCTTCGCCGGTGACAACGGCAGCATCTACCGGGCGAGCATGCCGATCGGGAACTTCCCCGGCAACTTCGGCTCCTCCTACACCACCGTCATGACCGACACGGTGAAGAACCTCTTCGAGGCCCCGCAGGTCTACAAGGTCCAGGGCCAGAACCAGTACCTCATGCTCGTCGAGGCCCGCGGCGCCAACGAGCAGCGCTACTTCCGCTCCTTCACCGCCACCAGCCTGAACGGCACCTGGACCCCGCAGGCCGCCACCGAGAACAACCCCTTCGCCGGCAAGGCCAACAGCGGCGCCACCTGGACCAACGACATCAGCCACGGCGACCTCGTCCGCGACAACCCCGACCAGACCATGACCGTCGACCCCTGCCACCTGCAACTCCTCTACCAGGGCAAGTCCCCCACCGCGACCGGCCCCTACGACCAGCTCCCCTGGCGGCCCGGCCTCCTCACCCTCCAGCGCTGATCCCCGGCGGACCGGCAGAACCGGCAACACCCGTTGCCCGCCATGGCGTTCCGGCCCGGGTGACGTGCGTTCACCCTGTGAAAAAAGCTGCCTGGCGGCGGTAGCAGGTACATGGCTACTCTGCGGTACGGCCGGTCCGACCCCGGCCGTACCGGGTCATTTCGACCTTCCCCTCGCACGGACCAGAGGAGTGCTCATGTCCCGCTCTTCCCGCTCCGCCCGCACCACGACCGGCACCGACAGACCGGCCCGCCGCCGCCTTCCCGCCCTGGCCGCCCTCGCCGCCGCGACCGCCCTGGTCGCCGGCGTGGCCGCCCCGGCGTACGCGGCCGAACCCGCCCCTGTCGCCCCCGTCGTCGAAGGCCACCCCGGCTTCCACCCCGAGCAGGACTTCGCCGGCTCCACCGTCGCCGCCCACGAGGGCCGCGGCGGCGCGCCGTTCGCGTCCCTCGCCGCCACCCAGACCCCGGGGCTGGACGTCTCCAGCTACCAGGGCAACGTCAACTGGTCCTCGGTCGCCGCCAACGGCGCCAAGTTCGCCTACGTCAAGGCCACCGAGGGCACCGGCTACACCAACCCGTACTTCGCGCAGCAGTACAACGGCTCGTACAACGCCGGTCTGATCCGCGGCGCGTACCACTTCGCGCTGCCGAACGTCTCCTCCGGCGCCACCCAGGCCAACTTCTTCGTCAGCCACGGCGGCGGCTGGTCCGCCGACGGCAAGACCCTGCCGCCCGCGCTGGACATCGAGTACAACCCCTACGGCGCCACCTGCTACGGCCTCAGCCAGAGCGCCATGGTCAGCTGGATCCGCGACTTCAGCAACACCGTGCACTCCCGCACCGGCCGCTACCCCACCATCTACACCACCACCAACTGGTGGACCCAGTGCACCGGCAACAACGGCGGCTTCGGCACCACCAACCCGCTCTGGATAGCCCGCTACTCCACCTCCGTCGGCACCCTGCCGAACGGCTGGGGCTACCAGACCTTCTGGCAGTTCGCCGACTCCGGCACCTTCCCCGGTGACCAGAACTACTTCAACGGCGCCACCGACCGCCTCCGCGCCCTCGCCCTGGGCTGACCGGCCGTCCGTCGGGCCCCCGTCGCCGAGGCGGGGGCCCACGGGTGCGGACGTCCGACGTCCGGGTCTACAGGGCCCTGAGGCCGTCCAGCAGTTGCTGGCCGCCGGGACTGCCGAGGCCGGTGCACGGGTCCCAGTCGGGCCCGGAGGCGTACGCGCCGTTGCTGCCCTTGGTGATGTCCCGCAGGACTCCCCTCGCGAACTTCGCGTACAGCAGCGGGTTGAGGAAGCCGACCTGGGCGGACCCGGGCAGGGCCTGGTTGATCCGGGCCAGCAGGGCGGACCACATCGGGGCGGCGGCGCTGGTGCCGCCGATCTGGTTGAAGTGCACACCGTCGACGCTCGGGATGACCACGCCGGTGTCGGGGTCGGCCAGCGCGGACACGTCGGGCGCACCGCGCCCCCGGGCGTGCGGCGGGTTGGCCGACGGCGGCACCTGGGCGTCGGCCTGGTACGGGGGTACCGGGAAGACCTTGCTGATACCGCCACCCGTCCGGCTGCCCGGGCCGTTGTCCCAGCAGACCTCGCTGACGACCTGCCCGTGGGAGACCACCAGCCTGGTGCCGCCGACGCCGAGCACGTGCGGGCTGGCGGCGGGGAAGTCGGCGTGGGCGCGCTCGTCGTGGATCTGGTCGCGGGAACCGTCGTCGCCCGAGGCGCAGCAGATGCTGATGTTCTTCTCGGCCGCGTTGGCGAACGCGGCGTCGACCCGCTTCATCGCCCCGACCGTCCACCGGCTGCCCGGGCTGGCCTCGGGGTTGCCGTAGCTGGAGGAGATCACGGTCGGCCGGTTCACCGTGTCGTTGACGATCCGGGTGATCACGTCGACCCAGCCCTGTTCGGTGAACCTGCTGAAGTACACGACGATCTTCGCCTTGGGCGCGAGGCCGCCGACGACCGCCAGGTCGAGCATGATCTCACCGCTGGTGTCGGCCGTGTCGAAGTCGGAGTCCTGGCCCGGTTCGTTGCCGGGGGTGCCGACGCCCGGGATCACCATGTTGGTGATGTCCGGCATGTCCTGGTGCAGGACGCCGACGAAGTAGCTCCGCAGGGCTTCGACCGAGTAGCCGCCGGACGGGACGCCTGGCGGGGTCTCGCCGTTGAAGGCGAGGACGGCGATGCACTGCCCGCTCCCGTCGGTGCCGGCCGGGTAGGCGTACGGCGCCTGGAGCTGCGGTGGCAGGAAGGCTCCCGGTTGGACCGTCGGGGTGGCGCGTGCCACCGGGATCGTGTTGGCCGCCCGGCGGATCAGCAGGCGGGTGCCGATCGGGCGGTCGTCCAGGCCGAAGACGCCGGTGACGATGCCGTCCAGCTCGGCTGGTACGTAGATCTGCCCTTCCCTGCCGCGGTAGGTCCGGGGGGCGCCGTCGGCGTCCTGGTAGCGGTAGCGGGCCAGGGTCACCTGGAAGGCGTCCGCGATGTCCCGGGTGGTGCCGGTCAGCTGGATGCTGCGGGCGAGCGGGTCGGGGTTCGCGGCCTTGAGGCCGTGCTCGGCGGCGAAGGCCTCGACCGCCTTGAGGTCGGTGTCCAGCCACCGGTGGGTGGCGGCGTACTGGTCGTCGCTGGGCAGGGTGCGCCGGGCCGGCGCCTGGAGCGCCAGCTCGTACACGTCCGGACGCGGCTGCGCGGCGGGGTCGCGCCGCAGGTAGACGGTGACGGTCATGGGTGTCTGGGGATGGGCCGGTCCGATGACCCGCGCTCCGTCGAGCGGAACGCGGGAGCTGTCCGGCAGCGGCACGTAGTGGTTGGTCGACATGATCGCTCCAGCGGTCGGTCAGCGCCGGGAGCTCGCGACTCTTGGTCGTGCGCTTTCGACTGTCCGTATACGGCAGACGCTTATGTCGTATACGGCCAGCGTCTCTCCGGCCCGCCGTGCCGTCAAGGGGCCTCGACGGGCACGGCGGAGCACCGGAAGGACGTCGAAGGGCGCCGCCCCGGCCGGGACCGGGGGCGGCGCCTTCGGGGTGCGCGGGCTCAGCCGTCGATGCGGTGCTGGCTCCAGAAGGAGGTCAGGTCCACGGTGGTCGCGGCCTGGGCCGCCGCCTTGAACTCGGCGGTGGTGGAGACGCCGTTCCAGTGCCCCTGCGCGTAGTTCCGCAGCAGCGTGGTCATCGCGCTGTCGCCGATCGTCCGGCGCAGGTCGTGCAGGGCGCACTTGCCGTAGCCGTAGACGACGGTGGAGTAGCGGGAGGAGTTGGCGTCCCAGTACGCCATCGAGTTGGTGATCTTCTCCGCCGAGGAGGCCCAGGAGACGTTGTTCCAGCAGCCGTTGCCGGTCTTGCCGAGGGCGAGGTCGGTGGCGTAGTCGGTGAAGGACTCGTCCAGCCAGGGACTGGTGTACTCGTCGTCGCCCACGATGCCGTACCACCACTGGTGACCGATCTCGTGGGTGAGCGCCGTGGTGCTGACCAGGTCGAGGACGAAGCCCGGGTACTCCATGCCGCCGAACCAGAAGTTGTTGTCGATCACCGCGTCCAACTCGCCGTACGGGTAGGCGCCGAAGCGCTGGGCGTGGGCGTCGACCGCCGAGGTCGCGGTGGAGAGCATCGACTTGGAGTCGGCCGCGCTGATCCCGGCCACCGAGTAGACGTTGACCTTCACCCCGGCCGCGGAGGTGCCGGAGATCCTGGTGAATGGCCCGGCGCCCCAGGCGAAGTCGCGCACCTTGCTCGCGGTGGCCTTGGTGACGGTCCGTCCGGCCGTGCCGGGGGTGTCCACCGAGGTGCCGGTCGCGGGCACCAGCAGGCCGGACGGGTGGTCCAGGGTGACGGTGAAGTCCGAGGCCACCGAGTAGAAGGACTCGCCGTTGTTGGTGTACGGGTCGAGGTGCCAGCCGGCCGCGTCGCGTATCGCCAGCACGGGCAGGGCGTTGCCGAGGAAGTTGTACGCGCCGTCGTGGCCGAAGCGGTCCGCGCCGCTCGGCACGGTGATGCCGAGGTCGAAGCCGACGGTGCCGCTCTGGCCCTGGGCGAGCGGGGCCGGGAGGGTGATCTTGAGCGCGGTGCAGTTCACGGTGAGCGGGGACGCCGTGCCGCCGGTCACGTTGGTCACCGTGATCGGGGTGCTGGGGCAGCTGCCGTGGGCGTTGTCCCACAGCCGCAGGTACACCTCGTTCAGCGCGGTGGGCGAGGCGTTGCTGAAGGTCACGCTCTCGTGGCCGGTCCAACTGCCGCCGGAGGCGTCGCTGCTGAGGTCGACGCTGTACGCCGGCGCGACCGGGGTGCGGGTCGGGTCGCCGGGCTGGGGCGGGGTGGTGCCGCCGGAGACGTCCAGGGTGACGTCGTCCAGCACGAAGCTGGTCTGCAGGCTGGAGTCCTCGACGCCGGTGAAGGCGAGCGTCACGGCCTGGCCGGCGAAGGCGGAGACGTCGACGCTCCGGTGCACGTACCCGGCCTGGGCGTCCAGGTTGGAGTAGGTGGCCACGGTGGTGGAGCCGACCTTCACGCTCAGCTTGTCGTAGGCGGTGCCGCCGGTCGTCTCGGCGGTGTCGACGTGCAGCCAGAACCCGAGCGTCGCGGTGCCGCACCCGGTGGGGAGGGTGACGGACTGCGAGAGCGTGTCGGTGTGGCTGGAGCCGTAGCCGTCGAGCCAGGCGTAGGAGCTGCCGGAGTGGGCGCTCTGGCCGCTGTCGCCGGTGATCGCGCCGCTCGGCGCCGTCCAGGGCGAACCGCCGGACTCGAAACCGCCGTTGGCCACCACCTGGGCGGGTGTGCAGGCCGCGGCGCTCGCCACATTGGGGGTGGCGAGCGCCGCGAGGCCGGTCGCCGCGAACAGGGCGGCGCCGGTCAGGGCGGGCAGGATTCTTCTCATCGGAGCCTCTCGTGGGGAGCGGGTCGGGAGCAGCAGCGTGACAGCAAACCCGCACCTTTGAAAGGCTCATGACATGAGACGCATACGCCTCATCCGCCGACCGGCCCGCCTGACGGCCGCCTCAGTGGATCACCGGTCACCGGATCACCGGCAGCACCGCCTCCGCGCCGCGGCCGGTCGCCGCCTCGATGAAGGCCACCGGGTCGGCGACCTCCGCCAGCAGCGCGCGGGTGAAGCGCAGCGCCCCCTCGGCGGGCGGCGGACCGCCGACGGCCGCGACCAGGTCGAGCAGGTGGACGGTCGCCTCCATCAGCGCCACCTCGCCGAGCGCCCCCAGCGCCACGCTGCCGAGCAGCGGGTGCGCCACCGTGGTGCCCGGCGGCAGGTCGGCGAGACCGGCCAGGGCGGCCGGTCCCTCGACCCCGAACCGGGCGATCAGCACGGCGGGTTCGGTCCGCCCGGCGGCCTCCCTGGCCGCGTCGGCGATCTGCCCGGCGGCGGTGTGCGCGAGACCGTCGGGGCGGTTGTAGGCGCGCAGGATCCCGGCGCCGGTGGTGATCTCGGCCGGTCCGTCCAGCAGCGCCCCGCGCAGCCCGGCGAACATCTCCGGCACCGGCGCCGCATGGGCGAACAGCTCCCGTACGGTCCACGCGGGCAGCCGGGTGGGACGGTCCCAGTCCTCGGCGGCCAGCGCCTCGCCGCGGGCCGCCCAGGAGGCCCAGGCCTCGGCCAACATCGTTCGCACCGGGTCGTTCTGACTGCTCATCGGCTCTCCTCGGGACGGTGATCACGGGGTCGTCCCACGCTACCCCGGGCCCCGGGAAAACCGTTTGCCGCCCCTGGGCCCGGGCCGCCACCATCGGCCCATGACCGACTCCGCCGTCCGCCCGCTGTCCGCGACCTCCGCCGCCCGCCCGGCCGCGGTCCGACAGCGCTCCGGCCGTCCCCGGAGGCCCGACGCCGCACGCACGTGAGCGCCGCGCTGGCCGCGGGGCTGCTCGCCGGGCTCGGCGTGGCCGTCCCGGTGGGGGCCGTCGGGGCCTACCTGGTGTCACTCACCGCGCGCACCTCGCTGCGCACCGGCGCCTGCGCCGCCCTCGGCGTGGCCACCGCGGACGGGCTGTACGCGCTGCTCGCGGCGGCCGGCGGCGCCGGCCTCGCGCCGCTGCTCGAACCGGTCGCCCGGCCGCTGCGGATCGCCTCCGCCCTGGTGCTGCTGATCCTGGCCGCCCGGACGGCCGCCGCCGCGCTGCGCACCCGTCCCGGCGGCGGCGCCGGGCCGCGGGTCGCGCCGCCCACCCCGGCCCGGGCCTTCCTCACCCTGCTGGGCATCACCCTGCTGAACCCGCTCACCGTGCTCTACTTCGCCGCCCTGGTGCTCGGCGGCGGCGGCCAGGACGGCGTCGCGGCCCGGGCCGCCTTCGCCCTCGGCGCCTTCGCCGCCTCCGCGGGCTGGCAGCTGCTGCTGGCCTCCGGCGGCGCGCTGCTCGGCCGGGCGCTGACCGGCCCGCGCGGCCGGCTGCTCACCGCACTCGGCTCCGCCGCCCTGGTCGCCGTCCTCGCCGTCCGGCTGCTGCTCGACTGACCCCGCCCGACGGTCCGCCCGGACCCTCCCGGTCGGCTACGCACCGCGACCGATCCGACCGCCCCCGTCACCACCCCCGCCGCACCGCCCGCACCCCCGCCGACCGTCACCGCCCGGTCCGTCACGCACCGCCACCGGCCCCGCCGCCCCGGTCGCCGCACCCGCCGCCCGCGCCGGGCCGCCACCGGTCGGCTGACCAGCGGGATCGGCGAAACCGGGCGGCAGAAGCCGCTCACCCGTTTACGTCCGATTCCTACCTTGTATCCTGGTTCTGTATCCGCTGAGTGACGTCCGCCGAAGACCCGCCCCGGCAGCGGGCCCCGTCACCGCCGGTCCGCCGAGCCGCCCCGCCGGCCCGGGCACGGCCGACGACGCTGCCACCGACCCGGAGGAGTGCGGAGATGGCCGAGCAGGACGCCCCCGAGAAGCGGGGCCGGCTGAGCCGCCCGCTGGTGCTGGGCGCAGCCGTGGCCCTGGTCGACCGCGAGGGCCTGGCCGCGCTGACGATGCGCAGGCTGGCGGCCGAACTCGGCGTGGAGTCGATGGCCCTGTACCGCTACACCCCGGGCAAGGAAGCGCTGATCGACGGCCTGGTCGAGGCCTACTTCGACGAGATCAACACCCGGCTGCGGGCCGGCGCCGGCCGCGGTGCCCACGAGGCCGGCTGGCGCGCCGAACTGCGCCGGATCGCCCGGGCGTTCGCCGCGACCGCGCACGCCCACCCCGAGATCCTGCCGCTGGTCGCGACCCGCCCGCTGTCCGTCCCGGTGACCCGCCGCCCGGTCTCGGTGCTGGAGCTCACCGAGCACATCCTGGCCGTGCTCGGCCGGGCCGGCTTCGACGACGCCGGCGCGCTGACCGTCTACCGCACCTTCGTCGCCTGGAACCTCGGCTGTCTCCTGGTGGACAAGCGCCAGGTGGTCGACAACCCGAGCGAACCGGACCCGGCCCTGCGGCTCGGCCTGCACCGGCTGCCCGCCACCGACTACCCGCGACTGCGCGCCCTGGTGCCCCGGTTCGCCGACTTCGACGACGAGGCGGAGATGCTGAGCGGCCTGGACAGCCTGCTCGACGGGATGCCGGAGCCTCCCCTTGACGACTTCTACGGCGGCGACGCATCCTGAGGTATACGAGGTACACGTCGGACATACACGCTCATATCGGCGCCGCCGGGGGAACTGCCGGACACCGCTCCGGCCCCGCTCCGACGGCACCCGGAAGAAGTCCCTCATGTCCGCCGTTCCGAACGAACCGTACGAAGACATCCTGCGCCTCCGCGTGACCGCCAAGGACCCGGAGACCCTGCGCGCACTGCTGCGCGAAACCCGCTCCGACGTCGGCGGACGGCCGCACGTCGAGGCGGACGGCAGCATCGGCGTCGACGTCTATGCCACGGCCGCCCAGGTGCCGGCCCTCGAACGCGAGGGCGTCACCGTCACCCGGACCGGCAACGCCAGTGAGGCCGGGCGCGCCGCCCAGGCCGACATCGGGTCCGGCGACCGGTTCGCCCCCGACGACGCCGTCCCGCGCGGCCTGGCCGCCAAGACCACCGGCTGACCCGGGAGGCCCGCCATGCCGTACCTGAACGTCACCGAGGTCGAGTCCGCCGTGACCAGCCTGGCCACCGCCTACCCCGACACCACCCAGCTCCTCACCCTGCCCGAGCCCTCGTGCGAGGGCCGCACCTCCCACGCCCTGCTGATCGGCGCCCCCGCGGCGCTCCCGAAGCCGTGCGTGATGATGATCGGCGGCGTCCACGCCCGTGAGTGGGGCAGCTGCGAGATCCTCGTCCACCTCGCCGCCGACCTGCTGGAGGCCCACCGCGACGGCACCGGCCTCGGCTACGGCGGCACCGCCTTCACCGCCGGCCAGGTCAGCGACCTGCTCCACCGGATCGACCTGGTGGTCTTCCCGCTGGTCAACCCCGACGGCCGGCACTACAGCCAGACCGTCAGGCCGATGTGGCGCAAGAACCGCAACACCGCCTACACCGGCGGCAGCCAGAACCCGGACTGCGTGGGCGTGGACCTCAACCGCAACTACGACTTCCTCTTCGACTTCGTCACCGCCTTCGATCCGGCCGCCGACGCCCGGGTGTCCAACGACCCGTGCGACCCGCAGGTCTACTGCGGCCCGAGCGCGTTCTCCGAACCGGAGACCCAGAACGTCCTCGCCCTGCTGGAGCAGTTCCCGCGGACCGCGTGGTTCGTCGACGTGCACAGCTACTCGCAGGACATCCTCTACAACTGGGGCGACGACGAGAACCAGTCGGACAACCCCGACATGAACTTCCGCAACGCCGACTTCGACGGCAAGCGCGGCCGGCCCGGCGACCTCACGTACGCCGAGTACATCCCCAAGGACGACGAGGACGCCGCCGTGGAGCTCGCCGAGGCCTTCTGCGAGGGCCTCAAGGGCGTCCGCGGCCTGGCGTACAAGCCGATCACCGGCTTCCACCTCTACCCGACCAGCGGGACCAGCGACGACTACGTCTACGCCCGCCACTTCGCCGAGCCCGACCAGGGCAAGGTGCTCGGCTTCACCGTCGAGTGGGGCACCGAGTTCCACCCGCGGTGGGCGGAGATGGAGGAGATCATCCGTGACGTGGACGCCGGGCTGGTGCGGTTCTGCCTGGCCACCACCTGACCGGACCCCGAACTGACCGTACCCCGAACCACAGTGCCCGACAGCAGGGCGCCCGCCACGACCGTTCGTGGCGGGCGCCCTGGGGTGCGGGTGCTCGGGCCCGGTGGAACTCAGGCGGCCCGGTGGAAGAAGAACGGGTCGATCGACGGCGCGATCCTGGTCACGCCGTCCGTGCTGAGCAGTTGACGGGTGGTGAAGTTGGCGTTGCGCTGGTACGTCACGCCCACCGGGAAGTTGGCCCGGTCGGGGGTGTTGTTGCCGGCGAAGATGCCGTAGAAGTCCTTCCCGACCGTGACCATCCGGATGTAGTCGCCGAGGTAGGGCAGCTGGCTCCCGGCCGACGGGACGTCGCCCGGGGCCTGGTGCAGCACCTGGCTCTCCATGGTCTGGAAGCCGTCGTCGCTCAGCTCCAGCACCGTCGACCACTGGTTGTGGACCAGCTGTTGGTAGACCAGCCCGACCAGGCCGTCGGAGTTGACGGCGAAGGACGGGTTCTTGCCGTTGACCACGTCGGGGCGGGCCGCGGACCAGGTCTGCCCGCGGTCCGCCGAGTGCAGGGTGTGCAGCACGTAGTCGGTGGGGACGGCTCCGCCGAGGTTGTCGCAGTAGGCGACCCACACGCTGTTGGAGTCCGTGGGGTCCACCGCGATCGACAGGTCCGCACCGGTGCGCTCCTGGCCCAGCGTCCGCTGTTGCGGGTTGAACCTGACCTTCCGACCGCTGACCGCGCGTTGGCCGACCTCGCCGTCCGCCGAGTCCAGGAGGTCCTCGAAGGGGCTCGGCCCGATGCCGCCCTTGTCGTCGCGGGTCACCACGACGTCGAAGGTCTTCCGGGCCCGGTCGAGCGGGGCTTCGGCGGTGATGCTCATGAACGCGATGTAGACCGTGCCGTCCGGGTGCGCGGCGATCCGCACCGGCGGCCCGTCGAAGACCACCCCGGAGCGCCGGTCGAGCCGGACGGGTGCGAAGCCGGCCGGGGCGGGCCCGGTCCCGGCGTCGCCCGAGACGTCCACGGTGGCGGTGTTGGCCGGCGACGCGAAGTCGTTGCTGCCGACGTACACCCGGTCGTTGCTGTGGCCGTCCGCCGTCACGGTGACGGCGACGACCCAGGGCTGGTCCTCGTCGGTCCGGTCGACGAGCACGCCCATCGGGGTGGGCGAGGCGATGTTCGGCGCGCGCAGGATCTGCATGTCGCCGGTTCGGCCGTTGAGGATGCCGGTGTAGAGCCGGCCGCCCCGCGAGCCGAAACCGATGCTGATGTCCCCGGTGCCGAGGTTCCCGTTGCCCGGGACGACGCTGTTCAGCACCCAGCTGTTCCCTCCGTCGGAGGAGACGTACACCGGGGCGAGCGGGCCGCCCATCGGATCGGGGGTGAAGGCGGTCGCGACCATCTGGTCCGGGTTCTCCGGGTTGACGGCCAGGTTGGGCTCACTGTCCAGGAGCCGGTCGCCGCTCAGCGCCTTCGGGGTGATGTTGACGACCTTGATGGTGGGCATGTCGGCTCACCTCCGTTCCTGGAGCACGGCGAGCTTCTGCGCCGGCTGGTAGTCGTCGGAGTCGAGCAGCTGGAACGGCGCCCGCGCGGCCAGGTCGCCCTGGGTCGCGTGCAGCAGCCACAGGCCCAGCTGCCCGGCGACCGGCTTGGGCACCTCACGCCAACGGATGTCCACGCTGCTCGGGTAGATGACGGTGGTCCGGCCGGGTTCGACCCGGCCGGACTCGACGTGCGAGACGTCGAGCGCGGCACGCCACCAGTGCGGGGCGTGCTCGGAGTACGCCGGCAGGCCGAGGTCCTCCAGACCGACCACCGTGCCCACGACCACGGCGTCCGCCGTCGCGGCGTGCTCGACGATGTCCTGGTTGTGGATCCGGCGCTGCACCGACGAGAAGGGCATCTCGTCGGCGGTCGTCGCGGCGAGCGCGACATGGGTCTGGACGGCTTCGGCGGGCAGCCGGCCGATCTCCTGGACGCCCAGGCCCTCGCCGTAGACCAGGCCCTGGGTGAAGAACGCCGCCGAGTCACCGACCTGCAGCAGATCGGCGTCGGCGGCCAGTTGGACGGTGACCTCGCTGCCCGCGAGCTGTTTGAAGGCGTCGGGCGCGTGCAGCACCTCTTCCACCTTCACCACGGCCGTGCGTTCGTCGCGGTCCTCAGCCGGGACCGCCGTCAGCGAGGTGCCGCCGACCCGGGTCACGGTGCCGCGGAAGCTGAGCGGGGCCTGCCGGACGAGTTCGGTCAGCCGCTCGCGGCCGACGTCCGGTGTGGGGTCGTTCATGACGGTCCTCCTTCGCCGTCACCGCGCGGCGCGGACCGAGGACGGGTGCGCCCGGCGCCACTCGATCCGCGCGCCGAGCAGGCAGGCGGCGGTGACGGCGGCCGCCAGCGCGACCACCAGCCACTCCGCCGCGCCGCTGCCGGCGTCCGGGTCGAGGCCGAGGAGCGTCTCGATCCACTGCGGCCACACCAGCGTGAGCAGGAACAGCAGTCCGGACAGCCCGCCGATGGCCGTCTCCAGCCAGAAGCGGGGCCGGACCGGATGGGATTGTCGGAAGGGCATCACTGCGCCTCCCCCTTCTCCAACCGCCCGGGCCGCGCGCGACGCGGCGCGCGCCGTTCCCGTGCCGCCGCACCGTGGCGGCGGCACGACCCGGCCGGGCCGGCCCGGGGCGGGGGTTGCTCCCGTTCGGCGCCGCCGGTCGGGGGCGTGGTCGCCGCGGGAGGTGGTTGCTTCGATCCGCAGTGTCGGGGCTGCGGTGGGAGTGCGCCGGGGAGGGGCTCGCGGTGTCACCCTGCGTGCCGGACCGCCTACGCTGTACGCCTACGAGGCACACGTACTTCGTATACGAGTCTGCTCGCACTCCGTGAGTGGGTCAAGGGTGGAACGGCCGTTCCCGTGGTCGGACCGGACGACCGCGCGGTCAGGCCCGGGCGCCTCCGCCGTCAGGCCCGGCCGCCTCCGCGGTCAGACCCGGGCGCCCAGCATCCGCAGCACCAGGTCCCCGTAACGGCGCCCGAGTTCCTCCGGCGCCTCGGAGGAGTTGTCGGTGTACCAGCGCGAGACGTCGATGCCCAGCGAGGTGACCGCGCGCGCCGCCGTCCGCACCTCCGCCACCTGGAAGTCCCCCGCCGCCACGCCCGCCTCGATCAGCGCGCTGACCTCGCGCTCGATGTCCAGCCGCAGCGCCGCGACCACCGCGTAGTCGTCCTCCGGCAGCGCGTGCAGCTCGTAGTTGACCACCCGGCCGACCCGCCGGGCCCGGGCGTGCCAGGCGGTGAACTGCTCGACCAGGTGCCGCATCCGCTCGGCCGGTCCGCCCGGGCCGGCCACCGCGTCCCGGACCAGGGTCAGCGTGGCCGCGTGCCCGGCCCGGCTGATCTCGGCCAGCAGCGCGGCCTTCGACTGGTAGTGGATGTACAGCGCGGCCGGGCTCATCCCCGCCGCGGTGGCGATGTCCCGGGTGGTGGTGGCGTGGAAGCCGCGCTCCGCGAACGACTCGACGGCGGCCTGGAGCAGCCGGTACGCCGCTTCGGGGCGGGCGTCGGTGCCGGGCAGGGTCGGCCAGAGGTCGGCGAGCGGGGTGCTGGTCATGGCGTCATCCTCCCAGAAGACTCGTACAGGCTTTCCCGCCGACCGCTCCGCCGACTTGGTCCTGCCGACCGTCCTGCGGACCGTCCCGCTGACCGCTCTGCGGACCGATCTGCGTCGGACCGGCCGGGGTTCGGCCGACTGTTGACAGGCTCCCGCACCGACAGCATGCTGAGCAAGCGCTTAGTCAGCAGCTGGAAGAGATCCTCGCACGAAAGGCAGGACGCTCCGTGGTGCACTCCTTCAAGGGCCGGGTGGCCGTCGTCACCGGATCGAGCCGGGGCATCGGTCTCGGCATCGCGCGCGAGCTGGTCGACCGCGGGGCCAGGGTCTGCCTCACCGCCCGCAACCCGGAGCCGCTGGCCGAGGCCGTCCGCGACCTGGGCGGCCCGGACAACGCGATCGCCGTCGCGGGCAAGGCCGACGACCCGGCACACCAGGAGGAGGCGGTCGCCCGCACCCTGGAGGCCTTCGGCCGGCTCGACCACCTGGTCAACAACACCGGCATCAACCCGGTCTACGGACCGGTCCTCGACACCGACGAGGCCGCCGCCGCCAAGATCCTCGCCGTCAACGTGCTGGCCCCGCTGGCCTGGACCCGCCGCGCCCACGCCGCCTGGATGGGCGAGCACGGCGGCTCGGTCGTCAACGTCGCCTCCATCGCGGGCATCCGCTCCTCGCTCGGGATCGGCATGTACGGCGTCAGCAAGGCCGCGCTGATCCGGCTCACCACCGAACTCGCCGCCGAGCTGGGCCCCCAGGGCATCCGGGTCAACGCCGTCGCCCCCGCCGTGGTCAAGACGAAGTTCGCCCAGGCCCTGTTCGAGGGCCGGGAGGAGGAGGTCGCCCAGGCCTACCCGCTCGGCCGCCTCGGCGTCCCCGAGGACGTCGCCGGCGCCGTCGCCTTCCTGCTCTCCCCGGACGCCGGCTGGATCACCGGCCAGACCCTGGTCGTCGACGGCGGGGTCACCCTGGGCGGTGGGATGTGACCACCACGGCGTTCGACGGCCGGGGCGTGGTGGTGACCGGCGCCGGCCGGGGCATCGGCGCCGCGCTGGCCCGGGCCCTCGCCGCGGCCGGTGCCCGGGTGGTGGTCAACGACCTGGACGCCGCGGCGGCGCGGGCCGTGGCGCGGGAGTGCGCGGGCGCCGCGCTGCCCGGAGACGCCGCCTCCGCCGACGGACTGGCCGACCTGGTCGACCGGGCCCGCGCGGAACTCGGCGAGATCGACGTCTGGTGCGCCAACGCCGGCGTCGCCCCGGTGGGCGGGGCCGACGCGCCCGCCGCGGCCTGGGCGAGCGCCTGGGAGGTCAACGTCCTCGCCCACGTCCGGGCCGCCGAACTGCTGCTCCCCCGCTGGCTGGAGCGCGGCGAGGGACGCTTCCTGGCCACCGTCTCCGCCGCCGGGCTGCTCACCATGCTGGGCTCGGCCCCGTACGCCGTCAGCAAGCACGGCGCGCTGGCCTTCGCCGAGTGGCTCTCCGCGAGCTACCGGCACCGGGGCGTCCGGGTGCACGCGCTCTGCCCGCAGGGCGTGCGCACCGACATGCTCGCCTCCACCGGCGCCGTCGGCGAGGCGCTGCTCGCCCCGACCGCGCTCGACCCGGCGGACGTCGCCGAGGCGGCGCTGGACGGGATGCGCGCGGAGCGCTTCCTGCTCCTGCCGCACCCCGAGGTCGCCGACTACTACCGCGTGCGGGCCACCGACCCGGACCGCTGGATCGCCGGGATGAACCGGCTCCAGCAGGGACTGGAGAGGAGCGAGGCACTGTGAGGGCCTGGCAGGTGGGTGAACTGGGCGAGCCGGTCGAGGTGATGCGGCTGGCCGAGGACGTCGCGCGGCCGGTGCCCGGACCGGGGCAACTGCTGGTCCGGGTGCGGGCGGCCGCCGTCAACTTCCCGGACGCTCTGATGGTGCGCGGGCAGTACCAGGTCCGCCCGCCGCTGCCGTTCACACCCGGGGTGGAGCTGTGCGGCGAGGTGGTGGACGGCGCCCGGCGCGGCGAACGGCTGATCGGCAACCCGGTGCTGCCGCACGGCGCCTTCGCCGAGTACGCGCTGCTGGACGCCGCCGCCGCGTTCCCGGCGCCCGAGGCGCTGGACGACGCCGAGGCCGCCGCCCTGCACATCGGCTACCAGACCGCCTGGTTCGCGCTGCACCGCCGGGCCCGGCTGCGGGCCGGCGAGACCCTGCTGGTGCACGCGGCGGCCGGCGGGGTCGGCAGCGCGGCGGTCCAGCTCGGCCGGGCCGCCGGGGCGCGGGTGATCGCCGTGGTCGGCGGGCCGGCGAAGGCGCGGGCCGCGCGGGAGCTCGGCGCCGACCTGGTGGTGGACCGCCGGGAACGGGACTTCGTCGCCGCCGTCAAGGAGGCCACCGACGGGCGCGGCGCGGACGTGGTCTTCGACCCGGTCGGCGGCGAGGCCTACACCGGCTCCACCAGGTGCGTCGCGTTCGAGGGCCGGATCGTGGTGGTCGGCTTCGCCGCCGGGCAGATCCCCGCCCCGGCACTCAACCACGCCCTGGTGAAGAACTACTCGATCCTGGGCCTGCACTGGGGCCTGTACAACACCCACGACCCGCGCGCCGTCCGCGCCGCCCACGACGGACTCACCGGGCTCGCCGCCGAGGGCGCCGTCCGACCCCTGGTCAGCGCCCGGGTGCCGCTGGCCGACGCCGCGGACGCCGTCCGGCGCGTCGCCGCCGGGCTCAGCACCGGCCGGATCGCCGTGCTGGGCGACTGACCCGCCGCGCCGCTCGGAGCGCGGCCCGGGGCGAGGCCGCCGCGGCCTCGCCCCGGGTCGGCGTCAGTAGACCAGGATGTCCCAGTGGCTGCCCTCGTTGCAGTACAGGTTGCCCGAGGCGGCCTTCCACTGGGGGTAGCCGTCGCCCCGGTAGCCGATGTAGGTGAAGCTGTTCTGGACGTAGCCGTCGATGCAGGAGTTGCGGCTGATGTCGACCTTGTAGCCGTTGTAGTGGCTGTAGGTGCCGGAGGCGTGGCCCACCTCGGTCCCGCCCGTGATGTTGATGGCGCAGCCGCTGGCGCGCTTGAGAGTGATGATGGCGTCGACCGTGCCCGAGTTGATCTGTTCGAACGAGGTGCAGGTGGAGTTGGACCGGGTGGTACAGCCCCCGCTGGAACTCCAGGTGATGCCGGCGCTGCTGAACTGAGCGGCGGCCGTCGCCTGCGACAGCTTGGTACCGCTGGCGACGGCCGGGGGCGCCGCGACGGCGAGGCCGGCCACGGCCAGGGCGACGACGGTGGCTGCGGTGCGTGGCTTCATCTGCTCTCCCGGTGAGGATGGTGTGTCTCCGAGCGGACTCCGAGGACCGGCACCGCACCAGAATGGCCCAGCGCCGTCTATGCGGGTAGACCCCGGTCCGTGAATTTCGCGTGACGGGGAACGGCCTTCGGTGCGTCGCCCCGGTCGCCGATACGGCTGCGGCGGGAGCCGGAGCGCTGTCAGGATGCGGGGATGACACCGTTTCAGCCGCCCGCTCCGGCGTCCACTCCGGCGCCGACTCCGGGCCCCGTTCCGGGCCCTGCTCCGGGCCCTGCTCCGGCGTGCGCGACGCGCGGGAGGGCCGAGACGTCGTAGTCACCGCATCTTGACCGAACGACGGAAGCCCGGGGGGGCGTCGTGCTCACTTTCCACCTTTCCAGCGGCGATATCGGCCGCATCCGCATGGCCGAGGGGCTCGATCCCCTCTGGGAGGTCACCACCAGCCTGTACCTGTACCAGAGCCGCGAGGCGACCCTCGCCTTCGACGCGTGGCGCCGCCAGGTCACCGAGCGCATCAGGCGCGGCGGCCTGGAGCGCACCGTGGCCGCGCTGGCCCGGCTGTTCCCGGTCGACGGCTACGCCCCCGACTTCCTGATCCCGCGCCAGGGCGGCACCTCGTTGGAGGAGGGGCTCGACCAGGTCCTGTCCACCCCCCGCCCGCAGATCGCCGCCCAGTTGACCCGGTTCGCCGGGTACCGGCCGCAACTGCCGGCCTGGACGAGGAGGTTGGCCGAGGGCGAGCTCGGCGCCCTGAAAGCGCTCGGCGCCGCGATCAGGCAGTACCACCGGGTCGCCATCGCGCCCTACCGGCCGCGCACCGAGCAGGCCGCCGACACCGACCGCCGGCAGCGGATCCGGGCCGTGCTCTCCGGCGGCGCCGAGGGGCTGCTGTCCAGCTTCGACAAGGACGTGCTGCGCTGGCAGGACGGGACGCTCTCGGCGTCCTGCTCGGTCGACTGGGAGGTGCACACCGGCGGGCGTCCGCTCACCCTGGTCCCGTCGTTCTTCAGCGCGCGTCCGGCCGCCGTCGTCGACGAGGACCTGCCGCTGACCCTCACCTACCCGGTGGCCCGGCCGCTGACCTGGCTCGCGCCGCCGTCGGCCGACGGCTCCTTCGCGGCGCTGGCCCAGCTCGTCGGCCCCGCCCGGGCGCGGATCCTCCTGCTGCTGGACGACGGGCTGAGCACCTCCCGGCTGGCGGCGGCGCTCGGCGTCTCACCCGCCACCGCGAGCTGGCACACCGCCATCCTCCGCGACGCCGGGCTGATCACCACGGGCCGGGAGGGCAGGGCGGTGTGCCATCGGCGCAGCGGGCTCGGCACCGCGCTCCTCAACGGCGGTCCGGAGCCGGCGGAGTGAGGGCGGTGGCCGAGCCCGGCTTCGAGGTGCATCGAAAGGATGGCCCGGACGGACCGCGCCCGGTGAGACTGGCCGGGCCGCGGCCGTCACACCGCCGCGGCTCCCAGGACCGCGGCAACCTGCTCGCGGTACGAGCGACTTCAGGAGAGACCCCATGCGAAACCCGCGCACCCTCGCTCCCCGGGCCGGCGCCGTGCTGGCCGCCGCGCTGATGGCGGCCGGACTGCTGGGCGGAGCCGCCGCCCAGGCCGCACCGGCCGGAACCGCCGCCGGGACCACCTCCGGGGCCGCCGCGGTGAGCGCGACCGCCACCGCCGTGTCGGACGCCGACCAGACGGTCGTCCAGGGCACCGCGGGCCTGAGCCGCGGGCAGAGCTGGTCCTCGCCCGACGGCGGCACCGTGCTGTACCAGCAGGGGGACGGGCACGTGGTGCTGTACCACAACGGGGCCGCGATCTGGACCGCCAACGGCACGTACGGCGTCGGCTCGTACTTCTACATCCAGGCCGACGGCAACCTGGTCGCGTACGACGCCGCCATGCGCGCGGTGTGGAACGCCCAGACCTGGGGCCACCCGGGGGCCTACCTCGCCATCCAGAACTCCGGGAACATGGTCGTCTACTACGGCAGCACGCCGCTGTGGTGGTCCAACTTCCGCCCCGGCGGCACCGGACCGGTCGACCCCGACCCCGAGTGCACCCCGACCCCGCACCGCCTCTGCCCGTAAGCCGTACGCCGTACGCGGACCGGTGGTGCGGGAGCCGGCACCACCGGTCCGCGCCGGGCGACGCCTCACCGGCCGTCGGCGATGACCTCCAGGGCCGGGCGGGGCTCGCGGCCGAGCAGTGCCGCCAGGTCGCCCGGCCCACCCGGGCCGGCGAGGAAGCCGTGGGCGATCGCCGAGTAGGTGCCCACCAGCATCGGTACCTGGAAGGCCTGCGCGTCCGAGGCGGCCACCGCCGCCCGGGCCTCGGCGAGCCGTCCCGGCCGGTACTCGGCGCCGAGTGCCTCGGCCAGCTCCGCACCGCCCAACGCCCGCTCCCCCACCAGCTCGTAGGTCCGGCCCGCGTGCCCGGCGGGTGCCAGGGCGACGTTCACCGCCGCCTCCGCCAGGTCCGCCCGGGCCACCGCCGCGAGCTTCCCGTCCCCGAGCGGGGCGCCGATCACCCCGTCCGGTCCCGGCGCGGCGATCGCCCCCAGGAACTCGGCGTACAGGCCGTTGCGCAGCACCGTCCAGCGCAGCGTGGCGGACGCGCGCAGCCGCCGTTCCGTCCAGCGGTGGGCGAGGGCGTAGGGCAGGTGGTCCCCGTCGCCGGACAGGCTGGTGTAGATCACCTGCTCGACGCCCGCCCGCTCCGCCGCCTCGATCGCGGCGCCGTGCCGGGCGATCACCACGTCGTCCTCGGCGGCGCCGGCCGAGATCAGCAGCAGGGTCCGCACCCCGGCGAAGGCCCGCGCCAGGGTGTCCGGCCGGTCGAAGTCGACCAGCCGGGCCGGAACGCCGTCGGGCACCTTCTCCGGCGTCCGGGAGCCGGCGACGACGCCGTCCCGCCCGGCGAGCCGCTCCAGTACGAGCGCGCCCAGGCCTCCGTTGACTCCGGTGACGAGCAGCATGGGTTCCTCCAGGGGTGATCGGTCGTCGGCGACGCGACCATCCTCGATAGCCTGGGCGTCCGGCGTAAGGAGGCACTTTCATGTCAGCAGGGCACACCGCGGTAACCACCCCTCGCCCGGTGGTCTGGTGCGAGGACGGCGTGGACTGCGGGATCCGCGACCTGCTGGACCGCCTGGGCGACAAGTGGTCCGTCCTCACCGTCGTCGAACTGGCCCAGGGCGTACGGCGGTTCCGCGAGCTGCAACGCGCGCTTCCGGGCATCTCGCAGCGGATGCTCACCCTCACCGTGCGCCGCCTGGAGCGCGACGGCGTGGTCTCCCGGACCGTCCACCCGACCGTCCCGCCGCAGGTGGAGTACGAGCTGACCGCGCTCGGCCACAGCCTGACCCACCTGGTGCGGGCGATGACGGACTGGTCGTACGACCACCACGACGCGATCGTCTCCTCCCGCCGCGCGTGGGACGAGGCCAACCCGGGCTCGGAGATCCGCTGACCCGTTCGGGCGGACTCCGGTCCCCGCGGGAATGGCCGTCCTCGTACGGCTGTTGTTGCTCTCCGGCCGGCGGACGACCGGCAGTCGACCGACGGCGGGGGCAGCAGGCGATGGCGCACGACGACAGCAGCGTTCACGGGACGGTGGCGGCGGGGTTCGAGGGCGTGCGGGAGGAGTTCGCCGCGGTGCTCGGCGAGCAGCGCGTCGCACCGGAGGCGCAGCTCGTGGTCCACCTCGACGGCCGCCGGGTGGCCGACCTGTGGGCCGGCCCCGGTACCACGGCGGACACCCTGACCGGCCTCTACTCCATCGCCAAGGGCGCCGCCCACCTGGTGGTGGCGCTGCTGGTCCAGGACGGCGTGCTCGACCTCGACCGGGAAGTGGCCGCGTACTGGCCGGAGTTCGGGGCCGAGGGCAAGGACCGGCTCACCCTGCGCGAGCTGCTCGCCCACCGGGCCGGCGTGGTCGGTGTCGACGGCGGCTTCACCGCCGCCGAGCTGGCCGACGACCGGCTGATCGCCGCCCGGCTCGCCGGCCAGCGGCCGTTCTGGGAGCCGGGTACGGCGTACGGCTACCACGGCTTCGTGATCGGCGCGCTGACCGGCGAGGTGGTGCGGCGGGTGACGGGCCGTTCGATCCAGGAGATCTACGAGGAGCGGATCCGGGCGCCGTACGGCCTCGACTTCCACCTCGGCCTGCCGGAGGCCCTCGAACCGCGCTACGCCGAGGTGCTGCCGATGCTGCCGACGCCGGAGGAGGCCACGCGGCTCGCCGCCGGCGCGGTGGCGCCGGACAGCATCACCGGCATCGCGTTCAACCGGAACGCGCCCGGGCCGCAGGACATGGTGGCCTTCGCGAACACCCGGGCCGTACGGGCGCTCGGACCGACCTCCTCCGGCGGGGTCGGCACCGCCCGGGGCGCGGCGGGGATGTACGCCGCGGCGATCTCCGCGGTGGACGGCCGGGCGCCGCTGCTGAAGCCGGAGACCGTCGCCGAGTTCGCCCGGGTCCACTACCGCGGGACCGACCTGGTCACCGGCAACGAGGACGTCTTCGGCCTGGGCTTCGAGGAGCTGAGCGGCCGTTACCGCGCCCTGGGCCCGAACGCGTTCGGCCACAGCGGGGCGACCGGCTCCCTCGCCCTCGCCGACCCGGACAGCGGCATCGCCTACGCGTACACCCGCCGCCGCTTCGGCCTGCCGTCGGGGTACGGCGCGGGCCCGGAGAACCACCGGCTGATCACGGCGGCGATCCGGGCGGCCGGCGGCCGACGCTAGGGCGCTGCGGCCGGGGCGGCTACCGCTCGTACGCCATCTCCGGGAAGCGCGCCGAGGGCCCGTCCAGCAGGTGGTCGTCCTGGCCGCGCAGCCAGCGGTCGAAGAAGGACGCGACGTACGAGCGGGTGGCGAGTTCGGCCCGGCCGGGGCGGATGTCGCCGACGTCCTTGCGCAGCTGTTCGGCGTCGAGCACGCCCTGCCGGGCGAGCTGCGGCAGCAGGGGCTGGGCGTCGGTGTACGAGCCGTGGCGGGAGCCGGTGAGGGTGACGTCGGCGTGCCAGCCGGTGCTGTGCTGCCACAGGGCGTTCCAGCCGGGCTGGTCGCGGTAGCTCCCGGAGTCCTCGCTCCCGGTGCCCATCAGCAGGAACGGCCGGTTCAGGCCGTCCTCGGCGACGCTGGGCAGGACGACGCCGGTGTGGCCGTCGGGGCCGGGGAAGTGCAGCTGGCCGTCCATGTTGACGCCGGCCGTGATCCGCGGGTCGTCGTGCATGGTCTGGAGCGCGGTGAAGCCGCCCGCCGACTGGCCGACCATGCCGATCCGGCCGAGGTCGAGGGCCCCGGCCACCCCGGTGGGCAGGCCCGGCCGTTCGCCCAGCCCGGCGAGCCGGTCCAGCACGAAGCGGGTGTCGGCGACCCGGGTGTCCATCGCCTTGTGCAGCACCGCGCTGATGTCCAGGTCGGGCTGCCCGAGCATGCCGGGGAGCACCGAGGGGGCCAGGTCGCCGCCGGGGAAGGCGACTTCGGAGGCCTCGTAGGTGTGGTCGACGGTGACCACCACGTAGCCGCGCGAGGCGAGGTCCTCGACCAGCGCCGTCCCCCAGGTGCGCGGGTCGCCGAGGCCGGGCGAGTACAGCACCACCGGGCGCGGGCCGCCGGACAGCGCCGGGGCGTCCCTGCGGGCGTGGGTGCGGATCGCCGACCAGTCGGTGCGGCCGGGCGCGGTGCCGTAGTTGAGCAGGCCGACGCCGTCCGGGCCGTCGAAGTGCTTCCCGGCGGCGGGCTCCATGTACGGGACGCGCTCGTCGCCGGCGGCCGGGCGGGAGGTCGGGTACCAGAGGCTGATCATCAGCTCGCGCCGCTGCCCGGGGTGCCACGGGTCCTCCCGTCCGGTGTCGGTGAGGTGCAGCGCGGTGGTCCCGATCGGGTACGGCCCGCTGGGCTCCGGCAGCCAGGCCCGCGCCTGCCGCCCGGGGCTTCCCTCCCCGGGCGCCGCCGCCACCGCTCCGGTCGCACCGATCGTGCCCACGGCCGCTGCCGCCGCCAGTACCACCGCTGCCACGGCCCGTCCCGGAATGCCCATGGTGTTCCTCCGTCTTCCCGATCACCGAACACTCAGGACACTACGGTCGGGGACAGGTCGCGGCCGTCATACCAGGGGGCCAACCAGTCCCCGAGGACCCTGAGTACCCGGGTATCACTCCCCTACGGGTGGCCGCGCGGGCCCGCGTCGGCCGTCCGGGGGAATGTGCGGCGGTTCGATGCCGAACCACCGCCGGTACTCGGCGTTCCGGACCACCGCCGGTGCTAGCTTCCAGCTGCCGCCCGGTCGGGGCGGCGCCCTCAGCCGCCACTCGAAGGAGCGATCCATGACCCAGGCCGGCGCGTCCGACGCGGACCACAAGAAGTCGCTGGTGAGGGAGGCCGCAGGCACCAAGACCTGGCGTCACGTCATCAAGCCGGACGCGGACGCCGCAGCCGCCTACCTCAACGTCGACCCCGCCCAGGGCCCGGGCGAGGCGACCATCGCCACCCGGCCCGACGGGCAGATCGACATCCTCCTGCTGCTGTAGGAGCCGGCTCACCACGTCGGGCCGGTGCCGCGGCGCGCCTCGGGCGCCGCGGCACCGGCATGCCCGGCGGCGGCTAGCGGTACTTCCGCAGCTCCCGGCGGGCCAGCGAGCGCTTGTGCACCTCGTCCGGGCCGTCGGCCAGCCGCAGGGTGCGGTTGCCGGCCCAGAGCTGGGCGAGCGGGGTGTCCTGGCTGACACCGGCGGCGCCGTGGGCCTGGACGGCCTTGTCGAGGATCCACTCGACGGTGCGCGGGGTGGCGATCTTGATCGCCTGGATCTCGGTGTGCGCCCCCCGGTTGCCGACGGTGTCCATCAGCCAGGCGGTCTTCAGCACCAGCAGCCGCAGCTGCTCGATCCGCACCCGGGACTCGGCGATCCAGTCCTGCACCACGCCCTGCTCGGCCAGCGGCCTCCCGAACGCCACCCGCTCGCCGGCCCGGCGGCACATCAGCTCCAGCGCCCGCTCGGCGATGCCGATGGCGCGCATGCAGTGGTGGATCCGGCCGGGGCCGAGCCGGGCCTGGGCGATGGCGAAGCCCGTCCCCTCCTCGCCGATCAGGTTCTCCACCGGGACGCGGACGTCCTCGAACAGCACCTCGGCGTGGCCGCCGTGGTCGGCGTCGTCGTAGCCGAAGACCGTCATGCCGCGCTTCACCGTCACGCCCGGGGTGTCGCGCGGGACGAGCACCATGCTCTGCTGGCGGTGCGGCTCGGCGGCCGGGTCGGTTTTGCCCATCACGATGAGGATCCGGCAGTCGGGGTTCATCGCCCCGGTGATGTACCACTTGCGGCCGTTGATCACGTACTCGTCGCCGTCCCGTTCGATCCGGGTGGCGATGTTGGTGGCGTCCGAGGAGGCGACCTCGGGCTCGGTCATCGCGAAGGCGGAGCGGATCCCGCCGTCGAGCAGCGGGCGCAGCCATCGCTCGCGCTGCTCGGCGCTGCCGAACTGGGCGAGCAGTTCCATGTTGCCGGTGTCGGGAGCCGCGCAGTTGAGCGCGGGCGGGGCCAACTGGATGCTGCGGCCGGTGATTTCGGCGAGCGGCGCGTACTGGAGGTTGGTGAGGCCGGCGCCCGGTTCGCCGGGGAGGAAGAGGTTCCAGAGGTTCTGTTTGCGGGCCTCGACCTGGAGGTCGGCGACGACCGGGGGGACGGCCCAGGGGTCGCGGTCCCGGTCCCGCCCGGCGAGTTGGGCGGCGAGGACGGGCTCGGCTGGGTACACGTGCTCGTCCATGAAGGCGAGCAGTCGCTCGCGGAGTTCGTTCGTCCGGGCGTCGTAGGCGAAGTCCATCGGTGCTCAGTTCTCCTTGAAGGGCTCAGGCCCTGGGGTGCTCAGGCCCTGGGGTGCTCAGGCCATGGGGGCGCTCAGGCCTTGAGGGTGCTCAGGCCGTGCCGGGCGAGGATCGGGGCCATCTCGCCGGCGCGCTCGAAGCCGGCGCCCAGGGTGCGGCCCTGCTGGAAGCGGAAGTGGATGCCCTCGGCGACGGCGGCGAGCTTGAAGGAGGCGAAGGCGACGTACCAGTCGAGGTCCTCCGCCCGGCGGCCGGTCGCGTCGGCGTAGCGGGAGACGATCTCGTCGGGCCCGGGGAAGCCGGGGGCGGTCATGGCGGAGGGGATGATGCCGCCGCCGACGCCCGCGAGTTCGGTGTACATCACCAGGAGGCCGACGTCGGTGAGCGGGTCGCCGAGGGTGGACATCTCCCAGTCCAGGACGGCGGCGATGTCGTCGTCCGCGTCGACCAGCACGTTGTCCAGGCGGTAGTCGCCGTGCACCAGGGCGGGCGCGGGCGAGGCCGGCAGCCGTCGGCCGAGGAGGTCGCCCAGCCGGTCCAGGTCCGGCAGGTCGCGGCTGCGGGAGGCGGCGAGCTGCTTGGCCCAGCGGCGCAGCTGGCGTTCCAGGTAGCCGTCCGGGTGCCCGAAGTCGGCGAGGCCGACGGCGGCGGGGTCGATCCGGTGCAGGGTGGCGAGGGTGTCGACCAGCCTGCGGCCGAGCGCGTGCACCCGCTGCTCGCCGAGGGCGGCGAGCGGGGCGGCGTCCCGGTGGGCGGTGCCGGGCACGTACTCCATGAGGTACCAGGGCGCGCCCAGCACCTCCTCGCCCTGGTCGAGCAGGAGCGTCCGGGGAACGGGGACTCCGGTGTCGCGCAGCGCGGTCATCACCCGGTACTCGCGGCCCATGTCGTGGGCGGTGGCGAGGACGTGCCCGAGTGGGGGCCTGCGCAGCACCCAGCGGGAGGCGCCGTCGCCCAGGAGGTACGTGAGGTTGGAGCGGCCCCCCTCGATGAGGTCGGCCCGCAGCGCGCCCTGGAGGGTGCCGGGCAGCTCGCGCTCCAGGTGGGACCGGAGTCGGGCCAGGTCCAGGCCGGGCGGGTCGGCGGGGGTCTCGGCCATCGGGCGGCTCCTCCAGGCGGCATCTGTTGACTAAGCGCTTGCTTAGCATTCAACCGCGGGCGCCCCCTGTCAATGCCACGCACCGGAACGACCGACAGCGCCCCACCCGGGCGCGGCGGCTCCTACGAACGACCGCGCGAAGTGCTGAATGCCCCGCGGAGCTGCCCGAGCCCCCGACGAAGCCCGCAGATCATCTTTCCGCCGAGGAATCCGCAGGACATCCCCTACCCTGCCGGGGTGGCTGGAATGAGGATCATCGTGTGCCTGCCCGGCGCTGAGGCGACCAGGGTGGACGAGGCGGTCGCGGAGGCGATGCGGCCCTTCGCGTCGGACGGCGTGGGCGCCGCGGAGCGGGACGTGTGGGACAGCTACCGGATCACCGGCGGCGGAGGCCTGCCCGTCCTGCCCGGCCACGAGGGCGACCCGCGCCTGGTCGCCGGGCGGCCGTTCCACGACGGCACGCCGGACGACACGGAACCCGGCCTGTGCGCGGGCGGGCCGCGCGAGCTGATCGACTTCCGCGACCGGCAGCGCGCGGAGGCCGCCGCACACACCGGCCTGGTGTGGGACCGCTGGCAGGCGGTGGCCGCCGAACACCCCGTCACGCACGGCGAGTCCGTGTTCCACGGGCGCCACCTCGCCGCCGGCGGAACCCGGGCGTCCTACCCGGGTTCGCAGGAGGCCACCGACTTCCGGGCGCAGCCGGCCGTACGCGCCTGGGCCGAGGTCGCGCCGGCCCTCGACCGGCGCGACCTCGGCGACCACTTCACCTTCGGCTGGGACCCGGTCGGCATCGGCGAGCGCGGCCGCGAGGAGTTCACGCTGGCGTACGCGTTCAGCCTGCTGCCGCCGCGCGGCGTGCTCACCCTCGACGGATGGTGGTGCGACGGGGACGAGGATCCGCTGCACGGCGCCTGCCACGGCCGGGCCACGTGCACCCACGAGCCGGCGGTCTCCGGCAGGCGCCAGGATCTGCTGGCCTATCTCGTAGAACTACCCGGCGACACCCTGCTGGTCAACGTGCGCTGCCACGTGTGAGTCGAGGGCGCCGCTCCCGGCTCAGCGGGCTTCGGCGGGCTGAGTGGCCCCGGCCACGCCGTACACGGTGGTGGCGGGCGCGGGGACCGAGCCGGGAGCGGCGGTCGCGGCACCGGCGGTGCCGACGGCGATCCCGGTGGCGACGCAGGCGAGTACCGCGGCGGCCCCTGCGGCGGAGGCGAGCCGGCTCCGGCGGGTCGTGGTCGACGGACGGTCCAGCGGGCGGTAGTACGTCCTGTTCATGGCACACCGGTCCAATCGGGAAGGCCCACGGGGGCGCCACACGAGGACCGTGTGGCGCCGGGGTGTTCGTCGGGCTGGAGCGACCCTAGCCGGGACCGGAACGATTGGGTACGGAATGCCGTGGCCATGCCACGAACTTGGCCGGAAAGCTGCGGCACCCTCATGGCTCAGAGCTCCTTCCTGGCCTTGTGGAGCAGGTCGAGGGACGCGGTTCTGGTCAGCGCTTCCACCTGCAACCGATCGTAGGCCGTTCCCACGCCCTGACAGTCGTTGTCCTGCCGCACGACTCGAGCTGCGCCCACATGGTCGCGGCGCCACCCACCGGCCGACGAATGCCACTCTCGTCTATCACCGCATGAATGGGCGCCGGTTCAGGGCGCTTGAGCAACCGCTGTCGCGCGGCCAGGAACTCGAATCGCTCCTCGGTGTGGCCGCCGAGGCCTTCCACCGGATCCTCCGAGCCGCCATCCTCCCTGCGACGTAAGGGAGTTGCTCCCTACACACAGCCGTGCCGGATCCGCCTCGACAGAGTTCGATCAAAAGTGTTCTGATGATCACATCCATCGATCGTCTTCAGAACACCGCCTGATCGAAGATCAGAGAAATGGGGGTCCGGTGCGGACTGCTCGCAGCTCGGCCATCCTGCTGGCAACGGGGGTCCTCGGGGCCTCCGCCCTCGCGACGGGATGCTCCGGCACGCAGAGCAGACCCTCCGCCGCCACCGGCACCACGCCGTCCAGCCCCGCCGCGAGCACCACGACCGAGGCCCCCGCCCCGCCACCGCCGCCCGCTCCCACCCCCACCTGGGACGGCCAGGTCAAGGTCCTCGGCGACGGCTCCACCTCCGACACCGGCCCGCAGCCCGCGCAGCCCGTGGCCGAGCGGCTCAAGCCGGGCGAGAAGCCGCCGCAGTTCGTCGTCTTCTCCTGGGACGGCGGCCTGGAGGGCGACGAGCGGCTGTTCTCCCGCTTCCGCAAGCTCGGTGTGGAGAACAACGCCCAGATGACCTTCTTCCTGACCGGCCTCTACACCCTCCCCAAGTCCAAGAGCACGCTCTACCAGCCGCCGCAGCACAAGCCCGGCGAAGCCTCCATCGACTTCGCCACCGACCCCCACATCAAGGACACCCTGGAACAGGTGCGCCTGGCCTGGCTGGACGGCAACGAGATCGGCACCCACTTCAACGGGCACTTCTGCGGCCCCAAGGGCGGCGGCGACTGGAGCACCGAGGAGTGGAAGAGCGAGCTCGACCAGTCGATCTCCTTCGTCACCAACTGGAAGACCAACACCGGCCTCAAGGACCTCCCGCCGCTCCCCTTCGACTACACCAAGGAGCTGGTCGGCGGCCGCGCCCCCTGCCTGGAGGGCCAGAAGAACCTGCTGGCGGCCGAGAAGGCGGCCGGCTTCCGCTACGACGCCAGCTCACCGGGCGAGTTCCAGGTCTGGCCCGTCAAGAAGGACGGCATCTGGAACTTCCCTCTCCAAATGCTCCCCTACTCCGGCAAGTCGACCCAGAGCCTCTCGATGGACTTCAACTTCCTGGCCAACCAGTCCGGGAACACCACCAACGGCGACCCCAAGAAGTACGACACCTGGGAGAAGGAGACCCGGGAGAGCTACCTCGCCGGCTTCGAACGCGTCTACAACGGCAGCCGCGCCCCGCTCTTCATCGGCAACCACTTCGAGTCCTGGAACGGCGGCATCTACATGCAGGCCGTCGAGGACGTGATGAAGAGCGTCTGCAAGCGCGAGGGCGTCCGCTGCGTCTCCTTCCGTCAGGTCGCCGACTGGCTGGACGCCCAGGACCCGAAGGTCCTCGACAAGCTGCGCCAGCTCGACCCCGCCCAGCCGGCCGAGTGGTCCCGCCTGGTCAAGTGACCGGGCGGGACCAGGGCGAAGCCCGGTCAGTGGCCGTGCCGACGCGTCCCGCGCCGTGCCCTGGTGAACTTCTGCCGTCCGGCGCCGGCACCGGCGGCGAGTTCACCGAGGCGCTCTCCGACCGCGGAGACGGCGGGGCGGGGCTCCAGCGCGTAGTTCTGCGGCGGCGACGAGCTGGTCCTCACCCCTGCCGAAGCCGAACGCAGGCAGGGCGCCCGGTGGGACGGACGGACGGACGAGCGGGCCGGGGCGTCAGCCCCGGTTGCCGACCAGCGGGACGTCGCCCGGGATGCCGAACTTCGTGCGGTAGACCACCAGGTCGGAGTTCTCGGCGGCGCCGTAGAAGGTCTGGTCGCCGGGCCGGTAGACGCCGATGGTCTCCTTGCCGGTGCCGTCCCAGTCGCCCTTGATCGGGACGTCGCCGGGGTTGCCGAACCTGACGCCCGGGCGCGGGTGCTCGTTCTCGTTGGAGTCGTTCAGGTAGAAGATCTGGGTCTGCGGGTCGTAGACGGCGACGGTGGTGGTGCCGTTGCCGTCCCAGTCGCCGACCAGCGGCTTCCAGCCCGGATTGCCCAGCTTGATCCGGTACCTGACGGTGGAGTTGTCGTCGGAGAGGTAGAAGAACTGGTCGCTGGGCCGGTAGACGCCGACCGTGCTCCGCCCCTGCCCGCTCCAGTCGCCGACCAGCGGGATGTCACCGGCGGCTCCGAAGGAGAAGGTGGCGGCCACGGTGGCGTTGTCGTCCGACAGTTGGAAGGTCGCGGTGTCGGGGTGGTAGACGCCGATGGTGTCGGTGCCCGGGCCGTTCCAGTGGCCGGTCAGCGGGACGGCGTCGCCGCCGCCGCCGAACACGGTCCGGCCGGTGTACCAGCCGTTGTGGGCGGCCTCGCCGAAGCTGCCGTCCGACGTCCGGTACACGCCCACCGAGGCGGGCGCCGGCGTGGGCGTGGCGTTGACCACGGCCGTGCCGATCCGCTGCTGCGCCGCGACGGTCAGCGGCACCTTGGCCGGTTGGTCCGGGCCCAGCCAGCGGAAGTTCTGCAGGTAGACGACGCGGGGGTCCTGCGCGGCGATCGCGCGGTACTCGGCGTTGTACGCCGCGATGTCCGCGTCGGTCTTCCCCGGGTAGCAGTTGTCGGCGACGCCGGTCTCGTTGGTGGACTCCGGGAAGAGCATCAGGTGCTGGTCCGGCGAGGAGAGGAAGGTCTTCAGGTTCGCCAGCCGCCACTGGATCTCGCCGCGGCCCACGCAGTAGTAGTCGAAGCCGACGATGTCGACCGTGGACGGGATCGGCGCGGTCTGCTCGGCGTTCCAGCGGTCGAGGCTCATGATCAGCATCTTGTCCGGGAACGCGGCCCTGATCTGCTCCGCCTGCGTCTGGACCTGCGCGGGGCTCAGCCCGTGCGAGTAGGCCTCGTCCGTCAGGTCGACGGCGGCGATCTTGTCGATGTTCGATCCGATCCGCTGCACCAGGTCGAGCAGGTTCTGCGCGGCGTTCGGGTTCGGGGCGAACTGCCAGTCACCCGGCGAGCGCGGGATGACCGTCTCCTGGTTGAGGTCGATCACGCAGGACGCGGGCAGGCACTGCTCCAGGAACTCCAGGCGGCGGTCCTGGTCGCGCAGGTAGGTGTTGAAGTTGGTCCACCGCGCCACCTCCGGCGCGTGGTTGACACCGTTGTTCGGCCAGTCCGGGTCCCGGATGTCGAAGAAGCCGTAGTAGCCGAGCCCGCCCAGCATGGAGACCCGCAGGTCGTCCACCGTGGTGACCTGGCCGGCCGCCGAATGGTGGGCACCGAGCGAGACGTAGCCGTCCCGGGGCAGTCGGGCGGCGGTGCGGCCGGAGAACACCGTCGCGCCGTTGACCCGTACGGTCGCCTGCTGCTTGTCGCCGGTCGCCAGCGCGACCGACACCTCGTAGGAGCCGGCCGGGGCGGCGGGGGCCAGCGCGGTCGGCGTGCCGCCCTGGAAGAGCGTCAGCCCGCCGTCGGCCTGGACGCGCAGGCCGAGCGCGACGTCCTCGGCGTCCACGGCACCCGTGCCGCCGGAGGCGTTGCTGACGGCGAGGGAGGCCCAGTCCTGGCCGGAGGTGCTGCCGGCCACGGGGGTCAGGACGGCGTGCACCGTGTAGGCGCCGGTCGGGACGTCGGAGGTGGCCGGCTTGTTCAGGCGGACGGCCGAGGTGCCCTGGGGGAACGAGAGCACGTTCGGGTGGGCCGGGCTGTTGACCTGTACCGAGCCCGCCGGCGGGTCGAGGGCCAGGCCCTTGACGCCCGAGACGGCGGTGTAGTCGGCGGAGATCAGGCTCGGCTGGCGGGCGCTGAGGTCCTGGTTGAGCCCGTGGTCGGCGGTGGCGTTGGGTGCGCCGTCGAAGGTGTCGACGAGCGGCTTGGCGCTGCGGGTGGCACCGGTGTCGACCCTGCTGACGTCCAGGCCGTGGCCCGCGCCGTCGCCGAAGGTGGTGACCCGGTCCTCGGTGGAGAGGTAGGCGCCCAGGTAGAGGAACTCGCTGCCCGGCCAGCGGGTCACGCCGGCCGGTGCGGAGACCGCGAACGGCGTGCCGTTCACGGTCAGGGTGACGGCCCGGTCGGCCCCGGTGGAGACGGTGAGCGAGACGGCGTACTGCGCCGTGGGCGCCACCGTGCCGGTCCAGAAGGGGGTTTCGCCGCCACCGCCGTGGAAGAGGGCGAGCCGGCCGCCCGAACCGACGGTCAGGCCGAGGTCGACGTCGCCGCCGGTGACGTACCCGTTGCTGCGGTGGCTGCGGCTCAGCACGATCGAGCCCCAGTCGTCGCCGCCCCGGTCGCCGACGACCGGGTCGATCACCGTCGAGACGGTGTAGTGGCCGGTGCCGTCCGCGACGGCCGGCGCGCCGAGCATCACGGCGGAGATGCCCTTGGCGAACAGCAGCCGGTTGGGGTGGTCCGGGTGGCTGGTCTGGACGAACCACTGGTCCGGCGCGACCGAGGTGTCCCAGCGGCCGGAGACCCGGGTGTACGAGATCCCGTGCTGCCCGGCCGGGACCGACTGCCGGGCGTCGAGCCCGACGTTCAGCCCGTACAGCGGGTCGGTGTCCCGGGCCGGGTCCAGCTGGAAGGTGTCCGAGAAGGCGCGCGTGGTGTCGAGGTCCACCGGCGTCGGCCCGGCCCCGTCACCGGCCGGCACGGCAGCCGCCGCGGTCGGCGCGAGGCCCGCGGGCAGCAGCGCCAGCACGAGCGCCGAGGCGCCGGCCAGCAGCCCGCGGCCCAGGCGTTGAGTGAGTATCACCGAGTCTTCGTCTCCCGGTCGTCGAATCGGCGACACGGGAACGCGCCGCCGAAGGGAGCGGACACGGCTGTGTCGTAGCAGCTCAGCGGTCTTCCCCCCGGGGCCGGATCATAGGGCGTGGATACGAACGGCCGCGCCGAGATTCCGGCGCGGCCGCTCCTCGGCCGACCGCCGACGCCGGTGCTTCGGGGATGCGCATGCTTTACGGCTGCATCACGACTTGACCACGGGGCCCGCACTCTTCGGGGCCGGTCGCTACGGTTCCCCCTGTCACAGTCGTCACGACATGGGGGGACCATGCGTCGTACCGCCATCGCCCTGCTCGCCACCGCGACCGTCCTCGGTCTCGCCGCCTGCGATCCGAAGGACTCCACCGGTAGCGGCGCCGCCGGTACCACGGCGAGCCCGAGGGCGGCCGACGCCCCGTCACCGGCCGCGCCCGCTGCCGGTGCGCCGGTTGCCGGTGCGCCGGTTGCCGGTGCGCCGGTTGCCGGTGCTTCCGCAACCGGCGCTCCTGCGGCCGCCGCCAGGACGGCCGCGCTCCCGAACTTCGTCGGTATGGGGCTGCAGTCCGCCCAGGACACCGCGCAGGCCGCCGGGTTCTTCCTCCTGACCAGTCACGATGCGCTCGGGCGCGACCGCAACCAGATCTCCGACCGCAACTGGAAGGTCTGCACGCAGAATCCGGCTCCGGGCGAGCACCCCACCAGCACGAAGATCGACATGGGGGCGGTGAAGCTGGACGAGAGCTGCCCCGCCCAGGACCAGGGCGCCAGCGGGCCCACCAAGGCCGGATCCACCATGCCCGACTTCAAGGGCAAGGCGGTCTCGGTGGTACGGGACTCGCTGCCGGGCAACACCTCGCTCAGCTCGAAGGACGCCAGCCCGAAGAACCGGGTCATCCTGGTGCAGTCGAACTGGCAGGTGTGCGGCCAGGACCCGGCGCCGGGTGCCGCCCTCACGGGCCAGCCGGTCAGCGTCACGGCCGTGAAGTTCGGCGAGGCCTGCCCGTAGCACCTGGCGCACCGTGACGGCCTGAGCACCCTCGCCTGACACCCGGCCCATGGCCCCGGACGCCGGGCCGTCCCGCGATCGCGGGCCGCTGGATGTGCCTCCGGCCGGGTCCGTCCCCTGCGCGGACCCGACCGGCTGCCCATGCGGCGGGTACCGGACGGGCGCGTCGACCGGGCCTGGGGCCGGGTGCGTGCGCCTGTCCTGTGCCGTGGGGATCGAGCCTAGGCAGGGGCGTCTTACCGAATGCTTACCGATTGCCCGGCGACCGGTACGACGGCGGTGAGGCGGTAAGCCCGTATGACGGTAGGACCGCCGGCGTCCCCGGCCCGCCGCTACCGGATGTCGCTCAGCTCCCGCGCCTCCGCCAGCACCCGCGCCGCCGACTCGGGCAGCCCGGCCGCCTCGTACGCCCGGCCGAGCGCGCGGAGCGCCTCCGCGAGGAAGGAGCGCCAGCCGCGGGCACGCCACACCAGGACGGACTCCTCCAGGTGCGCGACCGCCGAGGCGTGGTCCCCCGCCGCCAGGTCCAGCTCCCCGAGGATGCCGAGCGCCTGGGCGAGGTGGTGTCCCAGGTCGAAGCGGCGGGCGATGGCCAGTGCCGCCTCGGCCGTCTCGCGGGCCCGGCCGTCTCCGGTGGCCGCGTACAGCACGGCCAGGTAGAGCAGCGAGAACGCCTCGACGTAGCGGTCCTTGAGGGAGCGGGCCATGGCGAGCGAGCGGAGCAGCAGTTCGCCGCCGCGCTCCACCTGGCCGGCCCGGCCGTGGGCCGCTCCCAGGAACTGGATCGCGGTCGCCTCGAAGCGGGTGTTGCCGATCAGCCGCGCCAGTCGCAGCGTCTCGGTGAGGTGCTCGATCGTGCGGTCGAGGTCCGTTTCCCCGTAAGCGATGGCGATGATCTGGTGGGCCCGGGCCTCGCCGCCCGGGTGGTCGTGGGCGGCGGCGAGGTCCAGGGCGCGGCGGCCGGCGTCCAGGGCCTCCTGCTCGCGGCCCTGGGCCACCAGGCTCCACGCGGTCAGGACGAGGGCGTCGGCGGTCCCGCGCGGTTCCCCCACCTGCTCGAACAGATGCTGGAGGTGCCGGGCGCGGTCCGCCAGGGCGACCATCGTCTGGGAGCCGTCCGCCAGGTCGACGGCCGTCCCGGAGCCGTCGGCCGGGGTGGTCCAGGTCGTCACCTCGATCAGGCCGCGGGTGAGCACGGCCGTGCCCAGGCCGTCGCCGGCCGAGCGGCAGGCCTGGAGGACGGCCAGGTGGGTGGTGCGCCACTCGTCGTACAGGCCGCGCACGTCGCAGTACTTCTCCTGGCAGGCGGCCAGGTCCCAGGCCATCGGCACCATGCGCAGCGCGGCGGCCTGCCGGGCGCTCGCGGTCAGGGCCGGCTGCTCGGCGTCGAACCAGGCCATCGGGTCGTCCAGCAGTGCCGCCGCGAGGCCGGACGGCATCGGGTGGCGCGGCGCGGCGCCGTGGATCGGCGCGAAGCACGGCCCGGGCACCTGGTCGGCCGCCTGCTCGGCCAGCCAGAGCCAGGCACCGAAGGCCCGTTCGAGCGCGGCGGCGCGTACGGCCGGTTCGTCGGCGGCCTCGGCGTGCTCGCGCGCGTAGAGCCGGACGAGGTCGTGGAAGCGGTAGCGCAGGTGCGGCTCCGTGCCGGTCTCCTGCAGCAGTTGGGCGTCGATCAGTTCTTCCAGCTGCCGCTCGGCCCGCTCCGGCGGGATGCCGGCCAGCGCCGCCGCGGCCCACGGTGCGAAGTCGGGCGCGTCGAGCAGTCCGAGCAGCCGGAACGTCCGGCGGGTCGGCTCCGACAGCCGGGCGTAGCCGACGGCGAAGCCGGCCCGTACGGCGAGGTTCCCGGCGGACAGCTCGTCGAGCCGCCGCCGTTCGTCGCGCAGCAGGTGCGCGAGCCGGGCCAGGGTCCAGCGCGGCCGGGCGGCCAGCCGGGCCCCGGCGATGCGGACCGCCAGCGGCATGCCGCCGCAGAGTTCGACGATCTGGGCGGCGGCCACCGGTTCGGCGGCGACCCGGTGGTCCCCGAGGATGCGGCGCAGCAGCGTCCGCGCGTGGGGGGCGTCGAGTTCGTGCAGGTCGACGAGGCGGGAGCCGGGCAGGGCCGTGAGCGCGGCGCGGCTGGTGACCAGGACGGCCGGGCGGGCGCCCGCTTCGCCCACCTCACTCGTGCCGCCCGCGTCCGCCGGGGTGCCCGGGAGCAGCGGCCCGATCTGCTGCTCCCCGGCGGCGTTGTCGAGCAGGACGAGCATACGGCGGCCGGCGAGCAGGGTGCGGTAGAGCGCGGACCGCTCCTCCAGGGAGGCCGGGATCTCCCGGGGGTCGGCGCCGAGGGCGCGCAGGAAGGCGGCCAGGACGCCGGCCGGATCGGCGGGCGTTTCGTCGGCCCCGCGCAGGTCGGCGTACAGCCGGCCGTCGGGGTAGTCGGCGGCGGCGCGGTGCGCGGCGTGGACGGCCAGCGCCGTCTTGCCGATGCCGCCCATGCCGGCGATCACCGGCACCCGGCCGGCCGCCAGGGCGTCCAGGACGATCCGCACCTGCTCGTCGCGCCCGGTGAAGTCCGGGATGTCGCGGGGGAGTTGGGAGGGCACGCGGGCCGGGCCCGGGCTCGTGCGGGCGCCCTCCCGGTCGTGCGCCAGCAGCGCCAGGAAGACGTTCTGCACCTGCTCGCCCGGCTCGATCCCGAGCTCCTCGGACAGCCGCCGGCGCAGCGCCTGGAAGCGGCGCAGTGCCTCGGCCGCCCGCCCGTCCGCCGCCAGCAGCTCCAACAGGGCGGCCTGCACGGGCTCGTCGAACGGGTGCTCCTCGGCGAGCGCCGTCAGGGCGGGGACGGCGGTCCGGGCCGCTCCGGCGGCCGGCGCGGCCCGTGCCAGGGCCAGGACGGTGGCGCGCACCTCGTCCGCCACGGACGTCACCAGCGGGTCCTCGCGGTTGATCCGCTCCAGCCCGGCCAGCACCGGGCCGCGCCGCAGCCCGATCGCCCCGGCCGGGTCCCCGTCGGCGGCGAGCCGGCGGAACCGTCCGAGGTCCACCGCGTCCGGCCCGGTCACCAGCCGGTAGCCCTGCGCGTCGGACTCCAGCGCCACCGCCTCGTCCCCGAACCGCCCGAGCCAGGTACGCAGCCGCGACATCCCGGTGTGCACCGCGCCCCGCCCGACCCGGTCCGCCTGCCCCGCCCACACGAGGTCCAGCAGCCGCCCGACGGGCAGCCGCTCCCCCTCCGCGAGCAGCAGCGCCCCCAGCAGCCCGCGCAGCACGGTGGCCCGCGGCAGCGCCTGCGGCACCGAGTCCACGGCGACCGTCAGGGGCCCCAACAGCCCGAACGTCGTCTTCATCCGCTTCAGCCTAGTAGCGCGAGGGGCCCCTGCCACCGCTGGCTCCCGACTTCCGGATGCGACCTGCGGGGCACGCCGCTCGACGGGCCCCGCAGCGGGCTACCGGGCGGCCGTCGACCTCATGTAGGTGGACCAGATGCGGGTCGGCAGGGCGGCGTCGGAGGTGTCCGGGGTGGCGCCGCCGAGGCCTTCCAGGGAGAGCAGCTTCATGTCCTTCAGGTCCGCGCGGAACACGGTGACCGCCGTCGAGAGCTGCCCGTCGTAGCCGACGAACCACCCCGCCGTACGGTCCGCGGTGGTGCCGGGCTTGGCGGCCAGGTTCGGGCCGGCGTCCGCCACGGCCTTGGCGGCGCCGTCGCGGACCGAGCCCTTGAGCGCCGCGTCCACCTCGCCCGCGACCGCCGGGGCCAGCACCTGGACGGCGGCCGGCAGGCGCAGGGGGAGCTGGACGCCGTTGCGGGAGACCTTGAGCACCGAGTACGGGTCGGTGTGGCGGCCGCCCGCCGCGAAGGTGGCGTACGCGTCGGCGGTGCGGACGGCGCTGGGGGTGGAGTTGCCGACGCCGAGGGCCGGGACGAGTTCGCCCAGGCTGGTGGGGAGCAGGCCGAGGTCGGTGGCGGTCCGCTGCACCCGGTCCAGGCCGACGTCCATGCCGAGCTGCATCAGCGGCCCGTTGACGGACTGCTCGACCGCGTTCCGCAGGCTGATCGTGCCCCAGCTCCGCCTGCCCTCGTTGGCGGTCTTGACGATCTTCCCGTCCCTCCCCCAGTACGGCCCCTCCGGGGTCATCACGTTCACCCCGTCGTCGCCGTTGTAGGGGGTGGCGGGCGTCACCGGGGTGCGGTCGCCGCCCCGCCGGCGCTGCGCCCCCTCGCCGAGCCCGGCCGCGTACACCACCGGGGTGAAGGCCGAACCGATGGGCACGGTGGTGGTGTTGGCGTTGTTGAAGCCCTGCTTCAGGTAGTCGGGGCCGCCGTAGAGCGCGACGATCCTCCCGTCCGGGGCCACCGAGGCGGCGCCGACCTTCAGGAGCTTGTCGGCCTCCCGGCCGTCCGGGTCGATCCCCGCGGTGCCCTCCCGCACGGCGGCGGCCAGGGCGTCGACCTTCGGCTTCTCGAAGGTGGTGCGGATCTGGTGGCCGCCGAGGTCGAACTGGGCGGGGGTGATGTCGCTGTGACTCTCCACGTAGGCGCGGGCCATGTCCACCAGGTACCCGATCTGGCCGCTCAGCCCCGCCGACTTCGGCTGCGGCCTGGGCTCGGGGAAGACCGTGTACCGGGCGCGCTCGGCGGCGGACAGCTTGCCGACCTTCACCATCCGGTCCAGGATCCAGGACCAGCGCTCCTCGGCCCGCTCGTGGTTCTCCGGGCCCACCCCCGGGTCGTACTGCCCGGCGCCCTTCAGCACGGCGGCCAGCAGGGCGCCTTCGCTCGGGTCGAGCTGGGAGACGTCCTTGCCGTAGTAGGCCGCCGCCGCGCGCTCGATGCCGTAACTGCCGCGCCCGAACCAGCTGGTGTTGAGGTAGCCGGCCAGGATGTCCTGCTTGCTCATCCGGTCGTCCAGCTTGACCGCGATGACGATCTCGCTGAGCTTGCGGGAGATGTCCTGGCGCTGGTTCAGGTAGATGTTCTTGACGTACTGCTGGGTGATGGTGGAGCCGCCCTGGGTGTCACCGCCCATGACCATCTGGGAGACGGCGCGGCCGATGCCGGTCACGGAGATGCCCGGGTCGGTGTAGAAGGTCTCGTTCTCGGCGGCGAGCACCGCCCACTGGACGTGCTCCGGCACCTGGCCGAGCGGCACCTCCTGCCGGTTGGTCGGGCCGATCCGCGCTATCTCGGTGCCGTCCGCCCAGTAGTAGACGTTGTTCTGCTGGGTGGCGAAGGAGTTGAGGTCCTCCGGGACGGCGGTATTGACGTAGAACCAGACCAGCCAGCCGGTCAGCGCCGCCGCGCCGGTCCCGCCCGCCAGCAGCAGCTGCCGCCAGGACGGGAGCCAGCGGCGGATCCCGCGCCGTCCGCGGCGCGGGTAGTCGATCCGCGGCGAGGGGCGCCACCCCCGGGGCGCACGCGCCCCCCGGAACGGCCTGCGTCGCCAGGGAAACCACCCCCGTCGGCGTCCGGGCTTCTCGTCCTCGGGCCCGCCGTCTTGCTGAGCACGCACAGTCCGGTCTCCGATTCGCTCGTGGACTGATCCTCCGTACTCAAGACGCGATGAGAACATCAGTACGTACGCCTGGCCTCGGTGTGATCGTGGTCATACTCCGAGCCCCTGACACGGTGACGGGCAGGGCGCGTGGCGGGCGGGCGCCGGGCGGGCGGTCGGCGACGGGGGGGCGCCGACGTGCGGAAACCGGTCCGCGGCACCCCCGGCGTACCGCCAGAATGGCGCCATGAGGATGATCGAGACCGCGCTCGGCGCGCTGCTGCTCCTACTGGTCGTCGGCAGCATCCTGCGCACGCTGGTCGTGCCGCGCGGGCTCTACTCGGCGCTGGTGATGCGGCTCTGGCGGGTGCTGCGCACCGTGCTGCGGCTGTCCGCCGTACCGGCCCGCGGGTACCACGCACAGGACCGGGCGCTCACCTGGCTGGCGCCGCTGGTCCTGCTGGGCATGCTCGGGGTGTGGCTCAGCTGCATGCTGACCGCCTACACCCTGCTGCTGCACGGCACCTCCGAACTCAGCTGGTCGGTGGCCGTGCGCGAGGCGGGGTCCAGCCTGTTCACCCTCGGCTTCGCCAGCGGCGAGCGGCTGCACCTCTCCGCGATCGACTTCATGGCCGCCTCCAGCGGTCCGCTGGTGATCGCCCTCCAGATCTCCTACCTGCCGACCCTCTACGCCGCCTACCAGCGCCGCGAGACCGAGGTGACGCTGCTCCAGTCCCGGGCCGGCGAGCCCGCCTGGGGCCCCGAGCTGCTGGCCCGCCAGTCCCTGGTGGACACCGAGACCGCGCTCCCCCAGCTCTACCGGGACTGGGAGCGGCTGGCCGCCGACATCGGCGAGAGCCACTCCAACTACCCGGTGCTGCTCTCCTTCCGCTCCCCGCAGCCCAACCGCAGCTGGGTGGTCGGGCTGATCGCCGTGATGGACGCCGCCGCCCTGCACCTGGCGCTCTGCCCGCGCTCGGCGCCCCCCGAGGCCCGGCTGGTGCTCCGGGCCGGCTTCACCGCGCTGCGCGACATCGCGCGCTCGCTGCGGATCGGCTTCGACCCGGACCCGGACCCGGACCTCCCGATCCGGCTGACCTACGCCGAGTACCTGGGCGCGGTCGCGATGATCACCGCGGCCGGCTTCCCGCGCGAGCGGCCGGTCGAGGACGCCTGGGCGCACTTCCACGGCTGGCGGGTCAACTACGAGGCGCTGGCGTACGAACTGGCCCGCCGCAGCGACGCCGTCCCCGCGCTGTGGACCGGCCCGCGCGACTTCCACGCCCCGGTCATCCCCCCGGCCCGGCCCACCGACCGCCGGCCGTCCTCGGCTCCGCCGCAGCTGCCGCCGTCCTGAGGCACGGGACGCGGCGGGGCCCGGTGCGGATCCTGCTCCGCACCGGGCCACGCCGTCTCAGGCGCTCAACCGCTCAGATGTCCAGACGTTCAACCGGCTCAGACGCTCAACCGCTCAACCGCTCAACCGCTCAGACGTCCACCGTGGCGCCGCTCGCCAGCGAGCGTTCGGCGGCGGCCAGGATCTCCACCACCCGCAGGCCGAAGTCCGCCCCGCAGGGGTGCGGCTCGCCGGAGGCGGCCGAGGCCTGGAGGGCGTCCAGCGCCCGGTGCAGCGCCGCGACCGGGCCCTCGCCCCGCGCGGGCAGCTGCACCACGCCGTGCTCGCCGCGCAGCTCCATGCCCGTCCCGCCCGCCGCGAGCGGCGCGGTCAGGCTGAGCGCGAGCGTGCTGGAGGCGCCGCCGGCGTGCCGCACCACCAGGTGCACGGTGTCCAGCGGTCCGGCCGCCGCCGTCACCCGGGTGGCGTCGCCCAGCACCGGCAGCAGCACGGACAGCGCGTGCGGGCCGACGTCCCACAGCGCGCCCTTCTCCACCCGCCACGGTGAGGCCGCGTACGGGCTGCTGCTGCCGGGGGCGAACACCGAGCCTAGCCAGTCCGAGCGGCCGGTGAACCAGCCGCCGAGCTCCGCCTGCCGCTCGATCCACGGGATCTGCTCGCCGCCGAAGCGCACGGTGAAGAAGACCACCGAGGCGACCTTGTGCTCGCGCACCGCCTTGGCCACGGCCTCGGCGTCCGGCACGGTCAGCGCGACCGGCTTGTCCAACAGCAGGTGGCAGCCGGCCTCGGCGGCCCGCACCGCGAGGCCCGCCTGCACGGTCGGGGGCAGCGCGATGGAGACCGCGTCCACCTCGGCCAGCAGCCGGTCGAGGTCCGCGTACCCGGGCACGCCGTACGCGGCGCCCAGCTCCTCGGCCGCCTCCGGTCGGCGGCCCCAGACGCCGGTGAACTCCAGCCCGGGGTGCTCGGCCAGGACGGGCGCGTGCACCCGCTCCGCCCAGGGGCCGGTTCCCAGCAGTCCGATCCGCACGATGTCTCCGTTCTCCGATGTTCGAGTGTTCACGTCATTCGAGTGTTTCCGGCGGACGTCCCCGGCGGGCGTCCCCGGCGGGGTTCAGCCCTGGACGCGGGCCAGGGTGAAGCCGTCGTAGCCCTTGCTGCCGACCGTCTGCACCGAGGTCGCGGTGACCGTCGGCTCGGCCGCGATCAGCTCGTGCAGCGCGCGGGTGCCGAGCACCGCAGGGTCGGTGCTGGCCGGGTCGGCGACCGCGCCGCCGCGCACCACGTTGTCGACGATGATCAGCGACCCGGGCCGGGTCAGCTGGAGCGCCCGGCGGAAGTACTCCGGGTTGCTCGGCTTGTCGGCGTCGATGAAGACCAGGTCGAACGGCTCCACGCCCTGCTCCACCAGCGCGGCCAGCGAGTCGGCGGCCCGTCCCGCCCGTACCTCGGCGACCCCGGCCAGCCCGGCGGCCGCCAGGTTGTCCCGGGCGACCTCGGCGTGTCGGGGGTTCAGCTCCAGGGTCAGCAGGGTGCCGTCCACGGGCAGCGCCCGGGCCAGCCAGATCGCGCTGTATCCGCCGAGCGTACCGACCTCCAGGATCCGCTTCGCGCCCTGGGCCAGTGCCAGCAGGTGGAGCAGCTTGCCCTGGTTGGGGGCCACCGCGATCCTCGGCAGCCCGGCCGCGTCGGCGGCGGCCACGGCCTGCTCCAGCACCGCGTCGTGCCCGACCAGCTGCTCGGAGAAGTACGCGTCCACGGCGTCCCAGGTCGGCTGCAAAGACATCGGGCCCTCCGGAGTGCAAGATCGGCAGGTACCCGGCCGATGCTACTCCGAGGGCCCGAGGGCACCACGACGACGGTTACGGACAACCGATCGAGGACCGGCCGGACCAGCGATCGGTCCGTGTCCGGCCGACCCGCCCGGCTACTCGGCCGCGGCGCCGGCCTTGGCCGCCTCCGCGGCCTCCTCCGCCTCGATCCTGGCGTGGGTCTTGGCGGCGCGGCGCTTCATGATCCAGGCCGAGAGCACGCCGATCACCAGCGCCGCCCCCAGGCCCGCCCAGGAGAACCGGGACAGCCAGGGCTCGATGCTCTTGCCGACCTTGTAGATCAGCAGCGTCGTACCGCCGGCCCAGACGATGCCGCCCAGCACGTTGGCGATCAGGAACTTCCAGTACGGCATCTTCAGCGCGCCCGCGAGCGGACCGGCGAAGATGCGCAGCAGGGCGATGAACCGGCCGAAGAAGACCGCCCACATGCCCCACTTCTGGAACGAGCGCTCGGCGGTGGCCAGGTGCGAGGGCCCGAAGTGCTTGGGGAACTTGCGTCCGAGCTTCTCGAAGAGCGGCTTGCCGCCCTTGCGGCCGATCGAGTAGCCGATCGAGTCGCCGATGATCGCGCCGGCGATCGCACAGATCGCGACGCCCCACGGGCTCACCACACCCTTGACGGCCATGAGGGACGCCGTGACCAGGGCGATCTCGCCGGGCAGGGGAATGCCCAGCGATTCCAGTCCGATGATCAGACCGACCACGGCGTACACCGCCGTCGGCGGAATCCCCTCGATCCAGGCGTCGATGTGCAAGGCCAGTCCCTCCGTGGCAGGACGGGACCGGCCGCGCTCCCCCTGGAGCCGCGTGCCCGTCCCGGCAGTTCGTCCGATGGCGGCACCCAGGCCGCTCCCCCAGAGCGAGCCTAACGTGCCGGGCGGCCTGTCCCCCCGGCCGATCACCCGTGGTTACGACGTACGCCCCGGGCCCATGGTTCCAGGTCGGCCGGCGTTTCTTCAAGATTCGGCAAAGCGCAGTGCGACCACGGACGGGCGCTGCTTGATCCGGCGCGCCAGCGGCAGCAGGGCGCTCACCGGCCAGCGCCCGCCCTCCGGGTACACCTCGCGCAGGTCGGTGACGCGGGGGTGCGCGGTGGCCAGCCGGCCGCGCTCGTCCGCGTCCATCCCGAACGGCATCGGCGGGGCCTGATAGCACCGGTCCCGGAGCTTGCCCTCGACGGCCCGCCGGCTGAACCAGCGCGGCACCGCGTCCAGCACCATGGCCCCGCCGGGGAAGCGCTCGGCGCAGGCCGCGATCAGGTCGCGGACCTCCTGCGGCCGCAGGTACATCAGCAGTCCCTCGGCGCTCAGCAGCACCCCGTTCGCCGGGTCCACCTCGTCCATCCAGCCCAGGTCGGTGACCGAGTGGGCGACGATCCGGTGCCGCTCGTCCGGCGGCAGCAGCCGCCGCCGCAGCGCGGCGGTCTCCGGCAGGTCCACGGACAGCCAGTCCGCCCGCCCGTTGTCGACCCGCCAGGCCTGGGTCTCCAGCCCGTCACCCAGCCCGACCACGGTGCCGCGCGGGCAGCGGATCAGGAAGTCGCCCACCTCGCGGTCGAAGCAGGCCGCCCGCAGCGCCTGGAGCTGGCTCACCAACGCGTTCTCCCCGAACCGCTCCGCGAACGGGTAGTCGATCCGGTCCACCAGCTCGACCGCCTTCGGGTCCGGCAGCACGGTGTCCGCCCGCCGCGCCTCCAGCGCCCGGTGCCACAGCGTCCACAGCGCCGTCTCCGGCACCTGTTCCAGCTCCGGCCGCACCCCGCCGCCACTCATCGTTCGCTCCTTCGGACGTGGTCCCGTCATGGGCATGAACCCGCCGATTCTGACACCCCGCCCCTCCCTCCCCTCCCGCCGACGCGCCGACCACCGCGAGGGGGCGCATCCGCCCCAACAGGGGCGCACGCGGTGCGGCACGCGCCCACGGACGACCCACTCCAGGCATAGGTCAAGGAGAGCGGCCCGAGCCATTGCACACGGGCGAGACCGTCACGGCTGGACACGTACCGCGCGACGACTCGTCGTCGCCTCGACAGTCTCCGGTCTCCCCTCCTGACTGGTAGATCGCGCGGTGGGAGGATGGCCGTGTGGAATCGCTGTACGACTGGCTGTCGCAGCGAGGCGTGGACACCGGGATCATCTGGCGGCTGCCCCGCTGGAACGCGGGGTCACCGGACGGGGAGAGCCGGTCGGACCGGGGCGCCGGGCGGCCGCCGCAAGCCGATGACACCGGCTCGACGCCGACGTACGAGAAGCTGGTGGACCGCACGGTGGGGCCGTGCGTGCGACAGGTATCCGATACCCCGGGCGGTGTGGCGCGGCTGCTGCTGGTGGTACTGAACGAGGTGGAGCAGGCCTGGCAGCTCTCCTACACGTTCGACCGCTTGCTGGGCACCTTGCACGGGACCGAGAGGTGCCTGGCCTCTGTTCACGCACCTCGTTCTCCGGACGAACTCACAGCGGAAGCGGCCGTCCGTGCACTGATGTGGAGCCTGGCTGCGCAGATCCGCTCCGAGGAGGCCATGACCGGCGGCCTGCTCGACATCCAAGCGGACACGGCGGACGAAGCGTCCTTGTGGGCTCGGCGGGCAGTCCGGCTTGTACGAGGTGTTTCGGAGCGGTTCCGCCGGATTCACAGTGACGTGGTGGACCAGGTCATGAAGCGGGGGCGGCGGTACGACCACTGGCAACGCGCGATGGCCATGGCCACACGAGCGCTCGCCGCGTTCTACGCCTCGGGTGACTCACTCAGCCCCGCGGTCGAGGCGTTGCGCCGGGCCGAGACGGACGAGGCCCTCGGGGACGACGAGGACAGCGTGAGTACGTTGCGCGCGCTCCGGTACGACCTGCTCGAGTTGCAGGGGCGAGCAGTGGGTCGGTGGCTGCGAGTGGGGCGTGGAAAGCTGATCTATCTCTACCCGTTCGCCGTGCGCGGAGTGGAGGCCGCTGACCTGGTCAACGCAGTCGGGCAGGACGGGGCGCCGTATTGGCCACTTGTCGGCACCGGCCCGGTCAGGGCGCACGGCTCGCTCGATCTCGATGACGTGTGGAAGAGCCATGACAGCCTGGGCCGCCGCTACGACGGTGCGCTGGTGGTGATGCCGGACGCCGTCGTCCGTGCGCCGAACGGTCGGACGCTGGCCAGACTCGGCGTCCAGGTACGGCTCTCGCTGCTGGGGAACCACTACGTGCGGTTCGAAGCGGACCTGGTCGACGTCTCAGCGGTCGAGCTGTTCGCCATGCTCTTCTGGGCCGGACCGGAGGCCGGGGCGCTGCACATCGGATTCGACCGCACAACTGATGTCAGCACGGACCGTGGCCGGCGGTGGTGGCCCCGGTTGTCGGACCTGGCGATGGACTTGGCGCAGGACTCGCTGTCGGTGCGGCCGGAGGCAGAACGAGCGGTCGTGTGCCGACCGGGGCTGTACCAGGTGGTCATGGAGGTGACCGCCGCCCATACGGTCGTCGGACCGGCCGGCCGGGATCGCTCGGAGATCCGGACGAGCGATCAGTTCGTCACGGCGGTGGGCGCGCACATCCTTACGAGTCCGGCACCGAGCCTGATCGGATCGATGGCGGAGTGGGTCCGGTATGCGAAGGCACACCCGGCGTCGCCGGAGATCACGGGCACCACGGGGGAGTGGGTCTTGCGAACCTGCAACACCACGCTTCTGATCTCCCTCGGTCTGCCGGCCTTCGTCCGGGACTTCTGGGGCTCGATCCTGGAGTTCGCGTCCTCCTTGGACGGGCTGCTCGAGGGCTGGTCCACGGACCTTGCCAAGCATCACCGGGACGCGAAGGCACGCGAGGACGAGGCCGATGCGCTGGGTCCCCAGGCCAGCAGCGCTGCGCTCAGGAAGCTCTCCGACCGGTTGGACGAGGAGAAGCTGAAACTGGACCGGCTGGCCGTCGACGTCCGGGCGAAAAGTGCACTACTCCGATCGCCGTCGCTGCTGGCCTCGCCCTTGGCGGCACAGCGGCTGGACGTGCTGTTGAAGGCGTCCGGCTACCAGCGCAAGGCCGACGAACTCTCGCGTTCGATCACCGAGGTCACCCAGGAGCAGCTGACGGGTGCGATCGAGAAGCTGGCCAGCGAACGGAGGGAGAGCGAGAAGGAGGACCGCAAGGCCGCAGAGCGTCGCCAGCGGGTGAAGGTGGACACCCTGCTGGCGTTCATCGCCGGGATGAGCATCGCGGGGCTGGGCCAGGTCCTGGAGGCCGGCTTGAACTACCACCAGGTCGTGTGGGTGGTGCTGACCGCCGTGGGAGTTCTCGTCATCGCAGCACTGTTCGGCTACTGCGTCTATCTCACGTCGAGCGGGCAGCGCGCCGGTCGTGAGGCGAATGACGAGGCGCCGGCCGGTGACGAACTTGGCGGTGACGGTCACCTGTAGTCGGCAACCGGTCCTCTTCGCATCGCCCTTTCGACCAGTCCGCCAGCCGGGCGAAGTCCTCCGCCGTCAGGCCGGCCCTCGGGTCGACGTGGTGGAGAAGGGCCGGCCCGTCGTGGTGGGCGGCGACCCAGGCGCGGTCCGCGTCCGTGATCAGGTCGTCGACCCAGGCGAACGGGCGGCCCTGCGCCCAGGCGACGATCTCCGGGGTCTTCCAGAACACCCCGCCGTCCGGCTCGGGCCGGGGCTCGGACCAGGCGAGGTACGGCAGGGCGGGCAGTCCCAGGAGGGGCGCGATGAAGGTATTGGCTTCCTCTTCCCAGGTCGTCGCCCAGACCAGGTCGAAGGGCAGCGCGGCGAGGGCCGGCCCGTGGGCCGGGTTGAGCCAGACCCGCAGCGGCTTCGGGGGCTTGTGGGGAAGGCCCCACGCGGTGAGCCGGCGGCGCTCGGCCGCCGCCCAGCGCGGTGTCATCAGGCGGTGGGTCCGGTAGCCCTCGGGCCGCCGGTACGGCTTCGCCGCGTACGGGTTCAGCGGTCCGTCGACGTCCACCAGCAGCAGCGGCCGCATCGTCTCGCCTCCTCCGGGATCGTCCCCGCACGCTATCGGCGGGGACGGGGCAGGACCAGCGGATTTCCGTGCCCGGGCCGCCGGGGCGGGGCCTCGGGGCCTCAGGGCCTCGGGGCCTCAGCCGATGCTGAAGGCGCCGTCCGGCGGGGGCGGGGAGTCGGTGGCCTCGGCGTCGGTGACCGGGGCGGTCCGGCCGACCAGGGCCGCCAGGTCCTCCCCCTCGGTGAGCCGGGCCGGGAAGATGTCGCCCGCGAGCAGCCGGGTCAGCTCGGCGACCGGCAGCGGCGCCGTCGAACCGGCCAGCAGGATGTTGCCGTACCGGCGGCCGCGCAGCACCGGCGCCTCCGCCACCAGGCAGACGTACGGGAACACCGCCCGCACCGTCGCCGCCTGCGCCTTGGCGAAGGCCAGCGGCGGGCCGTCCGCCAGGTTCGCGGCGTAGCAGCCGCCGGGGCGCAGCGCGGCCGCCGCCAGCCGCAGGAACTCCACCGAGGTGAGGTGGGCGGGGGTGCGCGAGCCGTGGAAGACGTCGGCGATCACCAGGTCCTGGGAGCCGGCCGGGACCTCGGCGAGCGCCGCCCGGGCGTCGCCGACGGTCGCGGTGATGTCCGCGCCGGGGCCCTGCCAGGGCAGGTGCTCGGCGACCAGTTCCAGCAGCGGCCCGTCGACCTCCACCACCCGCTGACGCGAGCCGGGCCGGGTGGCGGCCAGGTAGCGGGGCAGGGTGAGGGCGCCGCCGCCGAGGTGCAGCGCGTCCAGCGGCTGCCCGGCGGGGGCCAGGGCGTCGGCGAGGTGGCCGAGGCGCCGGGTGTACTCGAACTCCAGGTGGGTGGGGTCGGCGAGGTCGACGTACGACTGCGGGGTGCCGTCGAGGGTGAGCAGCCAGCCGCCGTCCCGGTCGAGGTCGGGCATGAGCTTGGCGAAGCCCAGGTCGGTCTGTCGCCCGACCGGCACCGGCTCGTCGTGCGAGTCGTGCGACTCGTCCCTGTCGTACGAGTCGTGCCCCTGCTGCCCGAAGGTCACGCGTTCTCTCCGGCGTGCCGCGCTGCCACGGGCTCGACGTCCAGGTAGGCGGCGAGCCAGTGGTCCAGCTCGGCGAACACCTCGGTGCGGGCCGCCTCGCCGGAGAGCACCAGGTCGTGCATGCCGCCCTCGATCCGCACGATGGTGACGTGCCGGCCCAGCCGGGGGCCCTGCGCGGCGATGTCGTCGGCGCGCAGCACGGCGTCCGCGTGGTGCAGCGCGTTGTGCCACTTGGTGGTGGAGATGGAGCGGGTCGAGGCCATCAGCAGCACCGGCACGTCGATCCCCAGCCCCTGCCGCAGCCGCCGGTGGCCCTGGTGGATCGCCGACAGCCACCCCGCGTACAGCGGGAAGCTCTCGGGGCGCTTGAGAGTGAGGTCGAAGTCCCACTCGCCCTGGTGGTCCTTGTGCAGGCTGTGGGTGTAGTGCGGGTTGAGCGCGGACGGCAGGACGCGGGTCGGCGCCAGCCGCCCGAGCGCCGTCAGGGGCGGCCCGCCGAGCGCGCGGACGGCCGGCCCGGTCGGCATCGACAGGAACGGGCTGTTCAGGAACAGCCCGTCCACCAGCCCGCGCCCGGCCCGCCGGCCGGCCCACAGCGCGCCGATGAGGCCGCCGGTGGAGTGCCCGTTCAGCAGCAGCTGCCGGTGGCCGTCCAGCTCGCGGATGATCCGGACCGCCTCGTCGATCTCCTCGTCGTACTCGGCGAGGTGGCGCACGAAGTTCGGCGACTGGTGCGGGCGCAGCGAGCGGCCGTACTTGCGCAGGTCGAGGGCGTAGAAGGAGAACCCGAGCGCGGTGTAGTGGTCCGCGAGGTTGGTCTGGAAGAAGTAGTCGTTGTACCCGTGGACGTACAGCACCGCCCGCTCCGACCCGGGCACCAGCCGCCGCACGAGCGTCGCGCACACCGGCCCCTCGTCGTCCGGCCGCAGCGTCAGCTCGGCCGCCTCGTAGGGGGCACCCAGGATGTCTTCACGGAACTCCATGGGGTGACTGTACTGGCTCAGGCCTGCTCGGCACCGGCATCGCCGACCTGCTGGGATGTGATGATCGCAATGCTTTCGGAGAGCGAGGCGCAGGCCTCGGCGAAGGCGCGCTCCGACTGCTGCCGGGCCTCCTCGGCGTCGTGGGTTCGGCCGAGGTCCGTGAACACGGCTTGGAGTGTGGTCCGGGTACTGCCCTCACCCGGGTGGTCGCCGAGTTCCCGGTTGACCTCGCGGGCGTTCCCGAAGGCCGTCAGCGACTCTGCGAACCACCGCGACGGCGTCGTCGCCCCGGGACCACCGGAGCAGGTGGCCGACCAGCGACGCGGACAGCCGCACGGCCACGGTGTGGACACCGGTGGCCGCCACCCGCGCTCTGCTCGACGAGGGCGCTGCCGACGAGGCGGGCGAGCCGGGAGCGGACCTCGCGGACCTTCGCATCCGCCAGGGCGGCGACCGCCTCAGTGGAGATGTCGGGGCCGGGGTCGAGGGCCAGGAGCCGGAACAGCTCCGCCTGCGGCGCGGTGAGCCGCCGGTGCGAGCGGTCCGGCACGACGCGGATGCCGACCTCGCCGTCGTCCGGCAGGTCCAGCCGGGCGGCGCGATCGGCCAGGTCGTCGGCGAGTTCGTCCGGGCGCAGATGCGGGTCCAGGACGCGTTGGGCGGCGGCGAGGCGCAGGGCGAGCGGGAGGTGACCGCACAGCGCCGCGATCCGCTGGGCGGCCGCCGGGTCGGTGGTGACGCGGTCGTCGTCCGCGCGGGCGGCCCGGGCGGCGGTGCCGAGGAGGTCCACGAGGAAGGCCGCGCCGAAGTGCCCGGCGCCGAGCAGCGCGTGGCCGACCGCGACCGCTGGCGTCGTCTTGCCGATCCCGCCGAGACCGGTGACCGTCAGCATCGGCGGGCCGTGCGAGCGACGCCAGGAGTTCGGCGAGGTCCTGGTCGCGCCCGGTGAGGGCTGAGGTGAGCGGCGGCAGACCCGCGATGGTGGGCGCCGGGCGGGGAGGGTCACGTGCGCCGTGTCGGCCTGGACGACCGGGGCGTGGAAGTCCCCCCGCGAATGCTGTTGCGCACCCCGCCAAGGTAGCCGCCCGCCCCTTGTGCGCCTGCTGTGCGCCGGTGGTCGTGTGGAACGCTTCCCGGACGGACAAGGCGAGTTGGGGAGTCTGCATGCAGCACGGGCACATCGATCCGTCGCTCTACCGGTCGGCCGCCGAGGCGATCGCCGCTCCGCCGGAGAAGCTGGCGTACGTGGCCGGCTTCGACCGGTCGGGGCGGCGGCCGGACGCGCTGCTGAGCGTCGACACCGATCCGGACTCGGCGAGCTACGGGAAGGTCCTGAACTTCGCCGAACTTCCCACGCTCGGAGACGAGTTGCACCACTTCGGCTGGAACGCCTGCTCCAGCGCCCTCGCCCACGCCTGCCACGAGAACCCGGAGCGGCGCTACCTGCTGCTCCCCGGGCTGCGCTCCTCCCGGCTGCACGTGCTGGACACCCGTCCCGACCCGGTCCGCCCGCGCCTGGTCAAGACGATCGAGGCCGAGGAACTGGCCGCCAGGGCGGGCTACTCGCGCCCGCACACCCTGCACTGCGGTCCCGACGGCGTCTTCCTCTCCTGCCTCGGCAGCGGCGAGGGCGACGACGGCCCGGGCGGGGTGGCGCTGCTCGACCACACCACCTTCGAGGTGCTGCGCGCCTGGGAGACCGAGCGCGGGCCGCAGCACTTCGCCTACGACGTCTGGTGGCACCTGGGCACCAACGTGGGCGTCACCAGCGAGTGGGGCACCCCGCGGATGGTCGAGGACGGCGTGGTGCCGGACCTCCTGCTGGGGCGCGAGTACGGCCACGCGCTGCACTTCTGGGAGCTGGACTCCGGCCGGCACCTCCAGCGGGTGGACCTCGGCGACCAGCACCAGATGGTGCTGGAGCTGCGGCCGGCGCACGACCCGCAGGCGGAGTGGGGCTTCGCCGGGGTGGTCACCAACGTCGAGGACCTCTCCTCCTCGGTGTGGCTCTGGTACCGGGAGGGGCCCGCCTTCACCGCGCGCAAGGTGATCGAGATCCCCGCCGAGCCGGCGAAGGCCGAGGACCTGCCGCCGGCGCTGCAACCGTTCGGCGCGGTGCCGCCGCTGGTGACCGACATCAACCTGTCGGTGGACGACCGCTGGCTGTACGTGTCAGCCTGGGGCACCGGCGAGTTGTTCCAGTACGACGTGTCGGACCCGTTCCACCCCCGGTTGGCCGGCTCGGTTCGGCTCGGCGGGATCGCCGCCCGCACCCCGCACCCGGCCGAGCCCGGCCGTCCGCTGAGCGGGGCGCCGCAGATGGTGGAGATCAGCCGGGACGGCCGACGGGTCTACCTCACCAACTCGCTGTACGGGGCCTGGGACGACCAGTTCTACCCGGACGGCATCGAGCCGTGGATGGTCAAGCTGGACGCCGACCCGGAGGCCGGCGGGCTGAGCATCGACGAACGCTTCTTCCTGCACGGCGCCGACTTCCGGGGCCTGCGCGTCCACCAGACCCATCTGGCGGGCGGCGACGCCTCCTCCGACTCCTACTGCTACCGCTGAGCCACCCGCTCCACCCGCTCACCCCACCCCACCGGTATCACCGGAACAGCGCCTGGTCGAACCGCACCCGCGCCGGCGGCAGCCCGGCCGCCGCCAGCCGGGTGCGGACGGAGCCGACCATGCCGACCGGCCCGGTGACGCAGGCCAGGTGCTCGCGCCAGTCGCCGGACGCCGCGACGGTGTCGGCGAGTTCGCCGACCGTGACCGGGGTGACGGTCAACCACGGCTTGTGCAGGCCGAGTTCGGCCAGCGACTGCCAGTCGTAGAGGTCCGCGCGGTCCCGGGCGCCGACGAACAGGTGGACCAGCCGGCCGGTCGGCCGGTGGGCGGCCTGCTGCTCGACGATCGCCTTCATCGGGGCGAGGCCGGTGCCTCCCGCGACCAGCAGCAGGTCGCGGGCGTCCTCGTCGGGCAGCAGGCCGCCGCGCGGCGGGCCGAGGCGCAGCCGGTCGCCGACGGCGGTGTGCTCGACCAGGGCGGCGCTGACCCCGCCGGGGCCGGTGCGGCGGACGTGGAACTCCAACTCGTTGTCGGCGCGCGGGGCGCAGCCCATCGAGTACTGCCGCCAGGTATGCGGCAGCGCCGGGTGCTCGACGGTGCCGTACTGCCCGGCCCGGTACGGGTACGGTTCGCCGGTGCGCACCCGCAGCACGGCGAGGTCGGGGCGGCGGCGCTCGTGGCCGGTGACCACGGCGTGCCAGTACGGGGGTTCGGTGAGCGCGGAGTCGGCGCCGGCGACCATCGCGCCGACGGCGAAGCGCAGCATCCGCACCCAGGCGCCCTCCAGCTCCTCGGTCCAGTGCTCGCCGGCCCGGTGCCGGACGGCCGCGCACAGGGCCTCCTCGAAGGCCTCGTAGTGCACCGGCCGGACGCCCAGTTTCCGGTGGTCTCGGCCGAGTTGGCGCAGCGTCCGGTCCAGTTCGGCCGGCCGGTCGAGGTGGTCGATCAGGTGGTGGAAGATCCGTTCCAGATGGAGTTGCTGGAACTCCATGGAGGCGGGGAAGAGCGGTCGCAGGTACGGGCGGTGGTTGAACATCACCGCGTAGAGGTGGTCGATCAGGTCCGCGAGCGGGGAGATCAGGTCGAGGTCGCGCCGGATCAGGTGCTGGTCGGCCGCGCCGTCGTAGCCGCCGTCCCCGCCGTAGGCGCCGTACCCGCCGTAGGCGCCGTACCCGGGGTCGCCGCCGTCCGAGGGGGACGGGGCCAGGAGTTGACGTCGCAGGCGCATCGCGTGATGGCGGGCGATCAGGCGGTCGTACTCGGCGGTGGTGGCGGCGGTGGCGGTGCCAGTGCTCATGCTGCTGCTGTTGTCCATGTCCTGTTCAGTCAACTGTCCGGCCGCCGAACGCGAGAAGGGCCGATCGCCCCGGGCGGACCCGGGACCATCGACCCCTTGCGGTGGGGAGGGTGCGTCCCATGCCCTGGCGCCCCCGTGCCCCGGCGCCCCGCGCCCTGGTGCTCTCCCGTCACCAGGACCCGGGGCGCCGCCGTGGCAAGCCCTGCCCGTCAGGCTCCCGCCCGGCGCGCCTCCCGGCGCTCCAGCCGCCGCTGCCGGCCCTGGCGCAGCGGCTGGTCGGGCAACCACCCGAAGGTGAGGCAGGCGCCGACCGCCCCGAGCAGCATCCCGATCACGAAGCCGCCCAGGTTGGAGGTGATCCAGCTGCCCAGCGAGGCCAGCAGGGCGAGGATGGAGTAGAACAGCCGCTGGGCCGGGTTGAACAGGATCAGCAGGCCGCACAGCATCATCACCGCCGGCACCAGGTACCCCGCCAGCCCCTGCATGCCGATGTGCAGGATGACGGGCAGCGGGGCCTTCAGGGTGAAGAGGATCTCGGCGCCGCCGAGCGTCACCAGCAGCCCGCCCCAGAACGGTCGCCCGCCCCGCCAGTCGCGCTTGACCGGGCGTGCGGCGGGCTCGGCGGCGGGGGCCGCCACGGCCTGGGCGGGCGCGGCCGCCGACCCCTCGGCGGCCACCCCCTCGGCCAGGGCCGCGGTGTCCCCGCCGGTGCCGGCCGGCTCCGGTACGGACTCCGTCATGGTCAGCAGCCCGTGGAGCTGAAGCTCAGCCGCAGGTTGGGCAGCTTGAACCCGACGGCGGTGCTCGCGTAGTTGTGCTGGTTCAGGTTGGTCAGCGTGACGTGGTCGGCCTGCTGGCCGAACACGCCGGGGTTGCCCTTGCCGATCGGTCCGGCCTTGGTGTACGTGCTGGCGTCGCCGCCGATCTCGATGTTCCTGAACTCCGCGTCGCCGGAGAGCAGGTCGGAGTCGGTGGTGAGGTCGGAGGCGGTGACGGGGGTGCCGCCGTCGCCCGCGTGGATCACCAGGTTGATGCCGCCGAGGTCGACGCTCTGGCAGAGGTTGGTGATCTCGGCCTTCTTGATCGCCGACACCGCGACCAGCACCTGGCCGCCGGTGGAACCGGCGTTGGGGCTGTCGGGGATCATCGAGTCCAGTGCGCCGAACTGCGCGAAGCCCTCGCCGTCCAGCTTGTCGGCGGTGATGGTGAACGGCATGCCGGAGATGGAGAACTGGGCGGCGAGCACGCCCTGCGCGGTGAGCGCCATCAGGACGCCCCCGGCCGCGACGGCCGGCACGGCCATCAGGGCGGTGCGCTTCATCCGAACCCGGCCTCTTCTCGGCGCGCTCGGCGTCTGCGGGGTCTCGGCCGCCGTGGCGGCGTCCTCGGACATGGCCATGTGTGCTCCCTGTGGATGGAATGGGTGTGCAGGCACGGCACGTTGTCCTGGCGCGGACAGCGTTACCCGGCCCGACCGGGGCGTCCGCCCCTTGGCAGCGGGGCGGGACCGGTCGGCGCTCGGCGAGTAACTGGGAAGCTACTGCCCGGTATTGGCCGGGTCAATACGGGTGCACGAAGGATCTTCACCAGTCTGCGACCCGCTTCGGCCAGTCCCGCACCCCCAGCCGCTCGGCCGCCTCCGCCGGGCCGAGGAAAGGCGACAGGCAGAACATGCTCAACACCGGTAGCAGTTCCATCAGTTGTTCAGTCCGGCCGGAGTCGATCCGCCGGTAGATCGCGCTGTAGACGCCGCCCACCACGGCGTCCACCATCTCCTTCGCCTCGACCCCGCCCGGCAGTTGGGGCACCTCGGCGAAGAACCCCCGGAATCTGGTGAGAAGTTGGGCCCTCTCATGCCGGCCGGCCGGTCCGACGGCCTCGATCTCGATCACCGCCATGGTGGCGAACGCCGGTGTCCCGGCGAGTAGTTGGAGCATCACGCCGAGGGCCTTCCGGATGCCCCGGCACCAGTCGGATTCCGCCGCGAAGGCCTCCGCCATCCGCCGGATCACCACGCCCGTGCCATGCCGGTGCGCGGCCAGGAAGGCGTCCTCCTTGCCGCTGAACAGCTCGTAGAAGACCGGCCTGGTCACGCCGGCCGCCCGGCAGATGTCGCTGACCGTGGCGTGCTGGTAGCCGCGCTCGGCGACGGTCCGCACCAGACCGTCCAGCAGCCGGTCGCGCTGGGTCGCGGCGACCACGCCGGCGGGCAGCCGGCGCGGGCCGGGTTTGATCGAGCGGGCCGGATCGCGGCCGGTCCGGGCGCCCGGCAGCAGGACCACGTCGGCTCCGCGGAGGTGTTTCCGATCCATCACCAACTCCTGTGTCCTGTATTGACATTGACGGAACACCGGGTTTACAACACTGACAGGTTTCCAACCGGTGGGCGAGCAGGCCCCCACCGGCCGAACCTCCGGGGGCCCCGACGGCCCGAGGCGAACGCCCGGGCCGTCGGGACCACGGCGGAGGCGGGACCGTGACGGTGGCAGCCGTCGACGTGCCACCACGGCACCGCACGTCCCCGACCGAACGGCGCAGTGCCGCTGGTGGTCCACGCCGCCGTCCGTACGCAGGGCCGCACCACAGCACCACCGCACGCCGGTACCACCGCACCACCACGGCACCACCCGCACCGCGCACCACCGCACCTCCGTACGCCCACCCTCGCGTACGACCGCACCGCCGTACCGTACGGGCGGGCCCGTGGCGCCGGGCCCGCCCTCCCTCGGCACCGGCCGAAGCCCGCGCGACGCATCCTGCGGGACACATCCTGCGGGACGTACCGGCTCGACGAGCCTTCGGCACGAAGCCACCGGTACCGAGCCTCCGGCACGCCATGCACCTCCCCCGTCGTGCTCACCACCACACCCGCACGCCGGGATTCCCCCACCCGTCCTCCGGACGGAGAGAGGTACCCTCATGCGCATCCGCCGCACCCTCGCCACCACCGCCCTCGCCGCACTCGCCCTCACCGGCGCGGCCGTGTCCCCCGCCCAGGCCGCCGGCGCGGTCCTGACCACCGGCGGTCCGACCGGCCCGGCCGTCGCCGTCGGCGACGTGCTGACCGCCAACCTGGTCTCCGGCACCTCCGCGACCTTCTACAACAGCGCGACCGGGACGACCGGCGTCAAGTGCGCCGCGTCCTCCTTCTCGGCGACCGTCACCTCCAACCCGGCCGCGCCGGGCAGCGCCGTCGAGCGGCTCGACACCCAGACCTTCGGGTCCTGCACCTCCAACGTCACCGGCGTCACCGGCGTCAAGAGCGTCACGGTCACCAGCCTGCCGTTCACCAACACCGTCAGCGACGCCGCCGGCTACCCGGTCAAGCTCACCCCCGGCGCGGCCGGCGTGATGGGCACCACGGTGGTGCTCAACACCATCCTGGGCAGCATCAGCTGCAACTACCAGAACTCCACCGGGATCAACGGCAGCGCCTCGAACACCGGCAACACCATCGGCTTCAAGGCCCAGCCCTTCACCCTGGCCTCCGGGCCGAGCCTGTGCTTCGCGACGGGCTACTTCACCGCCACCTACGGCCCGGTCGTCGACACCTCCGTCGCCGGCAGCCCGGTCCTCTTCGTCAACTGACGCCAGGGCCCACCCGGCCCGTCCTGACGACGGCGGCGTACGGCACCCTCACCGGGCCGTACGCCGCTCCGCCGTACCCGCGCCCTGACCGGACCCCGGACCCGGACCCCCGCGACAGCGAAGTGACCGGCCGGTAGGGTGGCGCCGCACGCAGACGGCCAACCGGAACGGGGCACGCGGATGAGCGAGGACAGCAGCGGGGACAGCACGGGCTTCTTCACCTCGGTGGCGGACGCCGCCGAGCAGTTGGCCGCCACCGGCTACCTGGCCTCCGCCGCCGTGGCCACCACCGTCTTCCTCGCCGACCGCCTCGGCAAGCCGCTGCTGGTCGAAGGCCCCGCCGGGGTCGGCAAGACCGAACTCGCCAAGGCGGTGGCCGGGATCGGCCGCGCCCGGCTGGTCCGGCTCCAGTGCTACGAGGGCATCGACGAGGCCCGCGCCCTCTACGAGTGGAACCACGCCAAGCAGCTGCTGCGGATCACCGCCGGCCGCGACGAGGGCTGGCAGGAGGCCCGCACCGACATCTTCGGCGAGGAGTTCCTGCTCACCCGCCCGCTGCTCACCGCGATCCGCGGCGAGGAGCCGACCGTGCTGCTGATCGACGAGATGGACAAGGCCGATGTCGAGGTCGAGGCGCTGCTGCTGGAGGTGCTCAGCGACTTCCAGGTCACCGTCCCCGAGCTGGGCACCATCACCGCGACCCGCCGCCCCTTCGTCCTGCTCACCTCGAACGCCACCCGCGAGCTCTCCGAGGCGCTGCGCCGCCGCTGCCTCTTCCTCCACCTCGACTACCCCGACGCCGAACTGGAGCGCCGGATCGTCCGGCTCAAGGTGCCCGGCCTGGACGAGACGCTCGCGGAGTCGCTGGTGCGGATCGTCGGCGCGCTGCGCGCGATGGAGCTGCGCAAGGCGCCGTCCGTCGCCGAGACCATCGACTGGGCCCGCACCCTGCTCGCCCTCGGCGCCGACACCCTGGACGAGGCGGTCGTCCGGGACACCCTCGGGGTGATCCTCAAGCACCAGGACGACGTCCGCAAGGCCGCCCAGAAGCTCACCCCGGCGTGACGGCGCCGCAGCCGGCCGACACCGCCGCCCGGCTCACCGGCCTGGTCCGCTCCCTGCGCGGGCACGGGCTGCGGATCGGCCCGGCCGAGACGGTGGACGCCGCCGCGGTACTGGACGTCCTCGGCTTCGCCGACCGCGAGCGGATGCGGGCCGGCCTGGCCGCCGCCCTGCTGCGCTCGGAGGGGCAGCGGACGGTCTTCGACGCCGCCTTCGACCTGTACTTCCCGCTCGGCGTCGGCACCCCGGAGGCCGTCCGGGCCGACCCGCCGCCCGTCCCCGACGGCCCCGAGCCGCCGCGCTTCGGCCGCCCCGACCCGCTGCGCGAGCAGCTGCGCGAGCGCCTCGCCGCCGCACTGGCCGCCGACGACCGCGCCGCCCAGGCCCGGCTGGCCGGCGAGGTGGTGGAGGCCTTCGGCCGGTACGGCACCGGCGGCTCGCCCGGCACCGGCGGCTGGTCCGCCCAGCAGGCGCTCGGCCGGCTCGCCCCCGAGACGCTGCTGGCCCGCGTCCTGGCCGCCCTGCGCGAACGGCAGGGCACCCCGGACCTCTCCGACCTGGTGCTCGCCGACGAGATCCGCCGCCGCATCCGGGACTTCCGCGCCCTGACCGCCGGCGAGGCCCGCCGCCGGGTCGCCGAGCTGCACGGCCCCGAACGGATCGCCGAACGCGCCGTCGCCCCCACCCCCGACCTGGTCGACTTCCTCTACGCCGGCCGCGACCAGCTCGCCGAACTGCGCCGCACCGTCCACCCGTTGGCCCGCAAGCTGGCCACCCGGCTGGCCGCCCGGCGCCGCCGCGCCGCCCGCGGCGAGATCGACCTGCGCCGCACCCTGCGCCGCTCGCTGACCACCGGCGGCGTACCGCTGCGCCCCGCGTACCGGCTGCGCCGCCCGGCCCGCCCGGAGCTGGTGCTGCTGTGCGACGTCTCCGGCTCGGTGGCCGGCTTCGCCGACTTCACCATGCTGCTGGTGCAGGCGATGAGCGAACAGTTCAGCAAGGTCCGGGTGTTCGCCTTCGTCAACCGCACCGCCGAGGTCACCGGCCTGCTCCGCGGCGGCGACGACCCCGCCCGGCTGGCCGCCCGGATCCTCACTGAGGCCGAGGTGACGGGCTACCACGGCAACAGCGACTACGGCTCCGCGCTCGGCGGGTTCGCCGAGCACCACCTGGACGCGGTCGGACCGCGCACCTGCGTACTGGTCCTCGGCGACGCCAGGAACAACCAGCGCGACCCCAACCTGGACGCGCTGCGCCGGATCGCCGCCCGGGCCCGCCGGGTGTTCTGGCTCAACCCCGAGCAGCCCTCGCTCTGGCCGACCGGCGACTCCGCCGCACTCGCCTACGCGGGCGTGGTGGAGATGCACTCCTGCCGCAACGCCCGCCGCCTCGGCGAGCTGATCGCCCGCCTGCTGCCCGTCTGACGCCGACGGGCAGCAGGCGGCACCTCGGCCGGCACCGGGCCGGCACCGGGCCGGAAGGCCGGTCACGGCCCCCTCGGCGGACGGCCGCGACCGGCGCCCCGCCCGGCTACTTCTCCAGCCGGGCCAGGAAGTCCAGCAGCGCCTCGTTGACCTCGGCCGGCCGCTCCTGCTGCGTCCAGTGCCCGGTCTCCGGGATCCGGACGTACCGGTGCAGCCGCGGCGTCACCTGCTCCAGCAGGTACGTCATCACGTCCGGCGGAACCATCGCGTTCACCAGGTCCTGCTCGCCGGCCACGTACAGCGCGGGTGCCTCGATCCGCCGGCCGGCGAACGCCGCCATCAGCTCGTTGTTCCGGTCGATGTTGCGGTACCAGTTGAGCCCGCCGGTGAAGGCGCGGTCGCCGTGCCGGGCGTAGTCGGCCGCGAACGCGTCGATGTCCGCCTCGGTGAGCCAGTCCGGCAGCCGCTCCGGCTCCGGGACGGTGTCCAGCAGCCCCTTGCCCTCGGGGACGGCCCAGACCCGCGGCTTCCCGTCCGGGTGGAACCCGCCGAGGACGCGGCGGAAGGAGGACTTGGGATCGGCCGCCAGCTCGGCGTCGGCCCGGCCCGGCTGCTGGAAGTAGATCTGGTAGAAGCCGTCGCCGAAGGCCTCCCGGGCGCCCGCCAGCGGCGGCGGCCCGGACGGCAGCGGCGGCACGCTCAGCCCGGCCACCCCGCGCACCAGGTCCGGGCGCAGCGCCGCGGTGGCCCAGGCCACCGCGGCGCCCCAGTCGTGTCCGACCACGACGGCCCGCTCCTCGCCCAGCGCGCCGATCAGCGCGGTCACGTCGCCGACCAGGTGCAGCAGGGTGTAGGCGTCCACCCGCTCGGGCTGCTCGCTGCGGGCGTACCCGCGCTGGTCCGGCGCGACGACCCGGTAGCCGGCCCCGGCGAGCGGCGCGAACTGGTGCCGCCAGGAGTACCAGCTCTCCGGGAAGCCGTGCAGCAACAGGACCAGCGGCCCCTCGCCCTGCTCCGCGAAGTGCAGCCGTACGCCGTTCACCTCGGTCTCGCCGTGCTTGATCGCGTCGTTCAACTCGTAACTCCCCATCAGGTGAAGACATCCGTACACTCCCGACCCTGCCCAGCCGTCCGCCCCGGGAACCCCGCCGCCCGGCCGAGCGAAACGGCCGAGGCCGCCCCGCTGATCCGGGACGGCCTCGGCCTCAGTCGCGGCGAACCTGACGTGGCGTCAGTTCACCGTGTAGCTGTACGGGATCGCCGCGAGCACCGAACCGGTGGTGTTCAGGACGTTGTTGGCAGTGGCCACGCCGGTCGGGCCGGACACCAGGTACAGCACGCCCTTGACGGTGCTGCCCCGGGGGCCGGCCGGGGTCAGCGTCACCTGGAGCGAGCCGGTGGCGCCCGGGGCGACGGTCACCGGGACGGCGGCCGCGGCCGAGGCGTCCACCGAGGCGGCGTACGGGTCACCGGTGCTGGAGGTCAGCGCCGGGTCGAAGGCCAGGGTGTGCGCCGTGGCCGTGATGGTGGAGGTGCCGGCCGGCGCGCCGCCGTTGCCGAACGGGCCGATCTGCTGGACGAAGGCGCCCCAGTTGCCGGGGACGACCGGCTGCTCGGTGGTGCCGTGGTCGGTCACGACCGAGACGGTCGAGCCGTCCTGGGCCTTCTTCAGGTCGCCGAACAGGTCCGGCGAGCCGGCGGTGGCGCTCAGCTCGATCTGCGCCGGCGTCGAGGACGCCGCCACGGCCTGGAGCCGGTCGGTGCCCGGCGGCACCAGGAAGGACGGCACCGCGGAGTCGAGGCTGAGCGGCAGGCTGACGGTCGCCGAGGCGCCCCGCGGCACCAGCGGCAGGTCCACCCGGCGGTCCAGCCGGCCGTCGGCCGCGATCCGCTGGGTCGCGGCGGTGTTGTTGGTGTAGTTCACCTGGACGGTGACCGGCTTGCCGGCCGCCAGCCTGGTGCGGGCGTCGTTCGGCAGCCCGGCCGCGGTGGCCTGGTTCCGGTTGAACGCCACGGTGCCGGTGAAGTCCTGGGCGAGCTCCTGGCCGCTGACCGGGCCGAGCACGTTCAGGACGAACCGCCAGCGGCCGGCGGCCGGGGCGACGGCGGTGGCCGAGACGCCGTCACCGGTGCCGGACAGGTTGCCCTGGGCGTCGAACAGCCCGTTGCCCTCGATGTCGACCGGGGTGCCGTTCGGGCTGATCAGCGCGCCCTGCATGAGCAGCTTCGGGTCCTTGCCGACGGTCACGCCGACCCGCAGGTCCCGCTGGCCCTTCGGGACGTCGAAGGCGTACGAGAAGCTCTGCGTCGGCGAGGCGCTGCGGGCGTTGCCACCGGTGACGGTGCCGGTGAAGGTGCCCTTGCCCTGGTCGACCGGGACGAGGCTGCGCAGCACGACCGGGACGCTGGTGGTCCTGCCGTCGGAGCTGGAGACCAGCACGGCCTCGCTGGAGTCGCCGCTGGTGGCGGGCGTGGTCAGCTGAACCTTGAGGGTCCTGGTCTGGCCCGGCTTCAGGTCGGTGGTGCTCGGGTTCACGGCGCCGGCCGGCACCGCGCGCTGGGTGGCGGTGCCCAGCTGGACCTCACCCTTGTAGCCGGCGGGGCCGGCCGGGGTGTAGAGGACCGCGGTCCACTCGCCGGCCACCGGGTGCGGGACGTCGACCAGGCCGAAGTCCGCCGGGGTGGCGCCGCCCTGCGGACGGGTGTTGGTCTCGAAGCGGCCCGAGGGGTCGAGCAGCGTCATCCGGACCACCGGCCCGTTGGTGACCGGGTCGGGCGCGCCCTGCCAGGCGATCGAGGCCGCGAGGCGGTCGGCGCCGGGCGGGACGGTGAACTTGACCTGCTTCTGCACCCACTCCGCGCCGTTGGTCGCGTACTTGAAGGTGTCCTTCGAGGACGGGTCCAGCTGGACGCTCTGCCGGTTGCTCGACTGCGGGGCGAAGGTGCGGGTCGTGGCGCTCACCGTCTGGGTGCTGTCACTGGTGTTGGTGACGGACACGTCGGCGGTGTGGGTCGAGCCGGGGGCGTCGGCGATGTCGACCTGGCCGGTGTCGACCACCACGGTCCGCGCGCCCTCGGTGCCGTCCCCGTCGTCGTAGCCGCGGGCGGCCTCGACGGCGGCGCGGACGTTCAGCAGGCCGGCGCCCTGCTCCTCGGCCGGCACGCCGAGGTCGGTGGCGGTGCCGGTGAGGAGCTTCTTCACCAGGGCCGGGGACGGCGAGTCGCCGCCGTGGGTGTCCCGGTAGGCCTGGATGACCAGGGCCGCGGCGCCGGTGACGAACGGGGCCGACTGGCTGGTGCCGCCGAACGGCTGGATCGGCGAGGGCTGGCCGTTGTAGCCCTTGCAGTCGGTGTACCTGCTGGTGTCGGGCGTGCACAGCGCCCAGTCCGACTCGCCGGGCGCGACCAGGTCGACGGTCCGACCGGCCTGGGTGAAGCCGCCCGAGGAGAGCGCGGAGATGCGGTTGTCGCTCCAGGTCCGGTTGGAGAACTGGGAGGCCGCGTAACCGGTCTGCTGGTAGTTCTGGTTGTCGGTGGAGGCGCCGACCGCGATCACGTACGGGTCGGTGGCCGGGGTGCCGATCGTGCCGCTGATGCCGGCGTCACCACTGGAGACGGCGACGGTGACACCGGCCTTGACGGCCTGCTCGTTGAAGAGCGAGATGGTGTCGTGCGCGCCGCTGTCCGGGGTGACGTTGCCGCCGAAGGACTCGTTCAGCACGTCCACGTGGGCGACCCGCACCGCGTAGTCGATCGCCTGGAGGATCGACGAGTTGGACATCATCTCGCCGCCGGCCTTCAGCGCGACCAGGTCCGCGTCCGGGGCGAGGCCGCGGATGCGGATGGTGCAGCCGGTCGGCAGCGGGTGCGAGGCGTTGACGAACTGGGAGACGTCGTAGACCTGCCGGCCCTGGGCGATGACCGCCGAGGCGTCACCGAAGGCCTCGGCCGCGCCGGTCGGCGCGTCCCAGCCGTCGCCCGCGAAGTCCTGGTAGTCGACCACGGCGTGCGAGCCGTCGGCCCGGATGAAGTCCGGGTTGTTCGGGTCGAGGCCGTCCGCGATGTAGGCGACCTTGACGCCCTTGCCGGTGGCCAGGTGCTCCACGCCGGGCTTGCCGTTGCCGGTGACGGCGCGGGTCGAGTACAGGCCCTCGGGCTCCAGGAGCGGCTTGCCCGGGTCGGAGGGGCAGACCGTGTTGGTCGCGTTCTCCTCGGCTGCCTGGGCGTTGCCGCCCTGAGCACTGCCGCCCTGACCGTTGCTGCCCGGAACGGCCTGCGGAGCGGCGTCGGCCCTGGGCGCCTTGGCACCCGCGGCGGCAGCGGCGGCCTTCGCCTTGGCCGCGGCCGGCGGGGCGACCTGGACCTGGGTGTCCGCCACCACCGCGGAGACCGCCGGGTCCCCCTGGAGCCGGGCCCGCAGGGCGGGACCGACCGTGGCGGAGAAGGCGTTGCCGACCACGAAGGTCCTGATGTCGGTGCCGCCGCCCGCCCTGACCTTGTCCAGCAGCGGCGCCTGGGCGTCCGCGGCCTTCCGCTGCCGGGCGCCCAGGTGGCCGTGGTCGGCCGGGGCGTCCGCGATCTGGTCCTTCAGGATCACGATCACCGGCACCGGGGCCCCGTCCGCGGGCGCCGCCTGGGCGTTCTGCGGGTCGGGGGCCGCGCCGGCGACGGTCCCGAGGCTCAGGACCATGGATGCGGCGGTGACGGTGACGGCGGCTGCGAGCTGGGTTTTCCTCCAGCTGATCATATAAATCCTCTCGTCAGATGGATAGCTGACGCATTCCAACGCACCTGAGAGGATCACGACAAGGGGGTAAATCCCCATCAGAAAGTAAAGTTGACCATCAATCAGTAAAATTCGGAGAGGAAATCGGGCCGAACCCGCATCATTCAGCCGATCGGCCCTTTGCGAGCCCACCGGGCGCCCCCCGGTCAGTAGCCGGCCGGCCGCTCCCGGGCGTCCGCCAGGTCCTCGGCGGTGGGCGCGTCGTCCTGGGTCAACCGGTGCCGCCAGTAGCCGGTGAAGTCGATGTTCCCCTTCGGCACCCCCTGCTCCTCGACCAGGCACCGCCGGACCGCCCGGACCGCGCCCGCCTCCCCGGCCAACCAGACGAAGGGCTCGCCCCCCGGCAGCGCACCGTCCCGGAACGCCTCGGTCAGCACCGCACCCGGGGCCGCGCCGTCGCGGTACAGCCACTCCACCTCCAACTCGGCGCGGCTTTCCAGGTCCTGGCGTTCCGCCCGGTCGGCGACCTCGATCCAGGCATACGCCCGTACCCCCTCGGGCAGCGCCCCGACCAGCGTCGCGAGCGCCGGCAGCGCGGTCTCGTCACCGGCCAGCAGCACCCAGTCGGCGGCCGCCGCCGCCTCGGCGAACGGCACCGGCGGGGCGTACAGCGCGGACGGGCCGACCATCCCGAGCCGGTCCCCCGGCGCGGCCCGCAGCGCCCAGGCGGCGGCCGGGCCGGTGTCGCCGTGCAGCACGAAGTCGATCTCCACCAGGCGGGTGCCGGGGCGCCGGCCGCGCAGGGTGAAGCTGCGCAGCAGCGGGCGCCGCTCCTCGGGGATCGCCAGGTAGGCCTGGTACCAGCCCATCGGGTCGTCCTGCCGGGCGGGCAGCTCCGGCTCGCGCTGCCCCGGGCGCGGGAAGCAGAGCTTCAGCTGCTGGTCGGGGGCGGTGCCGACGGTGTCGGGCAGCTCCTCGGCGGCGAAGGTGATCCGGGCGGTGCGCGGCGTGATCCGGCGGACCTCGACGACCTCGACGAAGGTGACGGGCAAGGTCATCGCGAAACTCCTCCGATTGGTAACCTTACGGCATAAAGAGTTGCTGTCCAGCGATACTTTACGCCATAAGGAGATGTCGGATGACCGTCTACGCCGGGCAGGGCGACACCCACCGCTCGCTCGCCCTGCTCTGGGGCGCACCCGAGGAGCCGCGCACCGGGCGCAGCGGCCCCAAACCGGGCCTCAGTGTGGACGCGATCGTGTCCGCCGGCATCGCGGTCGCCGACGCCGAGGGCATGGCCGCGCTGTCGATGCGCGCCGTCGGCGAACGGCTCGGCCGCACCGCGATGGCGCTCTACACCTACGTGCCCGGCAAGGCCGAACTCCTCGACCTGATGCACGACCGGGCGCTCGCCGAACTCCCCACCGCGGTCCCCGCCGGAACACCCGCGGCCGACGACTGGCGGGCGGCCGTCACCGCCTGGGCCGGGGAACTGTACGCCTGCTACCTGCGCCACCCGTGGGTGCTCCAGGTCTCGCAGGCCCGTCCGGTGCTCGGCCCCGCCGAACTCGCCGCGATGGAGGCGCTGTTGCGCGCGCTGCGGCCGGCCGGCCTGACGCCGCCGCGACTGCGCGGGGCGGTCGCGGCGCTCTGGCAGTTCGTCCGCGGCCTGGCCGCCACCACCGCCGACGCCCGTGGCGCGGCGGCCGCGACCGGGGTCACCGACGAGCACTGGTGGGCCGCCCGTTCCGCCCGACTCGCCGAACTGGCCCCGGACTTCGCGCAACGCTTCCCGCTGCTCGCAGCCCTCCGGACCACCACCGGCGGCGCCCCGGAGGACGCCCACCGGGAGGCCTTCCGCACCGGGCTCGCCGTTCTGCTCGACGGCATCGCGGCGGAGGAGAAGCCGGGCGGCTGAGGGCGTCCGCCCGCAGGTGCCGCAGCCCGAGAAGACCGAGGTCAAGGACGCGTCGAAGGCCCGGCGGCGCCCGGGCTACCGGGAGCCCGCCGCAGGGCGCGACTTGTAGAAGGACTCCTCCAGGTAGGCGGCCTCGTGCGGCTGGTAGGGCTCCTCCAAGTAGGCGGCCTCGTCGTCGTCGAGTTCGACGTCCACCGCGGCGACCGCGTCGGCCAGCTGGGCCGGCTTGGTGACCCCGACGATGGGCGAGGTCACCGCCGGGTTGCGCATGACCCAGGCCAGGGCGACCTGCGCCGGGGACAGACCCCGCCTGCCCGCGATCTCGTGGACGCGCTCGGCCACCGCCTGGTCCCCGTCGCGGTAGAGGATCCTGCCGCCCTCGTCGGTCTCGGCACGCGCCGTGGCGGTGTCCCGGACCCGCGTCAGCCTGCCCCGCGCCAGCGGGCTCCACGGGATCACGCCGATGCCCTGGTCGGCGCAGAGCGGGAGCATCTCCCGCTCTGCTTCCCGGTGGATGAGGTTGTAGTGGTCCTGCATCGACACGAACCGGGTCCAGCCGTTCAGGTCGGCCAGGTACAGGGCCTTGGTGAACTGCCAGGCGTACATGGAAGAGGCTCCGATGTAGCGGACCTTCCCGGACTTGACCGCGTCGTGCAGCGCCTCGAGGGTTTCCTCGATCGGGGTGTCGTAGTCCCACCGGTGGATCTGGTACAGGTCGATGTAGTCGGTCCCCAACCGCTTCAGGGAGGCGTCGAGCTCGGTGAAGATCGCCTTGCGGGACAGCCCGGCGCCGTTCGGGCCGGGGCGCATCCGCATCCAGACCTTGGTGGCGAGAACGACCTCCTCACGCCGGGTGAAGTCCTTGACCGCCTGGCCGACGATCTCCTCGCTGCTTCCGGCGCTGTACCCGTTGGCCGTGTCGAGGAAGTTGACGCCGCTCTCGAGGGCCTGCCTGATGATGTCCCGGCTGGCGTCCGCGCCCAGCGACCAGGGCTCGCCGCCCCGGTCAGGCTCGCCGAAGCTCATGCAGCCGAGAGTGATGGCGGAGACTTCCAGACCGGTCGTTCCGAGTTTGATGTAGCGCATGCTTCGGAACCTACGATTTGGAGTGCGCTCTAACGCAAATCCGGAGGCGTGGGGCAGGCATGGGCTCGCCCGGTCACGGGGCCCTCTACGCTTCGTGATCACCGGGGGATCCGCGCCTGCCGCCCCGTCACGCGTTCTCGACCCGGGCCCGGCCCGCTACCGCTGGGACACCCGACCCCGGAGGCCAACGCAGCCGACGACCTACCGGCGGTCGCCCTAACCGTGGTGGGCGGCGGGAAGGGCCAGCACGACGCCGAGCACCACCAGGGTCGCGTACCCGGCGACCTCGTGGCCGACCGGCACCAGCACCCGGACGAAGCCGAACAGCCGGAAGCCGTCGATCCAGGTGGACAGCAGGCCGGAGGTACCGCCGACGATCAACACGGAACCGAGGTAGCCGAGCAGGGTCTTCATGATCCCGAGCCTAGGAAGCCGTCCCTCGGCCGGACATCCGACTTTCGGCGCGGGCGGGCACCACCAAAGTCGTGGTTTCCGCGCGGCTCCACGCGGCCGCGCACGGGGCGGCTCCACGCGGCCGCGCACGGCACGGACGGAGCAGCAGGCCCGGCGGCCCGGCGGCGGCCCGGGTACGTTCGCCGTGTGCTCCCCACCCGCATACCGCCGAAGCCGCCGTACGCCACCAGGGCCGCGGCCGCGGCCGCCGCCGGTACCGCCCTGGTCCTCGCCGTCGCCGCCCCGGCGGCCCTCGCCCAGGACGCCGTCCCCGCCGTCGGCGGGGAGCGGCTCGGCCTCCCGGCCGTCCAGGTCGCGCCGCTGGCCGGGGCCCCCGCGCTGCCGTCGGGGCTGACCGGCCGCTCCTGGCTGATAGCCGACGCGGCCACCGGCGAGGTGCTGGCCGCCCGTGACGCCCATCTGCCGCTGCCCCCGGCCAGCACCCTCAAGATGCTGTTCGCGGACACCGTGCTGCCCAAGTTCGACCGGGCGCTGGAGCACCGGGTCACCACCGCCGAGCTCGCCGGCCTCGGCGCGGGCAGCAGTCTGGTCGGCGTCAAGGAGGACCTGCCGTACCGGGTCGAGGACCTCTGGCGGGGCGTCTTCCTCAGCTCCGGCAACGACGCCGTCCACGTCCTCGCCCACATGAACGGCGGCCTCCAGCGGACCGTCGCCGAGATGCAGGACCGCGCCCGGGCGCTCCAGGCCCGCGACACCAGAGTGGTCTCCCCCGACGGCTACGACATGGACGGCCAGGTCTCCTCCGCCTACGACCTGACGCTCTTCGCCCGGGCCGGGCTGCGCAACGCCGACTTCCGCGCCTACTGCGCCACCCGCACCGCGCGCTTCCCCGGCGGGCTGGACAAGCTCACCGGCCAGCGCACCAGCTTCGACATCGCCAACACCGACCGGCTGCTGGGCAAGTACCCCGGCCTGATCGGCGTCAAGAACGGCTACACCACCAACGCGGGCGCCACCTTCACCGGCGCCGCCGAACGCGGCGGCCGCACCCTGCTGGTGACCGTGATGCACCCGGAGGCGCAGAGCAAGGTCTACGACGAGGCCGCCAGCCTGCTCGACTGGGGCTTCGCCGCCGCCGGGAAGGTCCAGCCGGTCGGCAGGCTGGTCGACGAGGCCGCCGCGCCCTCCCCCACCGCTCAGGCCGGCGCCCAGGGCGAGGCCGAGGCCGAGGCGGTCGAGCAGGTGCCGCCCTGGTCCCGCCCGCCGGTGACCGGCGGCTCCGACTCCGGCTCCGGCCTCGCCCCCGCCGCCTGGACCGCCGCCGCCCTCGGCGCCGCCCTCACCGCCTGGGCCACCGCCCGCACCGCCGCCCGCCGCCGCACCGCACCCGCCCGCGCCGTACCGGCCCCGGCGTACGGCGGGCGCGGCGCGACCGCCCTCGGGGGCGCCACCGGCGTCGGCGGGCGCGGCCGGCGCCGCCTCACCCGCCGCGCCCGCGCCCTGGTCCACACCGCCCGGACCCGCGGGCACCGCCCGCCGCGCTGAGCGTCGGCCGCTCCCGCCGGGGGGCGGGCCCGTGACCGGCCGGACAAATCGGTGGCCGAACGCCCCGCCCCGCTGGCACCATCCGGGGGTGACGACGTTGTTCCTGATGGTCGGCCTGCCGGGGGCCGGCAAGACCACGGAAGCCCGGCGGCTCGCGGCGGAGCACGGCGCGCTGCGCCTGACACCCGACGACTGGATGATCCCCCTGTTCGGCACGGCGGAGGCGGACGGGAAGCGCGACGTGCTGGAGGGGCGGATGCTCTGGCTCGCCCTCCAGGCGATCCGGCTGGGCACCGACGTCGTGGTGGACTACGGCTGCTGGTCCCGGGACGAGCGGTCCGCGATCCGCTGGCTGGTGGAGGCGGAGGGCGCGTGCTTCCGCATGGTCTACCTGCCCGTGGACGACGCCACCCAGCGCGCCCGGATCGCCCACCGCTGGGCGACGGCCCCCGAGGAGACGTTCCCGATGACCGAGGCCGACATCCGGTACGGGCGAGCGCACTTCGAGGAGCCCGACGCGGCGGAGCTGGGAGGCCGCGAGCCGGTCGGCCCGCCGCCCGGCTCGGCGGACTGGCGGCAGTGGGCCGCCCACCGGTGGCCGTCGTTCGCCTGACCCGCGCCGACGCGCGGGGCCGCGCCCGGGCAACGCCTAGACTTCCGGCCATGACCACGCCCGACCCCTCCGCCGCGGACCGGCTCGCCCGGATCGTCCAGCTCTCCTCCGGGAGCTACCTGCTCGTCACCACCTACAAGAAGGACGGCACCGCCGTGCCGACCCCGGTGTGGGTGGTGCGCGACGGGGAGGCGCTCGGTGTCTGGACCGTCGCGGACTCCTGGAAGGTCAGGCGGATCCGCAACCGCGCCGACGTGCTGGTCGGCCCCTGCGACGTCAAGGGCCGCCCGACCGGTGAGCAGTACCCCGCCACCGCCGAGATCCTCGGCCCCGAACGCACCGGCGCCTACCGCACGCTGCTGCGTCAGAAGTACGGTCTGCTGGGCGTGCTCACCCTGCTCGGCAGCCGGCTGCGGCGCGGCGAGCGCGGGACCGTCGGCATCCGGATCACGCTGGCGGACTGACCGCGGCCCGGACGCCGGCCCACGGCGGAACCCCCCGGGGGTGGCAGGCTGGCGGCCATGGAACAGAACGAGGCCGCGCCGCCGCCCCTGCTGGTGGTCGACGGCGCGAACGTGGTCGGCTCCGTCCCGGACGGCTGGTGGCGGGACCGGCGGGGCGCCGCCGGGCGGCTGCGCGACGCCCTGGTCCCGCTCGCCGCCCGGGGCCTGCCGGAGCTGCCCGGCCCGCTGGAGGTGGTCCTGGTGGTGGAGGGTGCTGCACGGGGTGTCGCCGGGCTGCCCGAGGTCCGGGTGGTCGAGGCGGACGGCAGCGGGGACGACCGGATCGTGGAGCTGGTCCGGACGGCCCGGGCCGAGCACCCGGAGCGAGCCTGCCTGGTGGCCACCGCCGACCGCGAGCTGTGCGCCCGGGTCGGCGCCCTCGGCGCCGCCGTGACCGGGCCGCGCAGCGTGCGGCCGTAACGCCGGGCCCTGACCAGGTGGTCCGGCGCCCGGCGACGACCCGTACCGCAGGTCCGAGGTGATCCGGTCGGCGAAGTGAGCGCTCCGCCGACCGGATCACCTCGGTGAGGCCGCGGTCAGGATCAGAAGACGAGCTTCCAGCCGTCGAGGCGGCCCGAGTCGCCGCGGTACACGTCCTGCACCCGGAGCCGCCAGGTGCCCTTGGCGAGCTGGGCGGAGGCGTCCACCGTGTAGGTCTCGGCGACGTTCTCGGCCGAGTCGCCGAGGTTGCTCTTCTTCAGCGGGTACACCGTGCCGTTCGGGCCGACCAGGTCGATGGCCAGGTCACCGCGCCAGGTGTGCTTGATGTCCACGGACACCTTGAGGTCGCTCGGCGCCTGGCCGGGGAGCCGGTCGACGGCGATGTCCGAGAGGACCGCCGGGCCCCCGTCCGGGATCGGCAGGGGGGTGGTGTTCGCGAAGATGCCCGCGGAGACCTTCCAGGAGAACGTCGTCGTCAGGCTGCTGTGGTGGGAGGCCTTGGCGGTGAGGGTGACCGGGTACGTGCCGGGAAGGGCCGGGACGCCGGTGACGCGGCCGGTGACCGGGTGGAGCGTCAGACCCAGCGGAAGGCCGGTCGCGTGGTACGTGACGACGCCGGGGTTGAAGTTGACGGCCTTCACCTGGAGGTCGGCGGCGGTGCCGATCGCGGTGATCTGGCCGGCGACGGGGTCCAGCAGGAGGCCGTCGACGACGCGCGGGCCGACGTTGATGGCCGCCCAGGCGTTGGCGGTGTTCTGGTAGGTCGCGCTGGTCTGCCCGTACAGGTCGGCGGCGGCCCGCAGGGTGGCGGTGCGGGCCGCCGCGTAGTCGGTGGACGAGGTCATGTAGGTGGTCAGCGCCCGGTACCAGATCTTGGCGGCCGCGTCCCGGCCGATGCCGGTCACCGGCAGGCCGTCGGAGGTCGGCGAGTCGTAGGTGACGCCGTTGACGGTCTTGGCGCCGCTGCCCTCGGAGGCCAGGTAGAACCAGTGGTTGGCCGGACCGGAGGAGTAGTGCACGTCGACGGAGCCGAGGTCGGACGACCACTGATCCCGTGACTTGCCGTCCTTGGAGGGCTTGTCCATGTAGCGCAGCGGGCTGCCGTCGCCCCTGATGTCGATCTTCTCGCCGATCAGGTAGTCGCCCTTGTCCTCGGGGTTGTCCGCCCAGAACTCGATGGCGGTGGCCATGATGTCGGAGGTGGCCTCGTTCAGACCGCCGGACTCGCCGCTGTAGACCAGGTTCGCGGTGGCGGAGGTGACGCCGTGGGTCATCTCGTGGCCGCCGACGTCGATCGAGGTCAGCGGCTTGACGTTGCCCGCGCCGTCGCCGTAGGTCATGCAGAAGCAGGTGTTGGACCAGAACGCGTTGACGTAGTTCTTGCTGTAGTGGACCCGGGTGTACGCGGCGACGCCGTCGTCCTTGATGCCGTTGCGGCCGTGGACGTTCTTGTAGTAGTCCCAGGTGAGTTGGGCGCCGTAGGCGGCGTCCACGGCGGCGGTCTGCCGGTTGGCGACGGTGCCGTCGCCCCAGGTGTCGGTGGGGTTGGTGAACAGCGTCCTGGTGGTGCCGCTGGTGCCGTTCAGGTCGTAGGTGCTGTGGCCGCCACGGGTGTTGTCGGTCAGTGCGTAGCCGCCGCCGGCCGCCGCGGTGCCGATGGTGACCTGGCCTGAGTACTTGCTGTTGCCGACGCCGGTCTCGATGCCCTGGTACTCGAAGATCTTCTTGCCGGAGGTGGCGTCGGTGATGACGTGCAGCTCGGACGGCGTGCCGTCCTCCTGAGTGCCGGTGACCACCGTCTCCCACGCGAGTCGCGGGGTGCCGGACGCGGCCCAGACCACCTTGCGGGCGTCGTCGGCCGCCGCCTCCGCGACCTTCGCGCTCCCGGCGCTGTCGAGCGCGAGGACCTTCGCCGCCTCGGCGCTCTCCTGCGCGGTGGTGTCGACGGCGATGCTCGCGTCGGTGGCCTTGGTGACGCCCTTCGTGGAGCCGTCCGCCGCGGTGTGGACGACCAGGTCGCCACCGAGCACCGGGAGTCCGTCGTAGGTGCGCTCGTAGCGGGTGTGCAGGCTGCCGTCCGCGTCCTTGGTGACGCCCCTGACGACCAGCGCCTCCTTCGAGCCCAGGTCCAGCGATGCGGCGGTCTGCGCCAGGGAGGCGTCCGCGGCGGCCAGCAGCTCGCCGCGCTGCTCCGGCGACAGCTGCACCGGCAGCGCGCCGGCGAAGGCCTGGACCTCGGCCGGGGCCACGGTCGGGGTCCCGTCGGCGACGGCGACACCGGACGTCAGAGCAGCCAGTACCATCGCCGCGCTGGCTATCAACGCGCCTGCGGCGGGGGTCTTTCCAGGGGATCGAGTCACACGGAACTCCTTCTGCGACGGCCGGGTTCGGGGCGGCCGGAGCCAGCCGGGCGGCGGAGGATGGTGCCGCCCGGTAGAGCTGGTGGTTCGAACGGGTGGAACGGTGCCCGACGTGATCGCCGCGTCGGGTGGTGCGCGTGCGACGACAAGGGCTCTGCCGCGATGGGACGGAACAGTGCCAGCTTTGGTGGGAACGCGTCACCCCGTGCGGCGACAAGTGGCCGAAAATCCTTCGCCATCAACGTAATGTCGAGGCAATCCGCCGTCAGCGGGCGGGCAAAGCGGGGGAGAAGACGGGCCGGAGCCGGGGACGGCCCGATCAGTCCCAGGGCCAGCCGGCGGCGTGGCCGTTCTCGAGCAACGGGATCAGTTCGAAGGACGCGTCGCCGAGGCCGCCGAAGGTGTGGCGGCGCGGGCCGGGGGCGGTGTGGCCGGTCGGGTAGCCGGCCAGGTTCCAGGTGTAGACCGGCACGTCCGCGGGGACGGGGGCGAACGGGTCGGAGCGCGACCGGTCGTCCTGCTCGTCGGTGACCACGATCACCCGGTCGTGCTCCCGGTAGTGCTTGAGGACGGCGGCGGCCGTACGAGTGCCGCCCAGGGCGCGGAAGCGTCCCACGGTCTCCAGCACCGACGGGGCCGGTTCGACCGTCCAGCTGCCGCTGCCGAACTGGACCAGGTCGGCCTGCTCTGCCCGCAGGGCCAGGGCGGCGCCGAAGACGGCGGCCGTGTCCGCCCGGTTGAGCTCGGTCCGGGCCGACGGATGGTCGAACATCGAGCCCGAGCGGTCCACCAGCACCAGGGTGCGGCCGGGCAGCGCGGGCACCCTGGCCAGCGAGTGGCCGAGGGCGGTCTCCAGGGCCTCGGACCAGCGCGGCGACCGCGCGGCGCGGTGGGCGGCCAGGAAGCGGAACGGGAACTGCCGGGAGCGCCGCACCTCCTCCGGGTCGGCGATCCGGCGGGCCACCTCGGCCGCCGCCGCGTCACCGACCCCGGCCTGGTCGAAGTTGCGCAGGTTCCGAACCAGCGCCATCAGCCCCATCGTGGGGATGACGGCCTCCCAGACGGCGGCGTCCAGCGGGCCCTGGAGCCAGCCGGCCAGCGCCTCCCAGGTCATCCCGGCCTCGGCGAGGCGGTCGGCGCCGCCGGGGCCGGTGACGAGGGCGCGGCGGTCGGCGCGCGGGACGGCGAGCAGCGCGTGGTGGCTGTTCAGCAGGTGCTCGCCGGCGGGCGGCAGGGCGCTCTCCGGGTGGTGGCGGCGGTCCAGCGCGTAGCGGAACAGCGCGCCCTGCCAGGGCCTGGCCGGGTCGGGCGCGGGGTGGGTCAGCTCCAGGACGTCGCCGAAGCGGAAGCGGCGCGCGGGGGTGTCGTACTTCACCAGGGCGCGGCCGGTGTAGAGCCGGCGGACCGCGTCGCCGATGCCGCGGCGCAGCGGCTGGGGCAGCCGGCGGCCGTACCGGGCGGTCCAGTGTTCCAGCAACTCCCCTGGCTCGTCGGGTCGTTGGAGCACCGCGTCGACGGCCTGGCGGGAGAAGCCGACGGCGCCGGCGGCGGCCCGGGCGTGGACGAACTCGGCGGCCCCGGCCACCGCGGCCGTCCGGATGCCGGCCTCGGTGCGCAGCCGGCGCAGCAGGCCGAGGGTCCACCGCGGGTCGTTCACGGCCTGCTCGCGGACCAGCCGGAGGTAGCGTTCGTCGCGTTCGGCGGCCGTCTCGTAGTAGCTCTCCTGGCCGAACAGGTGGGAGACGGCCAGCAGGAACAGCTCCGTCCTCGGTTCCCGGACGTACCCGGATCCGCCCTGGTGGTTGGCGACGCCCCGGCGCCGGACGACGGGGGGCGGCGCCGAGCGCAGGTGCCGGACCTCGGGGACCGGCCACGCGCCGTCGGTGGCGAGCGGGGAGGACACCCCGCGCCTGGTGAGTCCCGGCAGTTCTCGCTGGATCTCGGCCCTGGTGTCGGCCTTGGTCCGTTGGCGGCTGAACCGGGTCATGCAGATGTCCCCCTGGTGGGTGGTCCGGCTGGGATGGGCGGGTGCGCGGGCACGCCGGGGCGGGCGGCGCCTCCCGGGATCGGAAGTGGCACCGGTGGCACTTGTGTTCGTCAGGAAGTAACCGGGGCCTGGGCGCATCGGGAGGCGCCGGTGGGACGGTACCCGGTCGGGCGACGGGCCGTCATCCGATTATTCGCGCCCCGATTCCGGAGCGTACGGGAACCGTCCGTGGTGGCCGTCCGACTGGTGGGGCGTGAGTGCGAAGTCGCCGGGTGTCCGGCCGTTGAGTGTGCTGGCGGGGTTCCTCCTGCTGCTGGTGGTGGTGTTCGTGGTGGCCTACGGGGTGGGGCGGCAGGTGGGGCCGGTGTCGCCCGGGCTGCGGCCCGCCGACGGCGGCGGCGCGTCGCCCGGGATGGGTGGGCACGACATGGGCGGCATGCGGTGAGCGCGGTCACGGAGCCCGTGGTCGCCACCGATCTGGCGGTCGGCGGGATGACCTGCGCCGCCTGCGTGGGCCGGGTCGAGAAGCGGCTGGCCCGGATCGGGGGCGTGACGGCCGGGGTGAACCTGGCGACCGGGCGGGCCCGGGTGCTGCACCCGGCCGGGGTGCCGGTCGCCGAGCTGGTGGCGGCGGTCGAGCGGGCGGGCTACAGCGCCGAGCCGCTGCCCGCGGGGGCGCCGGTCAAGGTGGCGGCCGAGGAGCCGGACGGGCGGTGGCGGCTGTTGGTCACCGCCCTGCTGGCCGTCCCGGTGCTGGTGCTGTCGATGGTGCCGTCGGCGCAGTTCACCGCCTGGCAGTGGGTCTGTTTCGGGCTCGCCGTCCCGGTGGTGACCTGGGGGTCGGCCGGCTTCCACCGCCGGGCCTGGCAGGGGCTGCGGCATGCGGCGGCGACCATGGACACCCTGGTCAGCCTGGGCGTGGCGGCCTCCTTCGGCTGGTCGGCGTACGCGCTGTTCCTCGGCGGGGCCGGCGATCCGGGCATGCGGATGCCGTTCTCGCTGACCGCCGACGGCGGCGGCACCGCGCACGTGTACCTGGAGGCGGCGGTCGGCGTGCCGCTGTTCGTGCTGGCCGGGCGGCTGCTGGAGGGCCGGGTGCGCCGGCGCAGCGGCTCCGCGCTGCGGGCGCTGGCCGAACTGGGCGCCAAGCAGGTGTGCCTGCGGGACGCGGACGGCGAGGAGCGCCTGGTGCCGATCGGACTGCTGCTGCCCGGGCAGGAGTTCGTGGTACGGCCGGGCGAACGGGTGGCCACCGACGGGGTGGTGGTCGAGGGCGGTTCGGCGCTCGACCTGAGCCTGCTGACGGGGGAGAGCGCGCCGGTCGAGGTCGGCCCCGGGGCCCTGGTGGCGGGGGCGACGGTGAACGTCGGCGGCGCGCTGGTGGTCCGGGCCACGGCGGTCGGCGCGGACACCCAGCTGGCCCGGATCACCGCGCTGGTGGCGGAGGCCCAGGCCGGCAAGGCGCGGGCGCAGCGGCTCGCGGACGCGGTGGCCGGGGTGTTCGTGCCCTGCGTGCTGGCGATCGCGGCGAGCGTGCTGGGCTTCTGGCTGGGTGCGGGCGCCGACCCGCAGGCGGCGGTGACGGCGGCGGTCGCGGTGCTGGTGGTGGCCTGCCCGTGCGCGCTCGGACTGGCCACGCCGACGGCCCTGCTGGCGGCGACCGGACGGGGCGCCGAGCTGGGCGTGCTGGTGCGCGGCCCGGAGGTGCTGGAGAGCCTGCGCCGGGTGGACACGGTGGTGATGGACAAGACCGGGACGCTGACCACCGGCCGGATGGAGCTGGCCGCCGTCACCACCGTGGGCGGGCTCCCGGAGGACGAGGCACTGCGGCTGGCCGGCGCGGTCGAGCACCGCTCGGAGCACCCGATCGGCCGGGCCGTCGCGGCGGCGGCCCGGGAGCGCTGCGGGCCGCCGCCGGCCGTGGACGGTTTCGCGGCCGCCACCGGGCTCGGGGTGTCCGGGACGGTCGAGGGCCGGGCCGTCCGGGTGGTGCGGCCGGACGACACCGTCCTGCCGCCGGCCCTGGCCGAGGCGGTCGCGCGGGCCGGGGAGACGGGCCGCACGGCCGTCGCGGTCGAGCTGGACGGGCGGCCGGCGGCCGTCCTGGAGGTCGGCGACACGGTGCGGTCGGGCAGCTGGCGGGCGCTCCACCGGCTGCGCGGGCTGGGCCTGGAGACCGTCCTGCTGACCGGGGACGGCCCCGGCGCCGCCCGCGCGGTGGCGGCCGAACTGGGCATCGGGCGGGTGCACGCCTGCGCCTCCCCCGAGCGCAAGGCCGAGGTGGTGGCCGAACTGCGCGCCGCCGGACGGACGGTGGCGGTGGTCGGCGACGGCGTCAACGACGCGGTGGCCCTGGCCTCGGCGGACCTCGGGGTGGCCCTGGCCTCCGGCAGCGACGCCGCGATCGGCGCGGCCGGGCTGACCCTGGTGCGCGGCGACATCGAGGCGGTGGTGGACGCCGTACGGCTGGCGCGGCAGACCCTGGCGACCATCCGGGCCAACCTGCTCTGGGCCTTCGGCTACAACCTGGTGCTCATCCCGCTGGCGGCGGTCGGGCTGCTCAACCCGATGCTGGCGGCGGTCGCGATGTCGCTCAGCTCGCTGCTCGTGGTGGGCAACAGCCTGCGGCTGCGCACCTGGGAGCCCGGGCACGGGCGGCGCCGGGGAGGACGTCGGTGAAGGCGATCGGAGGATTCGGGGTGCTCGGACGGCTCGGGGTGCTCGGCCCGCCGGTCGGCGCGGCGGCGCTGGCGCTGGTCCTGCTCACCGGGTGGACGGCGGTCGGCGGGGCCGGCCGCGCCCGCCCGGTGGAGGCCGGGCCGGGCTGGGTGCTGCTGCCGTCGGCGGGCGCGGCCTCCGCCACCGCGGCCTTCTTCACGGTCCGCAACCCGGGCGACGTGCCGGACGAACTGACCGGCGCCAGCTGGCGGTTCGGCGGCCGGATTACCCCGAAGCGGCATCTGCACCAGGGGGCGGCGGGCCGCTGGGAGGCGGCCCCGGCCCTCCCGGTGCCGGGCCGCGGCGAGCTGCGGATGACCCCGGAGGACGCCGACCTGATGATCGCCGACCCGCCGCCGCTGCGGGCCGGGCAGTGGGTGGAGTTCACCCTCGCCTTCCGTCACAGCCCGCCGCTGCGGCTCGCCGCCCAGGTGCTGCCGGCGGCCGAGCGGCCGCGCTGAGCATCGGGGTGAGGGCCGGGTCGGGCGTCATGGCGATGCCCTCCTTCAACCGCGGGGCTTCGGCTTCGACCGCCGGGTTCGCGCGCGTGCCCGGCGGTCCCGCCGCTACCGAGGGTGCGCGCCCGGCACGGGCCGGCGAAAGCGCCCTTGGGCCTGTTCCGCACGCCGTCCTCGGTCCCGCCCCGGGCCGTCCTCGGACCTGGGGAGGGCCCGTCCGGTGGATCGGGACGGGGGCGGATCCACCGGACGGGCCGCCCGTCACCCGTGCGGAACGACCGCGACGGGGGCCTCGGCGTGGTGCAGTACGGCGTGCGCGACCCGGCCGAGCCGGGGGCCGAACTCGATCGGGCGGCGGCCCCGGCCGACCACGACCAGCGCGGCGCCGGCCGAGGCCTCCACCAGGGCGCGGGCGGCGCCGAGCTGCACGTCCTCGACCACCTCGACGTCCGGGTGCCGCTCGCGCGGCCCGGCCAGGGCGAGCGTCAGCAGCTTGGCCTCCAGCGCCTCCAGCTGGGCGAGCTCGGCCGCCGGAAGGGCGCCTCCCGCATAGCCGAACACCGGCGGCAGCTCCCAGCCGTGCACCGCCCGGACCCGGGCGCCGCGCAGGGCCGCCTCGCGGAAGGCGAAGTCGAGCACCTCGGCCTCCGGGGTGTGGACGTCGACGCCCACCACCACCTCGCCCGCGCCTTCCGTACCGGTCTCGCGCACCACGACCAGCGGCACGGTGCCGCGCCCGGCCACCGACATGCTGACCGAGCCCAGCAGCAGCCCGGTGAAGCCGCCCCGGCCGCGCGAGCCGATCACCAGCAGCTCCGCCTCCGCGGCGGCGGCCACCAGTCCGTCCACCGGCGCGTCCAGGACGGCGTCGGTCTCCACGGCCAGGTCCGGGTGCAGGCTCCGGACGTCCTCGGCGGCCTCGGCCAGGGTGCGGCGGACGGCTTCGGGCAGCGCGTCCGGCTCGGCGAAGGACGACACGCCGTCCGTCAGCCACGGCCAGGCGTGCACCAGACGCAGCGAGGCGCCCCGGCGCACCGCCTCGGTGGCGGCCCAGCGGGCGGCCGCGGTGCTCTGCGGCGATCCGTCGACCCCGGCCAGCACGGTTGACGTCATGAGTCTCCTCCACACTGTCGACACGCTGTCGACGCTCGCGGTTCGGCGCGGGCCGCGGTGCGCTCTGACGCCCCGTCCGCTCCTCCCCCACCCTGGCAGCGGCACACGCCCCGGCGGCAGAGGCCGCAGGACCCTCTGCGCCGGGACGAAAGGCCCACCCGACGGAGCCTACGGCCGACCCCGGCGTCCCCACCGCCGACACGATGGCGCGGACCGGGAACACCCGGTCCGCGCCGGCGGCGCTGCCGCGCGGCGGGACCGTCAGCCCCGCAGGGCGCGCAGGAAGCCCAGGAGGTGGGCGTTGAACTCGGCCGGCCGTTCCATGTTCGGGTAGTGCGCGGTGCCCTCGACGGTCACCGCGCGGCCGTCGACGACGGTGCGGCAGACCCGCTCGGCCAGGCCGATGTGGTCCACCGAGTCGATGCCGCCGTTGATCGCCAGCAGCGGGACGGTGATGCCCGTCAGCCGCTTCCAGGTGTCGGTCACCGGCACCAGGTACTGGGGCTCGTCGGGGGTGTGCTTGGCGACGGTGTTCCGGGTCATCTCCTTGAGCCGGCGCACCACTTCGGGGTCGACCTCGTCCAGGCCGCGGTGCGGACCGGAGGCGAGCCGGGTGAACGAGTCGAGCCAGCGCTCACCGTCGCCGTCGGCGAGCGCCGCGCCCTGCTCCGCAGCCAGTTCGCGCAGCCACGGGTCGTTGAACTCGGACTCGCCGGTGCCGTTGCCGCTGATCACCAGCGCGCGGACCAGCTCGGGGTGTTCGAGCGCCAGGTCGAGGGCGATCGTCCCGCCCATGGACAGCCCGACCACGGTCACCGGGCCGAGGCCGAGGTGGCGCAGCAGGTCCGCCAGGTCGTCGGCGGGGCGGAACGGCCGGCTCGCGTTGTCGGAGGCGCCGTGGCCGCGGGTGTCCGGGGCGATCACCCGGTGCTCGGGCAGCAGGGCGGGGAGCTGGTCGGTCCAGCTCCGGTGGTCCAGCAGGCCGCCGTGCAGCAGCACCAGCGGCTCGCCCGTACCGGCGTCGAGGTAGGCGAGGCGGCCGTGGCCGCTGTCGAACGCATGCAGGGCGAAGGTCGATTCGGGGGCAGCGGAGTACGTCATGACGCCAATTTTAGGTCGGGCGACCTATATTTGTCTCCATGAGCACCGACCCCGTCGCCGACGGCCTGCCCGTACACCCCACCTTCCCCTCCGACCGCCTCAGCCACAACCCCGACGGCCCCGTCCTGCTGGTCGGCGGCTACGGCACCGTGGGCACCGAACTCGCCCGACTCGCCTCCCCCGCCTGGCCGTTGCTGCTCACCGGCCGCTCCGAGCGGCGCGGCGCCGCCCTCGCCGCCGAACTGGACGACACCACCGTCCGGCGCTGGGACCTCGCCGACCCCGAGCCGTTCGGCGCCGCCGTCCGGGCGGTGGTCGGGGTGGTCAACGACCCGGACGACCGGGTGCTGCGGGCCGCCGTCCGCGCCGGTGTCCCGTACGTGGACGTCACCCGCTGGACCGCCCGGCTGCAACGCGCGGCCACGCTCGCCGCCCTGCTGCGCCCGACCGCCCCGGTGCTGCTCTCCTCGGCCTGGATGGGCGGGGTGACCAGCCTGGTCGCCGCCGCCCTGGCGGACCGGCTGGGCGGCGCCGAGCGGATCGAGACCGCCGTCCGCTGGGACCTCGCCGACCGGGCCGGCGCCGACTCGGTGGAGTTCATGGACCGCCTCGGGCTCGACTACGAGGTGGTGCAGGACGGCCTGCGCCGCTCCGTCGCCCCGCTCAGCCGCCCGCGCACCGTCCGGATCGGGGACGCCCCGACCCTGGTCGCCGGGATCGACACCCCCGAGCAGTTCACCCTCCCGCTCACCCTCGGAGCGACCACCGCCACCACCCGGATCGGCTTCAGCTCCCGTTCCTCCACCACCGCCCTGCTGGCCGCCCGCCGCGCCGGGTTCTTCCGCTGGGGGCGCGGCGAGCGGTGGCAGCCGGCTCGCCGCGCCCTGCTGTACTCCCCCGGCGAGGGCGGCACCGCCCGGCTGCGCGTCGACGTCGGCTCCGGCGGACACACCCTCACCGCCACCGTCGAGGACCGGGCCGGACAGGCCCGGCTCACCGCCGTCGGCGCCCTGCTCGCACTGCGCCGGGCGCTCGGCACCGACGGCGCCCCGCCGCCCGCCGGGGTGGCCTTCCCGGAGCAGACCCCGCTCCCCGGACGGGTACTGGGGGACCTCGCGGCGCTGGACGTCACCGTCACGGTCACCGCGGCCGACGGGCGGCGCGGTACGGAGGCGGCGGCATGAGCAACGTCCGGGGCCTGAGCGGCAAGGGCGCCCAGCGGCGCGAGCAACTGCTGGACACCGCGGAGGAGTTGCTGGCCACCGTTGGCGGCACCGAGCTGTCCATGCGGGCGGTGGCGACCGCCGCGGGCGTGCGCCTCGGCCACCTCCAGCACTACTTCCCGACCCACGCCGAGCTGGTGGCCGGCGTACTGGAACGCGTCCTCGGCCGCTCGGCGGAACGACTCGCCCCGCTGCTCGACCCGGGTCACGACGAGGACGACCTGATCCGCGCACTCCTCGCGGAGCAGCAGGACCTCCGCCTGGTCCGGCTGTTCGCCGAACTGTGGGCACTGGCCGCCCGCGACCCCTCGGTGGCCACCGCCGTCCGGGCCTTCTACGCCCGCTACCGGGACCTGGTCGCCTGCTTCCTCGCCGAACGCCGCCCGACCCTCGGGGAGGACGAACGCCGCGCCCGCGCCCAGGTGTTCATCATGCTGATCGAGGGCGCCTCGCTCTTCCGCTCCGGCCTGGCCGGCGCCCCGGACACCGCGGCGGACGCCGAACTCCTGCGCACTGCCGGCGCGTTGCTGGGTCTGTGAGGACCCGGCGAGGGCCCCGCCCGACGGCCCTTCGGTCTCCCGGGGTACGCACCCCTGGGACCGAAGGGCCGTTCACCCCTGGACGGTGCCGAGCAGCCGGGTCAGAACCGGCCGGTGCGCAGCACGGAGGACTTCGGGGCCGCGGAGGCCTGGCGCAGCTCGGTGGCGATCAGGGCGGCCTGCACCCGCCGCTCGACGCCGAGCTTGGCAAGCAGCCGCGAGACGTGGTTCTTGACGGTCTTCTCGGCGAGGTAGAGCCGCTCGCCGATCTGCCGGTTGGTCAGGCCCTCGCCGATGAGCTCCAGGACCTCCTGCTCACGCGCGGTCAGGCCGGGCCCGGTGGTGACCGGCTGGGCGGGCTCGGCGTCGCTGCGCAGCCGGTTGAGCAGGCGGGTCGCGGCGCCCGGGTCCAGCATCGAGCGCCCGGAGGCGACGGTGCGGACGGCGGCGACCAGGTCGGTCCCGCTGATCTGCTTGAGCACGTAGCCGGCGGCGCCCGCCATCACGGCGTCCAGCAGCGCCTCCTCGTCGTCGAAGGAGGTCAGCATCAGGCAGGCCAGCCCGGGCATCCGCGAGCGCAGCTCACGGCAGACCGAGACGCCGTCGCCGTCGCCCAGCCGGACGTCCAGCACGGCCACGTCGGGCCGCAGGGCGGGCACCCGGACGAGCGCCTGCTCGGCGGTCGCCGCCTCCCCGACCACCTCCAGGTCCGGCTCGCCGTCCAGCAGGTCGTGCACGCCGCGGCGCACCACCTCGTGGTCGTCCAGCAGGAACACCCGGACCGGTGCCGAGGCCTCGGCACCCTCCGTCTCGGTCGCCATCATGATGCGGCTCCACCTTCGTCAACCCCCGCACACTCCCAGCGGGGCCCAGGGCATCATCCCCCGGTTCCGGCCGCCGACCCAGGGCCCAACGGCCCCATTCGGACCGGGCCGAAAGTGCCCTGGTCCCCGGCGCCCCGGCCCGGCGCCCGGAGCCGTCGGCGAGGACGCCCGGGGCCGTGGCGCCGGGGAGGGCGCCTCAGCGCCCCTGCCGCCGTACGCTGCCCAGCCCCATCAGCAGGAAGGCGAGCGCGACGCCCGCGCCGCTGACCGCCGCGAGCGCCACCCGGGGCACCACCGCGCCGCCGCCGGACAGCAGGATGGCCACCGCCCCGAGCGAGGCGACGGCCGCACCGACCACCAGCCACCCGGCCAGGGCCGGCGCCGGCTGCCGGTGGGAGCGCGGGGCGGGCCCGGCGTCCAGGGCGGCCCAGCGGGCGGCCGCCTCCCGCACCTCCCGGCGGCGGTCCCACAGGGCCCGCAGCCGCAGCGCCGTGCCGCCGACCAGTCCGGCGAGCGCGATCTGCGCGGCGGGCCGCCAGTCCGGCAGGACGAGCAGCAGCCCGCCCGCCAGCGCGAGCCCGGCCCACCACAGCACGCAGGCCGCGGCGGCCGTACGGGTGGAACGGGGCCGGTCGGCGCCGGCCTGGAGGTCGGCGATGGCGGGCAGGTACCAGACACAGCCGCTCGCGGTGAGGGCGGCGGTGCCGATGGCGAGAACGGTGTGGTTCACGACCCGGCCTTCCTGGTCACGAAGGGGTGGGGAGAGGTGGACGGCGGACGGGCCGTCCCCGCCCGCCCGGGGGCGGCGAAGCGGGCGGGGACGGCGTTCCGGGGGAGCGGGCTCAGCCGCCCGACGGCGGGTCGGCGGGCCCGGCGGCCGGGGCCCTGGCGGCGAGGGCGGCGGCCGCCCGGTCCGCCCGGCTCAGCGGCCGGTCGTACTTCGCCGGCTCCACGCCCTCCAGGTGCTTGGCGGGCTCCCCGCTGTGCTCCAGCACGTCCCGGGCCGCGATGTCCGGGTGGTGGAGGTCGAAGGCCGGGGATTCGGAGCGGATCCGCGGCAGCTTCACGAAGTTGTGCCGCGGCGGCGGGCAGGAGGTCGCCCACTCCAGCGAGCGGCCCCAGCCCCACGGGTCGTCCACGGTGACCTTCTCGCCGTACTTGGCGGTCTTCCAGACGTTGTAGAGGAACGGCAGGATCGACAGGCCGAGCAGGAACGAGCCGATGGTGGAGACGGTGTTCAGGGTGGTGAAGCCGTCCGACGCCAGGTAGTCGGCGTACCGGCGGGGCATGCCCTCGGCGCCCAGCCAGTGCTGCACCAGGAAGGTCGAGTGGAAGCCGACGGTCAGGGTCCAGAAGGTGATCCGGCCCAGGCGCTCGTCGAGCTTCCTGCCGGTCATCTTCGGCCACCAGAAGTGGAAGCCGGCGAACATCGCGTAGACCACGGTGCCGAACAGCGTGTAGTGGAAGTGCGCGACCACGAAGTACGAGTCGGAGACGTGGAAGTCGATCGGCGGGGCCGCGAGCAGCACGCCGGTCAGACCGCCGAAGAGGAAGGTGACCAGGAAGCCGACCGTCCAGAGCATCGGCGTCTCGAAGCTCAGCGAGCCCTTCCACATGGTGCCGACCCAGTTGAAGAACTTCACGCCCGTCGGCACGGCGATCAGGAAGGTCATGAAGGAGAAGAACGGCAGCAGCACCTGCCCGGTGACGTACATGTGGTGCGCCCACACCGTCACCGACAGGCCCGCGATGGCCACCGTCGCGGCGATCAGGCCGGAGTAGCCGAACATCGGCTTGCGGCTGAACACCGGGATGACCTCGGAGACGATCCCGAAGAACGGCAGCGCCAGGATGTACACCTCGGGATGCCCGAAGAACCAGAACAGGTGCTGCCAGAGCATCGCCCCGCCGTTGGCCGGGTCGAAGACGTGCGAGCCGAACTTGCGGTCGCACTCCAGCGCCAGCAGCGCGGCGGCCAGCACCGGGAAGACCAGCAGCACCAGCACCGAGGTCAGCAGCACGTTCCAGCAGAAGATGGACATCCGGAACATGGTCATGCCCGGAGCGCGCATGCAGATGATGGTGGTGATGAAGTTGACGGCGCCGAAGATGCTGCCGAAGCCGGACAGCGTCACGCCCATGATCCACATGTCGGCGCCGACGCCGGGCGAGTGGATCGCGTCGGACAGCGGCGCGTAGAGGAACCAGCCGAAGTCGGCGGCGCCCTGCGGGGTCGCGAAACCGGCCGCGGCGATCAGCGAGCCGAACATGAACAGCCAGTAGGACAGCATGTTCAGCCGCGGGAAGGCGACGTCCGGCGCGCCGATCTGGAGCGGCATGATCCAGTTGGCGAAGCCGGTGAACAGCGGCATCGCGAACAGCAGCAGCATCACCGAGCCGTGCATGGTGAAGGCCTGGTTGAACTGCTCGTTGGAGAGGATCTGCGTTCCGGGCCGGGCGAGTTCGGCGCGCATGACCAGGGCGAGGATGCCGCCGATCAGGAAGAACGCGAACGAGGACACCAGGTACATGGTGCCGATCGTCTTGTGGTCGGTGGTGGTCAGCAGCCTGACCAGGGCCGAACCGGGCCTCCTGGGCCTGACCGCCCCGGCGGGGAGGGCCGTCGGCGGTGAGGTGGGGTCGCCCTGTGCCTGGGTGGCGCTCAAGGACGCGCTCCTTCGGAACGTCGTGCGGATGGATGGCGATCCATGATCCGAACGGACCGCCTCCGCACCCCAGGGCCCTTCGACCCGCCCACCCGGGGCCGCTGGGCCCGAGTTCCCGGGCCCCGACCGGGACCTCCCGACCGCGCGGCCGGGACCTCACCGACCGGCCGTCAGGCGGCCGACCCCGGGCCGCCCTCCGTCCGCGCCGGCGCCAGCCGGGCGATCTGCCCGCGCTCCAGCGCCACGTACACGGTGCCGTCCGGGGCGACCGCGATGCCGTGCGGCTCGGCGCCCTCGCCCGGGACGGGGTAGCCGTCGAGCCGCCCGTCCGGGGTGAGCACCCCGATCCGGTCGGCGCCCCACTCGGTGAACCAGAGCCGTCCGTCCGGGCCGGCCGCGATCGCGTGCGGGCGGGCCGAGCGGTCGGCCAGCGGGTACTCGGTCACCTCGCCGTCCACGGTGATCCGCCCGACCAGCCCGCCGCCGATCCCGACGTACCAGAGCGCCCCGTCCGCACCGGCGGTGATCCCGACCGGCGCGGTGCGCTCGGTGGGCAGCCGATGGACGGTCACCTCGCCGTCCACGGCGATCCTCGCCACCGCGTCCGCCTGGTTGAGCGTGCACCACAGCGCCCCGTCCGGCCCGGCGGCGATCATCGCCGGGAACGCCCCTTCGACCGGCAGCGGGTACTCCGTCACCTCGCCGTCCACGGTGATCCGCCCGATCCGGTTCGCGGTCAGCTCGGTGAACCAGAGCGCCCCGTCGGGCCCGGCCGCGATGCCGAACGGCCCGGCGTTCTCCGTCGGCACGCCGAACGAGCCCACCGTCCCGTCCGCGCCGATCCGCCCGATCCGGTGGTCCTGCATCCGGCTGAACCACATCGCCCCGTCCGGCCCCGCCGTGATCACCGAAGGGCCGCATTCGGGCGCCCCGAGGGCGTGGAGCCGGACACCCCCGTCCGCGTCGAGCCGTCCGACCTCCCCGCCGTGCACCAGCGTGAACCAGACACTCCCGTCCGGCGCCACCGCGACTCCGTACGGCCCGGCCCCCGCCCCGGCCACCTCGATCAGTTCCATCCGACCCCTCCAAGCGCTATTGCGACTCTCGTCGCATTAGCGATCCTCGCATGTGCCCCCGCCCGACAGCAAGCCGCGCCCGCCCCGGACGGCCGGCCGCACCTCGGCCAGGACCGCCCGGCACCAGGCACGGGGGCGCCGGGGGTGCGGGGGCACTCCGGGAGGTGAACTCCTAACGGTCCGCCGCCGGTTCCGGGTCGCCGCGCAGGACCGAGACGACGCCCATGCCGGCGGCGCAGACCGGGACGGCGAGCAGGGCGCCGATGATGCCGGCGATGCCGGAGCCGGCCACCACGGCGACCATGATGGTGGCCGGGTGCAGCTCCACCGTCCGGCTCTGGATGACCGGTTGGAGGATGTTGCCCTCGATCATCTGCACCGCCAGCACCACGCCGAGCGCCCACAGGGCCGTGCCGAGGCCGCCGTCGGCGAGGGCCACCAGCACCGCCACCGTTCCGGACAGGAAGGCGCCGACGAAGGGGATGTAGGCGCCCATGAAGACCAGCGCCCCGAGCCCCGGCGCGCCCGGCACGCCGAGGGCGACCAGGCCGACGGTGATGAAGCCCGCGTCGATCAGGGCGATCAGGGTGGTGCCGCGCATGAACCCGGCCATCGCGGCGAAGGCCCGCTCGGCGCAGGCGATCACGGTCGTGGCGCTGCGCTCGGGCAGGTAGGAGCGGATGGCGTCGCCGGTGCGGTGGCCGTCCCGGAGGAAGAAGAACACCAGGGCGAGCGACAGCACCGCACCGGCGATCAGCTGGGTGAGCAGGCCGAGCCCGGAGAGCACCCCGTTGGTGAGGGTGGAGACCAGCGAGTTGGTCTCGCCCTTGGCGTTGCTGAGCGCGTGCTGGATCTTCGCCCCGAACGGGCCGAGCCAGTCGGCCAGCCGCTCCCCGGCCTCCTGGAGCGAGGAGGCGATCTGCGGGGCGCTGTGCACCAGGGAGTTGACCAGCAGCGCGAGCACCCCGCCGACCGCGCAGACCAGCACCGTGCAGGTCAGCCCGGCGGCCAGGCCCCGCCCGACGCCCCGGCGCACCAGCCAGGGCACCACCGGGTGGAGCAGCGAGGCGCCGAGCAGCGCCAGGACGAACGGCACCGTCGCGGCCCGCAGTTCGACCAGCGCGAAGACCACCAGCGAGGCGACGGCGATCAGCAGCATCACCGCCACCGACCAGGCCGCCGCCTGCCGCAGCGCGGGCGGCAGCATCAGGTACGGCCTGCGGTGGTCCGGTCGCCGCCGCTCGCCGGGCTCGCGCTCCACGGACACGGCCACCTCCGCCGGGGTCGTCGGGATTCCGGACCGCCCCAGCTCAGCAGAGGTTCCGACGGGCCGCGCGGCGGACCGGCCGGGAGTACCCGAACGGGTTACCCGGGCGCCTGGAACCGCACCACGCCGTCGTCGCCCGCCCCCGCGAAGGCCAGCACCCGCTGCGCCTCGGCCTCCGCCGCCTGCCGGTCGGCCCGTCCCAGCGGCGCGAACGGGACGACGTCCACCTCGCGTTCGCCGGTCAGCCGCCAGGTGCCGGCGACCAGCCCGTCCACCAGCAGCGTCCCGGGCACGATGCCGTTCCGGGTCATCACCCGGCCCCGGTGCTCCTCGGGCAGCACCCGGGTGCGGTCGGCGTGCGACAGCAGCAGGTTGTCGAAGGGCGCGACCAGCCGTACCGGCGCCGGGGTGTCCGGGTCGGGGCGGGGCGCCTCGGGCAGGTCGTACAACTGTCGGCCCTGCTCGTCGCGGAAGGCCAGCAGCCGCGGTGCGAGCCGCCGCAGCACCGGGGCGAGGCCGGCCAGGCCGCACCACTGGCGCAGGTCGGCCGCGGAGGCCGGGCCGAAGGCGGCGAGGTGGCGCAGCACCAGGACGTCCGGGTCGGGCGACGGGTCGAGCGGGCGGCCGAGCCAGGCCTCGGCGGTGGTGTGGGCGGCCGGTCCGCCGCGCCCCCACAGCCCGCGCGGCGGGACCTGCACCAGCGGCAGCCGGCAGCGGGCGGCCTGGGCGAGGGCGGCCGGGTCGCGGCCCGGCCGGCGCTCGGCGAGCAGCGCGCCGAGCTGCTGGAAGGTACGCGGCTCCGCCTCGACCAGGGTGCGGGCCTCGGCGGCGAGCGCGTCCAGATCCAGGTCGGCGAGCCGTTTGCCGTAGGTGGTGCGCAGCGCCTGGTCCAGCATCGGCTGGAGGAGCGGGCGCAGCGTCAGGCAGTCCTCGGCGGTGACCAGGTGGATGGTGCCGCGGTGGAGGGCGATCCGGACCGCGGCCCGCTGTTCGAGCAGCGTGCTCAGCCGCTCGGGCGTGAAGCCGTCGATCCTGGCCAGCAGGCCGAGGTAGGGCGGCTGGGGTGCGGACTGGGCCTGGAGTCCGCCGAGGTGGCGGATCACGGCGGCGGGCGCCTGATCGGTGCGGGCGAGCAGGTGCTGGCGTGCCAGCAGGGCCCGGCCGAGCGCCCGCCGTCCGAGGACCGGGCCGGTCACCGGCGGCCGTCCAGCACCGAGCGCAGGACGCCGATCCGGTTGGAGGTGATGGAGGCGACGCCGGTCCCGCGCAGTCGGCGCATGGTGCGGCGCAGGTCGGCGGTCCAGGTGGAGACGGCGAGTCCCTCGTCCGTCGCGGCGGCGGTGAACTCGGGGGTGACCAGGCCGAACGGCGGGTTGAGGTAGCGCGGGCGCAGGTCGTCCAGCAGGGCGCGCACGGGCATCCGGGGCTGCTTCCAGGTGAGCGCGATCTCGGCGTCCGGGCTCAGCTCGCGCACGGCGAGCATGGCGGCGGCGGGGCCGCAGAAGCCGACCGCCCGTTCGGCGCCGAGCCCGGTGACCACCGACCAGGTGGCGGCGGCCGGCCCGGCGTCGTCCAGGTCGATCAGCAGCCGGCAACCCTCGGCGGCGGCCACCGCCTTGACCGCCTCGGCGAGGGTGGGGACGGCGAGCGGGCCGCGCCGCAGCTCCTCCAGCTGGTCGGCGGTGACCCGGTCGATCGGGCGCGGGTCGCCCCAGAGCCGCTCCAGGGTGCGGTCGTGCAGCAGCACGGGCACCCGGTCGCGGGTGAGTCGGACGTCCACCTCGACGGCGTCGGCCCCGGCGGCGAGCGCGGACTCGACGGAGGGCAGGGTGTTCTCGCGGAAGCGGTACGGGTCGCCGCGGTGGGCGACGGCGAGCGGCGTGGCGGCGGCGTTCATCGGATCCTTTCGGCGAGCCAGGGGGTGAGGCTGTGGACGCCGATGCCCTCGCGGTAGCTCGGCTCTCCGGGGACGGTGACGATCAGCGTGGTGGACGGCGGGAAGGTGCGGGCCCGGACGTGCACCAGGTCGGACCAGACGGCGTTCAGGAAGCCGGGGACGCGGTCGCGGTCGACGTCGAAGGGGACGCCCTCGACGGTCACGGTGACCTCGTCGTGGGTGAACAGCCGGACGGTCACGGCGGGCCGCCCGTCGAACTCCAGCAGCGCCTCGTGCGGGAGGCCGGCCGGCTCCCCCGCCGGGCCGTCCGGGCCGACCAGCCCGGCGAAGGTCTGGTCGCGGCCGATGTCGTGCTGGGCGCGGACGGTGCGCCCGTGCCGGGCGGCCACGGCCTCGACGGCGAGCACGGCGCTCTGCGTGGTCGGCAGGTGCGGGGGCGGCGGGGGCGGCATCCGGGGCCTCTCCTTCGGTTCCGGGACTCGGGCGGCTCGTGCGAGGGGATCGGCTAGCGCCGTTCGACCATCACGTTGGTGGACTTGACGACCGCCGTGGCGGGTGCGCCGGGGACCAGGTTCAGCTCCTCCGCCGACTCCCGGCTGATCAGCGACACCACCCGGAACGGCCCGGCCTGGATCTCCACCTGCGCGGCCACGTCGCCGAGCACCACGTGGGTGACGATCCCCGGGAAGCGGTTGCGGGCCGAGGACGGGCGGCCCTCCGCCTCGGCGTTCTCCGGCCGGGCCAGCTCCCGGGCGAAGGCGGCGAGCTCGGCCCCCGGGATGATCCGGTGCCCGTTCTCGTCCCGCGCGGCGGCGACCCGGCCGGCGTCCACCCAGCGGCGCATGGTGTCGGCGCTGACGCCGAGCAGCGCCGCGGCCTCGCCGATGCGGTACGGGTTGGCCGGCACCTCGGGCTGGCCCATGTGCGTCTCCTGACGGGGGTTCGGGATCCGGGGGCGGGTACCCCCGCGCCATCCTGCCGTACCGGCGGAGCGGGTGATCACCCGAGGGCGGCGGACCGGCGCTACGGCTCGCCGAAGAGGTCGCGCCGCACCGCGTCCCCGGCGGTGAGCACCGCCCCGGCGAGCACCGCGCCGCCGCCCGCCGTGCCGGCCCGCACCTCGGTGCTGAGCGGGGAGAGCCGGGCCAGCCGCCGTTCGACCCGGCGGGCCAGCTCCGGTCCGCCGGCCCGGCCGATCTCGCCGCCGAGCACCACGCAGCCGGGGTCCAGCACCACGCAGACGCCGGCCGCGCCGATCGCGATCCGTTCGGCCAGTTCGTCCAGGAAGCCGTCGCCCGCCGCGCCGGCCGACAGCGCGGCCCGGACGACGGCCTCGGCGGCGGAGGCGTCGCCGGCCGGGTCCGCCGGCAGTCCGTGGGCGCGGGCCAGCGCGCAGATCGCGGCGCTGCCCACCAGCCCGTGGAAGCCGCCCTCGCAGCTGTCGGCGCTGGGCAGGCCGACGGTGCCGGGGACGGGCAGGAAGCAGATCTCGCCGGTGCCCCCGGAGAAGCCCCGGCGCAGCCGCCCGTCCAGGATCACGGCGGCGCCGACGCTGTGGCCGAGCCACAGCAGGACGAAGGTGTCGCGGTCGCGCGCGGCGCCGACCCGGTACTCGGCCCGTCCGGCCAGGTTGACCTCGTTCTCCAGGATCACCTCGGTGCCGGGCAGGTCCCGCAGCTCGGCGAGGAGTTCGGCGTGCCAGGCGGGGAGGTTGCCGGTGCTCTGCAGCCGCCCGGTGGCCGGGTCGACCAGCCCGGGGGCACCGACGGCGACGGTGTGCAGCCGTTCGACGCCGGCGCCGCGGGCGGTCTCCCGGAGGGTGGCGACGATGGTGCCGGCGGTGTCCGGCCCGCCGTCGCCCTCGACCGGGACCTCGGCGGTGGCGAGGGTGCGCCCGGCCAGGTCGGCGACGACCAGGCCGACGCCGCCGGAGCGGACGTCGAAGGCGGCCAGGTGGGCCCGGGAGGCGACCAGCGCGTAGAGCCGGGCGTTGGGGCCGCGCCGCTGTTCGCCGCGCTCGCCGACGACGGCGACCAGGCCGGTGCGCTGGAGGCGTTCGAGCAGGTCGGCGACGGTCGGCCGGGACAGGCCGGTGAGGTCGCGCAGTTCGGTCGCGGTCAGGGGTCCCTGTTCGAGCAGCAGGTTGAGTGCCAGCCGGTCGTTGATCGCCCGGGCGGTGCTCGGCGTGGCCGTACGCGCGATGGTCATGGCAGATCATCCTTCCAGAGCATTTCTATCAGGGTCCCTTCCTGATAATTTATCGACCGTCACAGGGCACTGTCGCGCCCCTCGTCGCGCGACCGGGAGGGAAGACCGAATGAGCGGGACCACCGCAGCACCACCGCCGGAGCCGCTGACCGCACCGCGCCGGGCCCGGGCGGGCATCGCCCTGGTCTTCGGCGTGCACGGAGCCGTCAGCGGCAGCTTCGTCACCCGCATCCCGTGGATCCAGGACCGCCTCCACCTCTCCGCCGGACAGCTCGGCCTGGCCCTGGTCATGCCCGCGATCGGCTCCTCCCTCGCCATGCCGCTGGCCGGCCGCTTCGTGCACCGCTACGGCGGCCGGGCGGCGGTGCGCGGGCTGATCTCGCTCTGGTGCGTGGCCCTCGCCCTGCCCGCGCTCGCCCCCTCGCTGCCCACGCTGTGCGCGGCCCTGCTGGTGTACGGCGCCACGGCCGGGATGGCGGACGTCGCGATGAACGCCCAGGGCGTGGAGATCGAGGAACGGCTCGGCCGCTCGATCATGTCCGGACTGCACGGGATGTGGAGCGTCGGCGGTCTGCTGGCCTCCCCCTTCGGCATCCTCGCCGCCCACCTGGACCTGGACGCCCGGCTCCAACTGGCCGTCACCGCACTGATCCTGCTCGCCCTCGCCCAGCCCGTCTGCCGCGCCCTGCCCGACATCCGGGCGCACGAGGGCGCGGAGGAGCCGCCGCGGTTCGCGCTGCCGCCGCGCAGCTCGCTGGCGATCGGGCTGGTCGGCTTCTGCGCGGTCTTCGCCGAGGGTGCCTCGATGGACTGGAGCGGCGTCTACCTGCGGGACGTCACCGGCGCCTCGGCCACCGTCGCCGCCGCCTCGTACACCGCCTTCTCGCTCACCATGGCCGTCAGCCGGCTCGCCGGGGACGCGGCGATCCGCCGCCTGGGCGCCGTCCGCGCCACCCGCATCGGCGGCGCCGTCGCCACCGCCGGCGGCCTGCTGGTGGTCGCCGCGGACACCCCGGCCGTGGCCATCCCCGGGTTCGCCCTGATCGGCGTCGGCATCGCGGTGATCGTCCCGCTCGCCTTCGCCGCGGCCGGCCGGATCGGCACCAACCCCAGCCAGGCCATCGCGGGCGTCGCCACCGTCACCTACACCTCCGGCCTGATCGCCCCCGCGGTCATCGGCGCCCTCGCCCAGGCCACCTCGCTGACCGTCTCCTTCACCCTGGTCACCGCGCTCGCCTGCGCCCTGCTGCTGAGCGCCGGGGCGCTGCGGGTGGCCGAACGGAATTCCGGCGACGGAAACGTGACCGCACGGTCACCGGAAAAGTCTTCCGGAAAAGATCTCACTGCGATATGATGGCGAATTCCCGAGGGAATTCCCGCTAAGGTCTCGAACCGCCGGGCGCACACCGCGCCCGGCGGTTTTCGCGCTCCCGCCCCCGTGCCCCGCGAGAGGGATTCCCCGTGTGCTACGACCCGGACGCCGCCCCGCCCGCCTTCAGCCCCGCCCGGTGGGCGCTGGCCGAGGCCGCCCCGCTCACCCTGACCTCGGCCGACGGCACCCGCTTCGGCGCCTTCCTCGCCCGCCCCGAGGTCGCCACCGGGCCCGGCGTGCTCGTCCTGCCCGACAACAAGGGCCTTTCCGCGTTCTACCGGCAGACCGCCACCCGGCTCGCCGAACAGGGCCATCCGGCCCTCGTGCTCGACTATTACGGCCGCACCGCCGGGGCCTTTCCGGAAGAGCGCCCGGCGGAATTCGGTGAAATGCCGGGCCTGCTCCCCCACCTGCTCGCCCTCACCCCCGGGGGACTGGACGCCGACATCACCGCCGCCCTGGAACGGCTGCGCGCGGTCGGGCCCGGCGAGGTGGTCGCGCTCGGCTTCTGCTTCGGCGGCCGGCAGGCCTTCCGCACCGCCGCCCCGCGCTTCGGCCTGGCCGGCGCGGTCGGCTACTACGGCTACCCGGACGCCCTCCGGGGCGCCCCGGGGCCCACCCAGCTGGCCGGGGAGCTGACCGCCCCGATCCTCGCCTTCTGGGGCGGCGCCGACGAGCACGTCCCCGCCGACACCGTCGAGGCCTTCGACGCGGCGCTCACCGCGGCCGACTGCCCGCACGAGTTCGTCGGCTATCCGGGCGCACCGCACAACTTCTTCGAGCTCTCCGCGGTCGGACACGCCGACGCGGCAAGGGACTCCTGGCAACGACTGCTGGGATTCCTCGCCCGGCCGCGCCAGGTGCACTGACCACGGAGGCCGAACAGATGCCCCGAAGAACCCGTCTCCCCCTCGCCGCCGCCGTCCTCGCCACCACCGCGGTGGCGCTCGCCGCCCCGCCCGCCACGGCCACCACCGCCGCTGCCCCGGCCACCACCGACTTCGGACCCGCCGAGATCCGCACCGGGATGTACCCCGGGCCGAACGACCTCTGCCTGGAGGTCGCCGACTGGCGCACCGACAACGGCGCCCCGGTCCGGATCTGGACCTGCACCGGCGGCGACAACCAGAAGTGGACCCAGACCGCCCAGGGCTGGATCAACCTGCACAGCGGCAAGTGCCTGGAGATCCCCGCCTTCAGCACCGTCTGGGGCACCCGGGCCGGCCAGTGGACCTGCAACGGCGGCACCAACCAGCAGTGGAGCGACCCGCCCGCCAGCCACCCCGGCACCCCGCGCCGGATCGAGAACGCCAACAGCGACCTGGTGCTCGACGTCTCCGGCGGCGTCCTCGCCGACGGCACCCCGGTGATCCAGTGGAAGTTCCTCATGGGCGCCTACAACCAGTACTGGCACTACAACCCGGCGAAGAACCCGAACAGCTGAGCCGGGACCCGGCGCGGGCGCGGCCCGGGCACCGGTTAGGCTCGGGCGGTGTTCGAGCCCGATGCCGTTCCCGCACCGCCCGTCGTGGCCGTTCCCGCACCGCCCGTCGTGGCCGTTCCCGCACCGCCCGCCGAGCCGCAGCGGGCGTCCGTCGCCACGCCGCAGCCCGCCGCCGCGCCGCGTTCCCCGTGGTGGCGGTTCGCGCTGCTGGTGGCGGTCCTCGCGGCGGCGGCCGGGTCGCTGCTGCTGTGGAGCCCGACCGAGCTGCTCTCCGGCGGGCTGGCGGACCGGATGCCCGGGTACTGGTTCGGCCCGCTGTTCGCCCTGGTCTACGCATTGGGGACGCTCGCCTTCGTGCCCCGGCCGGCGCTGAACGCGGTGGCCGGGCTGCTGCTCGGCATCCAGCAGGGCGTGCTGCTGTCGGTGCTCGGCACCACGGTGGGCGCCGCCCTGGCCTTCGGGCTCGGCCGGGGCCTCGGCCGCGAGGCGCTGCGCCCGTACCTGCGGGGGAAGGTGCTCGGGGCGCTCGACCGGCGGTTCACCGAGCAGGGCTTCCGCAGCGTGCTGGTGCTGCGGCTGCTGCCCGGCATGCCGTTCCAGGCGGCCAACTACGGCGCGGCCTTCTCCGGGGTCCGTTTCCTGCCCTTCGTGCTGGCCACCGCGATCGGCGTGGTGCCGACCACCGCGGTGTACGTCACGGCGGCGGCCAGCGCGGGCCGGCCGGGCTCGGCGGCCTTCCTGCTGTCGGCGGGGGTGATCGCGCTGCTGGTGCTGGGAAGCGTGGTGGGGCTCTGGCGCACGGCCCGGACCCGCCGCCGGACGACGGCCGGCCGAACCGGCTGAGTCGGCCGAGTCGGCTGAACAGTGAACGGCCCCGGGCAAAAGCATTCGCGCTCAGGCGCCCCCGGACGCCAGGATGGCGCGCATGACCGAACTCGACCCGCGGGTGGACCCGCCGACGACGGCCGACGAGGCCGCCACCCTGATCGCCTTCCTCGACTACCACCGCGACACCCTCGCGGTGAAGTGCGAGGGCCTGACCGACGACCAGCTGCGGCTGCGCTCCGCCCCGCCGTCCAAGCTCTCGCTGCTCGGCCTGGTCCGGCACCTGGCCGACGTGGAGCAGCACTGGTTCCAGTCCATGCTGCCCGGCCGGGAGATCACCGCCTGGCACTTCTGGACCGAGGAGAACAGGGACGACGACTTCGACGGCGTCGACACCGCCGACGTGGCGGCCGACTTCGCCACCTGGCGCGCCGAGGTCGAGGCGGCCCGCCGGGCCACCGCCGGCCTGCCGCTGGACACCGTCGCCAAGAAGCTGCGCCACGGCGAGCCGGTGACGCTCCGCTGGATCCTCACCCACATGATCGAGGAGTACGCGCGACACAACGGCCACGCGGATCTTCTGCGCGAATTGATCGACGGTTCGACCGGCGAGTGACGCGACGGGTGAAATCGTTTCCGCATTGTTGACAGAAGGTCAATTACGCAGTGACCGCGACCGATAAGGTCAACGCGCGCAACCGTACGGCGCTGCGCCGCGTCCATCGGAGTACCCGGGTTCGCCCGGGTTTCCGGCGCGGCACGACTCGTACGGGGGTTGCGAGCGGGCACGGGACCGGTGAACAGTGCGATACTCGGACAGTTCCGACGAGTGGATGACGTGTCAAGAACGGCACGCGACCCCGGGGGACCAGGACGGGACGAGGCAGGGAGGCGCGGCATGGGAGCACTTCGCGACGAGCACCACAACGGGTGGCTGATGCCCTCGGGGAACTACCCGGCCGCGGTGTACGACGACGAGTGGGTCGATCAGGAGACGGTTCCGGCCGCCCCGGCGCCCACGAAGATCGTCTCCCTGCGGCCGACCGGCTTCGAGGCGGCCCGGACGGTCGGTGAGCACATCCGGGCGAGCATCCCGGTGGTCATGGACCTCACCGAGATGGACGAGGCCGAGGCCAAGCGCATGGTCGACTTCGCCTCCGGGCTGATCTTCGGCACCCGGGGCGGCATCGAGCGGATCGCCCGGAGGGTCTTCCTGCTCACCCCGGCCGACGTCGAGGTCATGGTGATCGACCGCCCGATGGACGAGACCGGCTTCTACAACCAGAGCTGAGCCGGCCGGAGCCCGGCGGCCACCCCGAGCCGGGGACGGTACACCACCGTCCCCGGTTTTTTGCTGCCCGCCGTCCCAGCCTCGCGTCTCAGTTGAGAGCCCGGCCATAAAAATGAGACACCGATGTCTCATATGAACTAGACTCGGCTCATGGCCACCGATCGCGACACCGTCCTGGAAGCCGCCGTCAGCGTGCTCTCCCGCCGCCCGACCGCCCACCTGGACGAGATCGCGCGCGCCGCCGGCATCAGCCGCGCCACGCTGCACCGGCTCTTCCCGGGGCGCGACGCGCTGACCCGCGAGGTCGGCCTGCTCGGGCTGCGCCGGTTCGCCGCCGCGCTGGACACCGCCGAGGTCGAGCAGGGCGACGCCGAGGCCGCGCTGCGCCGCCTGGTGGACGCCTCCGTCCCGGACGCCATGCTCTGCGCCTTCCTGGCCGGCGAGAACCAGCTCTACGAGCACGACGACATCAACGACCTCTGGGAGGTGCAGATCGCCCGGCTGCACGCGCTCTTCCTGCGCGGCCAGCAGCAGGGCGTGTTCCGGATCGAGCTGAGCGCCGCCTGGCTGAGCGAGGCCTTCTTCGACCTGGTGGCCGGCGTCGGCTGGTCCATCCAGGACGGCCGGCTCGCCCCGCGCGACGCCGCGTTCTCGCTCGCCGAGCTGTTCCTCGGCGGCGCGCTGCGCAGACCGGACGCCCGCACCGCCGCTGCCGCCACCGCCGGCAGCACGACCACCCACGGCTCCACCGGTGCCACCGGTGCGACCGCCCACGGCACCACCTCCCCCAGCACCGCCGACCACAGGCCGGACACCGATAAACCATGAGCACCCTGACCGCCCGCCAGCGCTGGACCGGCCTCGCCGTCCTCGTCCTGGCCGTGACCGTGGTCGCCCTGGACGCGACCGTCCTGTCCCTCGCCATCCCGTCGATCAGCGAGACGCTGCGCCCCAGCGGCACCCAGCTGCTCTGGATCGGCGACTCCTACTCCTTCGTGCTGGCCGGCCTGCTGGTCAGCATGGGCGCCCTGAGCGACCGGATCGGCCGCAAGAAGCTGCTGCTGGCCGGGTCCACCGCCTTCGGCGTGGCCTCGCTGCTGGCCGCCTACGCGCCCAGCGCCGGCTGGCTGATCCTGGCCCGCGCGCTGCTCGGCGTGGCGGGGGCGACGATCATGCCCTCCACGCTCTCGCTGATCCGCAGCCTCTTCCCGGACGACCGGGAGCGGGCCACCGCGATCGGCATCTGGGGCGCGGCCGCCACCGCCGGAGCCGCCCTCGGGCCGGTGGTCGGCGGGGTGCTGCTGGAGCACTTCTGGTGGGGTTCGGTGTTCCTGCTGAACATCCCGGTGCTGATCCTGCTGCTGGTGACCGGCGCCTGGCTGCTGCCGGAGTCCAGGGACCCGGAACCGGGCCGCTGGGACGTGCTCAGCGTGCTGCTGTCGATGGCCGGTGTGATCAGCGTGGTGTACGCGGTCAAGGAGGCCGCCGCGCACGGCGTGGACCGCTGGGACGTACCGGCCGCCTTCCTGCTGGGCGCCGCCGCACTGTTCGTCTTCGTCCGCCGCCAGCTGCGGCTGGACACCCCGCTGCTCGACGTCCGGCTGTTCCGCGACCGGCGGTTCACGGCGGCCGTCTCGGCCTCGCTGATCTCCCTGGTCGGGCTCTCCGGCGTGATCTTCGTGGTCTCCCAGTACCTCCAGCTGGTCCGCGGCTACCAGCCGCTCCAGGCGGGCCTGGCCGAGCTGCCGGCCTTCGCGGGCTCGGTGGTCGGCGGTCTGCTGACCGCCCGGATCGCCCGGCGCTTCGGCGCCCGCAGGGCGCTGACGGCCTGTCTGCTGGCGATGGGTCTGGGCGTGGGCGCGCTCGGCTGGCTGGCGCAGGACACCACCTACCTGCTGCTGGCCGCCTCGTTCCTGCTGGTCGGGACGGCCGAGGGCGTGGTCTACACGCTCGGCGCCGACCTGGTGCTGGGCGCCGCGCCCGCCGACCGGGCCGGCGCCGCCTCGGCGGTCTCGGAGACGGCGTACGAGCTGGGCACCGCGCTCGGCATCGCGCTGGTGGGTTCGGTGGTCGGCTCGGTCTACGCGAACGGGCTGGCGGTCCCGGCCGGGACGGATCCGGCGGCCGCCGCCCGGGCCGGCGAGTCGCTGGGCTCAGCCGTCGAGACGGCGCAGGGCCTGTCCCCGGAGCTCGCCCGGCCGCTGCTGGCGAGCGCCCGGGAGTCGTTCGTCCACGGCATGAACAACGCCGGGCTGCTGTCCGCCGCGCTGCTGGTCGGGGCGGCCGTGATGGCCTGGCGGCTGCTGCGCGGAGTGTCCGAGCCGAAGCCCGGGACGGGGACGGACGCGGAGGACGTGGTCGCCGCGCCGACCGCGCAGCCGAAGGTCGACGCGTAGGGAGACAGACCCGCGAGGACAGACGAGAACGGCCGTTTCCCCCAGGGGAACGGCCGTTCTCGTGCGCGCGGAGAACGTTCTCTACGAGGTCCCGAAGGGCAGTTCCAGCTCCGCCCAGACCACCTTGCCGTCCCGGGTCAGCCGGCTGCCCCAGCGCTGCGCCAGCTCGCTGACCAGGAACATCCCGCGCCCGCCCTCGTCCTGCTCGGCGAACGGGCGCAGCTGCGGGGTCTGCCCGCCCGCGTCGGAGACCTCCACGGTGAGCACCCGGTCGCGGAACAGCCGCAGCCTGCGCGGGGCGTCGGCGTGCAGCAGGGCGTTCGTGACCAGTTCGCTGACCAGCAGCTCGGCGTAGTCGGTGAGCGTCGACAGGCCCCAGGCCTCCAGGGTGGCGCGGGTGAAGCGGCGGGCCTTGCCGGGCACCCGGCCGCCGCCGGACAGCGGCAGGGTGGCTATCCGGTCGGCGGGCAGCGGCAGCACCCGGGCCATGATCATCGCGATGTCGTCCTCGGTTCCGTCGGTGACCAGCGCCGCGAGGACGGCGTCGCAGCTCTCCTCCAGGGTCCGGCCGGGGCCGGCCAGGGTGCGGGCGAGCTGGTCGATCCCGGCGTCCAGGTCCTGGCCGCGCCGCTCGACCAGGCCGTCGGTGTAGAGCGCGACCATGCCGCCCTCGGGGATGCCGAACTCGATCGACTCGAAGGCCACCCCGCCGACGCCCAGCGGCACCCCGGGCGGCACCTCCACGACGGACGCGGTTCCGTCGGGGGCGACCCGGACCGGCGGCAGGTGCCCGGCCGAGGCGACCTGGACGGTGCGCTCCAGCGGGTCGTACACCGCGCAGATGCAGGTGGCGAACTGGCCCTCGCCGATCCCCGAGGCGGTCTCGTCCAGGCGGGTGAGGACCTGCTCGGGCGGCATGTCGAGGGTGGCGAGGGTCCGGGCGACGGTGCGCAGCTGGCCCATCGTGGCGGCGGCCCGGATGCCGTGGCCCATCACGTCGCCGACCACCAGGGCGACCCGCCCGCAGGACAGCGGCACCACGTCGAACCAGTCGCCGCCGACCTCGCTGACCACGCTGCTGGGCAGGTAGCGGTAGGCGATCTCCAGACCGAGGGTGCGGTGCACCTCCTGCGGCAGCAGGCTGCGCTGGAGGGTGAGCGCGGTCTCTCGCTCGCGGCGGTAGAGCCGGGCGTTGTCGAGCGCCAGGGCGGTGCGGGCGACGAGTTCCTCGGCGAGGGCGACGTCGGCGGCGGTGAACGGCTCGGGGTTGCGCATCCGGATGAACTCGGAGCCGCCGAGCACCATGCCCCGTGCGGTGATCGGCACCATCAGGTACGAGTGGATGCCCGCCGCGACCCCGGGGGCCACCCGGTCCTCGCTGGCCACCAGTCCGCGCAGCGCCTCCTCGTCCACGTGGGCGCGCAGCAGCGGCTTCCCGCTGCGCAGGCACTGGACGTAGCTGCGGTCGGGGGCGTACTCGGAGGTCTCGCCGACCACGTCCACGGCGTGCGCGAGGCCGGACTCGTAGGACTCCCCGACGGCGACGGCGCGCAGCGTGACGTTGCGGTCGGAGGGGATCGCGGCGGGCTCGGCGCCGCGCAGCACCGGCTCCAGGAGGTCCACGGTGGCGAAGTCGGCGAACCGGGGGACGACGGCCTCGATCAGCTCCTCGGCGGTGCGCTGGAGGTCGAGGGTGGTGCCGATCCGGGCGGTCGCCTCGGCGATGGTGGCGAGCCGCTCCTGGGCGCGGGCGGCGCGGGCCTCGGCCTGGAAGCGCTCGGTGACGTCGATGATCGAGGAGCAGACCCCGAAGACCCGGCCGGTGGAGTCCTCCAGCCGGAAGTAGGAGGCGGACCAGGCGCGGTCCCGCTTGGGGTCGCCGGGGACCCGGCCGTGCGAGCGGGCGTCCACCACGGGCTTGCCGGTCTTGAGCACCTGGCGCATGATCTGCTCGATCTCGGCGCTGTTGATGCCGGGCAGTACCGCCGATATCCGGCGGCCGAGGTGGGCGGCGACGGGCACCCCGTTCATCCGGGCCAGCGCCTCGTTGATCCGGATGTAGCGCAGCCCGGTGTCGTAGACGGCCATGCCGATCGGCGAGCGGCCGAAGATGCCGTCCAGCACCGCGAGGTCGGCCTCGACGGCGTGCAGGGCGCGGGTGTCGGAGGCGGTGGCGAGCAGCAGCAGGGTGCCGGCCGGGCCGGCGATCGGGTAGGTGCGGAACTCCAGGTCGACGGTGTGGCCGTCGCGGTGGCGCACCGGGAAGACGCCGGACCACCCCGTGCCGCTCATGATCCGCTGGAAGAGGCCGAGCACCTCGGCGCGGTCGGACTCGTCGGTGAGCAGCTGGGCGGCGTAGCTGCCGACGGCCTCCTCGGCGGGGTAGCCGAGCAGGGCCTCGGCGTCCTCGCTCCAGTGCAGGATCAGCCCGTCCTGCTGGAGCAGCGCCGTCGCGAGCGGGACGAGCCGATGGCCGGTGGGCCGTTCGCCCTCGGCGCGGGCGTCCTCGGGACGCGCCGGGGTGCCGCCCGGTGCCGGGTCGGCGGCGTCGGTCGCGTCCCACTGGTGTCCGTGCATGATCAGACAGCACCCCGGTTCGGCTCGTGCCCGGCCGGATGGGCCTCGCGGTCCGCGCCGGCCGGGGTTCTTCTCCAGACTGCACGGACATCGGCCGCCCGGCGACCCCTTGGTCAGGGGGCGTCCGGCCGCTCCGGGTGTACGGGCGTCATGGGCGTACCGGCCGCAGCGTACTCTCCAGAACGCCCGCCCACTGCCGGATCACTCCGGAACGTCGGTGGCTGTCGTCGGTGAGCAGGTTGGCGAGGCCCAGTCCGCGGGCGAGGTCCAGTGTGGCCTGCACCGATTCGCGCACTCCGGGGCGGGTCTCGTCGGCGTCCAGGAACTCCACGGCGGCCCGGTGGGCCTCCCGGCCGACGTGGCCCTCCAGGGCGATGATCCGCTCACGCAGCGCCTCCTCGGTGGCGGCGGCGGTCCACAGGTGCAGGGCGGCGCGGAACAGCGGGCCGGTGTAGAGCCGCACGATCATGTCGACCACGGCCCCGGTGCGGTCCGGCCCGGCGGCCGGCAGCTCGTCCGCGTGGGCGCGGACGGCGGCCAGCCGCTCGGCGGTGACGTGCTCGACGGCCGCGGTGAAGAGGTCCTCGCGGGTCGGGAAGTGGTGCTGGGCCGCGCCCCGGGAGACCCCGGCCCGCTCGGCGACGACGGCGACGGTGGAGCCGTGCCAGCCGAGCTCGGCCAGGCAGTCCACGGCCGCCGCGAGCAGCCGGGCCCTGGTCGCTCGGCTGCGGTCCTGCTGCGGGGTGCGGACGGCGGGGTGGCTGGTCATGGCGGCGGGCGGTTCCTGTTCCGGTCGGGGCGCGGCGGGTCCCGGTCGGGGCGCGGCAGGAAGATCCTCACAGACGGGCGCCGGTCCTCGGCCGCCGGGGCGGCCCGGGCCGGTCAGCGGGCGGCGGCGCGACCGGCCTCGCGGGCGCGCAGCTCGCGGCGGAGGATCTTCCCGGCCGCGGACTTGGGGACGGCGTCCACGAACTCCACCGCGCGGACCTTCTTGTAGGGGGCGACCTGCCGGGCGACGTAGCCGGTGACCTCCTCCGCGGTCAGGGCGCTGCCCGGGGCGCGGACCACGAAGGCCTTGGGGCACTCGGTGCCCTCGGCGTCCGGGATCCCGATCACGGCGGCGTCGGTGATCTGCGGGTGGCCGAGCAGGACGGCCTCCAGCTCGGCGGGGGCGACCTGGTAGCCCTTGTACTTGATCAGCTCCTTGACCCGGTCGACGATGTGCAGGTAGCCGCGTTCGTCGACGAAGCCGACGTCGCCGGTGTGCAGCCAGCCCTCGGCGTCGACCACCGCGGCGGTCTCGGACGGGCGGCCGAAGTAGCCCTTCATCACCTGGGGGCCGCGGATCAGCAGCTCGCCGCGCTCGCCGGGCCCGAGGTCGCCGTCGGAGCCGTCCAGGGCGGCGATCCGCAGCTCGGTGGAGGGGACCATCCGGCCGACCGAGCCGGGCGGGGGGTCGCCCTCGCGCGGGGAGACGACGTGGGTGACCGGGGAGAGCTCGGTCATGCCGTAGCCCTGGAGCAGGTGCGGCAGGCCCAGCCGGCGGGCGCAGGCGTCGGCGAGTTCGTGGTCCAGCGGGGCGGCGGCGCACAGCAGGTACTCGACCGAGGAGAGGTCGTACTGCTCCACGACCGGGTGGCGGGCCAGCGCGAGGGCGATCGGCGGGGCCACCACGAGGGCCTGCACCCGGTGCTCCTGGATCGCGCGGCAGAACTGCTCCAGGTCGAAGCGGGGCAGGACGACCACGGTGGCGCCGCAGCGCAGCGGCTGGTTGAGCAGCGCGGCCAGTCCGTAGATGTGGAAGAACGGCAGGACGGCGAGCACCCGTTCGCCCTCGGCGGGGCGGTAGAGGGCGTCGCACTGGGCGAGGTTGGTGGCGATCGAGCGGTGGGTGAGCATCACGCCCTTGGGCAGGCCGGTGGTGCCGCTGGAGTACGGCAGCACGGCGATGTCCTCGCCCGGGTCGATGGCGACCTCGGGGGCGGGGCCGGCGGCGGCCAGCAGGTCGGTGAGCGAGCGGTGGTCCTCGGCGCCGTCCAGGACGATGATCTCGGCCAGCGGGTGGCCCTGTTCGGCGAGCAGTTCGGCGGCCGCACGGGCGGTCGGCAGGAAGCGGGAGACGGTGACCAGCCAGCGGGTGCCGCTGTCGCGCAGCTGGCCGGCCAGCTCGGGGGGCGTGGCGAAGGAGGAGACCGTGGTGACGGTGGCGCCGGCCCTGGTCGCGCCGAAGTAGGCCATCGGGTAGGCGGTCGAGTTGGGGCTGAAGAGGGCGACGACGTCACCGCGGCGCACGCCTGTCTCGGCCAGCCCCGCGGCCACCCGCTCGACGGCGGCGGCGAGTTGGGCGTAGCTGGTGCTCTCGCCGGTGATGCCGTCGATCAGGGCCGGACGGTCGCCGTACCTCCGCGCGGCGCCGAGCACCGCTTCGTGGATCGGCAGGTCGACCACGGGGACGTCGGGGAACTCGCTTCGGAACACCAAGGTGAGCCTCCAGTAAGGAAGTTGACGTGGCAACAAAACCCGGTGAGCGTTTCGGTGCGGTGCGCGTTCAGGAGCATACGGACAGTCAGGGGTCCGGCTCGGCCATTGTGGGGAACCGGGAGCGGGGGATGCGGGGCGCGGTTGCTCCCGGGGGGCGCCCGACCGGGCGTCGCGCACCACACCCACCCGCCCCCTGGCGCTCCCCCGCCGGGTGGCCCCCTCCCCCGCCCCCGGCCCGGACCCGCCCGTGGACGCCGCACCGGCCGCGAGGACGGCACCGTGGTGTTCGCGCATCCGTGCGAGGGCCGGCGACTCAGTACGACTTGGGCAGCCCGAGGGTGTGCTGGGCCACGTAGTTGAGCACCATCTCCCGGCTGACCGGGGCGACCCGGCCCACCCGGGTGGCGGCCAGCAGCGCGCCCAGCCCGTACTCCTGGGTCAGGCCGTTGCCGCCGAGGGTCTGCACCGCCTGGTCGACCGTACGGGCGGCGGCCTCGCCGGCGGCGTACTTGGCCATGTTGGCGGCCTCCCCGGCCGCGAGGTCCTCGCCCGCGTCGTAGAGCAGGCCGGCCTTCTGGGTCATCAGCCGGGCCAGTTCGATCTCCACCGCGCACTGGGCGAGCGGGTGGGCCAGGCCCTGGTGGGCGCCGATCGGGGTGGACCAGACGGTGCGGGTCCTGGCGTACTCGACGGCCTTGCCGAGGGCCTGGCGGGCGAGGCCGAGCGAGAAGGCGGCGGTGAGGATGCGCTCGGGGTTGAGGCCGGCGAACAGCTGGAGCAGGCCCGCGTTCTCGTCGCCGACCAGGGCGTCGGCGGGCAGCCGGACGTCGTCCAGGAAGACCTGGAACTGCTTCTCCGGGGCGACCAGCTCCATCGGGATCGCCCGGTACTCGAAGCCGGGGGTCTCGCGCGGGACGACGAACAGGCATGGCTTCAGCCGGCCCGTGCGGGCGTCCTCCGTACGGGCGACGAACAGCACCGCGTCGCAGTGGTCGATGCCGGAGACGAAGACCTTGCGCCCGGTCAGCAGCCAGTCCTCGCCGTCCCGGCGGGCGACGGTGGATATCCGGTGCGTGTTGGAGCCGGCGTCCGGCTCGGTGATGCCGAAGGCCATCTTGCGGCTGCCGTCGGCCAGTCCGGGCAGCCAGCGGCGCTTCTGCTCCTCGGTGCCGTAGCGGGCGATCACGGTGCCGCAGATCGCCGGGGAGACGATCAGCAGCAGCAGCGGGCAGCCGGCGGTGCCGAGTTCCTCCAGGACGATGGCGAGGTCGGTGACGCCGCCGCCCCCGCCGCCGTACTCGGCGGGCAGGTTGACGCCGAGGTAGCCGGCCTTGCCGGCTTCCGCCCACAGTTCGTCGGCGGGCTCGCCGGCCCGGGCCTTGGCGAGGTAGTAGGCGGAGCCGTAGCGGCGGCCGAGGTCGCCGACGGCCTGGCGCAGGGTCCGGCGTTCGGGGGTCTCCAGGAGCTGACTGCCGATGGTGGACATGCGGGTCCTTCCTCAGGCTTCGGTGGGCTGGACGACGGCCGGGGCGGGCTGCGTGGCGGCCGGGGCCGGCTGTACGGCGGTCGGGGCGGGCGGGGCGGCGGTCGGGGCGGGCTGGCCGCCCGGGACGGGCTGGACTACGGCCAGCAGGGTGCCGGTCTCGACCTGCCGGCCCGGGGCGGCGAGCAGTTCGACGAGGATGCCGTCGGCCGGGGCGGCGACGCGGTGCTCCATCTTCATCGCCTCCAGAACCAGCAGCGGCTGCCCTGCGGTGACGGTGTCCCCGACGGCGGCGGCGACCCGGACGACGGTGCCGGGCATCGGGGCGAGCAGCGCGCCGGGGTCGGCGCGGACGGCGGGGTCGGGGAAGCGCGGCAGCGCGGTGAGCGCGGTGCCGCCGGCCGGGGTGTCGACGTGCACCCGGTCGCCGTACCGGGCGATCCGGTAGGTGCGCCGGAGCCCGCCCTCCGACAGCACCACCCGGTCCGGCGCGGCCTCGACGAGTTCGACCCCCGGGTGGCCCTCGGCCAGCAGGCCGGTGCGGGTGAACCGGTAGCGGACGGCCAGCTCGGTGCCGTCCCCGGTGCCGTCCTCGGTGCCGTCCTTGCTGCCGTCCTCGGCCCGGTAGCGCCTGAGCTGCGGCTGGGAGGGCAGGTTGCGCCAGCCGGAGGGCAGCGCGCCGCGGCGGCCGGCCGCGTCGGCCAGGGCGGCGGCCAGCGCGGCGCGGGCGACGCCCTCGGTGTCCGGGACGGTGAGGTCGGCCGTGTGCTCGGCCAGGAAGCCGGTGTGCAACTCGGCGGCCAGGAAGGCCGGGTGGCGCAGCACGCGGACGAGCAGCTCCCGGTTGGTGGCCGGGCCGTGGATCCGGGCGCGGGCGAGCGCGTCGGCGAGCCGGCGGGCGGCGGTCGCGCGGGTGGGCGCCCAGGCGATCACCTTGGCGAGCATCGCGTCGTAGTGCGGGGTGATCTCGCTGCCGGCCTCCACGCCGGAGTCCAGCCGGAGCCCGGTTCCGGTGAACTCCTGGTACGGGAGCGTGAGTTCGAGCCGGTGCAGGGTGCCCGTGGCCGGCCGCCAGTCCTGCGCCGGGTCCTCGGCGTAGAGCCGGGCCTCGATCGCGTGGCCGCTGGGGGCGGGGGGCTCGGGCGGCAGTCGCGCGCCCTCGGCGACGGCGAGTTGCAGGGCCACCAGGTCCAGGCCGGTGACCGCCTCGGTGACCGGGTGTTCGACCTGGAGTCGGGTGTTCATCTCCAGGAAGAAGAACCGGCCGTCCTCGGCGAGCAGGAACTCGGCGGTGCCGGCGCCCGTGTAGCCGATCGCCCCGGCCGCGTCGCGGGCCGCCGTGTGCAGTGCGGCGCGGACCTCCGCCGGCAGGCCGGGGGCCGGGGCCTCCTCGATCACCTTCTGGTGCCGCCGCTGAAGCGAGCAGTCGCGGTCGCCGACCGCCCAGACGGTGCCGTGGGTATCGGCCAGCAGCTGGACCTCGACGTGCCGGCCGGCGGGCAGGTAGCGCTCGCAGAACACCTCGTCCGAACCGAAGGCCTTGGCCGCCTCGGCGCGGGCGGCCGCCAGCTCGCCGGGGAGGTCGGCCAGGCTCCGGACGACCCGCATGCCGCGTCCGCCACCGCCCGCGGCGGCCTTGACCAGCAGCGGCAGGTCGGCCTCGGTGGGCTCGGTGAGGGCGCCCAGCACCGGCACCCCGGCCTCGGCCATCAGGCGCTTGGCGGCGGTCTTGGAGCCCATCGCGGCGATCGCGGCCGGCGGCGGGCCGACCCAGACCAGGCCGGCGTCCAGCACGGCCCGGGCGAACCCGGCGTTCTCGGACAGGAACCCGTACCCGGGGTGGACGGCGTCGGCCCCCGCGGCCAGCGCGGCCCGGACGATCAGGTCGGCGCGCAGGTAGGTGTCGGCGGGAGCGGCGCCGGGCAGCCGGACGGCGGTGTCGGCCTCGCGCACGTGCGGGGCGCCCGCGTCCGGGTCGGAGTGGACGGCGGTGGTCGCGATGCCGAGCTCCCGGCAGGTGCGGAAGACCCGGCGGGCGATCTCACCCCGGTTGGCGACCAGCAGGTTGGTGATCATTGTCTGGGGAGTCCCTTACAGTCGGAAGACGCCGTAGCCGCGCGCGCCGTCGACCGGCGCGTTGTGGATCGCGGACAGGCACAGGCCGAGCACCGTCCGGGTGTCGCGCGGGTCGATGACGCCGTCGTCGTAGAGCCGGCCGGAGAGGAACGCCGGCAGCGACTCGGCCTCGATCTGCTGCTCGACCATCGCCCGGATCGCCGCGTCCGCGTCCTCGTCGTACGGCCGCCCCTTCGCCGCGGCCGACTGCCGGGCGACGATCGACAGCACCCCGGCGAGCTGCTGGGGGCCCATCACCGCGGACTTGGCGCTCGGCCAGGCGAACAGGAAGCGCGGCTCGAAGGCGCGGCCGCACATGCCGTAGTGGCCGGCCCCGTAGGAGGCGCCCATCAGCACGGACAGGTGCGGCACGGTGGAGTTGGCGACGGCGTTGATCATCATCGCGCCGTGCTTGATGATGCCGCCCTGCTCGTAGTCCTTTCCGACCATGTAGCCGGTGGTGTTGTGCAGGAACAGCAGCGGGGTGTTCCGCTGGTTCGCCAGCTGGATGAACTGGGCGGCCTTCTGGGACTCCTGGCTGAACAGCACGCCCTGGGCGTTGGCCAGCACGCCCACCGGGTAGCCGTGCAGGCGGGCCCAGCCGGTGGCCAGGCTGGTGCCGTAGAGCGGTTTGAACTCGTCGAAGTCGGAGCCGTCGACGATCCGGGCGATCACCTCGCGCGGGTCGAAGGGCACCTTGAGGTCCCCCGGGACGATGCCGAGCAGCTCCTCCTCGTCGTACCTCGGCGGCTCGGCCAGCGGGTCCGGATCGGGGCCGGGCTTGCGGTGGTCGAGCCGGGCGACGATCCGGCGGGCGGTCCGCAGCGCGTCCGCCTCGTCCACCGCGAAGTGGTCGGCCAGGCCGGAGATCCGGGCGTGCATCTCGGCGCCGCCCAGCGACTCGTCGTCGGCCTCCTCGCCGGTGGCCATCCGTACCAGCGGCGGGCCGCCGAGGAACACCTTGGCGCGCTCCTTGACCAGCACGGTGTGGTCGGACATGCCCGGCACGTAGGCGCCGCCGGCCGTCGAGTTGCCGAACACCACGGCCACGGTGGGGACTCCGGCGGCGGAGAGCCGGGTGAGGTCGCGGAAGAGGGCGCCTCCGGGGATGAAGATCTCCTTCTGGCTGGGCAGGTCGGCGCCGCCGGACTCGACCAGGTTGACCAGCGGGAGGCGGTTGGCCAGCGCGATCTCGTTGGCCCGCAGGGCCTTGCGGAGGGTCCACGGGTTGCTGGCGCCGCCGCGCACCGTCGGGTCGTTGGCGGTGATCACGCACTCCACCCCCTCGATCACGCCGATGCCGGTGACCAGGGCCGCGCCCACCGGGTGGTCGCTCCCCCAGGCGGCCAGCGGGGACAGCTCCAGGAACGGGGAGTCCGGGTCGACCAGCAGCTCGATCCGCTCACGGGCCAGCAGCTTGCCGCGCTTGCGATGGCGCTCCACGTACGTGGGGCCGCCGCCCGCCAGCGCCTTGGCGTGCTCGGCGTCGAGCTCGGCGAGCCTGGCGAGCATCACGGCGCGGTGCTCGGCGTACTCGGGCCCGGCCGGGTCGACGCGGGTGGTCAGGGCGGTCACAGCAGGGCCTCCGGGGTGTCCAGGAGCATGGTCGGGATGTCGAGGTGGCGGGAGCGCAGCCACTCCCCGAGGGCCTTGGCCTGCGGGTCGAAGCGGTGCCGGGCGGCGACGCCCTCGCCGAGCAGGCCGGTGAGGGTGAAGTTGACCGCGCGCAGGTTCGGCAGCAGGTGCCGGGTGACGGGCAGGTCGGCCGTCTCGGGGAGGAGTTCGCGGAGCCTCTCGGCGGTGAGGGTGTGCGCCAGCCAGCGCCAGCCGTCCGCCGAGCGGGCCCAGACGCCGAGGTTGGCGTCCCCGCCCTTGTCGCCGCTGCGGGCGCCGGCCACCAGGCCGAGCGGGGCCCGCCGGGTGGGGCCGGCCGTCGGCGGTTCGGGCAACTCCGGTTCCACCGGCTCCGGTCGGGCGGTGGTGACGGGCGCCGGCGGTACGGCGATCCGGCGGCCGTCCGGCAGGACGGCGGTGTGCTCGACGGCTTCGGCGTCGACGTACGCGGCGCTGAACACCCCGTACGGCGCGCCCGGCCCGGGCGGGGCGGCGAGGTGGAATCCCGGATACCCGGACAGCCCCAACTCCACGGCGGCCTTGCCGAGTTCGCGCCCGACCCGGGCCGGGTCCGGGTCGCGGGCGGCCAGCCGGAGCAGGGCGGAGGCGGCCTCCTCGGTCGGGGCGTCCGGGTGGTCGGTACGGGCCAGCGTCCAGCGCAGTTCGGCGGGGCGGGCTCCGGGCGGCAGCGCCTCGGCGAACTGCCGCCGCGCCAGGGCGGCCTTGGCCTCGATGTCCAGGCCGGTGAGGAGGAACACCACCTCGTTGAGGTGGCCGCCGAGCCGGTTGAGGCCCGCCTTCAGGGTGGGCGGCGGGGCCTCGCCGCGCACGCCGTCGATCCGGACCCGGTCCGGGCCCTCCCCGGTGAGCCGCACGGTGTCCAGCCGGGCCGTGACGTCCGGGCCGAGGTAGTGCGGTCCGCCGGTCTCGTACAGGAGTTGGGCGGTGACGGTGCCGGTGGTGACGGCTCCGCCGGTGCCCGGGTGCTTGGTGATCACGCTGGAGCCGTCGGCGTGGAGTTCGGCCAGCGGGAAGCCGGGGCGGGTGACGTCGTGCTCCTGGAAGAAGGCGTAGTTGCCGCCGGTCGCCTGGGCGCCGCACTCCAGGACGTGCCCGGCCACCACCGCGCCGGCCAGGGCGTCCAGGTCCTCGTGGGTCCAGCCGAAGCGGGCGATCCCCGGGCCGACGACCAGCGCCGCGTCCGTCACCCGGCCGGTCACCACCACGTCGGCGCCGCCGGCCAGGCAGGCGGCGACGCCGAACCCGCCGAGGTAGGCGTTGGCGGCCAACAAGCCGTCGGGCAACCCGAGTTCGGCCCGGCGCGGGAGCAGGTCGTCGCCCTCGACATGGGCGACGGCCGCTTCGACGCCCAGCCGCCGGGCCAGCGCGCGCAACTCCTCGGCCAGCCGGGCCGGGTTGAGGCCGCCGGCGTTGACCACGATCTTCACGTCCCGCTCGCGGGCCAGGCCGAGGCACTCCTCCATCTGCCGCAGGAAGGTCCGGGCGTAGCCGAGCGACGGGTCCTTCAACCGGTCCCGGGCGAGGATCAGCATGGTCAGCTCGGCCAGGTAGTCCCCGGTGAGCACGTCCAGCGGCCCGCCGGTGAGCATCTCCCGCACCGCGGCGAAGCGGTCCCCGTAGAACCCCGAGGCGTTGCCGATCCGCAGTACCGTGCCGTCGCGCGCCAATGCGCCTCCCCTGCCGGTGAGTTGGCGGCACCCTCGGACGGGCGCCGCCGGGCAGCAGCGTGGCACCGCCCGAAGAAAAAAGCAATCACGCTTGCTTGTTTTCGGGCACCCGTTTCCCACCGTCCGGCATGCGCCGACACCCTCCGGCACGGCAACGGGCGGGCTGTATCCGCATCCGCCTGCTACTCCGCGGCGGCGGCCAGCCCCTGCCCCGCCGCCCAGGTGCGCAGTGCGGCTTCGGCTTCCTCGCGGGACTGCGGGCCCCGGTCGAGGTGGAGTTGCTGGAGGTGGCGGATGGCCGCCCCGATCACCCGGCCCGGCGGAATGCCGAGCAGGGCCATGATCTCCCCACCGTCGAGCGGCACCGGGACGCCGGGCAGCCGCTGGTGGAGGGCGCGCTCGGCTGCGGCCCGCTCCTCGCGCTCGCGCTCGGCCCGCTCCCTGGCGTGCCACTCGTCGTAGTCGGCCACGTCGCGGGCCTTCAGCGCGGCCCGACGCCAGTCCTCCTCGTCCCGTCCCCGGCCGAGGCCCACTTCCGTGAACAGGTCGCGGTGGTCCGGCGCGCCGGGGCCGGCCGGCGCCGCACCGAGCCGGGCGAGCGCCGCGTTGATCGGCCAGTCCTCCCGCGGACCACTGAACTCCGAGGTGTGCACGGGCCCCCACTCCCGCGCACCGGCCCGCCAGACGGCGGCGGTCTGGTCCCCCTCGCCGCCCCAGAAGTCCGCTTCGACCCGGGCCACCGGCCCGCTCCGCGAGAGCTCACGAAGGATCCGCGGCAGCTCACCGCGGAGCGCGGTGGAGAGCGGCAGCAACCCCATGCGCTGCCCGAGCGGGGCGACCACCGCCCCCGGCACCCCTTGGGCCCAGCTCCGCAAGTGGTCGAAGTCGCCGATGACGGCATCGAGTCGGTACGACATCCGCGCACGGTATCCGCGTTCCCGCGGCACCGGCCACCCGCCTCCAGCGCCGACGGATGACGGTGGAACCGGGTGGGTCCGCGGATTCCGCCGGGGCGCACAACCGGTGCCGCGCCGGACCGGCCGACGCACGTGCTCAGCGGCGGTACACGGCCATGGCGGTCTCGACGAAGGAGCGGACCAACGGGTTGGTGTCCCCCGCGTTCCACACCGCCACCACCCGGCTCGGCGCCATGTCGGCCAGCGGCACCAGGGCCAGCTCCGCGGGAAGGCCGTGTCCGAGCGGGGCCAGGCCGACCGTGCCGTTCCACAGCACGGCCTGCAGGCGTTCCTGGACGACGCGCACCACCGGGCCCTCGCGCGGCCTGCCACCGTTCCAGTACGACTGCCAGCGAGGGTCGGTGCCCTGCGGGAACTGGAACCAGCGGCGGTCGTCCAGCTCGGCCAGCCGTAGCCGGTCGCGGTGGGCCAGCGGGTCGTCGGCGCGCAGGACGACGCCGACCGGATCGGTCCGCAGGGTACGTACCGTCAGGGCGGTCTCGTCGAACGGCGCCCGGGTCAGCGCGACGTCGACCAGTCCGGCGCGCAGTCCGCAGGTCGGGTCGGTCAGATCGGTCTCCCGGACGCGGATGTCGATGCCGGGGTGGCTCCGCCGGTAGGCGTCGGCCAGCCTGGCGGCTGCCGGGTCGGTGCCGTCGCCCAGGATGCCGAGGGTGACGGTGGCGAGGCCGGCCGCCGCCGCGCTCACCCGTACCCGGACGCGGTCGGCCTGGTCGAGGAGGGCCCGCGCCTCGTCGAGTAGCACCGATCTCACCGCGGTGAGCGTGACCCCCGTACCCGAGCGGACGAACAGCGCGGCCCCGACCTCGGCCTCCAACCGCCTGATCACCCGGCTCAACGGCGGCTGGCTCATGTGCAGTCGGGTGGCGGCCCGGCCGAAGTGGAGTTCCTCGGCGACCGCCACGAAGTACCGCAAGGTCCGCAGCTCCACGCTGCAACGATACCCACGGGGTATCGGCGCCGCGGAACGGGTCTTGGACACCGGCGGCGGCCCGGCGGTGCACTGGTGGGCATGACCGAGGCAGCGAGGAGCAACGAGCCGCAGGCCGCCACCGCCGCATCGGTGGTCGGCCCCGGCGACGGCGAGACGATCGTCCTGGGCACCACGCGCATGCGGGTGCTGGAGGACGGCAGTCACACCGGGCACCGTCTGGCGATCGCCGAGTCCGTCCTCGTCCCGCACACCCAGGGGCCGCCGCAGCACCGCCACCGCGACCACGACGAGGGCTTCTACGTCCTCTCCGGCACCGTGCGGTTCACCGTCGTCGGCGACGACCACGACGCCACCGCCGGCACGCTGGTGGTGGTACCGCCCGGCACCCCGCACACCTTCGCCAACCCGACCGACCAGCCCGCCGTCATGCTCAGCACGTTCACCCCCGACCTCTACGTGCAGTACTTCCGGGACCTCCGGGACGAGCTCGCCGCCGGCCGGCCCCAGACGCCCCGGACCAGCCTCGGCGCGATGAGCCGCTACGCGACCGAGCCCGCCACCGGCCTCGGGTGAAGGGCCCTTCCGGCAATCCACACCATCGACGTGCCGCCGTGGACCTGCGGCCCTGGAACGAGAACCATGAACACGGCCTACTGGATCGTCGCGGGACCGCTCGCGCTCTTCTACTTCTACGCGGGCACGCTGAAGGCGGTCCGCAGCCGCGACGAACTCCGCCCGATGATGGCCTGGGTCGACCGCCTGCCCCTGCCTGCCCTCAGAGCACTGGGAGCGGTCGAGATGCTCGGCGCGACCGGCCTGCTCCTGCCACCGCTGACCGGCATCGCCCCCTCCCTGGCACCGGCCGCCGCCGTCGGCTTGGTCCTTCTGCAGACCGGCGCGATCACCGTCCACCTCACGGGCGGCGACCGCCGCATCGCACTCAACGCCGGGCTCACCGTTACGGCGGCCGTGACCATCTGGCTGGCCACCGCGCCGTGACCGGGCACGGCCCTCGGCCGGTCGGCCCGGCGGACGGCGGGTCGGTAGGCCGTCCTGGACGAACCCCTCACTCGTTCCAGGACTGCGGTGGAGCCGGTTCGGTCTCAGCCCGGCGCTGCTGTGACGGCCACATCGGAGGCGGTCGGCCTTTAGAGGAGCTAACACAAGGCCCGGACGCGTCGGTAGGTGATCACGCAGCAGGCCAGTTTGAGGAAGGCCTCGTGGATGTCGTCGCGGATGTCCCAGCGGATCCGCAGGCGCCGAAAGCCGTGGATCCAGGCGTTCGTGCGCTCGACGACCCACCGCACGGCTCCGAGCCCGGAGCCGTGCGGCACTCCTCGGCGGGCAATGACTGGCTTGATGCCCCGTTTCCACAGCAGCCGACGGTACTTGTCGTAGTCGTAGCCACGGTCGGCGAACAGCTGGCGGGGCCGATGGCGCGGCCGACCGGTCTTCCCACGGATGTGCGGGATCGAGTCCAGCAGCGGCAGGAGTCGGGTGACGTCGTGACGGTTGCCGCCGGTCAGGGTGATGGCCGGCGGCGTGCCCCGGCCGTCGGTGATCACGTGGTGCTTCGAGCCCGGTCGAGCG
>NZ_JBVKDS010000003.1:266782-599167 GCF_055633695.1 Kitasatospora sp. NPDC114501 | reverse complement strand
AGCTACCTCGCCGGCCTCCACCTCCGCGCCTCGATGATCTGGATCGACGACCTCCTGCGGACGACCGACTGATCACAACCTCACACAGGCCCTAGGAGCTGTTCGAGGTTCGGATCATGTGGTTGAGGTCAGGGACTTCAACCACATGATCGATCCGCGAAGGTGCAGGCCTGCCGTGTTGCTTTCCGGGCTCTTGTCGTACCGGGTCGCCAGGCCGCGCCAGGTCTTGATCTTCTGGAAGCATCGTTCGACGTGGTTGCGCCGTTTGTAGCGCTCGGGATCGAAGGTGACCGGCCGGCCGCCGGCGGAGCCCTTCCGTTTCCGGTTCGCCGCCTGGTCCGCCTTCTCCGGGATCACCGAGGTGATCCCGCGTCTGCGCAGGTAGGCGCGGTTTGCCTTCGAGGAGTAGGCCCTGTCGGCGGCCACCGCGTCAGGGCGGGTGCGCGGCCGACCGACCGGGCCGCGCACCCGGACGTTGTCGAGCACGGTTTGGAACTGCTGGCAGTCCGCCGCCTGGCCCGGAGTCAGGACGAACACCAGTGGCAGGCCTGCGGAGTCGGCAGCGGCATGGACCTTGCTGCTCAGTCCGCCTCGGGACCGGCCGAGTTCGGCCTTCTCGGCCCGGGCCTTGCGTCGACGGCGTGCCTGGGCACGAACCTGGCCGGGGTCGGAGGTGTCGTCCGGTCCCGCTGCCTCATCACCCTCAGCACGGCCTTCTGCCGTGGCAGTGGAACCCCCTTTTCCTCGGTCAGGGCCTGCTCAAGCGCGTCCAAGGTCTCCCCGGCGACCGCCAGTCCGGACGACTCGTGATGGGCCCGAACGATGGTCGAGTCGACGCTGACCAGTTCCAGCCCGACCTTCCCCCGCGAGGCGGCCTCCGCGATCAACGCCTCCATCAAGGCCTGGAAGAAGCCGGAGGCCACCCAGCTGCGGAACCGGGAGTAGACCGTCGTCCAGGAACCGTAGCGCTCGGGGATGTCCCGCCAGCCGCTGCCGGTGCGAAACCGCCACAGGACCCCGTTGAACTGGTCCCGGACCCGCCGCGGCAAGGGACCGGTGGCAGCCACCGGCACATGCGGTTCGATCAAGGCCCACTCGGCATCCGTCACGTCAAAACGCGCCACGACCCCGAGTTCTACCAGAGGCACCGGCCCACCTTCGAGCCATACCAAGATCCGAACCTTGAACAGCCCCTAGTAGGACTTGGTCAGGTATCTGCGGGGGTGGCGTGTCCTGCTGGAGCTCTGCGCGTTGATCGTGTGTGACACCTGGGGAGTTGGATCAGGTCCGGGAGGATCTGGTGGCGTTCACGGCGGAGATGTTCGAGGCGTTCACGCACACCGATCAGCACCGCTGGGGGCAGGCGTACGTGCGCGGGCTGCTGCTGGACGGGCGGCGCAAGTCGGTGGAGCCGATGGCGGCCCGGCTGGGCGGGGACGGCAACCGGCAGGCTCTGGCCCACTTCGTGACCTCCAGCCCGTGGAACCGGGCTCATGTGCGGGCGCGGCTCGCGTGGCGGATGCAGGAGGAGATCGATCCGACCGTGCTGGTCGTGGACGACACCGGGTTCCTCAAGGACGGTGACGCCTCCGCCTGCGTATCGCGGCAGTACACCGGAACCGCGGGCAAGGTCACCAACTGCCAGGTGGGAGTGTCGGTGCACCTGGCCCGCGACCACGCCTCCGTGCCGGTAAACTGGCGCCTGTTCCTGCCCAAATCCTGGGACCCGGTCTCGGATCTGGCGGACCCGGTCAGGGTCGCCCGACGGGAACGCTGCGGCATCCCCGCCGACATTGGCCACGTCGAGAAGTGGCAGCTCGCACTCGACATGATCGACGAGACCAGATCCTGGGGAGTGGACGTCCCCCTTGTCCTGGCCGACGCCGGCTACGGCGACAGCGCCGCGTTCCGGCTCGGCCTGAAGCAGCGAGGCCTGCGCTACGTGGTCGGGACCTCCAGCACGCCGACCGCCCATCCCGCCGGCGCCCGCCCGGTCACGCCTCCTTACAGCGGTACCGGGCGGCCGCCGGTGGCCAAGTACCCCGACCCGGCCCGCTCGGTCAAAGCCCTGGTCATCGAGGCCGGCCGGAGTGCGGCCCGGCCAGTGCAGTGGCGCGAAGGGTCCCGCCCCGGTACCGGACGCACCGGTTACAAGCGGATGTACTCGCGTTTCGTGGCCCTGCGGATCCGTCCGGCCGGACGGGAGATCCGCGACGCCACCCAGGGTGTGGAACTCGCCGAGTGCTGGGTGCTGGCCGAATGGCCCGCCAACGAATCCGAACCGGTCCAGTTCTGGCTCTCCGACCTGCCCACCGATACCCCGCTGACCACCCTGGTCCGGATGGCCAAACTGCGCTGGCGCATCGAACACGACTACCGCGAGATGAAGCAGGCCCTGGGTCTGGCCCACTTCGAGGGCCGCACTTTCAACGGCTGGCACCACCACGTCACCCTGGTCTCCCTCGCCCATGCCTTCTGCACCCTGCGCAGACTGGCCACCGCCCCCAAAGACGCGGCGCCGGCCTGAGTCTCTACCAAGTCGTCCGCGAGCTGCAGTTACTCCTCGCCACCTGGGCCGGCGCCTGCCCCACCTGTCACCGCGATATCACCGGACACAGTCGAACACCGGGGTCGCGGCCAGCGTTCGGGCGACTTCGGATATCCGACACAGGCCCCTGGAAACGGGTCCTACTGACTCCACGGATGCAGGGCACTCCAGGTGCCGCCTGCTGCCGCGAAGACGAGTTCCGATCCCTCAAAGACTTCCTCGGAACTCGCGGGCCGTGGGCCGTCAAAACGCTCGGCGCAAAGATCCACCTGCAACAGTCCATCGAAGTGCGTGAATAGCGGTGACTCGTAGAGCACCCAGCTGAACCCGACGCTCTCGTCGATGCGAAACCGCCGGACATCCACGAGATCCAGGCACACGGGCTCCCAGCGCAGCTCATCACTGACAACCCTGGCATCGATCACAAGCCTGACGACCCGTCCTCGTGCTGCCCGGGGACCGTATTCCTGATCAAGGATAACGCGCCGGAGACAGGAGTCACCGAACTCATAACGCGCCAGCAGGGACGCGATTCCGTCCTCGTCCAACGGATACGGCCCAAGCTTTCGCCCCGGAACTGGCGTGGTGAGCTCCACTGTCCTCCCTCATCGGTGCTGCAAGCCTAGGAGAGAGCCCGTACTCCAGCCTCATTGGGCCTCGAAGCGTCCCTCGTCTCGCATGTGGCGTGATCGAGACGGCTCGGGACACGCCACCATTCTGTCGACCTGACCAAGCCCTACTAACTGGCGGACGTTGGTTACACATGGGTCTCCGACCACGACGGAGATCTGCCATGCTCCCCTTCGCCGCCACAGCAGCAGGACCGCCAGACCCGGCGACGTCTCGCGGTCCTGCGACACACCGAGAAAGTCTCCGGGAACGTCTCGCTGACCTGCCGGTACTACGGGATCACCGGCCACTGTTTCTACAGGTGGCAGCGACGCCACCAGGAGGAGGGCATTGAGGGCCTGCGCGACCGCTTCAATGCACCGCACCACAGCCCAAACGCCACCGACGCCGACATCGTGAACAAGATCGTCTACCTGCGGCAGAACTACCACTTCGGCCCGATGAAGATCCAGATGTACCTCAAGCAGTACCACTACATCGACATCTGCCCGAGCAGCAGCTTGGCGACAAGGCCGCGAACGCGGTCCGCATTCTGGCCTTGGTCGCCGGCAGGACGTCGAGCCCGCCGACGACCCGGACGGCCGCGACGGACGCTGGCACATCACGCGTGGCACCATGTCGGACCGCATCGTCTGCACGGTCGACCCTGAAGCCCGACACGTCGACCAGAACCGTACCCGGTAGCAGGACGGCGACAAGGCCCACCTCGCCGTCGAAACCCGAGACGGGCCTGTTCACCGCTGTCACCCTCGCCCCGGGCAGTCGGCCGCGAGCACTGTGAAGCCGCCGTTGCACTGGACCTGCTCGCCGATGAGAGCAAGCCGGTGGGCGTGTTCGGCGACACTTCTACTCCACCGGACTGACCCGCCGGGCTCTGCGGGAGTTATGGCATCGACTGTTTCTCAAGCCCGTACCGCTGACGACCGCTGTGGTCAGCGAGTTCAGCCTTGATGACTCCGCTATCGGCACCACCAGCGGCACGGCGGCTTGCCCTTGCCGGGCACACCGTCCCGCAGTCCGTACCATCCGGACGGTACTTGCAGCGCAAGGCGGTCTTCATCGACCAGTGCATCGGCTGCCCGCTACGCGGGCAATACAGCCGGGCCAAGGTCAGCGGATCGTCACCGTCTGTCCCGACCACGGACCTCATGGCCGCGGCCCGCCGGGCCGCGAGCGACCCGAGCTGGCAACGCGCCTACCGCCGCTGGCGCCCATCGGTCGAATGCGCCATCGCCTGGCCCGTCGCCCACGGAAACCGGCGACTACGACATGTCGGCACCATCCCGAACGTCGCCTGGTTCCACCCTCGCACCGCCGCCCTCAACCTACGGACCCTGATCAACCTCAGGCCCACTCCCACTCAGGCCCACTCCCAACGGCGCCACCTGGCAAATCGGGGCTGTCGCCTGACGGCGGCAGCCCCGATCACACCAAGATCTTCATTCTGGAACCCAAGTCCGTCGCGGTCGGCCCGGACCTCTGGTGGTGGCCGTACTCAGCCGGTGCCGCTGCCCTTGAGCCATGTGTCACTGACGTCGAGCGTCTGCGGAACGACCTCCGGGTACCGGTCTGCGAGGTACTCCTGCTCGATCTCCTCGCCGGTTCGCCGATCCATGACTGTCTTCACGCCACCCATCTTCATCTTCTTTAGGGTGCCGATGGACTCGCCCGTGACGAGAGCGTTGAAGGCCTTGATGGCTTGGGCCGACTGCTGCACGCTGTCCCGGCTGATGACGCCGCGGTTCACGTTGATCATGGTGTTCGTGTAGAGGGCCCGGGGATCCTTGCCGACGAACTCTTGACTGGCCTCGCCGATGCCGTCGAAGAACTTGTTCGCGACGTGCTCCGGCCACTCCTCAGTGATGATCTTGTAGGCGACGACCAGCCCGGTGGCGCTGGCGTGACACTGCTTGCCCTTCCCTACCATGCGGATGATCAGGTCCTCCTCGATCGGCCACGTGAGTACCAGTTTCTGCAGCTTTTCCGCGGTCAGCCGGCCAGTGGTCCAGCGGGTCCAGTGGAGCTGCGCGCTGCGGTTGTCGAGGACCTTCAGGGCGGCCGCGTATACGTTGGAATTGGCCTGCTTCATCTCGGTGATCTGCGCGACGAAGTCCCCCGCGGTGCGGATGCGGCCGCCGTCGATGGCGGCGAATGTGTCCGGGTTGAGGTTGTACGTCACCTGGGCGGTCACCGTGGCACCGGTCTCGATGATCGCGGCGGCACGATGCTGCCCATCGATCAGGCAGCCGTGCCAGTCGAGCGCGAACCCCTGGTGCGTGGTGCGGTACTGGCCGCTACGCAGGATGTTCTTGAATTTGTCCACATTGGACCGCTTCAGGGGAACGCGGTTGCACGTCCTCTTGTTCATCCAGCTGCTGCACTTGTCGGGAGTCACTTCGGTGATCTCGGTGTAGACGGGTGGGCTGGTGCGGATTTCATCGGTCATGGTGCTATTTCCTTCTCGGAGCATGGCGAAGAGATGCGTGACTCGAAGGTATTCGGTGGGCCGTTCGTCTAGCTTTTCTCGGGGCGAGGCTAGAGGTAGATGTCGTGAGGCAGTGCCTGAAGTCGACTATTGCGAAGAGGCGATTAGCCTCACATAGTTTGCTGTCGTAAATTATGCAAACTCTGATCGAATTTGATCGTATATGGGTGCTCATTCTGGAATAGGCAGGAACCATAACGGGCGGACGCCCGCGGGCAGTACCTTCGGGTGGGTGTTCCGCGCCGAGGGATCGACGGCCGCCGTCGGCAAGGGCCCAGGCCAGACATCGGTGGAGCCGGTCTCGGCGGGTGGACGCTACCTGGGCACCTCCGGCCCTCAATGCGAGTCGCTCGAGGGCCGGGGTGGCAAGCCGCGCTAGTTCGTGGTCGGGACGACCGCCGATTGGACAGAGCCGCGGACTTGCCGGTACCGAGGTGAAGCCGGATCCTCCAGCGCGGCAGCCGTCTTCGAGCCGCTGTCCTTGACGCCACCGGCAAGCGAGAGCGTCGGCAGGCCGGTGCGTGCGTCAGTCGTCGCCTTGCCCACGATGCCGTCCCAGATCCTGGGGTCGCGTGCCCACTTGACCTCCGACAGCAGCTCGATCAGCGCCTCGGGACTGCGCCGAGGCTCGGGGCTCCATGGCATCGACCGGTACGTAACGGCACCGAGAGCGGCGAGCATGGCGGGGGCGGCGATGACCGTCTCCGTCCGGCGTGCGAAGTGGTGGGCGAAGGATCCGAAAATCAGCTCGACTGCCGCTCCGATGTGCTGATTGGCGAGCTCAGGGGTGCACCCTTCGGGCAGGGCGGAGATGGGACCGCTGGTCTTGTCGAAGCCTGGCCGGCCGAAGATCGCCGTCACCACGAACGCGCGGAACGAGGACAGCGTCATCCACTCAGTGTCCATGGTCTTCAGCTGACGGGGGCGCGCAGAGACCACCCGGCTGAGCGAGGTCTCATGGCCTCCGGCCGAAGCCGGAAGAAGTACACTCTCCAGCAGCGCGAAGGTGATGTCGGTGGCGAGGTTGCTGGAGTCCGAGGCGAGCGCCACGTTCTTATTGGGGATGACTCCGAGAAGGTTGCGGTCGTGGAAGATCTGGCGGGCACCGCGCAGGCTGATTTGGTGGTAGATCTCCACGCTGACCAGCCGCTGAGACACTTGCCCCTTGGTTAGTCCGTAGGCCGCTGGTTCCTCCTGGAGCAGGATGTGCGCAAGGTGCTGAGTCTCGGCGTCCACCAGGACGCCGGTGGCATCGAACGGCATGTAGGCCAGTAGGTCGTCCCCGAATGGGGTCCTGAAGCGGACGATGTCCATGTCGCCCGGCAGCCAGAGAGCGAACGGGGGCGTGGCCCAGCGCTCGCCGCGGGAGCCGCGCAGGCCCTCGGCGATGTATCGGGCGTAGTCCTTGGCGTTGGCCTTCTTCCTCGTCCCCTGGATAGTCCGCTGGATCTCGTTGCGCAGCTCGGCCTGCTCTCGCTGCGCGGCGGAGAGGTACTGCCTCATCCGGGGCATCTCGGCCTGGCGCGGGTCGGGCACGATGCCATGCAGCTGACCCCACGGCATGATTGCCAAGTAGCGCTGATCAGAGACCTGTTGGAGCCGCATGGGCCGCCCGCGGGTGAGGTCCACCTGGGCGACGTACTCGGGCTCGCGCGGGTCGGTCATTGGGTGCCTCTCGGATCGGCTCGGATGCTGGGCGCGCACCAGATCGAGGCCGGAGTCCGGAGGGCCTGTGCGCTGGCCTGAACTCTAGGTCGGCCATGGGTGTTTGGTCCGTGAGAATCGCCAATCTTGGCGTTTTATATGGATGTTGCGGCTCTCATGGCCTATGAGAGCCGCAACATCTTTCTAGTCATTGCCAATATGCCTGCGGCTGTGATCAGTTGACGACGACAACTCGCGGATCTGGCCCAGGGAGGCTTACGTGTGCATGCTCGAGGATCCCGATCGACTGCAGGGCAGTTGCGGTTCGCTCCGCCAGATCGGGGCCGACAGGTGAGCGCCGGCGGCTCCGGCATCCCCCGGCTCCAGGATCTGGCCTACATCGAGGTCGCGGCTCAGGCGGTTGCGGAGGGCCGCACCTTCGACGAGATCCGCTGCGCGCTGGTGGGCCAGGCGGCAAAGATGGCCCGGGACAGCGACACTGACGGCTCATTCGACGAGCGGAAATGGGATCGGCTGCGGGCCGACGGAAAGCGCCACGTGCACAACACGGTCGATGTGCTCAAGGAGCTGATGCGGCTCGGTTGGGTTGAGCGCCACATCCTTCCTTCGACGCCCAACTCGGCTTATGCCCACGCCGACGTGACGTTCAGGCTGACCGAGAACGGCGTCGAGTGGACCGCCCTTGTCGGGCGTGACCGACTGGCGGCCTACAACGTCCTGATCGGAGTGATGCTGGACGCCCATCCGCAATTCGAGGGCTTCCTGCGCCTGGTCGGGGCTCAGCCGGACCGCCTCTCCACCCACTTTACGATCCCGTTGCTCAAATTCGACAACCGTACGCACCACTCCCACCAAGACTTCCTCGGAGACTTCATCGACTATGCGGTGGATGCGGTCACCCAGGGCCATCTCGGCTGGAGTGCCGAACGGGAGGTGGTCGACCACGGAGTGCGCAGGTACGTAGGTAGGGCTGAACAACGTCTGAGCGCTCGAGAGCGGGTCATGAGTCGCAAACTCTTCATCACGACCTGCGAGGAGGCTATGGTGCGGGTGGCGTTCAGTGCCGCTGGCTGCAGCCTCGACTACATCAGCCATGAACTGCTGCGTCGCTGGACCAGGTTCCTCGGGCTGGCCAACTTCAGCTACTACGCGCCCGGGCCGCCCGCCCTTCGCTTCTGGGCGACGTCCGAGGTATCGGGTCGGGGAGCGAACGTGGTCATCCGGCGATCGGTCGGTAAGGAGGCGCGCCAGGCTGCGTTGGAGGCGATGCCGCAGATCTGGCTCCGCCAGCGCGGCGACGCGGCGGGTGACATGTACCTCCCGGTCTGGAGACTCCGCGCGGCGGTCTGCTGGCACCAGCGGATCAGCGATGACGAGTTCGACGCGGCCGTCCTCGGTGCCCTCCGAGGGGACTATCCCGGCCTCGGTTTCCGAGTTCACCTGGACCAGGCCACCCACGGCGCGACGCCGCCCTCCACCAGACCACTGGTGATGTCGGCCCAGGGCGGTATGCCTCGTGTCTTCAATATCATCCGCGTCGATCTGACGTATCAGAACGAGGAGGCCCATACCTGATGACCACACCTGTAACGCTGCCCGGTCCGGTATGGATGAAGAAGCGCTGGAGCCTGCGCAACAACCCGTTCCCGATCACCGGAATCGCACGCCTGGGCGGCTCCGACCTCAGGGAGAACGGCCTGTTGTACGAGCCGGACGTCAACGCCGAGCAACTCCAGGAATCGATCAACAAGTTCGTCCTCGGAGCGGCGTACTCCGGTCTCAAGTTCGGCTACCTATGGTCGACGGGAACCGCGCCCGGGGACTCGGATGCCCGCGGCTTCGGCAAGTCCGTGCTCATGCAGCACCTGACCGGGTTGCTCAACAAGGACTTCGGCAGGACCGCTTACCTCTCGACCGGGCTGGACGATGAGGACGCCGCCGAGATTCCGATCTGCGGCCTGCTAACCAGCTTCGACACTGCGCAGATCCGTTCGCTCGGTGCGGCGCTGTTCACTGCGGTCGAGTACGCTACCGACTTCCGGATCGGTGACGAGCCGACCCTCGCTCAGCGACTACGGCTGGAGCTAATTGCACGGGCCGAGAGCGACGACCCACGGGCGCTCCTCAAGGTAGTGGCCGACGTCCACCGGTCGCTACGGGGGCGAACATTGGGGCCGCCCGACGACAAGCTGATCGTGGCGCTCTGCGACGAGGACCCGAACATCGCCGCGGAATACCTCGATCGGATTAAGCCGGCCTCGCGCACCCGTAACGGTGCGGTTTACCTTGCGACCTTCCTCCTGTTCGCGGCAGCCGCGGGTATGAAGCACGTCCTGCTCTGCTGCGACCAGCTGGAGGACCTGGCAAGCACCACGATGGCCCGGGCGAAGCGAGCTCTGGAGACCGAACGCTTCCGTGACGTGATCGTGGAGACCTTGCCGATGGCGGACATGCTCAGTGTGGTCGTCACCATGCACCCCAGGGCCGCGCTGACCATCGGGACCGCTTGGGAGCTGGCCGACCTTCCGAGCTTCGACACCACGGCGGCGAACCAGCGCAGCACGGTGATCCTGCCCGGCCTGCGAAACGTTGCGGAGGCGGGAAAGCTGCTGACCAGGTACCTCGACGCAGCTGTGAAGCCCGGCTCGGCAAGGACGCCCGGTGACCTCTATCCATTGACTAAGGCGGCGGTCTCGGAGCTGTTCGGCAGGTCCAACCGCAAACCGCGTGACGTGCTCCGCAAGGCGCACGTCGTCCTCGAAGCGGCAGCAGCCGAGAATCTCGATGGCATCGACGTGGCCGACGTATGCCGCTTTCTCGACACCCTTAACTCCGACGTTTCCGATGACCCCGGGGCGGGATTCCCAGCAGGTCCTGTGGCGCTCGACTGGAGCCGTGGATGATGCAGGCCGCGACTTACCGGCACGACCGCCTGGGAGAGGTGCATTGAACGCGGTTGACCCTGGAACGGACGACGAGGACCCCTGTAGCGACTGCGGATCGGAATTGGGAGTGTGGGAGCTCGATCGCTGCGGCTGCCGCGGACCGATCGGACGGAGCCAGGCGGACATCCTGTACGCGGTGGCCTGCTCCGTTTCCGCACCCGTGCATGTGAGGGACTTGGTACGACTGGCCCAGCTAGACCATGGTCGCCGGATCGCGGAGGCATCCGCGAAGGTGGCGGTCGCCGGTGACCGGCGGTTCTGCTGGGCCGGAGCCGGTGTGTACGGCCTCTACCGGCACGGACCGATGCCTGGCCCGAGGACCCTTGAAGATGCCGGCCGGCTGGTACTGGCCGCGGCCGATCGACCGCTGACCGCCGCCGCGCTCGACTACTGCCTCAAAGGATTCGGCTACCGGTACAACGTGGCGTCGCTCTGAAACGCACTGCGGCAGTCGTCCCGGATCGAGAGCCGGTCGGACGGTCAGTGGTGGACCCCGCGAGGGCCGACCGCCGAGCAGCTGCTACTCACCGAGATCCCGGTCGTCCCACGATGCAGGGATATGGACTGGGCACGCCTGCGGGAGCGGCTGGCCAACCGGATAGCGGTGGCCTTGGCCGACCGGGACGAACGCCTTCGGGTCCTGGCCGAGTCCCGTCCTTGCGGCCTGGACTGGGGCGGACAGCTGGCATTCCTGCCGTGACGCCACACCCCGGCGATGCCCGCGCCCGGGAACGGCCAGAACGGCTAGGGCGGAGGCGCCCGGCGGGCGCGGTGCGCCTATCCATCGTGGCCTTGAGCCGGTGGGTAGTAGCGAAGTACTGCGCCAGCCCGAGACAGCTGCGGGACGACGCAGCCCGCCTAGTCCTCGGGCTGCGTCGACGACAGCAGCTCGAACATCTGATTGCAGCCGAACATGCAGGTCAGTGAATCCGTTGCGCCTGGGAATAACGGCAATCGTGCTGCCCAGGCTGGAGATGGGGGCGGCGCCATCCGGACGACTCAGACAGCGTGAAGGGTGAGCGCGCCGCCGTGCTCGGATTTGAATTCGCGAACCTGAAGGCCCATGACCTTGGCCCGCGCCCGGTCTGAGTACCCTTGATCCAAGCAGTGCGTCTCCAGGATATTTCCGAGAATCCCAGGTTGTTCTGGTTCCGGCTCTGCTGGCTCGTTCTGCGGTAACCGTGCTGGGACAGTCGGACTTGGAAGCTGCTGTAGCGTTTCTCGTCGATGCGTTCCAGATGCTTGGCCACCCGCAAGACGGCGGTCATTGCCGCATTGCAGCGCTGCTTCAGCTGGACCATTCGCTGGATGGTGAGGCCGGACAGGTGCGGCCCGATGAGCCGACTTGGCATGAGGAACGGGAGGCGAACACATCCGCTTCCTGTTCCCCGTTGTTGCTCGAGAGTTGGTACATCACCAAGTGGCCCAGTTCGTGAAGCACTGTGAAGCGCTCGCGAGTCGGGGGAATTCCCGTGTTCAGGATGATCACTGGCAGGCTGTTTGGCGGCCTGACGCTGAGACCAGCGATCTTGGGTGGCTCTAGGTCGTGCCGTACTACAACGATCCCGGCTCGTTCTACTCTTCGGATCGCGCCATGAATAGGGCCGTCGGGAACGAGCCAGCTCGCCCGTAGCTTGGTTGCTGCCTCCTCCGGGGGAGTGCTCGTCAGCCTCCAAGACGGGCAGCCGGTAGATCGGCTCGATGTCCACACTCGCCTCAAGGGGACGCCCATGGTTGTCCTCTGGCTCGCCTGTCTCTCCGCCCGCGATCATGCCTTGCTCGGCGATGGCGAGGCGACCCGCGCGGCCATCCCGTGTGCCGAGGACGCCTGTACCGTGGCCCAGCCCGACGACTCGGTGAGGATCCCGCGCTCGGCGAGAGCCAGACCGAGGTCGCCGTCGCCGCCTACCACACCCGCATCATCGATTGCGCTCTCCACTCGGCGGAGTGGGGCAAGGGGCTCGGCACTGAGACCGTCCATCTCCTGTATGAGCTCGGCTTCGACCTCCTCAGCCTGCACCGGATCTGGGCCGCCTGATCACCGTTCAACGAGGTGTCCGTGCCGACGGCTCCTGCGCGCCGGTAGGACCAAGGACGGGCGCATCCGCGACCACGTCTTCGTCCAAGGGGCGCGGCGGGACGCGATCACCTACTCGAACCTGCAACACGGGTGGACTCCGAGCGACGAATTGTGGGCCCTTGGCGCGATGGTGCTCGGTGCCGGGGAGACCGCGGCTTTCGCCCAGCGCCCGCGCCGGGCATGTGAGAGCCAAGGTCGTGAGCTGAATTTGGAGTCACCCTGCTCACTGAATCTGGGCGAGCCGCGGCTGCTGCAAGCAGAGACGACGAAGGCCCGGGCCGCTGAGCCTCCCAGGCCTTCGATCAAGGCGGAGGATACGAGATTCGAACTCTCCCGAACCCCGTTCGCTGGGGTCCATACCCGTTCTGAACTGTGGCGAAGTGTCTGGCTGAGGGCGGTTGAACGGGGCCGTACGGCGGTGAACGAGACCAGAACTGAGACCAGGATCGGCGGTCTCCGCAGCGCATCGGGGTCGTGCCCACAGTCTGCAGGGCCGATTTCTCGGCTGGGGTCGTCCCGTGGGGAGAGGCGCGCCCGGGGGCGGAATGCATCGCCCTCGGGCGGAATGGAAGGACCGGCCCGGTGAACGGCACCGGAGCGCCGGGGTTGATCGCGCCCGTGCCGACCCGTACGGGAACAGGAAGGATCCGATGGTGGGCAGGGACGGCGAGCGGCGCCTGGACTGGGTGGAGGGATTCGGCGAGCACCTGCTGGGCGCGCTGCTCGATCAGGCCCATGAGCTGCAGCCGTGGCGCATCGATCCGTTGGTCGCCGAAGCGGTGACGAGGGCCGGTGGCCGTGCCCCGGCCGCCCTGCTGCAGGACTACGGTCATCTGGTGCCGCTGCCCGGCCGGGGACTGGCTGCCGGTGAGCCGGTGCCGATCGACGGCTCGCCTGCGGGCGCGGCCTTCCTGCGTCGTGTACCCGTCGAGGAACCGCTGGCCGACGGGGTTGCGGGTGTACCTGCCGCTGCTGGACGGTGGCGACGAGGTGGGGTGCTGGCCCTCACGCTGGATGGTGTCGATGACGACGCCCGGCGGCTCCTTCGCCGGTTCGCCTGCTTGGTCGCGGACCTGCTGGTGACCAAGGCCGGCTACACCGACCGGATCTTCCAGGCCAGGCGTCTCCAGTCGATGAGCGTCGCCGCGGAGATCCAGTGGTCGCTGCTACTACCGCTGTCGATGACCGTCCCCCGGGTCGCGGTGGCGGGCAACCTCGAACCCGCCTACCACGTGGCCGGGGACAGCTTCGACTACGCGCTCAACGACGAGGTGTTGTACGTGGCCACGATCGACGCGATGGGCCACGGGCGGACGCCGCGACCATGGCGACCGTGGCCATCGGTGCGTACCGGCACGCCCGGCGCACCGACATCGGACTGGCCGAGATATACGCGTTCATGGACCGGGCCGTCGCCGAGCAGTTCGGGCCGGACCACTTCGTCACCGCGCAGATGATGCGCCTGAACACTGTTACCGGCCACCTGCAGTGGGTCAACGCCGGTCATCCCCAGCCGCTGCTGATCCGCGACTACGTCGTCGTCGAGCGGCTGGAGAGCGCCACCACCCTGCCGGTCGGGTTCGGCGGCGAGCAGCCGGTGATCAGCGAACGGGCGCTGCGGCACGGTGACCGGCCCTGTGCTTCACCGACGGCCTGGTCGAGTAGCGCGAAGCCGGCGGGGAGCACTTCGGGGAGGAACAGCTCATCGACTGGGTCAACCGCGTCGAGCGTTCGCAGGGCGCGGTGCGAGCCGTGGTGCGCGCGCTCTCCCACGTCCTGAAGGAGAAGCGGGGCGGTCGCACGTGCGACGACGCCACCCTGTTCCTGATCGAGTGGTGCTGAGAGGGCCGGTACCCCGCGCAGGCTCTCGTGACCGGCCGGGTCGGCGAGGTGCGGGCGGAGTACCGTGGGGATATCGGGGCGGTCCGGCGGCCGTTCCCCGATGGTCGGCCCTCGCTCCGTGCGGTCGGTCCGCGTCCACGGAACAGGTGGCGAGCCATGTCGGACGAACCCGGCGCCGCGCTCCCGGGACTCCTGCCGGACCGGTTCCGGCAGGCCGCGAAGCCGGGGACGGTGCTGCTGCGCCTGGAGACCACACAGTCGCGCGAGGGTGTGCTCGACGGTGCGTGGTGGCCGCGTTCACGCGATGTCGGCGCCGAACTTCCCGGTCTGGTCAGGGCGTTGGCCGAACGCATCGGCCCCGTGGTGAGCGTCGGCCTGGACACGGATGCCTGGGACGACGTGCCGGCCCGGCTGGTCGTCGACGGCCGGTCGGTGCACATCGACCGGTATCCGGTCGGTGACGACACGGTGATCGTCACGCGGGGTGACCGCGATCACTTCAGCCTGCTCGTCGTACCACCACAGGCGAGCCGGGAGGCGGCCCTGGCCGCGATGGCACGCGCGGTCGAGGCCGGCGGAACCGACTCGGCAGGGCAGATCCTCGTCGCCACCGGCATCGGTCCCGAGCCGTCGGCCGAAGCGTCCTGAGGGACGGCCCCGCAAGCCGGGTTCCTCGGGCAGACAGGAAGGGCGGGACGGAGAGATGTCCGTCTACGTGAAACTCTCGGCCGAGGCCCGGGCGCCGGCGGAGCCGTCGAAGGGGCCGTTGGACATGCAGTACGAGGACGGTGCGGACGGCGTCACCTTCGAGTACGACCTGCACCCGAGCGGTGCGCTGCGCGTCCTGCGCGTCTTCGAGGACACGCCGTACCGGATCGAGGTCTGCTTCGGCCCCGGGGCGTGGCTCCAGGTCGCGGGCAGCTACCTGCGACGCGGCGCCGAGTACTGACGGTACTGAGTACCGAAGGTACCGACGGCGGTCCGCCGGGAGCGAATGAGCGAACGACCGGGAGGTGGCGTCACCGGTGGTCGGCGTCATCCGGCGGTCGGCCCGGGGCCCGTGCCGGAACGCCCGGGCGAAGACGACGGCCCGCCCCACCGGGCGGAGCCCCACGCCGAGACCGATGGGTCGCGTACCGGCCAGACGATTCCCCGCGGTTCCGACACCCTCGCGGACGGCTCCTCGGCGAGCAGCTCGCTCGCGGTCCTGGTGTTCGCGGGATCGGCGGCCTCGGCCATCAGTCGGGCGGCCGCCACGGCTCCCGTCCGCGGCGGGACGACCAGCAGGGTCAGCCGACGGGGAAGGTGTGAGCGGACCGAGATCGTGTGCTGGTCCTGCACGGCGGTGGACCCGTCCGCGTGGACGGTGTGGGCCACGTGGACGGTGCGGCCCGCGATCGAGATCCGTCGGGGGACGGTCGACCACTGGGCGGGGTTCACGGTGATTCCGGCGACCCGGCCCCACCGCTTGTCCAGTTCGGCGGCCAGGACGGGGAGTTCGAAGGGAAGGTCGTGCGATCGGGGCCACCAGGCCCCGTCCAGCCGTCCGGCTCGCGGGCCGTCCGGTGCCAGGGAGAACCGCAGGGCGGGTTCGGGAGCGGCAAGCGTCGCGCCGTCGGTCTCGGTCATGATCAAGGACCTGTCTCCGGACCTGACCAGTGCCAGGTCCGGGATCGCCGTTCGCCGGAGACGAGGCCGGTGTCCGGTGCCGACCTGCGAGGTGCCTTCGGTGGTGTCCGGGCCGCTCAGCCGAGCAGGAGTTCCGCGGCCGGGGTGTGGTTTCCGGTCGCCGAGGCGCCGGCCATGGCCGAGGCGGCCGTCGACGGGGCGGTGCCGGGCGGTACCACCAGGAGGAGGAAGTGGTCCTGGAAGCCGCGGGTGACGCTGATCGTCGCGTCGCTGCCGGTGAACCAGTTGATCCTCGTCGTCACGCCGCTCGCCGTGATGGACCTGGGCACGTCGTCCCAGGCGGAGGTGTCGAGGCCGACCCGGACGATGCGTCCGAAGTGGGCGCCGAGCGCGGTGACCAGGTCCGGCAGTTCGGCGAGGACGTGGTTCGAGCGGGGCCACCAGGCACCGTCGAAGACGCCCTCCCGAGACATCGTCGGCTCGAGTTCCAGACGGGGCAGCAGCGGGGCGCCGGGCACCGTCCACGGCCTGGAAGCGGAAGAGTCGGGGAGAAGGATCGGCATCATGCGAAGCCGCCCGTCCGGTCCGCGAGGGACCCGTCATGACCCAGGGCGACGTCGACGCTGATGCCGGTGTACGGAGTGTCCTCGGTTGTCTCCCAGGCTACTCCGCAGCGGTGCGCCGGGTCCGCCCGGTCCGCTCGCCAGCGGAGTAGGGTCGTGGACATCCAGGGCATCACGCATTCCGGTACCCGTTCCGGCTTCGTCTTGGGTGAAGGAACCCGGCAGCCCCCGGAGGGCGAACCGGAGACGGGAACGGTGAGCGCCGTGACCACCCACTCCCCGCAGTCGGTACGGCCCGGCCACGGCCTCACGGTCGCCGACGCCATGGACCCCTGCGACCACCGGATAGCCGACGACAGCACCGTCGACCAGGCCGACGGCGTCCTCCGCGGCGCCCACCTCGACTACCTGCTGGTCCTCGACCACGACGGCCGGTGCGAGGGGTTGGTCACCCGCACCGGACTCCACCCGTTCCTTAACCGCTCCCGGTACCCCGGACGGACCGCGATCAGCGCCACCGCGCACCAGCGCGGCCCGTTCGCCTGGCCGACCATGGGCCTGGCCCTGGCCGCGATCGCCATGCGGGTCAAGCACCTGGCCATCTGGCCCGTCGTCGACGAGGACGGCTACATTCTCGGCGTCCTCGTGGCGGACCGTGTCACCAGCCTCCTGGCGTGCAAGCCCGCCTGAGCCGCCGCCTCCGTCGGAGCGCTTCGGGTGGTGGCCCCGCCCCTTCGTCGTCACCGCGACGTGTCCCACGTCGACGGCGGCGGTTGTCCGGGCGGATACGACGAAGGCCCCGACCGGAAACCGGTCGGGGCCTTTCGTTTGCCCTGGCGGGCGAAGGCGGAGGATACGAGATTCGAACTCGTGAGGGGTTGCCCCCAACACGCTTTCCAAGCGTGCGCCCTAGGCCTCTAGGCGAATCCTCCGTGGGAGAGCTTAGTACATGTTTCGGGGTGCTCGCGACCACCGATCCCGCAGGCGGGAGGGCGGGGGTGCCTGTGGATCGTCGGGCCGGGGATCCGGTAGTGTGGGGGTCAGCCCCTCGTGTGGCGTCATCTCTCTGAACCCCCCCAGGGCCGGAAGGCAGCAAGGGTAGGAGGGCTCTGGCGGGTGCACGAGGGGTCTTCGCGTTCCCGGGGCCCGGGTGGGAGTGAGGGGCGACGCGTTTGTCGGTCCGTCCCGATATCGTCGGGGGTGTGTCCCTAGCCCTGTACCGCCGCTACCGCCCCGAGACCTTCGCGGAGGTCATCGGGCAGGAGCATGTGACCGCTCCGCTCCAGCAGGCCCTGCGCAACAACAGGGTCAACCACGCGTACCTGTTCAGCGGGCCGCGCGGCTGTGGCAAGACGACGAGCGCGCGCATCCTGGCCCGTTGCCTCAACTGTGAACAGGGGCCGACGCCGACGCCCTGCGGGGAGTGCCAGTCCTGCCGCGACCTCGCGACCGGGGGGCCCGGGTCGATCGACGTGATCGAGATCGACGCCGCCTCGCACGGTGGTGTGGACGACGCGCGCGAGCTGCGCGAGCGGGCGTTCTTCGCGCCGGTGCACAGCCGGTACAAGATCTTCATCCTGGACGAGGCGCACATGGTGACCTCGGCCGGCTTCAACGCGCTGCTCAAGGTGGTGGAGGAGCCGCCGGAGCACCTCAAGTTCATCTTCGCGACCACCGAGCCGGAGAAGGTGATCGGGACGATCCGGTCCCGGACGCACCACTACCCGTTCCGGCTGGTCCCGCCCGGCACGCTGCGCGACTACCTGGCGGAGGTGTGCGGCCGGGAGGGGATCCAGGTCGAGGACTCCGTGTTCCCGCTGGTGGTGCGGGCGGGCGCCGGGTCGGTGCGTGACTCGATGTCGGTCATGGACCAGCTGCTGGCCGGCGCAGGTGAGGGCGGCGTCACGTACCAGATGGCCACCGCGCTGCTCGGGTACACCGACTCCGCGCTGCTGGACGAGGTGGTGGACGCCTTCGCCGCGCACGACGGGGCGACGGTGTTCCAGGCCGTCGACCGGGTGGTCGAGGGCGGGCACGACCCGCGCCGCTTCGTCACGGACCTGCTGGAACGGCTGCGCGACCTGGTGATCCTGGCCACCGTGCCGGACGCGGGGGAGAAGGGGCTGATCGACGCCCCGGCCGACCGGGTCGCGGTGATGCAGGCGCAGGCGGACGCGTTCGGCGCGGCCGAGCTGAGCCGGGCCGCCGACATCGTCAACACCGGGCTGACCGAGATGCGCGGCAACGCGGCGCCCCGGCTTCAGCTGGAGCTGATCTGCGCCCGGGTGATGCTGCCGGGCGCGTACAGCGACGAGCTGTCGTTGCAGGCGCGGCTGGACAAGCTGGAGCGGCGGGCGGCCGCGGGCGGGTTCGCCGCGCCGATGGCGGCCCCCGGGGGCCTGCCGACGGCGGCCCCGACGGCCGTCGCCCCGGCTGCGGTGGCCCCGGGCCCGGCCGCGGTGGCCGAAGCGCCGGTCCAGCCCGCTCCCGTGGCGACCGCGCAGCCCGTGCAGGCCGCCCAGCCCGTGCAGGCCCCGCCGCCCGCCACCGCGCCCGCCGGGCCGGCGCCGGGCGCCTGGCCGATCCCGCGCAGCTTCCCGCCCGCCGGTGGTGCCCCCGCCGCGGCTCCCGCGGCGCCCCCCGCGGCGCAGCCGCAGGCGGCCCCGGCCCCGGTCCCGGCTCCGACCCCCGCGCCCACCCCCGCCCCCGCGGCTCCCGGCGGGCAGCCGTCGGCGTCCGCGCAGCAGGGCGCCGCGCAGGTGCGGCAGCTGTGGCCGCAGATCCTGGAGGCGGTGAAGAACCGCCGCCGCTTCACCTGGATCCTGCTCAGCCAGAACGGCCAGGTGGCCGGGTTCGACGGCAGCGTGCTCCAGGTGTCCTTCATCAACGCCGGCGCCCGGGACAGCTTCGTCGGCAGCAACAGCGACGACGTGCTGCGCGCCGCACTGGCCGACGCGCTGGGTGTGGACTGGCGGATCGAGTGCATCGTCGACCCGTCCGGCGGCACCGCCGGCCCGGGTGGTGGCGCTCCGGGCGGTGCCCAGGGCGGCGGGGGCTGGGGAGCCCCGGCGCGTCCGGCGGCCGCCGCGCCGCCGATGCCCGCCTCCGCTCCGGCCCCGGTGCAGGCGCCGCCGGTCCAGGCCGCGCCCGCGCCCGTCCAGGCCCCGCCGGTGCGGCCCGCGCCGGTGCAGGCCCCGCCGCCCGTGGCGGCGCCGGTCGGTCCGGTGCGGTCGGTGGCGCCGGAGGACGACATCCCGGAGGAGGACGACCCGGACCTCAAGGAGGACGTGTTCTCCGGCCAGGAGCTGATCATCCGCGAGCTGGGGGCGACGGTGCTGGAGGAGATCCACCACCAGGGCTCCTGACCCCAGGGCTCCTGACCCGCGCCCCGGTCCCCCGGAACGACGGGCCCTGAGGCGCCCCTGAACCGGGCCCCGATCCGGGGCCCGGAGCGGCGGGCAGCACGTAGGCTCGGCGGTGACGAACGAAGCACGCTCGACAGCCGTGACAGCAAGGAGACAGCCGTGTTCCCCGGTGGTGGCCAGCCCAACATGCAGCAGCTGATGAAGCAGGCGCAGAAGATGCAGCAGGAGTTCGCGAAGGCCCAGCAGGAGCTGGCCGACACGAAGGTGAACGGGACGGCGGGCGGCGGCCTGGTCGAGGCGACGGTGACCGGTGCCGGTGAGCTGGTGGCGCTGACCATCGCCCCGGCGGCCGTGGACCCGGAGGACACCGAGACCCTGGCCGACCTGATCCTGGCGGCCGTCCGGGACGCCAACCAGACCGCGCAGAAGATGCAGGCCGAGCGGATGGGCCCGCTGACCCAGGGCCTGGGCGGCGGCATCCCCGGGCTGCCGTTCTGATGTCGGGCTTCCCCGCGCAGAAGGTCTGAAGTTCAGACGACAGACCCATGTGATTTATGTGGGAGTCGGGCGTCGGGCGCTGTGTCCGACGCCCGATTCGTTGGATGATGGCACCGGAACACCACCGACCATCCGAAGGAAGGCGCGACGTTGTACGAGGGCGTGGTTCAGGACCTGATCGACGAACTGGGCAGGCTGCCCGGCGTCGGGCCCAAGAGCGCCCAGCGGATCGCCTTCCACGTGTTGCAGGCCGACCCGACCGACGTGCGCCGGCTGGCGCACGCCCTGCTGGAGGTCAAGGACAAGGTCCGCTTCTGCGCGGTCTGCGGCAACGTGGCGGAGGCCGAGCAGTGCCGGGTCTGCCTGGACCCGCGCCGCGACCTCGCCGTCATCTGCGTGGTGGAGGAGTCCAAGGACGTCGTCGCCATCGAGCGCACCCGTGAGTTCCGCGGCCGCTACCACGTGCTGGGCGGCGCGATCAGCCCCATCGAGGGCGTCGGCCCGGACGACCTGCGGATCCGCGAGCTGCTGGCGCGCCTCGCGGACGGCACGGTCACCGAGCTGATCCTGGCCACCGACCCCAACCTGGAGGGGGAGGCGACCGCCACCTACCTGGCCCGGCTCTGCAAGCCGATGGGCCTGAAGGTGACCCGTCTGGCGAGCGGCCTGCCCGTCGGCGGGGATCTGGAGTACGCGGACGAGGTCACCCTCGGCCGCGCCTTCGAAGGGAGACGACTGCTCGATGTCTGACCGGACGATCAACCAGCAGCCCCACACCCCCCACCAGCAGTCCCACGGGGTCCCGGGGGCACACGCCTCGCACACCCACGGCCACGGTTCGGAGCCGGACGACTTCGCCGTGCAGATCGCCGACTCGGTGGAGAGCTTCGTGCTCGCCGTCACCGAGGTCGCCAAGGGCGACGAGCCCGGCAGCGCGGTCTCGCTGCTGCTCCTGGAGGTCTCGCAGCTGCTGCTGACCGGCGGCCGGCTGGGCGCGATCGAGGACGTCGTCCCGGAGGACCGGTTCGAGCCGGACGCCGGTCCCGAGCCGGACGGCGAGCAGCTGCGCGAGCGCCTCGCCGAGCTGCTCGCGCCGATCGACGTCTACCACGAGGTCTTCGACCCGTACGGCCCGCCGGAGAAGCCCAACGCCTTCCGGATCTCGGACGACCTGGCCGGCGTGGTCAGCGAGCTCCAGCACGGGCTGACCCACTACCGCGAGGGCCGGGTCAGCGAGGCGCTGTGGTGGTGGCAGTTCTCGTACCTCTCCAACTGGGGCACGACCTGTACGGCGGTGCTGCGGGCCCTGCAGTCGCTGATCGCCCACGTCCGGCTGGACAGCCCGATCGGCGCCGTGCCGGACGGTGCGGACACCGACGACGACGGCCTCACCGACGAGCAGCTGGAGCAGCAGGCGGGCGACCTGATGGCGGCCGAGCTGGGCCTCGGGCGGTAGCGGTAGTTCCGTCGGGCGCGTCGGGAGCACCGGGCGCGTGGCCCGGCCGGCCGCGACACGGCCGCGCGCGGCTCGAGCAGGCAGCCGGCGGGCGGTATTCCGCGACGGCGTCCACGGATTGTGACGAATGCCTCAGCGGCCCGGTCGGAAGAGAAATCCGGTCGGATCACCGTCCCCCGCTCCGCCGATTCTTCGGAGCCGTCCCGGATCCCCCGCAGACCTGACGGCGGAGGGCCCCGCACCGCCGTTCACGTGCTGAAACTACCGTCTCACCATATGGAAAGAGCCGGTCGGAGCACCCCTGCTCGGTAGACTGACGACGACCGCACCCCCCTCTCCCCAGGGGGGTACGGGGGCCCGCAGCCCCCGGAAGAGACTTCGAGTCGAGGAGCGCACGTGGGCCTTGTCGTGCAGAAGTACGGCGGCTCATCCGTTGCGGATGCCGAAGGCATCAAGCGCGTGGCCCGCCGAATCGTTGACGCCAAGAAGGCCGGCCATGAGGTCGTCGTCGTGGTGTCCGCGATGGGCGACACGACGGACGAGCTCATCGAACTCGCGGAGCAGGTGTCACCGCTGCCTGCCGGCCGTGAGTTCGACATGCTGCTGACCGCTGGAGAGCGCATCTCCATGGCGCTGCTGGCCATGGCGATCAAATCGCTGGGGCACGAGGCGCAGTCCTTCACGGGCAGCCAGGCCGGCGTCATCACCGACTCCGTCCACAACAAGGCGCGCATCATCGACGTGACGCCCGGTCGCATCCGCACCGCCCTGGACGAGGGCAACATCGCGATCGTGGCCGGCTTCCAGGGCGTCTCCCAGACCAGCAAGGACATCACCACGCTGGGCCGGGGCGGCTCGGACACCACCGCGGTGGCGCTCGCCGCCGCGCTCAAGGCCGAGGTCTGCGAGATCTACACCGACGTGGACGGCGTGTTCACCGCCGACCCGCGCGTGGTGAAGAAGGCCCGCAAGATCGACTGGATCGCCTACGAGGACATGCTGGAGCTGGCCTCGTCGGGGTCCAAGGTGCTGCTCGACCGGTGTGTCGAGTACGCCCGTCGCTACAACATCCCGATTCACGTACGCTCGTCCTTCTCGGGTCTTCCCGGGACGATCGTCAGCAACGACAACCCGAACCAGCCCGAAGGGGGCGAGATGGAGCAGGCCATCATCTCCGGAGTCGCCCACGACACCTCCGAGGCCAAGGTCACCGTCGTCGGTGTGCCCGACAAGCCGGGCGAGGCGGCGCGCATCTTCCGCGCCATCGCCGACGCCGAGGTCAACATCGACATGGTGGTGCAGAACGTCTCCGCCGCGTCGACCGGCCTGACCGACATCTCCTTCACCCTCCCCAAGACCGAGGGCCAGAAGGCCATCGACGCGCTGGGCCGGGTCAAGGAGGGCATCGGCTTCGAGTCGCTGCGCTACGACGACGCGATCGGCAAGATCTCGCTGGTCGGCGCCGGCATGCGCTCCAACCCGGGCGTCACGGCGACCTTCTTCGAGGCGCTGTCCGCAGCGGGCGTCAACATCGAGCTGATCTCCACCTCGGAGATCCGGATCTCGGTGGTCACCCGCGCCGAGGACGTGCCGGAGGCCGTCCGCGCCGTGCACAGCGCCTTCGGCCTGGACAGCGAGAGCGACGAGGCCGTCGTCTACGGCGGCACCGGGCGATGACCCGGGCGCGGAACGGGGGCACCGGGCGATGACCCGGGCACCGGGCCGGGACACCGGGCGATGACCCGGCGTCCGAACCTCGCCGTCGTCGGCGCCACCGGCGCGGTCGGCGAGGTGCTGCTCGGACTGCTCTCGCTCCGCCAGGACGTCTGGGGCGGGATCCGCCTCGTCGCGTCCCCGCGCCCGGCCGGCCGCAAGGCGGTGGTGCGCGGGGAGACCGTCGAGGTCGTCCCGCTGACCGAGGAGGCCTTCGCCGGGATCGACGTCGCGGTGTTCGCCGTGCCGGACCCGGTCTCCGCCCGGTGGGCGCCGATCGCGGCGGCCAAGGGCGTCGTGGTGATCGACGACTCGGCCGCCTTCCGCACGACCGAGGACGTGCCGCTGGTCGTCCCGGAGGTCAACGCTGCCGCCCTGCGGATCCGCCCGCGCGGCATCGTCGCCAGTCCGGCCGGCACCACCCTCGCGATGATCGCCGCGGTGGGCGCGCTGCACGCCGAGTACGGGCTGGCGCAGCTCGTGGTCGCCTCCTACCAGGCCGCCGACGGCGAGGGCCGGGCCGGCGAGGCGGCGCTGCGGGCCCAGTCCGCGCTGGTGGCGGGCACCGAGGTCGGCCGGCAGACCGGCGACCTGCGCGCCCTGATCGCCGATCAGGGGCCGTTCGCCGCCCCGCTCGCGCTCAACGCGGTGCCCTGGACCGGCGGGCTGCGCGAGGGCGGCTGGTCCGCCGAGGAGATGGGCATCCGCGACGAGTCCCGCAAGGTCCTCGGCCTGCCCGCCCTCAAGGTCTCGGCGACCTGCGTCCACATCCCGGTGGTCCGCACCCACGCGCTGGCCGTCCACGCGCGGTTCGAACGCGAGGTCACCCAGGAGCACGCGCAGGACATCCTGCGGGACGCGCCGGGCGTGGTCCTCTACGACGACCCGGCGGCGGGCGAGTTCCCGACGCCGAACGACGTGGTCGGGACGGATCCGGTCTGGGTCGGGCGGGTCCGGCGGGCGCTGGACGAGCCGGAGGCGCTGGACCTCTTCCTGTGCGGGGACAACCTGCGCAAGGGGGCGGCGCTCAACCTGGTGCAGCTGGCCGAACTGGTGGCGGCGGAGCTGACGGCGGGTCGGCCGGCGGAGCCGGAGGACTAGCGTTCCGGGGCCCCGCACGTCCCGATGTGCCCGCTTGTGTCCACAGCTGTGTCCATACCTGTGTCCGCTCCTCGACACAATCTGTCCGGAATCCCGTGGGAATCCCCTGGAGGCCTCTTCCGCCGATGCGGAAGAATGGGCCCGGGGCCGGGCAACCATGACAGGGGATCGAGTGTCCAACGTGCGTGGCGAACGTGATGGTGGGGGCAAGGGCGGGCATCCCGGCGAGATCCGCGGTGTCCTTCCCGTCGCGCGCCCCGTGGCCTGCGAGTAGGCCGGAAGAAGACCAGATGACGGCGGCCGCACCCGGTGCGGCGGACTCCGGCGCCGGTACCGACGCGGGTACCAGCGAGGACCTGCTCACCGAGACCTACCAGGCTCACTACCGCTCGCTGCTGCGGCTCGCGGCGCTGCTCCTCGACGACCTCTCGACCTGCGAGGACGTCGTCCAGGAGGCGTTCATCCGGGTGCACGCCGCCCGGCGCCGGGTGCGCGAGCCCGAGAAGACCCTGGCGTACCTGCGGCAGACGGTCGTCAACCTGTCCCGCTCCACGCTGCGCCGCCGCATCCTCGGGCTGCGCCTGCTGCCGAAGCCCATGCCTGACATGGCCAGTGCAGAAGAAGGTGCCTACGATGCCCTGGAGCGCGACCAGTTGAAGGCCGCGCTGCGTGGTCTGCAACGCCGTCAGCGGGAGGTTCTGGTGCTGCGTTACTTCGTGGACATGACGGAGGCGCAGGTCGCCGAGACCCTGGGCATCTCACTCGGCTCGGTGAAGGCCTACGGCTCGCGCGGACTCGCCGCCCTCCGGGTCCAGATGGAGGCCGGACATGGCTGAGGCGGACGGCGGCCGACGGCGACCGGAGGACGGGCTTCCGAGTGCGAAGGTGCCCGGTGCGCCCGGGCCCGGGGAGCATGGTGCGGGCGGCCCCGCCGGCGAGGTCCCGGAGCTCCTGGACCTGTCCACCGAGGAACGGGCACTGCGCGAGCTGTTGCACGGCGCCGTCTCCGGCATCCAGCCCGCGGCCGGCGGGCTGCCGCGGATCCGGCGGGCCGTACCCCGCCGCCGGGCCGCCCGGCGCGGCGCCTGGACCGGAGCGGCCGCGCTCGCCTTCGTCGTCGCGATCGGCCTGCCCGTCCTGCACGAGGAGGAGCACCTCGGGCTCTCCGGCGGCCCCGGCTCGGCGGACACCAGGAGCCCGGCCGCCGCCTCCCCCAGCGGCACCGCCGGTACCGTCGGCGGCACCGGTACGGCCTCGCACGCCGACCCGAGCGGCACCGGCGGCGTCACCTCGCCACCCGGTACGGCCTCGGCCCCGCACACCCCCGGCGGCGGGCTGACCCACACCGACGTCGGTGCCGCGCCCACCGGGACCTCCGGCGCCGGCGACGGCGGCCTCGTCCTGCTCTGCACCCGCGCGGACCTCGGCGAGGGCGCCGCGCAGGTCGGCCCGGCCGACGGCGCCGGGCGGATCCACGGCTCGTTCACCGTCTACAACGTCTCCGCCCACAGCTGCCGGCTCGGCGGGCCGGGCTCGGTGGCGGTCACCGCCGTCAGCGGCGGGGACCGCGGCCGCGTCCGCACCGCCGACCACACCCCGGGCGACCCGGCGGACGGCCTGCCCGCGATGGACGGGGAGCCGCCGGTGCTCGCGCCGCGGGCCGGGTACCAGGTGCCGTTCGCCTGGATCCCCGACCAGACCTGTACCGGTTCCGGCACGCTGACCACCCCGTCGAACGGCGTCAACCAGGTGGCCCTGCGGTCGGACGTCCCCGCCGTCCAGTCCGGCGCCCCGGCCTCCGCGCCCACCGACGCGCCCAGCGCCAACCCGCCGGCCTCCTCGTCCCCGTCGGCCGGCCCCACCACGGCCCCCAGCCCGACTGCCACCCCGAGCGGCAACCCGACCACCGCGCCCGCCGCCGTGACCATCGCCCACACCCCGGCCCCCGGCAGCCCGGCGGCCGCCACCGCGACCCTGCCGGTGTCGTGCGGCGGCACCGTCTACCGCGGCGGCGTCCAGGGCCTGGGCGGCCCGGCGCCGCAGCCGTCGGGCTCGTCGACGGCCGGGTGACCGCGGGCGGCGACGCGCGACCCCAGCGGTAGGCCGAGGCGGGTCGTCGGCCGCCGTCTCCGGGGGCCCGGGGGGCCGGGCGGGTGTGAGGAGTGGTTACCGTGGGGGTGTGTACCGGTTCCTCCTGACTCCGCGCTGGCTCGGCGGCACCGCTGTGGCCGTGGCGGCCGTGGCGGTGTGCCTGTGGTTGGGCTCCTGGCAGCTCGGCCGGTTCGAGGACCGGGTGTCCACGCACCAGGAGGCCAAACAGGCGGTCACCGCTTCGGGTGACGCCCGGCCGATCGACGCGCTGCTCAACCAGGCGACCCCGCAGGTCAGCACGGAGACCGTCGGCAAGACCGTCACGGTGACCGGCAGCTACGACACCGAGCACCAACTGCTCGTCCCCAACCGGGTGGTGGACGGCAAGCAGGGCTACTACCTGCTCACCCCGCTGCGCACCGCCGACGGCCACGCCGTCGCCGTGGTGCGCGGCTGGGCGGCCGGGGACCCGGCCGTCGCCGGGCCGCCGCCGGGCGGTCAGGTGACGGTGACCGGGCGCCTACAGGCCAACGAGTCCGTGGGCAGCAACGGCGCGGTGGCGGGCGGTCTGCCCGCCGGGCAGCTCGGCATGATCAACCGGGCGTCGCTGCTGAACGTGCTGGAGTACGACGGCTGGTACGACGGCTGGGTGGCCGCCGACGACGCGCCCGCCGGACTGGCCCCCGTACCGACCGTGCAGCCGCAGGGCGGGGACGGGCTCACCCTGCGCGCGTTCCAGAACCTGGGCTACACCCTGGAGTGGTTCGTCTTCGGCGGGTTCGTGGTCTTCATGTGGTACCGCCTGGTGCGCCGCGAGGCGGAGGCGGAGCAGGACCGGGCCCTCGGGCTGGACCCGGTCCTGGACTGACGCTGCCGAGCGGCCCCGGGCCTCAGCGCTTGGCCGACGGGGCCACCGGCACGGGAACCGCCGGCTTCGGCGGTGCGGTCGGCACGGACGTCGCGGCCGGCGGCGCGGTCGGCAGGGGCACCGCCGGTGTCCCGGTGGGTGCGTGGGACGGCGTCCAGGTGCCGGTGGGCGCCGGCGTCGGACCGCCGACGCAGTTGCGGCCGTTCCCGCTGCCGTTGCTCGAGTTGTAGTTGTCGGTGTGGTGGTGCACGGTGCGGCCGGTCTTGGACCCCTTCGACCCCGAGCCCTTCGAACCGGACGAGCCGCTCTTGCCGCCGCCGCCCCCCTTGGCGAGCTGCACCGGCTCGTCCCCGTCGACCGACGCGTACGCCGCCCGCAGGACGGTCGCCCCCGCGACCCCGCCGCCCGGTGCGCTCGCCTTGGTGGCGGTGGCGGTGGCGGTGGCGGTGGCGGTGGCAGCGGCGGTCGCGGTCGCGGCCGGCGTCGGCACGACGGCCGAGGAGCTCGGCGCCGGCGGCCCGGCGGGCGGCGGGCAGGAGGCGTTGTTCTGCTGCGATCCCGAGCAGCCGGTGAGCACCAGGGCCCCGGCCACCGTCGCCCCCGCGAGTATCAGCAGGCGTCTCACGAGGTACCCCCGGCGCCGCCCGCGCCGGCCGGGCTGTCCGCGCCGGCCGTGCTGTCCGCGCCGGCCTCGTCCGACGCCGCGCCCAGGTGCCGTCGGACGAAGTCGATCTCCAGCCGCAGCTGCCTGATCCGCTCCTCCACCACCAGCGATCCGTGCCCGGCGTCGTAGCGGTACACCTCGTGCGGCTTGCCGAGCTGCTCCAGCCGCTCGACGTAGTTCTCGATCTGCCGGATCGGGCAGCGCGGGTCGTTGACCCCGGCGCTGATGTACACCGGCACCCGCACCTGCTCGACGTAGGTCAGCGGCGAGGAGGCGGTGAAGCGCTCCGGGACCTCCTCCGGGGTGCCGCCGAAGAGCGTGCGGTCCAGCGACTTGAGCGCCTCCATCTCGTCGGCGTACGCGGTGTGGTAGTCCGCGACCGGCACGGCGGCGACGCCCAGGGCCCAGTTGTCGGGCTGGACGCCGAGGCCGAGCAGGGTCAGGTAGCCGCCCCAGCTGCCGCCGGAGAGCACCAGCCGGGCCGGGTCGGCGAGGCCGCTGTCGACCGCCCAGGCGCGGACCGCCGCGATGTCCTCCAGCTCGATCAGGCCGACCCGCTCGTGCAGCGCGTCCGTCCAGGCCTGGCCGTAGCCGGTCGAGCCGCGGTAGTTGACCCGGACCACCGCGAAGCCGTGGTCCAGCCACGCGGCCGGACCGGCGGCGAAGGAGTCGCTGTCGTGGTAGGTCGGGCCGCCGTGGATCTCGAACACGGTGGGGTACGGGCCCTGCGCGGGCGTCGCCGGCCGCTGCACCAGGGCGTGCACCCGCCCGCCGGGCCCGTCCACCCAGACGTCCTCGACCGGCACCGAACCGGGCGGCACCGAACCGGGTGCCCGCAGCACGACCGTCCCGGCGGTGGAGCGGACGGCGGAGGGCTCGGCGGCGGAGGACCACAGGTACTCGACGGTGCCGTCCGGACGGGCGGTGGCGCCGCCGACGGTGCCGCGCGGGGTGTCCAGGCGGGTCAGCCGGCCGTCGGCGAGCCGGTACGAGAACAGCTCGCTGCGCGCCTCGTACTCGTGCTCCACCAGCAGCTCGCGGGCGCCGGGGCGCCACTGCGCGGAGACGTCGCCGGGCAGCTCGCGGCCCTGCTCGTCGCGCAGCGGGAGGGCGGTCTCGGCGCCGGTGGCGACGTCCCAGATCATCGGCTCCCAGCGGCCGGTGCGCTGGTGCGCGACCAGCAGCCGGGTGTCGCCCTCGACCGGAGCGAAGCCCAGGCAGGCGACGCCGCGCGGCTCGTCCCGGCCGGTGGCCTCGTCCAGCTCGGCGACGGTCTCGACGCCGCCGGTCCCGTCGAGGCGCACCACGCGGATCGCGGAGTGCATCGCGTCGCCGTGCTCGGTGTGGTCGATGGCGAGCAGCGTGGAGTCGTGGCTGAGGTCGCCGATGCCGCCGTACTCCTCGTGCCGGTAGATCTCCACCGGCTCGGTGTCGCCGGGGCGGCGCAGGTGCAGGGTGGTGCCGTCCTCGTCGGTGGAGCGGCCGACGACCACGGTGCCGTCGCGGCCGAGGGCCAGGCCGGCCGAGTAGGAGGCGGCGAGGCCGGGCACGGCCTCCTCGTCGGGGCCGCCCGCGAACGGCTGGCGGCGCCAGACGCCGAACTCGTCGCCGTCGTGGTCGTCGAACCACCAGATCCACTCGCCGTCGGGGGACAGCTCGGCGTCGGTGGTGCCGTTCGGACGGTCGGTGACCTGGCGGTGGGCGCCGGTGGCGCGGTCCCAGGCGTAGACCTCGTAGGTGCCGGTCGCGTTGGACACGTACAGCGCCCGGTCGGGGGCGTCCTCGGCCCAGTCGGGCAGTGACACCCGGGCCGCCCTGAACCGCTGCTCCCACGCCGGTACGGCGCTCTTCTCCTCGCTCATCCGACCATCCAACCCGATCGGGGCGAGGGAAGGGAACGGGCGGGCGGGCTCCGGCCCACCCGCCCTGAGTGCCGGGACCCCGCCGTGACTTCGTGGGGACCACGACGGGCCCGCTCGGGACCACGCCCGGCCAGCTCGGGGATCAGCCCCGGCGCGGTGCTCCGGGCGGCAGGAACCGGACCAGGCCCACCAGTACCAGCTCCAGCACTGCCAGGGCGAGGACGCTGTGGCCGAAGGCGGCGGTCGGGTCGCCGGCGCCGTAGTAGACCAGGCCGATCAGCGCGATCCCGAGCGCCCCGCCGACCTGCTGCACGGTGGACACCACCCCGGCCGCGGAGCCGGCCAGCCGCGGCTCGACGCCCGCCAGGACCACCGAGGTCACCGGCGCGATCACCAGGCCCATGCCGAGCCCGTCCACGAACAGCCCGGGCGCCAGCCACCACACGCCGCCGTCCGCGGCCTGGTAGCCGGCGAGGGCCAGCAGGCCGAGCCCGAGGGCCATCAGCAGCCCGCCGGACGCGATGGTGCGGCGGTCGCCGAGGCGGGCGGTGACCCGGTGGGTGGTGTTGGAGGTGATCAGGTAGCCGAGGCCGATCGCGGTGAAGACCAGTCCGGCGCCGAGGGCGTCCAGGCCGCGGCCGAGCTGGAGGTGCAGGGCGAGCACCAGGAAGAACGAGCCCTGGCCGAGCCAGAAGGCGAGTTGGGCGAGCAGGCCGGCGCTGAAGGAGCGGCTGCGGAAGAGCCGGGTGTCGACCAGCGGGGTGGCGGCGGCCGACCCGGTGGCCCGGTGCTGGTGCACGGCGAAGGCGGCCAGCAGGGCGACGGAGGCGCCCAGGCAGAGCCCGGTCCACAGCGGCCAGTCCAGCTGGGGGCCCTGGATCAGCGGCAGCACCAGGCCGGTCAGCGCGGTGGTGACCAGCAGCACGCCGACCGGGTCCAGGCCGGGCCGCTGGGGAGCACGGGACTCCGGCAGGCTGCGGCGGACCAGCAGGAGGGCGGCCAGGCCGATCGGCAGGTTGATCAGGAAGCAGCTGCGCCAGCCGAGGCCGAAGAGGTCCGCGCGGATCAGCAGGCCGCCGATCAGCTGGCCGAACACCGCGCCGACGCCCATGGTCAGCCCGTACCGGGCGAAGGCCCGGGCCTGTGCGGCGCCGCTGAACGCGGTCCGCAGGATCGCCAGCACCTGCGGGCCCATCAGCGCCGCCGACAGGCCCTGCGACACCCGGGCGCCGACCAGCGTGGCCGCGGTCGGGGCGAGGCCGCAGGCGGCGGAGGCGAGGGTGAAGAGGGCCAGGCCGAGCCCGAACACCCGGCGGCGGCCGTAGCGGTCGCCGAGGCGGCCGGCGGTGACCAGACCGGCCGCGAGGGCCAGGCTGAAGCCGGCCATCACCCACTGGACGGCGGCCGGGCCGGCGCCGAGGTCGCTCTGGAGGGAGGGGAGGGCGACGTTGACGACGAAGATGTCGAGGGCGGTCATGAAGGTGGCGGTCAGGACGACCGGCAGCAGCCCCTTGGGGACCGGCGCCGGTGCGGCCGGTGCGGCCGACCCGGCCGGGGCGGGCCGCCGGGTGTTCAGGGCGGTGCTCATCTCGGGCTCTCCTCAAGGGGGGCGGTGGGGCCGGTGGCGGGGGGCGGGGCGCGGTGGGGCGCGGCCCGCCCCCCCCCGGGGCGGTGGCGGCGTCGGAGGTGCGGAGGTGCGGAGGTGCGGCGGCAGCGTGGTGGCAGCGGAAGCGGCGGTGGCGGCAGCGGCTCAGGCGCCCGGCACGCGGTCGAGGAAGCCGTACACCGCGCCGATCCGGCCGTCCGGGGTGGCCGTCAGCACGTCGAAGCCGATCACCACCGGCTCCGCGCCGGCCGGGCCGAGGTTCCAGGTGAAGCGGGCGATGTCGTGGTGCGCGTCGACCGGTCCGAGGGTGAACTCCAGCCCCGGGAACTGGGCCTGGGCGGCGCCGATCAGCGCGTCGATCGCGTCCCGGCCGGCGACGGCGGCCAGCGGGTCGGTGTAGCGGCCGTCCTCGGCCCACACCTCGTCGATCAGCTTGCGGCGGGCCGCCGGGTCGGTCTCGTTCCACACCGCGAGGTAGCGCTCGGCGAGCTGCTGGAGGGCGGCGGTGGTGGTCTCGGTCATGGTTTGTCTCCCGTGTTCCGGTGGGTGGTTGGCCGGGTCGTTCCCGGTGCTCACCAAGGTAGGGAAGGGCGGCCGGCGGCGAATCCGTCACGTATAGGCATGGGGGTACGTAGCCCGCGCGGGGGTGTACCGGTGCCTCCGTCGTCGGCGGCGCGCGGCCTGGGTGGGTAGGGTCGGTCCATGCTGTACGGGAGGGAAGACGAACAGGCCGCCGTGGAAGCCCTGTTGGACGGGGCGCGGGCCGGCCGCAGCGGGGTGCTGCTGCTGCGGGGCGAGGCCGGCATCGGCAAGACCGCGCTGCTGGACGACGCCGTCGCGCGGGCGGGGGAGTCGTTCCGGGTGATCCGGGCGGCCGGCGTCGAGTACGAGGCGGAGCTGCCGTACGCCGGGCTGAGCCTGCTGCTGGCACCCGGCCTGGACCGGCTGGACGCCCTTCCCGGACCGCAACGGCGGGCGCTGGAGGCGGCGTTCGGCCTCTCCGACGACAGCGTCCCCGGCGGCGTCTCCGGGGACGGCCCCGCCGGTGACGGCCTTCCCGGCGGCGGTCGCGCCGACCGGCTGCTGGTCGGGCTCGCCACCCTCGGACTGCTTGCCGAACTCGCCGCCGACCGACCGCTGTTGTGCGTCATGGACGACGTGCAGTGGCTGGACCGGGCCTCACTGGACGCGCTGCTGCTGGCCGCCCGGCGGATCCAGGCCGAGGGGGTGGCCCTGCTCCTCGCCGCCCGCACCGGCGGCGCGTCCGGGACCGGCGACGGCCCGGCGGAGCGCCCGCTGGGTCTGCCCGAACGGGAGGTGACCGGCCTGTCCGAGGCCGACGCCACCCGGCTGCTGACCCTGCGGGTCGGCCCCGGCCTGCCCGCCGCCGTCCGCGACCGGCTGCTCGCCGAGGCGGCCGGCAACCCGCTCGCCCTCACCGAACTCCCGGTCGCCACCGGCCCGCAGACACCGGCGCCGGGCGGCCTGCCGCTCACCAGCCGGCTGCTGATCGCCTTCCACGGCCAGGTCACCGGCCTGCCCGCGGCCACCCAGACGCTGCTGCTGGCCGCCGCCACCGAGGAGAGCGGCGCGCTGGACGTCGTCCTGCCCGCCGCGGCCGCCCTCGGCGTCACCGCCGAACACCTCACGCCCGCCGAGGAGTCCGGACTGGTGACGGTCACGGCCGACCGCCGGATCGCCTTCCGGCACCCCCTGCTGCGCTCCGCGATCCTCCAGCGGGCGCCGCACCACCAGAAGGTGACGGCCCACCAGGCCGTCGCACGGGCGCTGCCGGACGGCGACCGCCGCACCTGGCACCTCGCCCTCGCCGCCACCGGTCCCGACGCCGCACTCGCCGACGCGCTGGAACGCACCGCCGTCCGCGCCGAGCGCCGCGGCGGCCACGGCGGCGCCGCCGCGTACGAGCGCGCCGCCCGACTCACCCCGGACCGCGACGGTGCCACCCGCCGGCTCGTCCTGGCCGCCGAAGCCGCCACCGAGGAAGGCGAGTTGGCCCGGGCCGAGGTGCTCGCCGACGAGGCCGCCGGCCGTACCGACGACGTCCTGGCGCACGCCCTGCTCGACCAGGTCCGGGCCACCGCGCACTTCTGGCGCGGCGCGTACCCGACCGCCCACCGGCTGCTGCTCGACGCCGCCGGCACCGACATCGACCCGATGTACGCCGCCCGGATGCTGCTCCAGGCCTTCCACGCCGCCTGGTACGCGGGGGAGGAGCCGGTGGTCGCCGTCCTGGACCGCCTGGCCGTCCTGCCGCTCGCCGACGACGACCCCCTCGCCCCGCTTGCCCGCCACCTGCCCGCGGCCGTCCTGCCCGCGTTCGGCCGGCCCGCCGGGCCGCTGGCGCCCGTCCGGGAGGCCGTCGAGGCCGCCCGCCGGGCCGGCGCCGAGAGCCCGGTCGACCTGGTCCAGCTGTGCGGCGCCACCCTGGTCCTCGGACGTGACGAGGAGACCGCCGAACTCGCCGCCGAACTGGTCGCCGAGGCCCGCGCCAAGGGCACCGTCGGCGTGATGCCCACCCTGCAGTTCTTCCTCGCCGAGGCCGAACTCTTCCACGGCCGCCACCGCGACGCCGAACTCACCGCCACCGAGGGCCTCGGCCTCGCCCGGGACACCGGCCAGCACCAGTGGGTCAGCCAACTCACCGCGCTGCTCGCCTGCCTGGCCGCCCTCGACGGCCGCGCCGACCGCTGCACCGAACTCGCCGCCGCCTCCCTCGCCACCACCGGCCCGCAGACCGCGGCCCCCGCCGCCGGCCAGGCCTGGGCGCAGTGGGCGCTCGCCCTGCTCGACCTCGGCCAGGGCCGCGCCGGCGACGCCGCCGACCGGCTGCACGCCCTCACCACCGGCCCGCACCGGCACCACATCAGCGCCACCCGGGCCGTCCCCGACCTGGTCGAGGCCGCCGTCCGCCTCGGCACCCCCGAACGCGCCGCCGAACCCTACGAGCGCTTCGCCCGCTGGGCGGCCGCCGCCGACCGCCCCTGGGCCGAGGCCCTGCGCCTGCGCTGCCAGGCCCTGCTCGGCCCCGACGAACTCGCCGAGACCACCTACCGCGAGGCCCTCTCCCGGCACGAAACGGCCCACCGCCCCTTCGAACAGGCCCGCACCGCCCTCCTCTACGGCGAGTGGCTGCGCCGCACCCGCCGCCGCACCGACGCCCGCCCCCACCTGCGCGCCGCCCTGGAGACCTTCGACCGCCTCGGCGCCCACCCCTGGGCCGCCCGCGCCCGCACCGAACTCTCCGCCACCGGCACCCCGGCCCCCACCCCAGCCACCCCCGCCGGCACCCCGCAGTCCCCCCTCACCCCCCAGGAACTCCAGATCGCCCGCCTCGCCGCCCAGGGCCTCACCAACCGCGACATCGCCGCCCAGCTCTTCCTCAGCCCGAGGACCGTCGCCCACCACCTCTACAAGGCCTACCCCAAGCTCGACATCACCTCCCGCACCGAACTCACCACCGTCCTCTGACGGGACGGCCCACGGGGCCGAGAGCGGATCGAGGAGCACGCCGAAAAGGCCGACGCCCGCCGGGCCATCAGGCCGCAGCGACGGAACGCCGGGTGAAGCCGGACCGGCTGAGGCACGGTCACCCGGCCGGTCGGACACAACGACAGAGGCCCTGCCGGATTTCTCCGGCAGGGCCTCTGCAGTGGGTCGGGGTGGCGGGATTTGAACCCACGGCCTCTTCGTCCCGAACGAAGCGCGCTACCAAGCTGCGCCACACCCCGGTCTTTCTGTTTGTCGCTCCGTCTCCTTCGCGACGAGTAGAACTCTACCGGACGCTCGCCGAGACACGAAATCCGGTTTCGAGCGGGCGTCCGGTGGGGTCAGCGGGGGGCCGGGGTGAGGGTGAGGAGGGTGGCCTCGGGCGGGCAGGCGAAGCGGACGGGGGTGTAGCGGTTGGTGCCGCAGCCGGCCGAGACGTGGAGGTAGGAGCGGTGGCCGCCGGCGGTGTGGGTGGAGAGGCCCTTGACCCGGCGGGTGTCGATGTCGCAGTTGGTGACCAGCGCGCCGTAGAAGGGGATGCAGAGCTGGCCGCCGTGGGTGTGGCCGGCCAGGATCAGCGGGTAGCGGTCGGCGGTGAAGGCGTCGAGGACGCGCAGGTAGGGCGCGTGGACGACGGCGAGGGAGAGGTCGGCGTCGGCGGAGGGGCCGCCGGTGACCTCGCTGTAGCGGTCGCGGCGGATGTGCGGGTCGTCGAGGCCGGTGAACTCCAGGTCGAGCCCGTTCACGGTGAGCCGGCCGCGGGTGTTGGTGAGGTCGAGCCAGCCGGCCCCGTCGAAGCCGTCGCGGAGCTTCTCCCAGGGGTTGTGGACGGCGCCGGAGATGCCCCGGCGGGCGGTGCCGTCGGGGTTGTTCATGCCGTGGGCGCCGCTGCGCATGGCCTGGAGGTAGCGCGCCGGGTTCTTGCGGGCCGGGCCGTAGTAGTCGTTGGAGCCGAAGACGTAGACGCCCGGGAACTCCATGAGCGGCCCGAGCGCGTCGAGGGTGGCCGGGACGCCGAGCGGGTCGGAGAGGTTGTCGCCGGTGTTGACCACCAGGTCGGGGCGCAGGCCGGCCAGGCTCTTCAGCCAGCGCTGCTTCTTGCCCTGCCCGCTCACCATGTGGATGTCGGACACCTGGAGGACCCGGATCGGGCGGGCGCCGCGCGGGAGGACGGGGACCTCGATCCGGCGGAGGCGGAAGGCCCGGACCTCGTACCCGGCGGAGTAGGCGAGACAGGCGGCGCCGGCGGCGGCGATGCCGAGGGGAACGGAGTACAGCGGTCGCATCAGCCCATGCTCTCAGACGGCGGATCAGCCGGCGCACGTCCGGAGCCGGCGGGGACGGAGGCGGTGAGGGCGGCGGTGAGGATGGCGGCCGGGGAGGCCTCTTCGGACTCACGGCGGGCGCGCAGGGAGCGGACCTTGTGGCGGTTGCCGCAGCGCTCCATCGAGCACCAGCGCCGCCGGCCGGGCCGCGAGGTGTCGACGAAGATCAGCTGGCAGTCGTGGGCACCGCACTCCCGGACCCGGTCCGCGTACGGGCCGGTGAGCAGGGCGATGGCGTCCCGGGCGAGGGTGGAGGCCAGTTGCGCGCCGTCGGCGGGCAGCGGGGCGGCCGCGGTGCCGTCCGGGGCGATCCGGGGGACCAGCGGCGGGTGCTCGGCGGTCCGGTTGAGGACGGCGTAGTCCTCGGGTTCGCCCGGGGTGCCGTGGGCGCGGGCGGCGGCGAGCCGCCACAGCGCGTCGCGCAGGGTGCGGGTGCCGGCGAGCTCGGCGGGGGAGACCCGGACGGCGTCGGCGGGCAGCCGCAGCCGGGACAGCGGGAGCCAGGCGGCGAGGTCGGCGGGCCGGTGCAGCACCTCGTACCGGGCGTAGGGGCCGGGGCCGCCGGTGGTGAGCAGTTCGAGGCAGAGGGCGCCGGGGTCGAAGTGGAAGCTCCCGCCCGCGGGGGTGGTGAGGACCAGCCCGGGCGGGGTGCTCCGGTCGGCGGTGTCGGCTGCGTTCCGGGTGGCTGGGTCGGCTCCGTCGGTCATGCGACCCAGGATAGGCGTAACCGGGAAGAGGGGTTACGGTGCTGAAGGGGCAGGGAGGGCTGACGTCGGCGCAGAAGCACCCCGCCACCCCGCCACCCCCGCCGGACCCGGAGCGGGACTCCGGGCCCGGCGGTGCGAGCCGGCCGACCTCAGGCCGGGATGGCGTTGACGTACTCGCGCATCATCCGGGGGACCCGGTACGCGTAGTGGTGGCCGCGCTTCACCTGGACGACGGAGAGGTCGACCAGCTCGGCCAGGACGTCGAGGTTGCGGGAGGCCTCCCGGCCGCCGTCGACCGGCTCGCGCCGGACGTCGTCGATGGAGAACTCCTCGGGGAACCGGGAGAGCCGTCTGAGCGCCCGGCGCTGCCGCTCGTCGAGCAGCCCGTACGCCCAGGCGAGGCTGCGGTGCAGCGAGCGGTGGTGGGAGAGCCCGCCGACCTCCTCCTGGCCGAGGATCGGCAGCACCCGGCACTCCTCCATCAGGACGTGCAGGGGCACCGAGCGCATCCGGACGGCGGCGTTCTCGATCGCGAGCGCCAGACCGCCGAGGCGCCGGCAGAGCTCGACCACCTGCGGCATCTGGTCGCCGAGGTCCAGCGTCGGGACGACCGAGTGCACCCGGCGGCAGAACAGCTCGGCGGCGGGCGGGCAGCCGTACGGGCCGTCCGGGTGGTCGACCGACAGCGGTGAGACCTCCCACAGGTCGGCGGGCACCCCGGCGGGCGCACGCAGCGAGGTGATCACGATGTTGAGCGCCGGGTGCCGTGCCAACAGCGCCCTGACCAGCCGGGCCACCGTGTCGATGACGTGCTCGGCGTTGTCGACGACCAGCAGCATCTGCAGCTCGGGGTTGGTCCGCGGGTCGCGGTCGAAGCCCCGGAAGAGGGCGTCGAGCGCGCGCTGGGTCTGGGCCGAGGCGGCTGCCGGGTCGACGCCCTCGGGGGTGACCGAGCCGAGCTCCAGGACCACGACGCCGTCCCGGAAGCGGTCCAGCAGGTGGGCGGCCGAGTCCAGTGCCAGGCGGGTCTTGCCGACCCCGGCCGGCCCGGTGAGCACCAGCGGGCGGCCCGGGCGCAGGGCGGTCACGACGTGCAGCAGGTCGGCCTGGCGGCCGACGGTGATGTCCGTCTTGGGACGGAGCCCCTGCCACCGCGCGTCGTCCGGGAGTTCGGAGATGTGGGTCGGCGCCCCGGGCCCCGGCCGGCCGGGCAGCAGTCCGGCCGGGGCGCCCGACCGGACGGCTTGGGAGAGCAGGGTGTCGTCCCGGCCGGTCGCCGCGGAGAACAGTGCGCCCACCAGGAGTTCCACGGAACTGCGCCGCGGATTCTTGATGGCCCCGGTTTCCAGATTACGAATGGTGCGGACGCTGACCGTGGAGTGCTCGGCTAATTGCTCCTGGCTCCAGCCGACCATCTTCCGTTGTGTTACCAACATCGAGCGAAGCTGATTGTTGTCCATTCCCCCGCGCTTCCTGCTGTCGTGAGCAGAATAAAAGTCAGAACTCAACGCGCCGTGCTGTGGTGTGCAATCACTCGGAAAACGATCACTGCCGGTCCGGGCGTTCGGGCAGCCGGGTGGAGGGTGGCCTCGAGCGCTCGGACCGGCGTGGCGTGCACGGTGCCCGGGCCGCAGAGTGTCAGGGCTGCAAGGGGCCTGGGCGGCAGTGTGTCAATGCCTGGAATAATGAAGCAAGGACGTGTTGACGGTTTGTCTCAGTTGTTCGTGGCGGTCTTCGAGGGCGATTCGACGGTGATTCGACGGTGAGGCGATCGCCGCCATCCGACTGCTCAAGCGACGCGCGAACGAGTGTACTACGCCGACTATTTTCGGCGAAGCGGTCACAACGTTCGATTTGCCCCGACAGGACCGGCAACTTCGCTCCGGACCGGGCAATTTTCGGCATTTCGGCCGAGATTGGGCGAGCGTTATCGGCCACCTTGGCCGAATCCATTCGCCCGATCCCCGCCTGGATCGTCGATTGTTCACGGACTTGACCACCGCCCGTTCCCGGCCCGGATCGCCGGGCCCGGCGCACCGACGGGCGGCAATGGGCGTCGCCGGGCGCCGCCTGGCGGCGGCGGGTGACGGCGCGTCGGGATCGTCGGGGGATACTCGTTCAACTGCGGAAACCCCGGTGGACGCCCACCGGAAACCTGGTTGAGCCCACCCACAGCCGAAGGATAAGAAGAGGAAATGACAACGCTCAAGGAGCAACTGCAAGAGGACCTCACGGCTGCCATCAGGGACCGGGACGAGCTGCGCTCGTCCACCATCCGGCTCACGCTGGCCGCCGTCACCAGCGAGGAGGTGGCGGGCAAGCAGAAGCGCGAACTGTCCGACGCCGACGTGCTGAAGGTGATCGGCCGCGAGGCGAAGAAGCGCCGGGAGGCCGCCGAGGCCTTCGGCACCGCCGGTCGGACGGAGCAGGCGGCCCGGGAGCTGGCGGAGGGCGAGGTGCTGGCGACCTACCTGCCCAAGCAGCTCTCCGACGAGGAGCTGGCCGCGATCGTGGCGGCCGCCGTGGCCGAGAGCGGCGCGAGCGGCCCGCAGGCGATGGGCGCCGTCATGAAGCTGGTGAAGCCCAAGGTCGACGGTCTGGCCGAGGGCGGCCGGGTCGCCGCCGCCGTGAAGGCCGCCCTGGCCTGAACCGAGTACGGGCTGCCACTGTGCGCCGCCCGGCCGCCCGGCGCCGACACCGCGAGCCCCGGCAACGCGGGCAACACGGGCAACACGGGCAACACGCCGAAGGGGCGCCCTCCGTACTGGAGAGCGCCCCTTCGGCGTGTGACCGGCCGGTGCACCTGGTCCGGCCCGGGAGCCGCGTCAGCCGTTCCCGTTGCCGCCGTGCCGGCCGCCGTTCCCGTTGCCGGGCAGGGGCGGGAAGGTGAACCCTCCGGGGAAGCCGCCGGGCAGCCCACCGGGCAGACCGCCGACCTGGCCGGTGTTGCCGCCGGGCTGCTGCGGCGGCGGCGGGGGGTTGCCGCCGGGCTGCGGAGCGTTCGGGTCGGCGGCCGGCGGGGTGGCGCCCGCCGGGGGAGTGGCCGGCAGCGGGTCCGGGATGTTGGCGGTCTGGATCGGCTCCAGCGGCGTGCCCTTGAGCGCCTGGTTCATCGCCAGCGCCCAGATCGGGCCGGGGCCGGTCGCGCCGAACACGTCGTCGAAGTGCTTGCCGCCGATGTTGATGTTCTTCATCTTGACGCCGCCGGCCGGGCCGCCGAGCCAGACCGCGGTGGCCAGCGACGGGGTGTAGCCGCTGAACCAGGCGGCCTTCTTCTCGTCGGTGGTACCGGTCTTGCCGGCGATCTTGCGGCCGTCGTCCATGGTCAGGGCGGCGGCGGTGCCCTTCTCGGTGACGTTCAGCAGGACGGCGTTGAGCGAGTCCGCGGTGCTGTCGGAGAAGACCTGGCTGCACTGGGCCTGCGGGACCTGGACGTTCTTGCCGTCCACCGTGGTGATCTTGTTGATCGCGACCGGGGTGCAGTACTTGCCGCGGGCGGCGAAGGTCGCGTAGACGTTCGCCATGGTCAGCGGGGAGAGCTCCAGGGTGCCGAGGACCATCGAGGGCACCTCCTGGAAGGCGTCGCCCTTGGCGGACTGGGTGATGCCCAGCTTGTTCGCCATCTGCTTCATCGCGCAGAGGCCGACCTGCTGCTCCATCTGCACGAAGTAGGTGTTGATCGAGCGGGCCATCGCCTCCTTCAGCTGGTACGGCCCGACCTCGCTGTCCTGCTCGTTCTTCACCGTGGCCTTGGGCTTGTCGGTGTTCTTCCAGGTGCCCGAGCAGGTGGACATCTGCGGGTACTCGATCTTGTTCTCGGACGGGAACGCCTGGGTGTTCGACATGCCCGACTCCAGCGCCGCCGCGGCCAGGATCGGCTTGAAGGTCGAACCGGTCTGGAAGCCGTTGCCGCCGCCCATCGCGGCGTCCACGTTGAGGTTGACGACGGTCTGGTTCTTGTTCGGGTCCAGGCCGTACGGGCGGGTCTGGGCCATCGCCAGGATCTTGCCGGTGCCCGGCTCCATCATGGTCGCGGCCGCCGACACCTGGTCGGTCACGTTGACCTTCGTGGTGACGGCGTTCTGGGCGGCGGCCTGCTTGTCCGGGTCCAGCGTGGTGTAGATGTTCAGGCCGCCGGTGTTCCAGAGCTTCTTGCGCTCGTCGGAGCTCTTGCCGAAGGCCGGGTCCTGCTTGACCACGTGGCGCACGTAGTCGCAGAAGAAGCCCATGCCGGCCTGGGCGGTGATGCAGCCGTTCTGCGGGTCCTTGTACTTCAGGCCCAGCGGGGCGGCCTTCGCCTCCTTCGCCTGGTCGGCGGTGATGTGCTTGTTCTCCAGCATCTTGTCGATCACGACGTTGCGGCGCTTGACCGTGTTCTCGGGGTAGCGCACCGGGTCGTAGGACGACGGGTTCTGCACCATGCCGGCCAGGGTGGCGGCCTCGGCGACGGTCAGGTCCTTGTTGCTCTTGCTGAAGTAGCGCTGGGAGGCGGCCTCCACCCCGTAGGCCTGGTGGCCGTAGAAGGTGATGTTGAGGTAGTTGGTGAGGATCTGGTCCTTGGACAGGTCCTCCTCCAGCTTGATGGCGACCTTGAGCTCCTGGATCTTGCGGCCCAGGGTCTTGCGCTGGGCCTCCAGGACGGCCGCCTGGTCGTCGCCGGCCTTCTCCACGTTGACGTTCTTCACGTACTGCTGGGTCAGCGTCGAGGCGCCCTGGGAGGCGGTGCCGCTCTCGGCGTTCTTGCTGACCGCGCGGAGGATGCCCTTGAGGTCGACGGCGCCGTGCTCGTAGAAGCGGGCGTCCTCGATGTCCACCTGGGCGTGCCGCATGAACGGCGACATCTGATCGGCGGTCAGGACCGTGCGGTCGCGCTCGTAGACCTTGGCGATCAGCCCGCCCTTGGCGTCGAAGATCTGGGTGGCCTGGGTGAGCGGCGGCGTCTTGAAGTCGTCGGAGATGTTGTCGAAGCTCTCCGCCGTGTCCTTGGCGGTCAGGCCGATGGCGCCGACGGCGGGCAGGGCGAGCCCCGCCAGCAGGACTCCGGAGAGCACGCTGACACCCAGGAACTTCACGCCGTTGCCGGCGTGCTCCAACGGTGATCCGCCGGTCCTGCCGCGCGGAGCTCCGGGGTTGCCTGGGGCCTGGGATGCCTGTGGGCGCTTCGGTGCCATGAGGAGAACCCTACGTCGCGGATTCCCGCACACCGCGGCAGGTGTTCGCCTAGGCTTGTCACAAGCTTGCGACAGCTTCGGTGCGTCAACATCGTTCACTCTTGTGGGCGAGGAGACCTGCCCGGATTGCCCGCCTATGACCGGGTTTTGAGGCAGCTGTGGCCTGCTGTACCCCTGTGACTGGTTGCGCTGCGTGACGACACCTGTGGCGAGAGTGCCGGTCCCGCATTTGGCAAGGTGCGCGACCTGCGATCACTCCAACGAGTGAGCTGATCGATACCCATAGTCCAATCGGGTCATTCGAGATTGAGCCCGAAGGGGCTGTTGCAAGCTGTCGTTCTTCCGTAACGTCCTCAACTGGCAACGGTGAATATGCCGTTGCCGCCGTGGGGGAGCCTCGATATGGGAGAGGACGGCGCCGGCATGGGCTGGGTAGACGACTGGAGTGCGCAGGCCGCCTGCCGCACGAGTGATCCGGACGAACTGTTCGTCCAGGGGGCGGCACAGAACCGGGCGAAGGCCGTGTGCAGCGGCTGCCCCGTCCGGACGGAGTGCCTCGCGGACGCCCTGGACAACCGGGTGGAGTTCGGGGTCTGGGGCGGGATGACGGAACGCGAGCGCCGGGCGCTGCTGCGCCGCCGCCCGACGGTCATCTCGTGGCGGCGGCTGCTGGAGACGGCGCGTACCGAGTACGAGGAGTCCCTCGCGACCGGCGTGATACTGACGGACTACGCCCAGGCGGGCTGAGCCCGGCCGTACCGCGGCAGTCCGGGCCGGTCGGCCCCGGGCGCGGGCTACACCGCGCCGTTGAGCCGGTCCCCGATGGCCCGCAGTCCGTCCAGGTCGTGCACGTCGCCCGGCAGCGCCGGCACCTCCACGATCGGCACGTCCGGGTACACCGAGACGAAGCGGTCGCGGGTACGGCGTTCGCGCCCCATGATCTGCATCCGCTCGGCGTGCAGCCGAAGCAGCCCGGCCGCGAGCAGCTCCGCCTCGGGTGAGGCGTGCTCCGAACCGTTCTCCTCCAGGGCCTCGGCGGCCGCCAGCGCCCGCTCCGCGGTGAGCTGCGGCGCGCCCGTACCGTGCACCCGGTTGAGCACCAGCCCGGCCAGCGGCATCCGGTCCGCGGCCAGTCGGTCGACGAAGTACGCCGCCTCCCGCAGCGCGTCCCGCTCCGGCGCGGCCACCACCAGGAACGCCGTGCCCGGCGCCTTGAGCAGCTGGTACGTGCGGTCCGCGCGCTCCCGGAAGCCGCCGAACATCGAGTCCATCGCGCTGACGAAGGTCTGCACGTCGGTGAGCAGCTGGGCGCCGAAGATCTTGCCCAGGGTGCCGGTGAGCAGGCCCATCCCGACGTTCAGGAAGCGCATCGCGCTGCGTCCGCCGACCTTGGCCGGGGCGGTGAGGATCCGGATCACCCGGCCGTCCAGGAAGGACCCGAGCCGGTTGGGCGCGTCCAGGAAGTCCAGCGCCGAGCGGGACGGCGGGGTGTCCACGACGATCAGGTCCCACTCCTCGGCGGCGCGCAGCTGCCCGAGCTTCTCCATCGCCATGTACTCCTGCGTGCCCGCGAAGCCGGCCGACAGGGACTGGTAGAAGGGGTTCGCCATGATCGCCCGGGCCCGTTCGGGCTCGGCGTGGGCCAGCACGACCTCGTCGAAGGTCCGCTTCATGTCCAGCATCATGGCCTGGAGTTCGCCGGTGCCGGTGACCCCCTTGACCACCCGGGGGGTGTTGTCGAGCTCGGTCAGGCCCATCGACTGGGCGAGCCGGCGGGCCGGGTCGATGGTCAGCACCACGACCTTGCGGCCGCGTTCGGCCGCCCGCAGGCCGAGGGCCGCGGCGGTGGTGGTCTTGCCGACGCCGCCGGAGCCGCAGCAGACGATGATCCTGGTCTTCGGGTCGTCGATCAGCTCGTCCACCGCGAGCAGCCGCCCGGTGCTCCGGACCCCGTTGCCGACCGCGCCGGTACCGGTCGTGCCGCCGGCGGTCGTGCCGTGGCCGGTCGTACCACTGGAGGTCCTGCCGTCGGTGGTCATGCCGCCCCCTGCCGCTTCAGTTCGCCCGCCAGCCGGTACAGCCCGCCGAGGTCCACGCCCTCGCCCAGCAGCGGCAGTTCGTAGGTCGGGAGCCGCAGCTGCTGGACGTCGGCGCGCTGCGCGCGCTCCAGCTCGACCCGCTCGGCGTGCTCCCTGGCCTGCTCCAGCAGCGGGTCGAGCAGCGGCTCCACCGCCGCCCGGACCTTCTCCGCGGCCCGGGTGCGGCCGCCGAGCCCGGCCTCCCCGAGCGCCAGGGCGACCTCCTCCCGGTGGTCCCCGTCCACCGCGGCCACCGCCGCCGCGTCCAGCAGCGGCGGCCGGACCATGTTGACCATCACCCCGCCCACCGGGAGCTTCGCCTCGCGCAGCTCCTCGATGCCGTCGACCGTCTCCTGCACCGGCATCTCCTCCAGCAGGGTGACCAGGTGCACCGCGGTCTCCGGTGACTTCAGCACCCGCATCACGGCCTGCGCCTGGGTGTGTATCGGGCCGATCCGGGCCAGCCCGGCGACCTCGGCGTTGACGTTCAGGAAGCGGGTCAGCCGCCCGGTCGGCGGGGCGTCCATCACCACCGCGTCGTAGCGCCGTCGGCCGTCCTGGTCCTTGCGCCTGGTCGCCTCGCAGGCCTTGCCGGTGAGCAGGACGTCCCGCACGCCGGGAGCGATGGTGGTGGCGAAGTCGACGAAGCCGACCTTCTGGAGCGCCTTCCCGGCCCGGCCGAGCTTGTAGAACATCTCCAGGTACTCCAGCAGCGCCAGCTCGGTGTCGATCGCCAGTGCGAACACCTCGCCGGGCCCGCCCGGTCCGGCGGGCAGCGACAGCTGGGCGCGCGAGACCGAGGCGATCCGGCGCTCCTCGTACGGGAGCGCGGCGATCCCGAACAGCTCGGCGATGCCCTGCCGGCCCTCGACCTCGATCAGCAGCACCCGTCCGCCGTCGGCGGCGAGGGCCAGGGCCAGCGCCGCGGCCAGCGTGGTCTTCCCGGTGCCGCCCTTGCCGCTGACCACGTGCAGCCGGACGCCCTCCCAGTCGGGGTCGCGCCGGTCCGCCTGGCCGGGGGTGCGTGCCACGCTCCGTCTCCGTCCGTCTCCGTCCTACGGGCGTCCCCTCCTGACGAGGGTGCCCCTCCTCAGGGTGCCCTCTCGCGAGAGTAACCAGGGAGCGCACCGGATGCCCGGAGCACCTGGGCCGTCAGGCCCGATCATGCCCTGTTTGTGCCCCACCTCACACACCCCGGGGTCGGCGGCGCCGATCGCCGCGACGGCTCGTCTAGAGTCTGGCCATGACCAAGTGGGAATACATGACGGCGCCCCTGCTGGTGCACGCGACCAAGCAGATCCTGGACAACTTCGGCGAGGACGGCTGGGAGCTCGTCCAGGTCGTGCCCGGCCCCAACCCGGAGCAGCTGGTGGCCTACTTCAAGCGGGAGAAGAACGCATGAGCAAGGTCGAGGAGAAGCTCGCCGAGCTGGGCCTGACCCTGCCGCCGGTGGCCCCCCCGGTCGCCGCCTACGTCCCGGCCCTGCGGACCGGCGACCTCGTCTTCACCTCCGGCCAGCTCCCGGTGGTGGGCGGCAAGCTGCCGACCACCGGCAAGGTCGGCGCCGAGGTCTCCCCGGAGGAGGCCAAGGAGCTCGCGCAGATCTGCGCGCTGAACGCCCTGGCCGCCGTGAAGTCGGTGATCGGCGACCTCGACCAGGTCGAGCAGGTCGTCAAGGTCGTCGGCTTCGTCGCCGCCGCCCCCGACTTCATCGGTGTCCCGGCCGTCGTGAACGGTGCCAGCGAGCTGCTCGGCGCGGTGCTGGGCGACGCGGGCAAGCACGCCCGCAGCGCCGTCGGCGTCGCGGTGCTGCCGCTGGACGCCCCGGTCGAGGTCGAGATCCTGGTGAAGGTCAAGGCCGCCTGAGCATGATCGCGGAGGCGGGGTCGGAGGTCCTCCGGCCCCGCCCCGGTGTTGCCGGAGGGTGTCCGACCGATCCGTGAGCCTGGCGGGAATTGTCGGACACGCCCTAGCATCCGGGCATGGACCATCGAGCGACGACGCTCCCGATGCCGCCCGGTTGGCCCGCCCGGATCCGGGCGGTCGCATCCGGCGCGGTGACCCCGCCGGTGCCCAGGGCCGCCGCCACCGTCGTGCTGCTGCGCGACGCCGCGGACGGGCCGGAGGCGTACCTGCTGCGCAGACGCACCTCGATGGCCTTCGCGGCCGGGATGTACGCGTACCCCGGCGGCGGGGTGGACCCGCGGGACGCCGAGGTCGAGCCGGGCTGGGCCGGGCCGGCGCCCGAGGAGTGGGCGCGGCGGCTCGGGGTGGACGCCCGGACGGCGCGGGCGGTGGTCTGCGCGGCCGTCCGCGAGACCTTCGAGGAGGCCGGCGTGCTGCTGGCCGGCCCGGACGCCGACAGCGTCGTCGCGCCGCGCGACTGGTCCGCCGAGCGGGCCGCGCTGGAGGCGCACGAGCTGTCCTTCGCCGAGTTCCTCCGGGACCACGGCCTGGTGCTGCGCAGCGACCTGCTGGGCGGCTGGGCCCGCTGGATCACCCCGGAGTTCGAGGAACGGCGCTACGACACCTGGTTCTTCGTCGCCGCGCTGCCGGCCGGCCAGCGCGCGGCCCTGGAGGTCGGCGAGGCGGACCGGGTCGCCTGGCTGACCCCGGCCGAGGCGGTGCGGGGTCACCGGGAGGGCCGGTTCGGCATGCTGCCGCCGACCGTGACGGTGCTGCGGGAGCTGTCGTCGGCCCGGACCGCCGCCGAGGCCCTGGCCGCGGCCGCCGGCCGCCGGCTGACGCCGGTCCTGGGCCGGGCCGAGGTCCGCGGCGACCGGCTGACGGTCCGCTGGCCCGGCTACGAGGAGCTGACCATCGACGGGGAGTTCCCCGAGGGCCCCTGACCGTTGCACCCATCGGGACCACCGACAGGCCGGTCCGTGCCACCAGTACGACCCGCACCTTCCGCACCACCCCGTACGAGACGACCCTCCCGTACCGCCGCAGAGAAAGGACCGACGCCCGATGACCCACAACGACGTGGCTCGCCGGACGGCGCCCGAGATGCCCGCCCGCCGCGTGATTCCCCGTAACCCCGCCTGCGAGAGCCAGGTCCCGTTCGTCGAGGTGGCGCAGCGCGCCCTCGTCCGGGCACTGCCGCTGCGGGCCCTGCATCGAGACGTGGGAGGCGGCCGGTGAGCGGACTCCTGCCGGGTGACCCCGCCGCCGCGGTCGGCGGCGAGGCCACCCCTCGGGCGCTGTGCGTGCTGGCACCGAACCCGTCGCCGATGACGCTGGACGGCACCAACACCTGGCTGCTCTCCGAGCCCGGCTCGGACCTCGCGGTGGTGATCGACCCGGGCCCGCTGCACGAGGGGCACCTGCGCCGGGTGATCGACCTCGCGGAGGAGCGGGGCAAGCGGATCGCGCTGACCCTGCTCACCCACGGCCACGCCGACCACTCCGAGGGCGCGGCCCGCTTCGCCGAGCTGACCGGGACCGAGGTGCGGGCCCTGGACCCGGCGCACCGGCTGGGCTCCGAGGGCCTGGTCGGCGGCCAGCGCCTGGACGTCGGCGGCCTGGACCTGCGGGTGGTGGGCACCCCGGGGCACACCTCGGACTCGCTGACCTTCCACCTGCCGGACGACGGCGCGGTGCTCACCGGCGACACCGTGCTCGGCCGCGGCACCACGATGGTCGCGCACCCCGACGGTCGGCTGGGCGACTACCTGGACTCGCTGCGCCGGCTGCACACCATGGCCTCCCACCAGGGCGTGCGGACCGTACTGCCCGGCCACGGCCCGGTGCTCGCGGACGCGCTCGGCGCCGTCGACTACTACCTGGCCCACCGGGCCGCCCGGCTCGCCCAGGTGGAGACCGCGGTGGAGGCGGGCTGCCTGACGGCGTCCGACGTGGTGGCCCGGGTCTACGCCGACGTGGACCGGGCGCTCTGGCCGGCCGCCGAGCTGTCGGTGCGGGCCCAGCTGGACTACCTGGAGGAGCACGGGCTGATCCCGGGCACCGAGGACTGACAGAGGACTGACCGGGGCAGACCGGGACTGACCGGAGCAGACCAGAGGAGACCCGGGGGAGACGCGGAAGGGCCCGTCCGGATCGGACGGGCCCTTCCGCGTGCCGCGGGCGTCAGCGCGAGCGGCGCGACAGCCGCTCGACGTCCAGCAGGACCACGGCGCGGGCCTCCAGCTTCAGCCAGCCACGGCCGGCGAAGTCGGCGAGCGCCTTGTTGACCGTCTCGCGGGAGGCACCGACCAGCTGGGCCAGCTCCTCCTGGGTGAGGTCGTGGGCGACGTGGATGCCCTCCTCGGACTGCACGCCGAACCGGCGGGAGAGGTCCAGCAGGGCCTTGGCGACGCGGCCGGGCACGTCGGAGAAGACCAGGTCGGACATCACGTCGTTGGTGCGGCGCAGACGGCGGGCGATGGCCCGGAGCAGCGCGATGGAGACCTCGGGGCGGGCGTGCAGCCAGGGCTGGAGGTCGCCGTGGCCGAGGCCCAGCAGCTTGACCTCGGTCAGCGCGCTGGCGGTCGCGGTGCGCGGGCCCGGGTCGAACAGCGACAGCTCGCCGATCATCTCGCTGGGGCCGAGCACGGCGAGCATGTTCTCGCGGCCGTCCGGGGAGGCGCGGTGCAGCTTGACCTTGCCCTCCGCCACGACGTACAGCCGGTCGCCCGGGTCGCCCTCGTGGAACAGCGACTCACCACGGGCGAGGGTGACCTCGGTCATGGAAGCGCGCAGCTCGCCGGCCTGTTCGTCGTCGAGTGCCGCGAAGAGTGCGGCGCGCCGCAGAACGTCGTCCACGTGCTTCCTCCTTCTCGGCCGTACGGCGGGTGGGCCGTCCGGCGCAAGTTCCGTTCAGTGTTCTGCGTCACCAAGCATGGCGCATGTCGCTCCGATCATATGAGGAGGGGGTGTGCCGAGGTGTGCCGTGCGGGGCCATTCGCACCGGACGGTCACCGGCCGGGCCCGGCGGCGGGAGCCCGCGGACGGCTACCGGTGGAACGCCTGTCCGTCCTGCTCGAACAGGGAATCGCCCACCGCCGTACGGGCGTACAGGACGGCGTGCCCGGCGCGGTGGGCGCTGGTCAGGCCCGCCGTGCGCAGGGCGGTGAGGTGCTGCGACACGCCGGCCGGGGACAGCCCGGTGCGGCGGGCCAGGTCGGTGGTCGAGGCCGGGGCGTCCAGCTCGGCCAGCAGCCGGGCGCGGGAGCGGCCGAGGACGCCGGCCAGCGCGTCGGTGCGGTCCGCAGGGTCCGGCCGCCGCTCCCACAGCGTCGCCGCGCCACGCGCCGGGTAGCTCAGCTGCGGCGGGTCGGGCGGCAGCACCCGGGTCAGCACCCGCGGCCAGGCGAAGGCCGAGGGCACCAGCAGCAGCCCGGCCCCGGCGTTCAGCCGGGTGACCGCGCAGTGCCGCTGCTCCAGCAGCAGCGCGGCGCCGTCCCAGCGGACCGTCCCGTGCAAGTCGTCCAGCATCCGCGCGGTGCCGTGCTCGGCGGCCTGCCGGGAGCGGTGGAAGACGTCCGCCGCGAGCAGTGCGCGGATCCGGGCCCAGTACGGGGCGAGCGCCCGCTCCCAGTACACCTCGATCTCGGCGGCCAGCCCGGGCAGTTGCCCGGCCGGGTCCCGGTGCAGCGGCTCCAGCACGGCGGGCAGCCGGCCGCCCGCCTCGGCGGCCAGGATGTCGAGGTCGGCCCGCACCTGCCCGGGGGAGGTGGCGGTGATCGCGGCCAGCTCCTCGGCGAGGGCGGGGGAGAAGCCGGCCGGGGCGGGGTTGAGGAAGTCCGGCAGGTGGCCGGCGGGCGGCACGAGGGCGGCCAGCCGTTCCGTCACCGGTCCGGCGGCGTTCAGCTCGCGGACCTGCCCGGCCCAGCGGCGGTACAGCGCCGGGACGGGCGAGTGGGCGAGGACGCGCAGGCTGGTCACCACCTCCTGCATCGGGGAGACGGCGAACCGGGTCAGCGCCAAGTCGTTGGCGGAGAAGTGCAGTTCGGTGCGCATGCGAGCCCCTCCCCGGTGGGGCCGGGCCCCTGGCTGCGAAGATTCGGCCCCAGCTTAATCACTGGCCGGGGCCGTCGGCCGGGCCGCAGGATGCCCGTGTCCCCACCGATCCGTACGAAAGCCGGTGCCGCCCATGTCCACCACGCCTGCCATCTCCGGGACCCGCGACCGGGCGCTGCGGCTGCGCGAGCTGATCGCGGACGGCGTGCTCGTCCTGCCCAACGCCTGGGACGCGGGCAGCGCCGCGGTGATCGCCTCGGCCGGCGCCCGGGCGGTCGCCACCACCAGCGGCGGCGTCTCCTGGTCGCTCGGTCACGGCGACGGCCAGCGGCTCGACCGGGCGGCGGCCGTCGAGGCGGCCCGGCGGATCGTCGCGGCGGTGGACCTGCCGGTCACCGTGGACGCCGAGGGCGGCTACGGGCCGCGGCCCGCCGACGTGGCCCGGACGGTGACGGCCCTGGTCGACGCCGGTGCGGCGGGCGTCAACCTGGAGGACTCGACGGCCGTCGGCGGACCGCTCTTCCCCGTGGCCGAGCAGGCCGAGCGGCTGCGCGCGGCCCGTACCGCGGCGGCCGACGCCGGGCTGCCCGAGCTGGTGGTCAACGCCCGCACCGACGTCTTCCTGTTCGGGCTGGGCGGGCTGGACGACGTGCTGGCCCGGGCCGAGGCCTACGCCGGGGCGGGCGCCGACGGCCTGTTCGTGCCCGGGCTGCTGGACCTCGACGCCCTCGCCGAACTGTGCGCCCGCTCCCCGCTGCCGGTCAACGCGATGGCCGTCGCGGGCGGACCGGGCGTCGCCGAACTCGCCGCCACGGGGGTGCGGCGAGTCAGCGTCGGCACCGGGCTCGCCCAGCTCGCGTACACCGCGGCCCGCCGAGCGGCCGCCGAACTGCTCGGCGCCGGAACGCTGACGGAGCTCGACGGGTCGCTCGGCTTCGGGGAGCTGAACGGCCTGTACCGAGGCTGACGGGCCGTCCCGAACGGGCGCCCGCGGGGTGACGCGGGCGTCAGGCGTAGAACTTCAGCAGCTCCGGCGCCAGCACCTCGGCCGCCACCTCGTGGGTCTGGCCCTCCAGCGTCCGGTACTCGGCGCCCGGCAGGGCCGCCGCCACCGCGCGGGCCGGGGCCCGCAGCGACTCCGGGCTGTCGCCGCCGTCCAGGACCAGGACCGGCACGTCGAGCGTGGCCAGCAGGCCGACCGGGACGGCCGCGCCGGTCTCGACCGCGAGCGCCGCCGCGTCGTACGCCAGGGTCGGCGCGACCGCCTCGCACAGCGGCCACACCGGCGTGCCGCGCATGCCGTCCACCATCTCCGCCGGCATCCCGGCGTAGCCCATGAAGGCCGCGACGGCGTCTCCGCGGCGACCCTCGGCGAGCGTCGCCGTCAGTTCGGCGACGTACCGGCCGAAGCGCTCGCGCTGCTCCTCCTCGGTGCTGAACGGCGGCTCGTAGACGGCGAGTCGGGCGATGCCGATGTCCGCGGCGGCGGCCCGCAGGGCGAGCGCGGCGCCCGAGGAGAGCGCGAGGACGCGGGCCGAGCCGCCCGCCGCCGCGATGACGGCGGCCAGGTCCTCGATCTCGCGCTCCACCGCGAAGGGGGCGGTGTCCCCGCTGGCGCCGCGCCCGCGCCGGTCGTACGTCCACACGGTGTGGTGCCCCGCCAGCTGCTCGGCGATCGCGGCGCCCGGCCCGAAGTCGCGGTGGCACACCGCGCCGTCGACCAGGACGACCGCCGGGCCGGAGCCGGTGACGGAGCAGGCGAGGACGGTGCCGTCGGTGGAGACCACGGTGCTCATGGGTGTTCCTTCTGTTCTGTCGTACGGGTCGGTCATGGAGGTAGACCGGGGTGCGCCGCGGAACTCATCGGTCCGGCCGGGACTTTTTCCGGGGCCCGCGTCGGGACGTGACTCCGGGCCCGCGCCGGGCTGGGATCCGAACAGATATTTCACGGGTAAATTATCTGCTAACCTTTTCCCATGGTCACAACCGCCCAGTTCCGTCAGGCACTTCGGGTCGGTCCGGCCGGAGACGGCTGGCACAAGCCCGCGGTCAGCGCCGTGGTCACCCTCGGCGCGCTCAACCTCACCCTGCTCGGCCTCGGCCGGCTCGACCTCGCTCTCTACACCTCGGCCGGCGGCCTCGGCGCGCTGTACGGGCACGGCCTGCCGTACCGGGCCCGGGCCCGGACGCTGGTCGGCGTGCTGCTCGGCACCGTGCTCAGCACCGGCGCCGCCCTCACCGCCGCCGCGCTGACCCGCGACGCCGCCGTCCTGGTCGCGGTGGCGGCGGTGCTCGCCGCCCTGCACAAACTGCTCTGCGACGCGGCCCGGGTCGGCCCGCCCGGCAGCCTGATCATCACCTTCACCTCCGCCAGCTGCGCCTTCGTCCCGCAGCGGACGGCCGAGGTCCCCCCGCACCTGGCGCTCACCGCGCTCGGCGCCGCACTGGCCTGGCTGGTCTGCATGGCCCCGGCCCTGGTGCGCCCGTACGGGCCGGAGCGGATCGCCACCGCCCGCGCCCTGGAGGCCGCCGCCCGGCTGCTGCGGACCGGACCCGGCCGGCCGGACGCCGCGGCCCGCACTACCCTGGTCGGCGCGGTCGAGGCCGCCTGGCAGAGCCTCGCGCTCTCCACCCCGGCCCGGCGGCGCGCCCTCGGCGACGCGCCCGAGCGGCTGCTGGTGCGGGCGGAGGCCGCGCTGGCCGACTCCGCCCGGCCCGAGGACGCCGCGCGGTACCTCGGCTGGGCCCGCGACCTGCGGCGCGGCCGCCGGCTGCCGTCGCTCGACCTCACCGAGGCGGAGGCGGCCGAACCTGCCGCCCGCCGCCCCGGCCGCCGGCCACCGCTGCGGCGGGCGCTGCGGCCCGGCTCGGCGCTGCTGCCGATCGCCCTGCGGGTCGCGGTCGGCTGCGCCGCCGCCGGGTGGCTCTCGCTGGCGCTCGGCGTCGGTCGGCCGTACTGGGCGGTGGTCACCGCCGCCTCGGTGTTCCAGGCCAACAGCACGCTGTCCTGGCAGCGCGCGTTGCAGCGGGTGCTGGGCAACCTGCTCGGCCTGCTGCTGTTCACCGCCGCGCTGCCGGTCGCGCACGCGGGCCCGGTGGCACTGATCGGGCTCGGGCTGGTCTGCCAGTTCGGCGCGGAGGCGACGATCGCCCGCAGCTACTGGCTCGCGACGGTCTTCGTCACCCCGCTGGCGCTGCTGATGACGGAGTTCGCCGGCCCGCAGCCGGCCGGGGTACTGATCGGCGACCGCTGGCTGGACACCTGCGTCGGCGCGCTCACCGGCCTCGCGGCCTGCCTGCTGGTCACCAACCGCCGCACCGCCGCCCGGCTGACCCGCGCCCTGACCGGAGCCGAGGCCGCCGGCCACCGGGCACTGGCCGCCGTCTCCGCCGCGAGCGCGCCGGAGGCCCACGCCGCCCGCACCGGCCTCGCCGCCGCCCTGCTGGAGCTGCGCGAGGCCACCGACACCGCCGCCGGGGAGTGGCGCCGCCCCGCCCTCCCGCACCAGCGCGCCACCGCCACCGAGCAGCACGCCCACCAGCTGCTGGCCGCCCTGCTGGAACGCCGCACCCACGGTGCCCTGCCGGACACGTCCTAGGATTCAGACGACCGGCAGGCCGCAGAACGGGAGCAGCACACGTGGAGGACGTCGTCGCAGGTGTGCTGCGCCAGTGGGAGCGGGCCTACCCGGGGCTGGACACCGGTCCGATCGCCGTCCTCGGCCGGATCAACCGCTGCGCCGCACTGCTCCAGCAGACCCCCGACCCGCTCACCCGGGCCGGCCTCACCCGTGCCGAGTTCGACATCCTCGGCGCCCTGCGCCGCCTCGACCGCGAACTGACCCCCACCCAGCTGGCCCGGGAGAGCTTCGCCTCCGGCGCCGCCGTCACCAAGCGACTGCGGCTGCTGGAGGAGCGCGGCCTGGTCAGCCGGCGCACCGACGACCGGGACCGCCGGGTCGCCCACCTCGCGCTCACCGAGGAGGGCCGGACGCTGGTGGACGGCCTGGTCCAGGATCTCGTCGCCCACGACCGGGCCCTGCTGGCCGGCCTCACCCCCGCCGAGCAGGACCGGCTCGCCGAGTCCCTCAGCGGCCTGCTGAACAGCCTCGAGGGAACGATCGGCCGCACCCTGGGCTGAGCCGCCGGCCGGTGGCGCCGCGCCGGGAGCGCCGCTGCGGCCGGATCGGCCGGACTTCCGTTCGTCGACGAAGGATGGCCCCGGTGGGCCCCGTCACGGGCCGTCCGCGGACGGATCCGTGCGTAACGCGCGGTCCGTCAACCCGATGGCGCCGGGTCACCGGAAAGGGGCGGGGCTACGGCAGCCGGCCCAGCTCCTCGGCGATCCGGACCGCGTCGACCCGGCCGCGTCAGCCCCCGGTCAGGTGACGGCCACGGGCGGAGTCCCTCGGACAACAGCCCTTGCCAGGGCGGGTTTCCGTGCTTGATCGGCCCCAAGCGGTCCGCCGGTCGGCGTAGCCTTCGTGCATGGCAGAGAGCAAGGTCCGGAAGGCCGCGGCGCAGAGGCCGGTGGCGAAGAAGGCGGCGGCGAGGCCGAGGAAACCGGAATCGCGCCTGGCGATGGTGCGGCGGGCCCGGCGGATCAACCGCGAGCTGGCGGAGCTGTACCCGTACGCGCACCCGGAGCTGGACTTCGAGAACCCCTTCCAACTGCTGGTGGCCACCGTGCTGTCGGCGCAGACCACCGACCTGCGGGTGAACCAGACCACCCCGGCGCTGTTCGCGAAGTACCCGACGCCGGAGGACATGGCGGCGGCGAACCCGCAGGAGCTGGAGGAGATCATCCGCCCGACCGGCTTCTTCCGGAACAAGGCGAAGTCGCTCCTCGGCCTCTCGGCAGCGCTGCGCGACGAGTTCGGCGGCGAGGTCCCCGGCCGGCTGGCCGACCTGGTGACCCTGCCCGGCGTCGGCCGCAAGACCGCCAACGTCGTCCTCGGCAACGCCTTCGGGGTCCCCGGCATCACCGTGGACACCCACTTCGGGCGGCTGGCCCGGCGGTTCGGCTGGACCACCGAGGAGGACCCGGTGAAGGTCGAGGCGGCCGTCGCCGAGATCTTCCCGAAGTCGGAGTGGACGATGCTCTCGCACCGGGTGGTCTTCCACGGCCGCCGGATCTGCCACTCCCAGCGGCCCGCCTGCGGCGCCTGCCCGATCGCGCCGCTCTGCCCCTCGTACGGCGAGGGGGAGACCGACCCGGAGAAGGCGCGCAAGCTGTTGAAGTACGAGATGGGCGGCCACCCCGGGCAGCGGCTGCGGCCGCCGGCCGACTTCCCCGGTGAGGCGGCCGCCCGTGCGGACGCCGCCGTCCACCACGGCCGGGTCGCGGACCTGGCGGTGGACGCGTGAGCGGGCGGTGGGGGCACCCCGGACCGGACGCCGGGGGAGTCGTGCGGGGCATCGAGCCGGACGGGCTGCCGGCCTGGCTGGAGCCGGTCCGGGAGGCGGCCGAGCGGGTGCTGCCGGAGCAGCTGAGCCGCTTCCTGCCGCCGGTCGAGGGCGGTCGGCCGGCGGCCGTGCTGATGCTCTTCGGCGAGGGGCCGCAGGGGCCGGACCTGCTGCTGATCGAGCGGGCCCGCTCGCTGCGCTCGCACGCCGGGCAGCCGTCCTTCCCGGGCGGTGTGCTGGACCCGGAGGACGGCGATCCGAACGGCCCGGGTCCGATCGCGGCGGCGCTGCGCGAGGCCTGGGAGGAGACCGGCCTGGACCCGGCCGGGGTGCAGGTGTTCGCGGAACTGCCCCGGCTGTTCATCCCGGTGAGCAGCTTCGTGGTGACCCCGGTGCTCGGCTGGTGGCGCGAGGAGACGCCGGTGCGCCCGGTGGACACGGCCGAGACCGGCGCGGTGTTCCGGGTCACCATCGCGGAGCTGGCCGACCCGGCGAACCGGGTGCGGCTGCGCCACCCGTCCGGGCACATCGGGCCGGCCTTCGCGGTCGCCGGACGGCTGGTCTGGGGCTTCACCGCCGGGGTGATCGACCGGGTGCTGCACCACAGCGGCCTGGAGCTGCCCTGGGACCCGTCCCGGATCGTCGACCTCTCGGACGAGGCGCTGGCACTGGTCCAGGGGGACCTCGAACACTCCCGGGTGCTGCCGGGCGGCGACGCCGACGCTTCGTGACCGGTCGTCGGCGCGTCCGGCGCGCGGCCCGTGGGAGGGTGTCCGAGTGAACGTCCTGGATGTGCTGTTGATCGCCGCGGCCGTGGCATTCGCCGTGTCGGGCTACCGGCAGGGCTTCGTGGTCGGCGTGCTCTCGCTGATCGGTTTCCTCGGCGGCGGCCTGATCGCCGTCGAGCTGCTGCCGCTGCTGCTGCTCGACCACATCGGCCCCGGCACCACGGCCTCGGTGGTGGCCGTCGTGGTGGTGATCGTCCTCGCCGCGATCGGCCAGGCGATCACCGCGCACTTCGGCTGGAAGCTGCGCGGGCACATCGGTCGCCGCCCGGCCCGGGTGCTGGACGCGAGCGGCGGCGCGGTGGTGAACGTCGTCTCGATGCTGCTGGTGGCCTGGCTGATCGGTTCGGCGCTGGCCGGGGCGTCGCTCCCGACGGTCTCCAAGCAGGTCCGCTCCTCGGCGGTCCTCGGCGGGGTGCAGAACGCGCTGCCCAGCGACGCGCCGAACTGGTTCTCGGACTTCTCCAAGGTCCTCGCCCGCAACGGCTTCCCGCAGGTCTTCAACCCCTTCGAGCACGAGCCGATCACCCAGGTCGACAGCCCCGACCCCGCGCTGGCCGCCAGCCCCGCCGTGGCACGGGCCCGGCAGAGCCTGGTCAAGGTGGTCGGCACGGCGACCTCCTGCGGCAAGACCCTGGAGGGCAGCGGCTTCGTCTTCGCCCCGCACCGGGTGATGACCAACGCCCACGTCGTCGGCGGGGTCAACGAACCGACCGTGCAGATCGGCGGCGTCGGCCAGCTGTACGACGCGACGGTGGTCCGCTACGACTGGCAGCGCGACATCGCCGTCCTGGACGTGCCCAAGCTGAACGCGCCCGCGCTGACCTTCGCGGGCGAGGCGAAGACCAACGACAGCGCGATCGTGGCCGGCTTCCCGGAGAACGGCGCCTTCAACGTCCAGCCCGCCCGCATCCGCGGCCGGATCCAGGCCAACGGCCCGGACATCTACCACCGCGGCCAGGTGGTCCGGGACGTCTACTCGGTGCGCTCGGTGGTCCGCCAGGGCAACAGCGGCGGCCCGCTGCTCACCCCGGACGGCGAGGTGTACGGCGTGGTCTTCGCCAAGTCCCTGGACAGCGCGGACACCGGCTACGTGCTGACCGCGGCCGAGGTGCGCCAGGACGCCGAGCAGGGCGGCGCCGCGACCGCCCGGGTGGACACCCAGGGCTGCGCGCTCTGACCCGGGGCGGGCGGCCGGGGCGCGCCGCTCGGGGATGTCGGCCGAAGGCGGTCCGGGGCGCGCCGGGCCGGGGCGTCCGATATCCGTCGCCCCGTCAGGTGCCGCTGGTAGCGTCGGCCGCGCTCACCCGTTCGGCTCAACCGGGCGCCGTCCCGGCGTGGGCCCGACGGGAGGTCGTGGCAGTCCGATGATGGGTCACTCGCACGCGGTGAGCGGGGCGATGCTGTACGCGGCCTCGGCCCCCTTCCTGCCCCCGCTGCTGCTGCACTCCACCTTGCAGCCGGCGGACATACTGATGGGCACGGTGCTGTGCGCGGGCGCGGCGCTGCTGCCGGACCTCGACCACCACGACGGCTCGATCGCCAACTTCCTCGGCCCGGTCTCCAAGGTGCTCTGCCGCCTCGTGGCCTGGATCTCCGGCGGCCACCGGCACGCCACCCACTCGCTGCTGTTCGTCGCGCTGACGGGCGGCGGCACCTGGGCCGGGGTCACCTTCCTGGGCCGCAACTTCACCCTCGGGCTGACCTTCGTCCTGCTGGCGCTCGCGATCCGGGCCCTGCGGCTCTGCCCGCCGGGCGACGGCCCGGAGGCGTGGATCACCGTCATCGGCCTGGCCGCGCTCGGCACCTTCGGGATGAACACCTGGATGCCCGACTCGCCTGGCTGGCTGCCGTACGCGGTGGCCCTGGGCACGCTGGCGCACCTGCTCGGCGACTGCCTGACCAAGAAGGGCGCGCCGCTGCTCTGGCCGCACAAGGAGCGCTACGAGGTCGTGCTGATCAAGCGCAGCGGCAACAGCGTCGAGACCAAGGTGCTGGTGCCGATCATGTCGGTGGCGACCTTCGTCCTGCTCTGGTTCACCGCGCTGTCGCCGACGATCGTGAACTGAGCGGAGCGCCGGGAACGGGAGCGGCGCGAGGCCTCAGATCTCGCGCCGCAGCCGTGCGCCCACCCAGCGGGCGCGCCGACCGAGGATGCGGGGGATGCCGAGCTGCCGCCGCTCCGTGCGCTGACGGCCGTCCGGGCCGTCGAAACCGAGGTCGTCCGCCCGGTCGGGCCGGTGGGCGGAGCGCTGGGGGCTGTTGTGACGTCGGCCGCGCGGGGCGCCGCCGCTTTCGGGCATCCAACTCATACCGGAAGGGATGCCCCTGGGCCGGTGGAGGTAACCGCCCGGGCCTCGCCGAAATTGGCCTATGCGATTGTCATATGAGCATCAAAACAAGGGAGTTGGGCCCGAAGGCCCTTCCGGTCGACCGCACGTACGGCCGTGTCCGGCACCGCCTTCGATCACTCCTTGTGGCGGCCGATCCAGTCCAGCAGCTCGGCGGTGAACTCCTCCGGCGCCTCCTCGTGCGGGAAGTGCCCGACCCCGGGCATCAGCCGCCAGCGGTACGGCGCCGCCACGTACTCGCCGCCGCCGAGCGCTGTGTGCGACAGCAGCACCGGGTCCGCCGCGCCCTGGACGTGCAGGGTCGGCGCGGTGATCGGCTTCTTCATCCGCCGGGCGAACTGGATGCCGTCCGGCCGGGCCATCGAGCGCAGCAGCCAGCGGTACGGCTCGATCGAGCAGTGCGCCGTGCTGGGGATCTGGATCGCCTGCCGGTACGCCTGCACGGCGGCCTCGTCCAGGCCGTTCGGACCGGTCCAGGAGTTCAGGTACCGGCCGACCAGCTCGGCGTCGTCGGCCACCAGACGGCGTTCCGGTATCCACGGCCGCTGGAAGCCCAGGACGTGCTCGAAGGCGGCGAACTGCCGGCGGTCGGTCAGCAGCGCCCGGCGCAGGTCCCTCGGGTGCGCGGCGGAGACCGCCGTCAGGCTCTGGATGACGGACGGTCGCATCACGGCCGCCACCCAGGCCAGGGTGCCGCCGGAGGCGTGCCCGACCAGGTGTGCCCGGCGCTCGCCGAGCGAGCGGATCACCCCGGTGATGTCCAGGGCGAGGTTGCCCGGGTCGTACCCGCGCGGGGTGCGGTCACTGCCGCCGATGCCGCGCAGGTCGAGCGCCACCGCCCGGTAGCCGGCCTCGGCGAGCGCGGTCAGCTGGTGGCGCCAGGCCCACCAGTACTCGGGCCAGCCGTGGACCAGCAGCACCAGCGGGCCGGAGCCCAGCTCGGCGATGTGGAAGCGGGCGCCGTTGGCCGCGAGGTCGCGGTGCTTCCACGGGCCGGGCTGCCGGATGCTCCAGACCTCGTCGCCCGCCGCCCGGGCCGCGGTGGAGTCCGTTTCGCGGGGCTCCTCCTCGGGCTCCCGCGCGGGTGCCAGGCCGGTGCCCTCTGGGGCGGTGCCGGGGCCTTCGGGGCCTTCGCGGGTGAGTCCGGCGCCGGAGTCGGGGCCGGAGTCGGCGGACGGCTGCGCGGGCACGGGCTTCTGGTCAAGCGGCATACCGAGAGCGTGTCACATCCGCGCGCCGGACACGTGCCCGGCACTCGTTGTCGGCGGGTCCGGCGCCCGCCGACGCTTGTCGCGGGACGCCGGTTGCGGGGTTCCGGTTACGGGGTGCCGATCACGTGAGCCTGGTGGTGGGACGCCGGTTACGGGATGCGGCCGAAGGCCCGGTCGATCTCCTCCTGGGTGGCCGGGCGCGGCCGGGCGTTCTTCAGCACGTCGGCGGTCTTCTGGGCGCCCTCGATGGTGCGGACCGGCTTCTCGATCTTCTTGAACGAGCGCCAGGCCAGCATCCCGAGCAGCACCGCGAGCAGCAGGTAGGCGCCCGCCACGACCAGGAAGGACCAGCCCAGCGACAGGCCCAGGGCGTGGATGCCGAAGGCCGCCGCGGCGCTCAGCATCGGGATGGAGAACAGGGCCACCACGCCGGCGACGATCAGCGAGACGCCGCCGGAGACGCCGCGCTTGACGTCCGCCCGGATCTCGGCCTTGGCGAGCGCGATCTCGTCGTGGACCAGCGCGGACAGGTCGGCGGTGGCCGCCGCGAACAGCTGCCCCACCGAACGCTCGCCCTCGTAGGGCACCCGGCCGTTGCTGGACGGGTCTGCGGCTCCTGCGGGCATCAGCGGTTCTCCTCTGCGGCTGTGCGGCGTGACGCCGCCGCGGGTCTGCGGTTCCGGGGCCGGTGGGGGGTCCGGAGGCGTCAGTGGGTTGTCGACAGCTCAGAATCATGCCCCTACCGGTCAGTCGGACACCACTCCGGGGCCCCGCCGGAGGGACGTGTCCCGGTGGCCGGGGAGCTCCTGGCGCCTCCGCCGGGGCCGCCGGTCGCTGCTGCCGGGGTGTGCCGGACGTTCCTGCCGGTGCCCTCCGGGTGCCTCCCGGAGGGCCGCTCCGAGGTCTTCGGCCGAGCCACCTCGGCCGGGTCGCTCGCTTGGCCGCCTCGGGGGCCGGGCCGTGGCGGCCCGGCCGCCTCACCGCCTCAGCCGGACTGTCCGGGCCGGCCCTGGTGACCGGAGCCGGAGCCGGAGCCGTGGTCGAGGCCGAGGTCAGGGCCGTGGTCGGCGGCCCCGCCGGCCGCCGGGCGGGCCGACCCGCCGACCCTCGCCCGCCAGGCCGGGTCGTCCTCCTGGTACACGTCCGGGATGCCGTCCCCGTCCACGTCCCGCTCCTCCTCCTCGCACAGCGCGCGGTAGTGCCGGTTGCGCAGCTTCAGCAGCACCGTGGCGACCACCGCGGAGATCACCGAGCCGACCAGCACGGCCGTCTTGGCCCGGGCGGCGAGCGCCAGGTCGTCCGGGAAGGCGAGTTCGCTGATCAGCAGCGAGACGGTGAAACCTATGCCCGCGAGCACCGAGACGGCGACCATGTCGGCCCACTTGAGTCGCGGGTTCAGCTCGGCCCTGGTGAACCGGGCGGTCAGCCAGGCGCCGCCGAACACGCCCACCGACTTGCCGACCAGCAGACCGATCACGATGCCGATCGGGGCGGCCTGGGTGAACACCTCGCGCAGCTTCGGACCGGAGACGGCCACCCCGGCCGAGAACAGTGCGAACACCGGGACGGCCAGGCCAGCCGAGAGCGGACGGACCAGGTGCTCGATGTGCTCGCCGGGGGAGTGCTTTTCGTCGCCCTCCCGGTGGCAGCGCAGCATCAGGCCCATCGCGACGCCCGCCACCGTGGCGTGGACGCCGCTCTCGTGCATCAGCGCCCAGGTCACGACGGCCAGCGGTACGAAGAGGTACCAGCCGTGGACGCCGCGCCGGTGCAGGAACCAGAACAGCACCAGCCCGGCGAAGGCCAGGCCGAGCGCCCAGAACTCGATGCCGTGGCTGTAGAAGATCGCGATGATCAGGATCGCGATCAGGTCGTCGACCACCGCCAGGGTGAGCAGGAAGGCGCGCAGTGCGGACGGCAGGTGGCTGCCGACCACGGCCAGCACCCCGAGTGCGAAGGCGATGTCGGTGGCGGTCGGGATCGCCCAGCCGCCGGGGTGTCCGCCGCTGCCGGAGTTCACCAGGGCGAAGAGGATCGCGGGCAGCGCCACCCCGCAGACGGCGGCGGCCACGGGCAGCAGCGCCGCACTGGGCGTGCGCAGCTCACCCGCGACGAACTCGCGCTTGAGTTCGATCCCGGCCACGAAGAAGAAGATCGTCAGCAGGCCGTCCTTGGCCCAGGTGGCCAGGGAGAGGTCGAGGTGGAGCGGGGCGGAGGGGCCGACGGTGTAGTCGAGCACGCTCTGGTAGGAGTGTGGCCAGGCGTTGGCCCAGATCAGCGCGATGACGGCGGCGCCCAGCAGCAGCATGCCGCCGACCGTCTCGGTACGCAGGGCGTCGGCGACGAAGGTGCGCTCGGGCAGTGAGAGCCGACCGAGGAATTGCCGGCGGCGGGTCGTCGGCTCGTGGACGGGCGGCTGGTCGGTCACAGGGGACCTCCTGGGGGCTGGGAGCGGCAACGGATGCACGGGTGGTGCAGTTGCCGACCAGACTTCCCGGCGCGCCCTGTGACGCCCGCGATGCCCGTCAAGGGATCTTGATGCGTCCTTAATAGTCTAGCGGGACGTTCAGGTGACATCCGGATTGTCCTATTCAAGGACTTAAGGCCTGCGGGCCGGTTCGGCACTCCGGAGGAGCAGTGGCCCGTCCGATCAGTAGCCCGTCCGAGCGGTGCCCCGGGGCCCGAGTGGTGGCCCCTCCGAGCCGGTGACCCGGTGACCCGGTGACCCGGCGCCCTGGTGCCCGCGGGTGCTGACGAGACGGCTGTGCCCCGGGCGGTGGTCACCGCTCGGGGCACAGCCGTTGTCTCAGGGGCGCTCGGGTGTTACCGGCCCGGTCGGGTTCAGCCGGTGCCGGTGCCGGTGCCGTTGTCCGAGGCCGGGAGCTGGGCCTGGATCTGGCTCATCACCGTGCTGTCGGCCAGGGTGGTGGTGTCGCCGACCTCGCGGCCCTCGGCGATGTCGCGCAGCAGACGGCGCATGATCTTGCCGGAGCGGGTCTTCGGCAGCTCGCCGACCACCTTGATCTGCTTCGGCTTGGCGATCGGGCCGAGCGTGCGGCCGACGTGCGCCCGCAGCTCCTCGACCAGCTCGGCGCTCTCGGTGGCGCCGCCGCGCAGGATCACGAAGGCGACGATGGCCTGACCGGTGGTGGCGTCGGTCGCGCCGACCACGGCGGACTCGGCCACGGACGGGTGGCCGACCAGGGCCGACTCGACCTCGGTGGTGGAGATGTTGTGGCCCGATACGAGCATGACGTCGTCCACCCGGCCGAGCAGCCAGATGTCCCCGTCCTCGTCCTTCTTGGCGCCGTCACCGGCGAAGTAGCGGCCCTCGAAGCGCGACCAGTAGGTGTCGATGTAGCGCTGGTCGTCGCCCCAGATGGTGCGGAGCATGGACGGCCACGGCTCGGTGAGCACCAGGTAGCCGCCGGAGCCGTTCGGCACCTCGGCGGCGTTGTCGTCCACCACGGTGGCCGCGATGCCCGGCAGGGCGCGCTGGGCCGAGCCCGGCTTGGTCTCGGTGACGCCCGGCAGCGGGCTGATCATGATGGCGCCGGTCTCGGTCTGCCACCAGGTGTCCACGATCGGGCACCTGCCGCCGCCGATGTGCTCGCGGTACCAGACCCAGGCCTCGGGGTTGATCGGCTCGCCGACGCTGCCCAGCACCCGCAGCGAGGACAGGTCGAACTTCGCGGGGATGTCGTCGCCCCACTTCATGAAGGTGCGGATCGCGGTCGGCGCGGTGTAGAGGATGGTCACGCCGTACTTCTGGACGATCTCCCAGAACCGGCCCTGGTGCGGGGTGTCCGGGGTGCCCTCGTAGATGACCTGGGTGGCTCCGTTGGAGAGCGGGCCGTAGACGATGTACGAGTGGCCGGTGACCCAGCCGATGTCGGCGGTGCACCAGTAGACGTCGGTCTCCGGCTTGAGGTCGAAGACGGCGTGGTGGGTGTAGCTGGCCTGGGTGAGGTAGCCGCCCGAGGTGTGCAGGATGCCCTTGGGCTTACCGGTGGTGCCCGAGGTGTAGAGGATGAACAGCGGGTGCTCGGCGTCGTGCGCCTCGGGGGCGTGCTCGGTGGACTGGCGCGCGGTGATCTCGTGCCACCAGACGTCGCGGCCCTCGGTCCACGGGATGTCCTGCCCGGTGCGGCGGACCACCAGGACGTGCTCCACGCCCTCGGCCTTGGTGAGCGCCTCGTCGATGGCAGGCTTCAGGGCGGAGGGCTTGCCGCGGCGGTAGCCGCCGTCGGCGGTGATCACCAGCTTGGCCTGGGCGTCCTGGATGCGGGAGGCGACGGCGTCGGAGGAGAAGCCGCCGAAGACCACCGAGTGGGTGGCGCCGATCCGGGCGCAGGCGAGCATCGCGACGACCGCCTCGGCGATCATCGGCAGGTAGACGGCGACCCGGTCGCCCTTGCGGACACCGAGCTCCAGCAGGGCGTTGGCCGCCTGCGAGACCTCGTCCTTGAGCTGGGCGTAGGTGATCGAACGGCCGTCGCCGGGCTCGCCCTCGAAGTGGATGGCGACCCGGTCGCCCAGGCCGTTCTCCACGTGGCGGTCCACGCAGTTGTACGCGACATTGAGCTTGCCGTCGGCGAACCACTTGGCGAAGGGAGGGTTGGACCAGTCGAGGGTCTCGGTCGGCTCGACGGCCCAGGTGAGGCGGCGGGCCTGCTCGGCCCAGAAGCCCAGACGGTCCTCGGAGGCCTGCGCGTACGCGGCCGCGGTGACGTTGGCGGCTGCGGCGAGCTCTGCCGGCGGGGCGAATCGCCGCTCCTCCTTGAGCAGGTTGGCCAGGCTCTCGTTGCTCAACGCGCACTCCTCATCGAGTCATGATCGGGGCGTTCCCGTGCGTGGGGATTGTCCCGTGTGTCCCAGCGCACAGCTCACCAGGCGAACGGGGCAGTTGACAAGAGGCTCCTGTGAATTGGTGTAGACCTTTGACCGGCGGCCGGTCGACCTACCGCCCGGGTCGCCGCGGCGGACCGGACGACCGTACGGGGGTGGGTGGGCCCGTGCCCCGGCCCGCCCGGCGGGGACACGGGCCCGGCTCTCAGGCGGCCAGTCGAGGGTCCTCCTCACCGCCCCCGACCGGAACCCGATCGTCCGCATTCACCCGTTCGGCCGATGCTGTGTTCGGCCGGATGCCGGGGTCGGCCCCGATCAGGCCCTCGGCGTGGTGTTCGATTTCGTTCGACCGCTTCCCCGCGCGGGCCTCCACCGGGCTGAACGTCCCGGTGGCCAGGTCCAGGACGTAGGCCTGGGCCGTCGCGAAGTCGAAGTACATCCCGACCAGCCGCAGGGTGCCTTCCTCGACCCGGCGTTCCACCGCCGGGTTCGCCATCAGCTGGTCCAGCTGCTGGACCACGTTGGTGATGCAGAGCCGCTCCGCGACGTCCACCGCGGGTCGGGCGGTGAACTCCGCCGGGGCCCGGCGGAGCCGGTCCAGCGAGCCGCGGCCGTTGCGCAACCAGCGGGCCAGCGGGGTGGGCGGCCCGGGGCGCTCGTGCACACCGTCCAGCAGGGCCTGCATCGCGCCGCAGCCGGAGTGGCCGCAGACCGTGATCGAGCGCACCTCCAGCACCTCGACCGCGTACTGCACCGCGGCGGCCACCGAGTCGTCCGCCGCTCCGGGTTCGTGCGGGGCCGGCACCAGATTGCCCACGTTGCGTACGGTGAACAGGTCCCCCGGACCGCTGTTGGTGATCATGCTGGTGACCATCCGGGAGTCCGCGCAGGTCAGGAAGAGTTGGGAGGGCGTCTGGCCCTCGCGGGCCAGCCGGGCTAGTTCCGGCCGGACCAGCGGGGCGGTGTGCAGCTGGAACACCCGGACGCCGTCCAGCAGCCGGCCGTGCGGGTCCTCCTGCTGCTCGATGCAGTGGTGGCCGACCCAGGGCGTCCAGGCCCGGCAGCGGTGCGGGCTCGGGGAGCTGCCCGCGCGCACGGTGCCGTCCGGATCGAGCACCTCGTCGTCCTGGCGCCGCGTCACCATCGAGACCCGGCCGCCCGCGTCCTGGTGCCCGGCCCGCCAGGTGTGCAGCGTCTCGTAGGCGGCGTGGTCCAGGAAGGATCCGTCGTGGACCACAGTGACCCCGGCCCCGGCCGGAATGCCGCCCAGCACCCGGCTGAGCCGGGGCACGGTGGTGAAGGTGAGCGGGCCGTGCGTCCGGACGGTGACCGTGCCGTCGGGGCCGGTCTCGACGTCCACGTGGGCGCGGGTCAGCCGGTAGAGGGCGAGCAGCATGGCGGTGCCGGCGCCGATCGCGACGCCCCACAGCACGCCGGCGGCGACCACACTGAGCACGGTGACCAGGTAGACGGGGAACTCGCGGTGCCGGTGCACCTTGCGGATGTGCGCGAAGCTCACCATCTGAAGCCCGACCACCAGAACCAGCGCGGCGAGCGCGGCCAGCGGGATCCGGCGCAGCCCGCCGGCCAGTGCCAGTGCGGCGGCCAGCGCCCAGACGCCGTGCAGCACCGAGGCCCACCTGGTCTGGCCGCCGGCCCGCACGTTGGCGGTGCTGCGGACCGCGCCCCCGGCGACCGGCAGACCGCCGACCAGCCCGCTCACCAGGTTGGCGAGGCCCTGGCCGCGCAGTTCGCGGTCGAGGTCGCCGGTGCGGCGGGACATCCGGTCGATGGCGACGGCGGACAGCAGCGACTCCACGCTGGCCACCGCGGTGACGGTGAGGACGGCGGCGAGCAGGCCGAGCACCGGGCCGTGCGGCAGGGCGGGCAGGAGCGTCTGCGGCCGCCAGGCGGGCAGCTCGATGTGGGCGAGCCGCAGGTCCAGGGCGAACACCAGGGCGGTGGCCAGCGCGACACCGGCCAGCGGCCCGGGCACCTTGGCCAGCCGGGCGCCGAACTCCCCCGCGCGGCCGGGGAGTCGGCCGAGCCGGGGCCAGCCGATCAGGACGGCCGCGGTCACCGCGCCGGCCAGCAGCGCGGGCGGGTGCGGGCCGGCCAACTGGCCGGGAAGGGCCAGGATGTCGGCGATCGCGGAGCTCTGCGGTGAGCCGCCGAGGACGACGTGCAGCTGTGCGATGGCGATGGTGATGCCGACCCCGGCCAGCATGCCGTGCACGATCGCGGGTGAGACGGCGAGCGCGGTCCGGGCCACCCGGCGTGCGCCGAGCAGGAGTTGGAGAAGGCCGGCGGCGACGGTGATGGCGCAGGTGGCCCGCCAGCCGTACTGGGTGATCAGCCCGGCGGTGACCACCGTCAGTGCCGCCGAGGGGCCGCTGACCTGGAGTGGTGTGCCGCCGAACAGCCCGACCACGATCCCGCCCACGGCGGCGGCGGCCAGACCGGCGGTGAGCGGGGCGCCGGTGGCGAGCGCGATGCCGAGGGAGAACGGGACGGCGATCAGGAAGACCACGAGGGACGCGGAGAGGTCGTGGGTCCAGCGGGCGCGCGGGCCCGGGCCCGGGCCCGGCGGCGCGTGGTCGGTGGTGTCGGAGGCGATGGGGGCACTGGAGATGTCGAGGGTCATGGTCTTCCCGTCTGTCCGGGGGAGCGAACGCAGTCAGGTCCGGTGGTGGGTCCGGCGTGGGGCTCCGGGGCGGATCGGCTGTCGTGGGCGCGACGGTGTGGCGGGATGGCGTGGGCGCGGCGGGGGAGTGCGGGTGTCACCGGCCGGCGTCGACCATCAGGCCCGCCAGGGCTCCGGGCGAGGTGCGGGACGTCTCACCGGGGACCGCCGGGCGAACCATCAAGACTCGGTAAACCGAGGGTAATGAAAGCTTTGCACAGCGTGGTTCCGGGAGGGAAGCGGAAAACCCCCTGATTCACCCCAATGGGTGGTGGCCGAACGGTCGGGAATCTGCTGGTGGCGGCGGTCGTGGCGGCCGTCCGGCCGGGCGGGGCACGGCGAACGGGCCGTGGCCTCCCCGTTCCGGGAGGCCACGGCCCGTTGGTCGCGGTGGTGCGGGTCAGGCGTGGACGCCCGCCGGGGCCGTGCACTCGCCGTCGTCCGCGAACTCGCCCAGGACGAAGTCCCCGTCCACCTGGCTCGCGAGGTCGATGCCGACCTTGGCGTTGGCCCAACTCTCCGCGTTGCGGCGGTGGAAGAGCACCGCCTGCTCGGTGTAGCGGCGCGCGTCCCGCCGCCCGTACGCCGTGTCGGTCTCGACCCGCAGTTCCTCCAGTACGGCCCGGTTGGCCGGTTCCAGGGCCCTCAGCGGCGGCTGCGCCCCCTGCTCCATGCGGCGCACCCAGTCGGACTGTCCGAAGGTGGTGAGCAGGTCGTCGCCGACCTCGCGGCGCAGGAAGGCCAGGTCGTCCGGTCCCTGCACCTTGTTGCCGACCACTCGCAGCTGGACGCCGAAGTCTCGGGCGTAGTCCTTGTACTGGCGGTAGACGGAGACGCCCTTGCGGGTCGGCTCGGCGACCAGGAAGGTCAGGTCGAAGCGGGTGAACAGGCCGGAGGCGAAGGAGTCCGAGCCCGCGGTCATGTCGGTCACCAGGTACTCGCCCGGCCCGTCCAGCAGGTGGTTGAGCAGCAGTTCCACCGCACCGACCTTGGAGTGGTAGCAGGCCACCCCGAGGTCCTCCTCGGTGAACGCGCCGGTCGCCAGCAGCCGGACCGAGCCCTCGTCCAGGGCGATCGGGCGGGCGCAGGCGGCGTAGACCGGGTTCTCCTCGACGATCCGCAGCAGTCGCGAACCGCGGCCGGGCGGCGTGGTTTTGATCATCTCGTCGGAGGAGCGGATCAGCGGGTTGCTGCCGCGCAGGTACTCCTTGATCTCCGGCAGGTGCCCGCCCAGCGGGGGCAGCGCAGCGGCCTGATCATCCGTCAGTCCCAGGGCAGGGCCCAGGTGCTGGTTGATGTCGGCGTCCACGGCGATGACCGGCCGGCCCATGGCTGCCAGGTGGCGGATGAACAGGGCGGACAGCGTGGTCTTCCCGCTGCCGCCCTTGCCGACGAAGGCGATCTTCATCTGGGGACTCCGGCTCTCGCTCAGGGCCCTCGCTACGGGCCGCTTGCCCAGGGGTCGCGTGGGGGCGGATCCCCTAGTTGGAAATCGTTATCGTCTCCGATAGTCGCCATGCTAGCCGGGGTTTCGGGTTCGCCGGGGGCGGGAAGTGAGGATTGCCTCTAACGGGTGATGCGGGGTTGCTGTTCCGGGAGGGGCGGCCCGTTCATTACTCTCGGGTAGGTGAGCACTGGAACTGATCCCCTCGCCCCGCTGGCCCAGCTCCCCGGGGTGCCCGACGCGGTGGCCGAGGTGCGCAAGGCCGTCGACCGGCTCTACGGCCACCGGGTGATGCGCCGCCGAGCGGCCGAGGTCACCTCGGAGTCCGCGCTGCGCGGCGCCCGCGCGTCGGCTGCCCTGGCCGGGGCCGACTGGCCGCTGGAGGAGGTCCGCCGCCGCAGCGACTTCGGCGCGGACCCCGAAGCCCGGGCGGTCGGCGCGGCCCTGCGGATCGCCGCCGAGGCCGGCCAGCTGCTCAGCATCTGGCGGCACTCGCCGCTCCAGGTGCTGGCCCGGCTGCACCTGCTCGCGGTCGGCGACGCCGATCCGGCCGCCGGCCGCCCGCGGCGGGCCGGGGAGGGCGCCGAGGAGCTGTTCCCGCTGGAGCTGAAGCCGGTGGAGAGCGTCGAGGTCGACGCTGCGGACGGGCCGCTGCCGGTGCTGCCGCCCGCCCCGGGAGCGGAGGAGGTCGCGGCCCGGCTCGACCAGCTCTCCCGGCTGCTGGTGGCCCGCGCGGAGGGCCAGGGCGTGGGCACGCCGGCCCTGGTCGTGGCCTCGGTGGTGCACGGCGAACTGCTCGCGCTGCGGCCGTTCGGCACCCACAACGGGGTGATCGCGCGGGCCGCCCAGCGGATCGTGCTGATCGCCGAGGGCCTCGACCCGAAGTCGATCTGCCCGGCCGAGGTCGGTCTGGCGGAACTCGGCACCGCCGCCTACCGCCGGGCGCTGGCCGGCTACCTGGCGGGCACTCCCGAGGGGATGGCGGCCTGGATCGCGCACTGCGGCCGGGCGCTGCGGCTCGGCGTCCGGGAGAGCACGGCGGTCTGCGAGGCGATGCAGCGCGGGATGGTCTGAGCGGCCGGACCGGAACGGCGCACGCGCCCCCGAGGGGGCGCGCGGAGAAAGAGATGCGGCGGCACCCGATCCTGCTGGGTGCCGCCGCTGGTGCAGATACCGGGTGACCATGCATGCACCGGAAGTGCCGATCAGACGGGGATCCTGCCCGTTCGTCTGGTCCGGCGGCCCGACAGCGGGTCGGCTGCATGTGGGTGCCCGGATATCTGTACGTGCGGTCCGTGGGCCTGAACTGCGTTGTCGGTTTGACCTCTTAGGTCCTGACCGGGTCTCGCGGGCCGTGCTTCATTTGTATCGCGTTTCGGGCGAAAGGGGAACCCGAAACGAGAAGTCTGTCCCGATTGCCCGTTTTGGCCAAAGAGCGGGGGCGGCGCGGCCTCAGGCCGTGGGACGCCGCCTACGGGCCAGGTACCAGATCACCCCGGCCGTCACCACGGCCGTGCCGACCGCCACGGCGGTCAGCACCGAGCCGCTCGGGGCGGAGAACTCGGGCAGCCGGCGCCGTAGTTCCACCGGCTTGTCGAAGACCAGCACCGGCCACTCCCGGGCCTGCGCCTCCTTCCGCAGCGCGCGGTCGGGGTTGACCGCCGACGGGTGGCCGACCGCCTCCAGCAGCGGCAGGTCGGTGGAGGAGTCGCTGTAGGCGTAGGACGCGGCCAGGTCGTACCCCTCGGTCTCGGCCAACTCCCGGATGGCGGCGGCCTTGTTCTCGGCGTAGGCGTAGTACTCGATCTCGCCGGTGTAGCAGCCGTCCTCGACCTTGAGCCGGGTGGCGATCACGTGGTCCGCGCCGAGCAGCCGGCCGATCGGCTCGACCACCTCGGAGCCGGAGCTGCTGACGATCACCACGTCCCGTCCGGCCGCGTGGTGCTGCTCGATCAGCGAGGCCGCCTCGTCGTAGATGATCGGGTCGATCAGGTTGTGCAGGGTCTCGGCGACGATCTCGCGGACCTGCTGGACGTTCCAGCCCCGGGTGAGCGCGGAGAGGTACTCGCGCATCTTCTCCATCTGGTCGTGGTCCGCGCCCCCGACCAGGAAGACGAACTGCGCGTACGCACTGCGCAGTACGGCCCGACGGTTGATCAGGCCGCCCTGGTAGAAGGGGCGGCTGAAGGCCAGCGCGCTCGACTTGGCGATGATGGTCTTGTCGAGGTCGAAGAAGGCCGCCGTGCGCGGTCCGCCGGGTCGGGGGCGAACGGGCGGGCGGAGCTCTTCGGGCCCGGTGGTGTCGTCCGGGGACTCGTCGGCGTGGTCGTCGGCGTTCTCGGTGGTGTCCACGGGAACCGAGGATAGAGGGAGCCGCAAAACACCCCGCCATTCGGCGTACTCGCGGGCGTGCGGGTTTGTGTTTCTGGCCGGTCGGGTACACCATGGAAGTCACGGATCGTTCGCGACCGTGCTAACCCGGTCCGGCTCCTCCCCCCCGAGCCGGGCTGTGGATAGACGACCCCCGCTCTCCCCCCCGGCGGGGGTCGTCGCACGTCCGGGGCCATTTTCAGGGCTTGAACGCCTCTCGCGGCGCATTCGCCGCCGCCGTGTCGACGGCCTACAGGGGGTGTCGCCATCTCGACCCGCCGACCGGCTTTCGTCACTCTGCGTCGCCAGTTCCTCATGTCCGTCGAGGATCGAACGGCCGGTTCCGACCGGTCGTGCGAGTCCGTTCGGAAGCGGTGTCCGGAAGGCGACGGGGAGCGGTCCGGAGAACGGCCGAACGGGATGCGGCGGGCCGCCGGTTCATCTCGGTGACCCCCTTTCGTCAATTCTTCGCCGATTAGCCCCCCGCCCGGGTGAACGTTTTCCTCCACAGCCCAGGAGTTATCCACAGGCAATCGGAACCCGGATGACGGAATCCGGATCTCCCCCCACCGTGATGACCGGCGGCGGTCGCCGGGCAGGGCCTCACCCCTTCCTCCCAGAGGGTCTGTCGGGCGGCCGTCCGCCGGAACCGTCCGACGTGCGCCGCCGGCCACCACCCCGGTGGTCGGCGGCGCGGAGGGGAGACACCATGTCGACGCCGATCGCCGACCACATCACCGCCGAGGGCCCCGCGGTCGCCGGGCCGCTCGTCGTCACCGAGGACGAGGGCCTGGCCGAGCACCTGCTGCGGATCTGCGCGGCCGCGGGCACCGAGCCGAGGCTGGTCCGGGGCGCCCCGCCGACGCGTGAGCTCTGGGAAGGCGCCTCGCTGGTCCTGGTCGGGGACGACCAGGCCGTCCGCTGCTCCGGGCTGGGGCGGCGCGCGGGGGTGCTGTTGCTTGGGCTGGACCTGGACGATCCCGGGGTGTGGGTCCGGGCCGTCCAACTCGGGGCCGAGCACGTGCTGTTCCTGCCCGACGCCGAGGCCTGGCTGCTCGACCGGGTGGCCGACGCGGCCGAGGGGGTCGGCTGTCCGGCGGTCACCGTCGCGGTGCTCGGCGGGTCCGGCGGAGCCGGGGCCTCGACCCTGGCCTGCGCGCTGGCGGTCACCGCCGCGCGGGCCGGCCGGCGGACGATGCTCCTGGACGGCGATCCGCTGGGCGGGGGTCTCGACATCCTGCTCGGCGGCGAGCGGGTCAGCGGATTGCGCTGGCCCGACCTGGCGGGCTCCCGCGGCCGGGTCAGCGGGGCCGAGCTGGCCAGGGCGCTGCCCGCGCTCAAACGGCTCTCCGCGCTGTCCTGCCTGTCCTGGGACCGCGGCGACACGCTGACCGTCCCGCCGGAGGCCATGCGCAGCGTGCTGGCCGCCTCCCGGCGGCGCGGCGGGCTGGTGGTGGTCGACGTGCCCCGTCACCTCGACGCGGCCGCCGGGCAGGCGCTGGAGCAGTCCGACCTGGCCCTTCTGGTGGTGTCGGCCGAACTGCGCGCGGTGGCCGCCGCCGACCGGGTCGCGGCGGCGGCCCGGATGCGGCTCGGGGACGTCCGGGCCGTGGTGCGGCCGGTGCGGGCCGGCGGGCTCCCGTCCCGGCAGATCGTCCGCGGGCTGCGGTTGCCGCTGGCGGGGGAGCTGGAACCGGAGCCGGGCCTGGCCCAGGACGTCGTGAAGGGCGTCCCGCCCGGGAGCCGGGAGAACGGTCCGCTCGCGCGCTTCTGCGCGGGCTTCCTGAACGAGGTGCTGCCGCCGGTGCCGGCGGTCGGAGGAGGTGTGTACTGATGGTCCGTCTGCGGAGAACAGTCCTTCGGAGTGGCGCGCCCGGCCCGGGCGGCGGAGGTGCGCGGGAGCACCGGCCGCTGCGGAGCGTGCCGCCGGCCGGCGGACCGCCCGTGCCCGAGCCCGAGACCGGGCCCGGGCACGGTCCCTGCCCGTACGGGCGGACGGCCCGCGAGCAGCGGACGGCGGCCCTGGTGGACGCGGTGCGGCTGCGGCTGGCCGAGTCGGGCGCCGCCCCGACGGCGGGCTCGGTCGCGGCCGCGCTGCGGGCCACCCGCCCGTCGCTCGGCGGGGACGAGGTCCTGGACACCGTGCGCTCGCTGCGCGCCGAACTGGTGGGTGCGGGCCCGCTGGACGGGCTGCTGGCGGCGCCCGACGTCACGGACGTCCTGGTGAACGGTCCGGACGAGGTGTGGGTCGACCGTGGCGGCGGCCTGCAGCGAGCCACCGGAGTCCGGTTCGCCGACGCCGAGGCGGTGCGGCGGCTGGCCCACCGGCTGGCCACCGCGGCCGGCCGGCGGTTGGACGACGCCCGCCCCTGGGTGGACGCCCGGCTGCCGGACGGCACCCGGCTGCACGCCGTGCTGCCGCCGATCGCGGCCGGCTGCACGCACATCTCGCTACGGGTCTGCCGCCCCCGGCCGTTCACGCTCGACGAGTTGGTGGCGGGCGGGTCGCTGCCACCGGCGGGCGCGGAACTGCTCGCGGGCATCGTGCGGGCCCGGCTCTCGCTGCTCGTGTCCGGCGGGACGGGCTCGGGGAAGACCACGCTCCTGTCGGCCCTGCTCGGCCTGGTCGGGCCGGACGAGCGGATCGTGGTCGTCGAGGACTCCGCCGAGCTTCAACCGGCCCACCCGCACGTCGTCCGGTTGCAGAGCAGGCCGCCCAACCAGGAGGGGCTGGGCGAGCTCACCCTGCGGGACCTCGTCCGCCAGGCGCTGCGGATGCGCCCGGACCGGCTGGTGATCGGCGAGGTGCGCGGGGCCGAGGTGTCGGACCTGCTGGCCGCGCTGAACACCGGGCACGAGGGCGGCTGCGGCACCGTCCACGCCAACACGGCGGCGGACGTGCCGGTCCGGCTGGAGGCCCTGGGCTCGCTCGCCGGTCTCGACCGGCCGGCGCTGCACAGCCAACTGCGGGCCGCGCTCTCCGTGGTGGTGCACCTGGTCCGCGATCCGGGCTCGGGGCTGCGCCGGGTGGCGGAGATCCACACGCTGGTCGGATCCGGCGACGGATCGGCCGTGACCACACCCGCGGTGGCCTTCCCGGCGCCCGGCGGCCTGCGTCCCGGTGCGGGCTGGGAGCGGCTGGTCGGGCTGCTGGCGGCGCGCGGGGTGTCGCTCGGATCGGGGCGGTCGTGATCGCGGTGACGGTGGCCGGGCCGGGAGGCGCGGACGTACGGATGGTGGAACTCGCCTTCGCCCTGCTGTTGAGCGGGTGCGCAGCGGGCGCCCTGCTGCTGCTCGGCGGCGCGGGTCGGAAGGACGAAGGACGACGGAGGTGAACGACGTGACGCAAGGTCAGATCGCGGTCTGCTGGACGGTGGTGCTGTGTCTGGTGGCCGTCGCCGCGTGGCGCGCGGTGCAGGAGCAGTTGCCGGGCGGGCGGCGCTCCAGGCTGGTGCTGGCGGGTAGCGGGCCCCCGGTGCCGGTGCCGGTGCCGGTGCCGGTGCCGGTGGCGGGGCTGGGGCCGGGCGCGGAGACCGTGGCGCGGGCCCGGGATCGGCTGCCGGAGTTCCTGACGCCCGAACTGCTGTTCCTGCCGGTCGGATTGGCTGCCGGGCGGGCCGTCGCCTCGCCCGTGCCGGTGCTCGTGGCCGCCTTGGCCGTGCTGCCGCTGCGCAGGTGGCGGCTGCGGCGGCGTCTGGCGACGGAGGCCCGGCACCGGGCGGCGGCCGTGGTGGAGCTCTGCGCCGGCCTGGCGGGGGAGTTGCGCGGTGGGGCGACGCCGGAGCAGGCGCTGCACCTGGTCACCGCGCGGCTCGCCGCCGACCCGGAGGGGCTGCGCAGGCTCGGTGAGGAGCCGGTGGCGCGACTGGCGGCGGGCCGTTACGGCGGGGACGTGCCCGCCGCGCTGCACCTGTTGGCCGCACTGCCGGGTGGCAGCGGAGCCGCGGCCGTCGCGGCCTGTTGGCGGGTGGCCGCGGACAGCGGGTCGGGGCTGGCCGACGCGTTGGAGCGGGCCGCGGAGGCGCTGCGCGGCGAGCGGGCGCTCGCGGAGGAGATCGCCGGGGAACTGGCAGGTCCGCGCGCGACCATCGCCGTCCTGGCCGCGCTGCCGGCCGTCGGACTGCTCCTCGGCACGGCGCTCGGCGCACGTCCGTTGGAGGTCCTGCTGCACACCCCGGCCGGGCTGGGTTGCCTCGTGGCGGGGGCGGTCCTGGAGGGGCTGGGCGTGCTCTGGACGGCGCGCATCGTGCGAGCGGCGGCCCACGGCGCACTGGACGCGCCTTCGGGGCGGGGCGAGCCGCATCGCGCCCTCGGCCGTGCGGTGCCCGCTCCTCGGGCGAGCGAGCAGAACTGCGGGCTGTCGCGGGTGCGCGCACGGGTGCTCGGGGCGGGAGCGGGGGCGAGGTGATGCGAGGCGCCGAGTGGCTGGCGGTCGCCCTACCGGCGGCGGCCGCCGTGGGGTGGACGTCGGTGCAAGGCCGGGCGAGGCGTCGGAGGGCGTTCGCCCGGGCCCGAGGGCGGGAGGAGCGGGGGCGAAGAACCCGGCTGACGGCCTTGGGGGTTGGGCGCCGACGGCGGGCGGTGGCGGCGGTTGTGGCCGGGCTGGCGGCGATGGTGCTGCTCGGCGGTGGTACCGGACTGGTCGCCGGGGCTCTGCTGGCGGTGGGCGTCCACCGCTGGTCGGCCCGGGCGCGGCAGCCGGCGGACCGCCGGGCGGCCCGCGAGGACGAGCTGCTGACCAGGCAACTGCCGCTGGGCGCCGAGCTCCTGGCGGCCTGCCTCGCCTCCGCGGCGCTGCCCTCGGAGGCCGTGTCGGCGGTGGGCCGGAGCGTGGGGGCGCCGCTGGGGCCCCGGCTGGTGGCGATCGGGGCCGAACTGGCCCTGGGCGCACCGCCGGAGGTGTGCTGGAGCCGACTGGGCGAGCAGCATCCGCCGCTGGCGGCGCTGGCGCGCTGCCTGGAGCGCAGCAGCCTCGGCGGTGTCCCGGCCGCCGGCCCGCTGCTCGGCCTGGCCCAGGGGCAACGCACGGCGGCCGCCCGCGCGGCCCACGCCCGGGTCCGCCGGGCCGCGGTGCTCGCCACCGCGCCGCTGGGGCTCTGCTTCCTCCCGGCCTTCGTCCTGATCGGCGTGGTGCCGGTGGTGATCGGCCTCACCAGCCGGTTCGCCCAGGCGATGTGAACAAGGGCCGGGTGTACGGACATCAACGGAAGACAAGCGACAGGAGAGTTTCATGACCGCAGTGATCGCGATCGGGTCCGGTGCCGGGCGTTCGCTCCGTCCGTCGGCCGGGGCATGGCGGCGGAGGAGCCGCCGAGCAGCCTGCCGGGTGCGCAGGGTGGCCCGGCTCCGGGGCCGCTCGGACGCCGGGATGACCACGGCCGAGTACGCCGTCGGGACGCTGGGCGCGTGCGCCCTCGCGGCAGGGCTGTACAAGGTGGTGACCAGCGAGGCCATCACGGGCGCGCTGACCGACATGCTGGTGCGGGCGCTCCATGCGACCTAGCGCCGGTCTTCGAACTCGCGTCTGCGGGGCGGCGAACGACGGGCGCTCGAAGACAGACCCCAGCGCCGGTCGACGAACTCGCTTCTGCGAGGCGCCGCGCTCCCAGCCTTCGGCCGGGAGGCACGCCCGGCGGCCGCCCGGCCAGGGCCCGGGGGCAGCCCCTGGCCGGGTGGGGGAGCGCGGTGCCGGCCGGTCCTGGTCGCTGCGGCCGGGGCGACGCGGCGACGCGGGATTCGTGACGGCGGAGACGGCGGTGGCGCTGCCGGCGCTGGTCCTGCTCGCGGCGATGCTGATCTGGGGCGTACTCGCGGCGGCCGCGCAGATCCGCTGCGTGGACGCCGCCCGGGTCGGAGCCAGGGCGGCCGCGCGGGGGGACGCGGACGCCGCAGAACTCGCCCGTGCGGCGGCCCCGCCGGGCGCGCAGGTCCGGGTGGCCTTGGCGGCCGACACGGTGCGGGTCGACGTGGAGGCGCCGTGCGCGGGGCCGGGCAGGCTCGGTGGGCTGCTCGCCGTCCGGCTCACTGCGGCGGCCGTGGCGGCGCGGGAGGACGCCCTGGTGGCGGTCACGGAGGGAGGCGGTGGCCCGTGGCCGTCCTGAGCGGGTTGCGGGAGTCGGCGGACCGGGTGGCTCGCGCCCGTGCCGCCCGAGCGGTCGCGGCGGGCGGGCGGGGGCCGGACGCCGGCTCGGCGACGGTCTGGCTGCTCACCCTGGCGATGCTGGGCACGGCGGTGTTCGCCGCGACGATCGCGGTCGGCTCGGTGGTCGCCGCCCGGCACCGGGCCGAGTCCGCCGCCGACCTCGCGGCCCTGGCCGCGGCGGACCGACTGCTGCTGGACCCGGACGGCGGCTGCACCCGGGCCGCCGCACTCGCCGCCGCACAGGGCGCCGGGCTGGTGTCCTGTGCGGTCGACCGGTCGGCGGACGCCGTCGAGGTGGTGGCCGAGGTGGGGGTCCGCGGGCTCCCGGCCCGACTGCCGGTCGGCCCGGCGCGGGCGAGGGCCCGAGCAGGGCCGGTCCGGGCCCCGGTCACCGTCCCCGAGGACGTACCGGGCGACGGGCCGAGCGGGGTTCCGGGCGACGGGCCGGGTGGCGCTCCGAGCACTGCGGCGGCGGCCTCATGAACCGGCCGATGCTCCACCGGTCGGCGCTCCGCCGTCCGGCGCCGAGGCCGCCTCCTGCCCGCCCTGCCCGTCCACCCTGCCCTGCCCGTCCGCCCCGCCCTGTTCGTCCGGCTCCTCCTGCTTGTCGGCCCCCTCCGCGCCTTCGGGCGCCCCGGCCAGCAGCACGTCCAGGAGCCGGACGGCGGCGGCCTTGTCCAGCGGGTCGTTCCCGTTCCCGCACTTGGGCGACTGGACGCAGGACGGGCAGCCGCGCTCGCACTCGCAGGAGGCGATCGCCGTCCGGGTGGCCGTCAGCCACTGGACCGCCCGCTGGAAGCCGCGTTCGGCGAAGCCGGCCCCGCCCGGGTGGCCGTCGTAGACGAACACGGTCGGCAGCCCGGTGTCCGGGTGCAGCGGGACGGAGACGCCGCCGATGTCCCACCGGTCGCAGGTGGCGAACAGCGGCAGTAGGCCGATCGAGGCGTGCTCGGCGGCGTGGGCGGCACCGGGCAGCTGGTCGGGCGGGATGTCCGCGTCGAGCAGCTGGTCCTCGGTGACGGTCCACCAGACCGCGCGGGTGCGCAGTGTGCGGGGCGGCAGGTCGAGCTTGGTCTCGCCCATGATCTCCCCGGTGGAGATCCGCTTCCGGAGGTAGCCGACCACCTGGTTGACCACCTCCACCGAGCCGAAGCTGAGCCGGCCCTCGCCCCACTCCACGGTGGTGTCGGTGTCGAGGACGGAGACGGAGGTGATGTCGCGGGCGGCCGTGGTGTACGGCGGGTCGGCCGGCTCGACCAGGGCCACGGAGTTCTCCAGGTCGAACTCCCGGACCAGGTAGGTGCGGCCCTGGTGCAGGTGGACGGCCCCGGTGTGGACGGTGGTGTGCGCGGCGGCGGCGTCCACCGTGCCGAGCAGTCGGCCGGTGTCGGCCTCGACGATCTGTACCGGGCTGCCGCCGCTGCCGCGCAGGTCCACCGCGTCGGCCGCGCGCTCGCGACGGGTCCAGTACCAGGAGCCGTCACTGCGCCGGCGCAGCAGGCCGCGCCGCTCCAGCACCGGCAGCAGCGGGGCGGTGGACGGCCCGAAGAGCTCCAGGTCGGCATCGGTGAGCGGGAGTTCGGCGGCGGCCGCGCACAGGTGCGGGGCGAGCACGTGCGGGTTGTCGGGGTCGAGCACGGTGGCCTCGACGGGGGCCGCGAACAGCGCCTCCGGGTGGTGCACCAGGTAGGTGTCCAGCGGGTCGTCCCGGGCGATCAGGACGGCCAGCGCGCCCTGGGCCTCCCGGCCGGCCCGGCCCGCCTGCTGCCAGAGCGAGGCCCGGGTGCCGGGGTAGCCGGCCATCAGGACGGCGTCGAGGCCGGAGATGTCGACGCCGAGTTCGAGAGCGGAGGTGGAGGCGAGTCCGAGCAGTCGGCCGGTGTGCAAGTCGCGCTCCAGGGCGCGGCGTTCGTCGGCGAGGTAGCCGCCGCGGTAGGCGGCGACCCGCCCGGCGAGCGCGCGGTCGAGCTGGTCCTGGGTCTGGAGCGCGACGAGTTCGGCGGCGCGCCGGGAGCGGACGAAGACGACGGTGCGGGTCTCCCGCTCGACCAGGTCGGTCAGCAGGTACGCGGCCTCGGCGGTCGCGGTGCGGCGCACGGGCGCGCCGTGCTCGCCGACGTTCTCGGTCAGCGGCGGCTCCCAGAGGCCGAAGACCATCGGCCCGCGCGGCGAGGCGTCCTCGGTGACGGCCGCGGCGGGCAGGCCGGTCAGCCGCCGGGCGGTCGCGGCCGGGTCGGCGGTGGTGGCGGAGGCCAGCAGGAAGGTGGGTGACGAACCGTAACGGGCGCAGATGCGGCGCAGCCGCCGCAGTACCTGGGCGACGTGCGAGCCGAACACGCCCCGGTAGCTGTGGCACTCGTCGACGACCACGTAGCGCAGCGCCTTGAGGAAGGAGGACCAGCGGACGTGGCCGGGCAGGATGCCCCGGTGCAGCATGTCCGGGTTGGTGAGCACGTAGGAGGCGTACTGGCGGACCCACTCGCGTTCCTCGGGCGGGGTGTCGCCGTCGTAGAGGGCGGCACGGACCCTCGGCGGGGCGAGTTCGGCGGCCCGGCGGCGCTGGTCGGCGGCGAGCGCCTTGGTCGGGGCCAGGTAGAGCGCGGTGGCACCACGGCCGTTGCGCGCCTCGGTGCCGTCCAGCAGGTCACTGAGCACCGGGGCCAGGTAGCCCAGCGACTTGCCCGAGGCGGTGCCTGTGGCGATCACCACAGTCTGGCCGCTTTTGGCCAGATTCATCGCTTCTGCCTGGTGCGCCCACGGCTGTTCCACCCCGACGGCGCGCGCCGCGGCCACGACCTCCGGACGGATCGAGTCGGGCCACGGTGAATAACGCGCAGGTCGGGCGGGAAGGTGCTCCGTATGGGTGAGCCGGTCGGACCGCCCCCGGACGGTGGCCAGGGTCGTGAGCAGTGCCTCGGGCGGGCTGTGTCGGGGCGGCATGAGGACCCAGTGTGTCACCGGCGTGACGGAGAATCGTCGTAAGCCATCGTGCGGGCATGGTCACAGGTGGTTGAATGTGGCCGTGACGGCCGTATGGCCGTGGGTCGCAGCGCTGAGGCTTGCCACGTGTTGGCTGGGCGCGCCCGGGCTCGCGACCATGCGGTTGCGGCCGTCCGGCCGAGGATCGCACATGACGTAGCAAGGCAAGGTGCTGGAGGTTCCGTGGACCTGTCCCTGTCGACCCGTTCAGTCGGCGATCGTACGGTCGTCGAGGTTGGCGGCGAGATCGATGTGTACACCGCCCCGAAGCTGCGGGAGCAGCTGGTCGAGCTCGTCAACGACGGCAAGTACCACCTCGTCGTCGACATGGAAGGCGTTGACTTCCTCGACTCGACCGGCCTCGGTGTGCTGGTGGGCGGTCTGAAGCGGGTGCGCGCTCACGAGGGCTCGCTGCGCCTCGTCTGCAACCAGGAGCGCATCCTGAAGATCTTCCGCATCACCGGCCTGACCAAGGTCTTCCCGATCCACACCTCGGTGGACGACGCGGTCAGCGCGACCGACTGACGCGACCGGGCCGGCCCGTGCGGCCGGCCCGCTCGTTCCTCGCGTCCGGGTGCCGGGCCCGTGTGGCCCGGCGCGTTCCCGGGCGCCTCTGGGCCGGTTCCGCCGGCCCGCAGGGGCCGGACCTCCGGCCCCGGTCGGAGCACCCCGAGGGGGAGAGATGGCAACCGTCGAACTTCGATTCAGCGCGCTTCCCGAGCACGTGCGGACGGCCCGACTGGTCGCCGCGGCCGTCGCCAGACGGGCCGGGGTCGACGAGTCGGTGCTCGACGAGGTACGGCTCGCGGTCGGCGAGGCGTGCTCCCGCGCGGTCGGACTGCACCAGCGCGGCGGCATCGGCGGCACCGTCCGGGTCGCGCTGACCGATCAGGAGAAGCGTTTCCTCATCGAGGTCGAGGACGAGGCCGGCCCCGCCGCCGTCCCGGCCTCCGGCGCCGCCGAGGGCGGCGAGCCGGACGAGGACACCCTGGGCCTCGCCGTGATCACCGGCCTGGTCGAGGACCTGGAGGTCACCAACGGTGCGGACGGTGGCCTGATCCGGATGAGCTGGCCGGTTTCGGTCCCCTCCGTCGCGGTCTGAGGCACCGCCTCCCCGCTTCTTGTGCGAGCTCCGGGCCTTCCCACGCGCCTGCGCCCGAAGCCGGAGTCCGGCACCTGGTCATGCGACCGGGCGGATCATTTCCGCACCGGCGGCCACCGCGTCATCGGCACCCTTCGACCTGCCCTGCCGCGGGATCCTCCGGCCGGCGCCCGGGTGAGGGCGCCGGCTCCGCCACGGCGGTCAACCGGCCGACCAGCCAGCCGCCCCCGTCAGCATGCCGTGCGAGGCCCGGGCCCGGCCGGTCCTGGAGCCGGCGTGCGGCCGCCTTCCGGAGCGACGGACGGGGCCTCCCGGGTGCCGGGAACGGGTCGGTCGGGGTGCCGAGACAGGCGGCCTGCGGGTGAGTGGGCAGCGGGGACCGGGGAACCGGGGGACGGGCATCGGCCGTGTAGGTTCGACGACCGATGACGACCGCAACCGAAAGGCTTCTCCCGGTGAACAAGCGACTGCTGGCCGTACCCGCCCTCGGCATGCTGCTCGCGTTCGGTGCCGTCGGCTGCGGCGACGACGGCAAGCAGAACAGCAAGCAGCTGGACTCCTGGGCGTCGACCGTCTGCGGCGCGGCCAAGTCCCCGATCGCTCAGGCGCAGACCGCGCTCGCCGACACCGGTCAGGTGAAGACCGGCGAGGCTCCGGCCGACCTCCAGAAGCGGCTCTCCACGGACATCGGCCGGCTGGCCAAGACGAACCAGGACATAGCCGCCGCCATCGACGCGGCCGGGGCGCCCCAGGTGAAGGACGGCGCGACCCTCCAGAAGGACACCGTCGACGAGCTGAAGAAGGCGGCCGACGGCTACGTGGAGGTCCAGAAGAAGCTGGACGCGCTGCCCAACAACGACCAGGCCAAGTTCGCCGACGGGCTGCGCAGCGTGGCCGACCAGGTGCAGCAGCTGGCCTCGCTCTCCACCCAGGCGCAGAGCAAGCTCCAGCGCGGCGAGCTCGGCGCGGCGATGGCCAAGCAGGAGGGCTGCAAGCCGTCCCCGACCACGGCCCCGACCAGCGGCGCGACCGGTGGCGCGGGTGCCGGTGCCAGCGGCACCCCGGCTCCGGGCGGCGCGGGCACGACGCCGGCCCCCGGCGCCACCGACACTCCGGGTGCCCCGGCGGCCACCCCGGCGCCCGGCGCGACCGACGGCGCGAGCCCGGCCGCTGCCGGAGCGACCACCGCTCCGGCCGCCCCGCCCACCACCCCGGAGACCCCCGCCCCCAGCGCGAGCTGAGCCCGGCGGACCGGACGATCCGACGCGCCCGCCCCTGACACCGGCCCCGGAAGCCGTCAGTGGCGGGCGGCGCGTCGCCCGACATCCGACCCCTGCGGACCTGCGCGGCCCCACTGAGCCGCCGTCTCCGCTGAGCCGCCGTCTCCGCTGAGCCACCGCTCCTGGGGACCGCTGGGCCCCCCGGAGCCGGCGCCCTCGGAAGCCCGCCGAACGACTCGGCGCCCCCGGCAGGGCGGCGCACGGCGGCTTCCGGGGGCGCGCGGTGCGGTGCGGGCTTCCGTCCGACGGGTGCGGGGCGCATGGCGGCCGCGGCGGCCGCGGGGTGGTCGGCGGGGGACAATGGCGGGGTGATCAGTAGCCCCGTTCTCGACCCCACTCGCCTCGCCAAGTTCCGCGAGGCGCTGCTCGCCGCCTCGTTCACCGCCGACGGGTGCCTGGACCTGCTCGGGCCCACCGGCTATTCGGCGTTGGCTCGCAGCGAGGCGGTCCCGGCGCTGCGGGCGACCCGCGGTGGCAGTCCGCTGGAGACGCTGGTGCGGCTGTTCCTGCTGCAGCAGCCGGTCCCGTACCGGGCGGCCGCCGCCGCGCTGCCGGTGGAGGACTGCCTGGCGGACGGCTGGCTGCGCCCCGACGGCGATCTGGTGCGTGCCACCGTCGACGTCCGGCCGTACGCCAACGAGGTCGCCGGGATGCCCGGTTCGGACGCCTGGGTGGTCTCCGACCTGGGCTGCGCGGTGGGCGGCGCGGGCGGCATCGGCTCCGGTGAGACCGCGCACGGCGTGGCCCGCAAGGACCTGGTGCTGGGTGTCGGCGGCGCCTCCACCACCCTGGCCAACATCACCGTTCGCCGCCCCGTCCGGGCTGCGCTGGACCTCGGTTCGGGCTCCGGCGTGCAGGCGCTGCACGCGGCCCGGCACTCCGGGACCGTCACCGCCACCGATCTCAACCCGCGCGCGCTGCGCTTCACCGAGCTGACCCTGGCGCTGTCCGGTTTCGACAACACCGAGGTGGCCGCCGGAAGCCTCTTCGAGCCGGTCGGGGAGCGGAAGTTCGACCTGATCGTCTCCAACCCGCCGTTCGTCATCTCGCCGGGTGGCCGGTTCACGTACCGCGACGGCGGCATGGCCGGCGACGACCTGTGCCGCAGCCTGGTCCGCTCGGCCGCCGACCACCTGGAGCCCGGCGGCTACTGCCAGCTGCTCGCCAACTGGCAGCACGTCAAGGGCGAGGACTGGCACGAGCGGCTGGCCGGCTGGGTCGCGGGCACCGGCCTGGACGCCTGGATCGTCCAGCGCGAGGTCCAGGACGTGGCCCAGTACGCCGAGTTGTGGCTGCGCGACGGGGGCGACCACCGCGGCCCCGGCGGCGACTACCAGGCCCGGTACGGCGAGTGGCTGGACGCCTTCGAGGCGGGCCGGGTCGAGGGCATCGGCATGGGCTGGATCACCCTGCGGGCGGGCGGCGCCGAGCGTCCGACCGTCCGGGTGGAGGAGTGGCCGCACCCGGTGGAGCAGCCGCTCGGCCCGCACATCGAGACCTGGTTCGACCGGCAGGACTTCCTCCGCGCGCACGACGACGCGGGCCTGCTCGCGGCCCGCTACGTGCTGGCCGACGAGGTGGTCCAGGAGCAGGTCGGCGCGCCGGGCGCGGAGGACCCTGAGCACGTGATCCTGCGTCACAACCGCGGCATGCGGCGGGCCACCAAGGTGGACACCGTGGGCGCCGGCTTCGTCGGGGTCTGCGACGGGACGCTGTCGGCGGGCGAGATCGTGGACGCCATCGCGCAGCTGCTCGGCGAGGACCGGGTGGTCCTGCGGGACCGGGTGCCGGAGTCGCTGCGCCTGCTGACCGAGCAGGGCTTCATCGACCCGGTCCGCTGAGACCGGTTCGCCGAACCCTGTCCGCTGAGACCGGTCCGCCGTGACCAGCCTGGCGGGACCGGTCTGTCGAAACCGGCCGGGCCCGGGCCCGGCCGACCGGACCACGTCGGGGCCCGGGCCCGGTTCACCCGCCCGTACCCCCTGGTTCGTCCGGCCGCCGCCGGACGGCTGTCTCCCGTTGGCCCTCCGCTGTGAAGCTCTGTCCACAGGCTGTGGACAGAGCTGGGGAGCCGGGGGCCAGGGGTGGACACGACGACGGCGATGGTGGGCGGGTCGGTGCTCGCCCTCTTCGGTGGCGTGCTGCTGATCTGGTGCGCCGCGGAAGTGAGCCTGCGCCTGCGGGTGCGCCACCGGGGGGTGCCGACGGTGGCCACCGTGGTGGCCGAGGACGACGTGCACGGCCAACTGGACAGTGCGCCGTTGCTCTCCTTCTCGGTGCCGCCCTCGGTCGGCGGCCCCGGCGCGTGCGGGATGGCGGGGCTCGTGATCGCCCGCCCGCGCGGGCACACCCCGTTGCGCCGACCCGACCGTTTCGCGCCAGGTGCCCCGGTGCGGATCTGTTACGACCCGCGGCATCCGAGCCGGGTGGTGCTGGCGGCCGGGGAGGTCGGCCGGGCGGCCGTCGTCGACGTGCTGTGGAGCGTCCTGGGCGTGGGCTGCCTGGCGGCGGGCGCAGGCCTGCTGGCCGTGTCCGGCGCCTGAGCCTCCACCACCGGCGAGCGACCGCGGAGCGCCGACGAGCGCGCACCGAGCGAGCACCGAGCGACCCGCCGGCAAACGCGCCCCCGGGCGAATTCGCGCCACCCCGCTCCCGCCCGTCGATTTTTCGTTGACAGATCTTGAAATCCGTCATTCCATCCTCCGGAACCTGCCGAAGGCCCCCCTCCGTGGGGCACGAACCTCCGTCATCGGGTTACCGTTCGAGTGGCGTCGGTGAGTCCGGCAAGTGAAAAAGCGGGATCCGTCCGTTTGACAAGGGTGGCCGGGGTACGGTCACACTCCGCTGGTGGGGGTGTCGTGCCGCGGCAGCCCTGGGACGGTGGAGGGGTCGGGCGGAGCGCAGCCCGTGCTGCCGCCGCCGACCAGCCCCATAAGGACCGGGAGAGAAGAGCGAAGGTGTCCCCGAGCAGCGAGACCGCGCACGGACAGCGACTCGTCATTGTCGAGTCGCCGGCCAAGGCGAAGACGATCAAGGGCTACCTGGGCCCCGGCTACATCGTCGAGGCGAGCGTCGGGCACATCCGCGACCTCCCCAGCACCGCAGCCGAGGTGCCGGACAAGTACACCGGCGAGGTGCGCCGGCTCGGGGTGGACGTCGATCACGACTTCGCGCCGATCTACGTGGTCAACGCGGACAAGAAGTCCCAGGTCAGCAAGTTGAAGTCGCTGCTCGCGGAGTCCGACGAGCTCTTCCTCGCGACCGATGAGGACCGCGAGGGCGAGGCCATCGCGTGGCACCTCCAGCAGGTGCTCAAGCCCAAGGTGCCGGTGCACCGCATGGTGTTCCACGAGATCACCAAGTCGGCGATCCAGGAGGCCGTGGCCAACCCGCGCGAGCTCAACCAGCGCCTGGTCGACGCCCAGGAGACCCGCCGCATCCTCGACCGGCTGTACGGCTTCGAGGTCTCGCCGGTGCTGTGGAAGAAGGTCATGCCGAAGCTGTCGGCGGGCCGCGTGCAGTCCGTCGCGACCCGGCTGGTGGTCGAGCGCGAGCGCGAGCGGATGGCCTTCCGCACCGCCTCGTACTGGGACCTGGTCGGCACCTTCGGCACCGGCCGCACCCCGGCCGACGCCGCGAACCCGGAGACCTTCGGCGCCCGGCTGGCCGCCGTCGACGGCAAGCGGATCGCCAGCGGCCGCGACTTCGGCCAGGACGGCCGGCTGAAGGCCGCCAGCGCGAACACCCTGCACCTGGACGAGCAGGCGGCCCGTCAGCTGGCCGCCGCCCTGGAGCAGACGGCGTTCGCGGTCCGCAGCGTCGAGTCCAAGCCGTACCGCCGCTCGCCGTACGCGCCGTTCCGCACCACCACGCTCCAGCAGGAGGCCAGCCGCAAGCTGGGCTTCGGCGCCAAGCGGACCATGCAGGTGGCCCAGAAGCTGTACGAGAACGGCTTCATCACCTATATGCGTACCGACTCCACCACGCTGTCGGACACCGCGGTCTCCGCCGCCCGGGCCCAGGTCACCCAGCTGTACGGCGCCGACTACCTGCCGGACGCGCCGCGCACCTACGCCAGCAAGGTCAAGAACGCGCAGGAGGCGCACGAGGCCGTCCGCCCGTCCGGCGACCGCTTCCGCACCCCTGCCGAGACCGGTCTGAGCGGTGACGACTTCCGGCTGTACGAGCTGATCTGGATGCGCACCGTCGCCTCCCAGATGAAGGACGCGGTCGGCCAGTCCGTCACCGTCCGGGTCGGCGGCACCTCCGCCGACGGCCGGGACGTCGAGTTCTCCGCCTCCGGCAAGATCATCACCTTCCACGGCTTCCTCAAGGCCTACGTCGAGGGCGCCGACGACCCGAACGCCGAGCTCGACGACCGCGAGCGCCGGCTGCCGCAGGTCGCCCAGGGCGACCCGCTGGCCGCCGAGCGGATCACCCCGGAGGGCCACGCCACCAAGCCGCCGGCCCGCTACACCGAGGCCTCGCTGGTCAAGGAGCTGGAGGACCGGGAGATCGGCCGCCCCTCCACCTACGCGTCGATCATCGACACGATCATCCAGCGCCGGTACGTCTTCAAGAAGGGGACGGCGCTCGTTCCGTCGTTCCTCTCCTTCGCCGTGGTCAACCTGCTGGAGAAGCACTTCGGCCGGCTGGTCGACTACGACTTCACCGCGAAGATGGAGGACGACCTCGACCGGATCGCCGCCGGTGAGGCGAAGTCCGTGCCGTGGCTGAAGCGCTTCTACTTCGGCGAGGGCGAGGGCCACGCCGCGGGCGGCGCCGCCGAGGCCGGCAACGGCGACGGCGACCACCTGGGCGGCCTGAAGGAACTGGTCACCGACCTCGGCGCGATCGACGCCCGGGAGATCAGCTCGTTCCGGGTCAGCGACGACATCACCCTGCGGGTCGGCCGTTACGGCCCGTACGTCGAGCGCGCCTCGGCGGTCGAGGGCGAGCCCGGCCAGCGCGCCGACATCCCGGACGAGCTGCCGCCGGACGAGCTCACCGTCGAGCTGGCCGAGGAGCTGCTGGCCAAGCCCAGCGGCGACTTCGAGCTCGGCCCGGACCCGGTCAGCGGCAACATGCTGGTCGCCAAGGACGGCCGCTACGGCCCGTACGTGACCGAGATCCTGCCCGAGGGCACGCCGAAGACCGGCAAGAACGCGGTCAAGCCGCGCACCGCCTCGCTGTTCAAGACGATGTCGCTGGACACCGTCACGCTGGAGGACGCGCTGCGGCTGCTCTCGCTGCCGCGGGTGGTCGGCACCGACGCCGAGGGCGCGGAGATCACCGCGCAGAACGGCCGCTACGGCCCGTACCTCAAGCGCGGCACCGACTCCCGTTCGCTCACCAGTGAGGACCAGCTCTTCACGATCACCCTCGACGAGGCGCTGGCGATCTACGCCCAGCCCAAGCAGCGCGGCCGGGCCGCTGCCGCCCCGCCGCTCAAGGAGCTGGGCAACGACCCGGTCAGCGAGCGTCCGGTGGTGGTCAAGGACGGCCGCTTCGGCCCGTACGTGACCGACGGCGAGACCAACGCCACGCTCCGCAAGGACGACGACGTCGAGACCATCACCCCGGAGCGCGGGTACGAGCTGCTCGCCGAGAAGCGGGCGCGCGGGCCGGTGAAGAAGGCCGCGAAGAAGGCCCCGGCGAAGAAGGCCGCGGCCAAGAAGACCACCACGGCCAAGAGCGCGGCGACCAAGACCGCGGCCGCGAAGAAGACCGCCGCCAAGAAGACCACCACCACCAAGACGGCGGCGGCGAAGAAGACGGCGGCCAAGAAGACGGCCACGAGCAAGACCACGGCCACCGACGAGGGCTGATCCCCGGCGGTGGCAGCGGGCCCGCATCCCCCGTCCCGGGGAGGTGCGGGCCCGAGCTCTGTCCGGCGCGGGGGTCGGTCGGGGCCGGTCGGGGACTGTGGGGGGTCTGTGCGGGGATCCGTACGGGGATCTGTCAGGGGATCTGTGCGGGGAACGTCACAACCCGGTGATGAGCGGGATCCGGAAGCCCGTTCGCCACAATCCGGCCAAGCCCCGACCGCTACGCTGACCGTATGACGAGCGAGGAGCAGCCCACCCCCAGCGCCGCCCCGGCCGCCAGAGCCTGGGCGTCCGACCTGCCCGAGGTCGCGCCCGCCGGAACTCCGATGGACCGGGCCCGGGCGCTGCTGCGGACACGTGCCTACCGGCGCCTGTGGACCACCCAGCTGATCGGCGGCACCGCCGACCGGCTCGGCCTGCTGGTGCTGCTCGCGCTCACCGTGATCGCCGCCGCCGAGGGCGGCCGGTTCGGCACCCCGCCGCGCAGCCTCGCCTTCGCCCTCGCCGCGGTCCTCGCCGTCCGGGTGCTGGCCACCGGGCTGGTCGGCGTGGCGCTGCTCGGACCGGTGCACCGACTGGTCGCCGGCAAGCTGGACCGGCGCTGGACGCTGTTCGGCGCCGACGTGCTGCGCGCCGTGCTGATCGGCCTCGCGCCCTGGTGGAGCGTCTGGCTGGGCTCCTCCGCCAAGCCCTCCGGGGCCGCCACCTACGTTCTGCTCGCCACCGTGTTCCTGACCGGTGCCGCCGAGCGGGTCTGGGGGATCGCCAAGGCCGCCGCCGTCCCGGGCCTGCTGCCGCCGGCCAACCCGTACGCCCCGGCCGCCGAGCAGCGCCCGGCCGCGGCCAACCTGGAGAGCGTCCGGGGCATCGACCGCTTCACCGGCTGGGTGACCGTGCCGCTCGGCGCCGCCGGCCTGGTGGCCTTCACCCTGCTCAACAACATCGCCGCGGCCCTCGGCTCCGACTGGCTCCGCGCCCACCAGCTCACCTTCGCGGCGCTCGGCGCGGCCGGGCTGTTCGCCGCCTCGGCGGTCCGCGGCTACCTCCAGCAGCTGCCCGGCGGGCCGGTGTCCGTCGCCCCGGTCTCCCCGTTCCAGGGCCTGCGCGCCCCGACCGACGCCGCCCCCGGCCCCGCGCTGAGCAAGGGCCGCACCGGCAGCGCCCCGTACTTCACCTTCGCCGTCGCGGCCGGCTACGCCGCGATGGCGGGCGTCGCCGCGCTCGCGCTGCTCACCGCCGCCGAGCACCGCGCCGGGCCGATCGGCTACGGCCTGCTGGTGCTCGCCGCCGCCGGGACGCCCGCCCTGGGCGCCCGGCTCACCCGGGCCACGCTGCCCTCGCTGTCCCGCCGCCGGCTGCTCGCGCTGGCGCTGCTCACCCAGGGCGTCGCGCTGATCCTGGCCGGGCTGGTGCTGGACTTCGTGCTGGTCCTGCTGCTCACCGTGCTGGCCGGCCTCGCCGCCGGGATCGTGGTCTCGGCCGGTCGCACCCTGCTCGCCCAGGAGGTCGAGGAGGCCCGGCTGCCGAAGGTCACCGAGCACCTGTTCGCGGTGCTCCGGGCCGTGGTCGCCGCCGCGCTGGTCGCCGTCCCGCTGATCGCCGCCGGCTACGGGGACGTCGAGTACGGCACCGTCGAGCCCGGCTCCTTCACCTTCATCCACGGCGGCGCGGCCCTGGCCGTCGCCACCTCCGGACTGCTCACGCTGGTGCTCGCCGCGGTCGTGCTGCTGCGCACCGACGACCGGCGCGGCACCGCGCCGTTCGTCCGGGACCTGGTGGACTCGGTGCGCGGCCCGGGCGGCCCGGTGCCGCACCGGGGCGCGGGCACCGGCTTCTTCATCGCCCTGGAGGGCGGCGACGGCGCCGGCAAGTCCACCCAGGCCCAGGCGCTCGCCGAGTGGATCCGCGGCAAGGGGCACGAGGTCGTGCTCACCCGCGAGCCCGGCGGCAGCCCGGTCGGCCAGCGGCTGCGCGGCCTCGTCCTGGACGTCGGCAACACCGGCCTGTCGCACCGCGCCGAGGCGCTGATCTACGCCGCCGACCGCGCCGAGCACGTCGAGAACGTCATCCGCCCGGCCCTCGCCCGCGGCGCCGTGGTGATCACCGACCGGTACATGGACTCCTCCATCGCCTACCAGGGCGCCGGGCGCGACCTGGCCGCGACCGAGGTCGCCCGGATCTCCCGCTGGGCCACCGGCGGGCTGCTGCCCGACCTGACCGTCGTCCTGGACGTCGACCCGACCAGGGCCCGCGAGCGCTTCACCGAGGCGCTGGACCGGCTGGAGTCCGAGCCCACCGAGTTCCACCAGCGGGTCCGGGCCGGCTTCCTCGCCCTCGCCGCCGCCGACCCGGCGCGCTACCTGGTGGTGGACGGCAGCCAGGCCCCCGGCTCCGTCACCACCGCCATCCGGCACCGGCTCGACCGCGAGCTGCCGCTCTCCGAGCAGGAGAGGGCCGCCCGCGCCGAGCAGGAGCGGCTGGCCAAGGAGGAGGCCGAGCGCCGCGCCGCCGAGGAGGCCCGCAGGAAGGCCGAGGAGGAGGCCGCCGAGCGCAAGCGGCAGGAGCTGCTGGCGCAGCTGCGGGCCGAGCAGGAGGAGAAGGAGCGGCTGGCCAAGGAGGAGGCCGAGCGGGCCGCCGCCGAGGCCCGGCGCAAGGCCGAGGAGGAAGCCCGCCGCCGGGCGGAGGAGGAGGCGAAGCGCCGCGCCGAGCAGGAGGCCGAGCGCCGCGCCGCCGAGGAGGCCCGGCTGGCCGCGGAGGCCGCCGAGCGCAAGCGGATCGCCGACGAGGCGGCCGCCCAGGCCGAGCTCCAGCGGCAGCGCGAGCTCGCCCGCGAGGAGCAGCGCCGCCGGGCGGAGGAGGCGCTCCAGCGGGCCGAGGAGGCGCGGCTGGCGCAGGCCGCCGCGCTCGCGGCCGCGGCTGCGGCGGCGGAGTCGGCGGAGGATCGGGCCGAGGGGCGGCCGGGTTCTGCTGCGGGTGCGGGTTCGGGCCCGGCGGCCGGGGATGCCGTGACCACGGAGCTCCGGGCGGTCCGGGACACTCCTTCGACGGACGCTCCGACGGGCGCTCCGCGGGATGTGTCGCAGGCGCCGTCGCGGCCGTCGGAGCAGATGCCGGGGCGGGCTGCTGCGGGCGGGCTCGGGGACGAGGCGACGCGCGAGCTGTCGCCGCGGGACCGGCAGGCGGCCGTCCGGGCGGCGGAGGCCGTCGAGGCGCGCAAGGCCGCTGAGGCGCGCCGGGCCGCCGGCGGGGCCGCCGGAGCGGTCGACGAGACCGCCAAGCTGCCGGTGGTGCCGGCCTCGGCGGTGGACGAGACGGCCGTGCTGCCGAAGGTCCCGGTGGAGACCGACCGGACCGAGGTGCTGCCGCGGGTCGAGCCGGGTCGTACCGAGGGCAGTGCCGTCGGCCGTGCCGAGGGCCGGCCGGCCCAGGGGCCGCGGCGCGCGGAGCCGGTGGACAGCACCCGCGAGCTGCCGGTGGTCGGCGCGGAGCCTGCTGCCGAGCCGCAGCCCCAGGCGCAGTCGGGTGCCGAGCGGCCGCGGCCGGAGTGGGCCGAGGAGACGCCGCTGGACGACCTGCCGAGCCTCACCGACACCCTGCTCGGCTCGCACGACGAGTGGACGCACTGGGAGCACGGCGGCCAGGGCCAGTCGGGTCCTTACGGCGGCCCGCAGGCCGGCGCGGAGCGTCCCGAGGGGCGCGGGGACGCCCAGGGCAAGGGTGACGGCAAGGGCAAGGGCAAGGGCCGTCGCTGGGGCCGCCGGGGCTGACCGGACCAGCGTGGGCGGCGCCGCCGGGGCAGGTCCCCGGCGGCGCCGCCGCGTTTCGTCGGGCGCGCCCGTCTGTCGGTGGAGGCCCGTTGCCTCAGGGCGAGAGCCTCGGGGCCGGGGGCCTCGCGACCGGGTCAGCCCCGTCCGCCGTGACCCGGACGGAGCAGTGGGTTGTCGGAGCGGCGACGTATGCTCGACGGCGGGGAAGAGGCGCCAGGAGCGCTGCCGTACGGAGCTTGGGAGCAGCAGTTGGCCGTCTGGGACGACCTGGTGGGCCAGGAGCGGGTGGTCGAGCAGCTGACCGCCGCCGCCCGGGCGGCCGGGGCGGCGGTCGAGGCCGGTCGCGGGGCCGCCCCGGTCGAGGGCGCGAACGCCTCCCTGATGACGCACGCCTGGCTGTTCACCGGCCCGCCCGGCGCCGGGCAGGTCACCGCCGCGCGCGCCTTCGCCGCCGCCCTCCAGTGCACCAGCCCCGACCTCGCGCTCGGCGGCACGCCCGGCTGCGGGTTCTGCGACGGCTGCCACACCGTGCTGGCCGGCAGCCACGCCGACGTGAAGTACGTCCGGACCGACGGCCTCTCCATCGGCGTCGGCGACATGCGCGACCTGGTGTTGCGCGCCTCCAGCTACCCGACCGGCGGCCGCTGGTCGGTGATCCTGGTGGACGCCGCCCACCGGCTCACCGAGGCCGCCGCGAACGCGCTGCTCAAGGGCGTGGAGGAGCCCTCCCCGCGCACCGTCTGGCTGCTCTGCGCCCCCTCCGTCCAGGACGTGCTGCCGACCATCCGCTCGCGCTGCCGCCTGCTGGTGCTGCGCACCCCGGCGGCCGAGGCGGTCGCCGACACCCTGGTCCGCCGGGACGGCGTCGACCCGGAGACCGCCCGGCTCGCCGCGCTCGCCGGGCAGGGCGACATCGAGCGCTCGCGCCGCCTCGCCGTCGACGAGCAGGCCCGGACGCGCCGGACGGAGGTGCTGCGCATCCCCCTGGAGGTCGGCGACATCGGCGGCTGCCTGACCGCCGCCCAGCGACTGGTCGACACCGCCAAGGCCGACGCCGAGGCGCTCGCCGAGACCCAGGACGCCAAGGAGACCGACGACCTCAAGGCCGCCTACGGTGCCGCCGAGGGCAGCAAGGCGCCGCGCGGCATGGCCGGCGCGGTCAAGGAGCTGGAGAAGCGGCAGAAGAGCCGCGCCACCCGCACCCGTCGGGAGACCCTCGGCGTCGCCCTGCTCGACCTGCTGGGCTTCTACCGGGACGTGCTCGCCATCCAGCTCGGCTCCACCGGTGCGCTCGCCAACGAGGACCAGCGGCAGGCGCTGAACCGGGTGGCCCAGGCCGGTCCGGCGGAGAGCACGCTGCGCCGGATCGAGGCGGTGCTGGCCTGCCGCCAGGCGCTGGACCGCAACGTGGACCCGCTGCTGGCGGTCGAGGCCATGACGGTGGCGCTGCGCGCGGGCTGAGTGCCGAGCGTCCTGGGCGTCGGCCGGGCGTCGGTCCGAGGGCCGTCCCGCCGTTCCGGGCGCGGCTCCACCGGGCGGTGCGCTCCAGTGGGCGGTGCCCCTCCAGCGGGCGATGCCCGTAGGCCTACCGGAGCGAGGGACGTCCCACCTTCGAGTGAACGGGCGACACTCGCCGGGCACACCGTCGTGTGACGGTCCGCCCGGTGTGCACGCTGGGGGCCGACTGCGCCCGCTACCGGGGCGGTCGCCTCCCGCACGCGCCGGTTCCGGTTCGGCGCGGCCCCCTCCAGAGGTGGTGCGTCCCGTGGTTCGTTCGCTCCTCGTCATTCCCCTGCTGGCCGCCGCCCTCGGCGGGGTCTGGCTGGCCCGGGGTGCCCGACAGCGCTGGCGCGACCTGCGCGCCGCCGAGACCTACGAGCTGGCCGGCGACCGCTGGCCGATGCTGCTGAGGGCGGGCGGCGCGATGGTCTGCGGGGTGTGCGTCACCGCGCTGACGGTGCTCACCGCGCTCGGCGCCTTCGGCGGCCTCGGCCGGGGTGCCCAGGAGTCGGACCGGGCGGAGCCGGTGGTGGACGCGGCGGGCTCGGGTTCGGGCACGGCGGCGGGTACCGGGACCGGTTCGGGGGAGGCGGTCCGCCAGCAGCAGGCGGTGCCGCCCGCAGGCGCCGAGCCGGCCGCCACGGCCGCCGCCGCTCCCGCCGCCGTTTCCGCTCCCGCCGCCGCTCCGGCCGTGGTCAGCCGCTTCGACAGCGTCGGCCACCCCGGCGGTGGCGAGCTGCTCCAGTCCGCCGTGCTCGGCCCCGACGGCCACCCCCGCAACATCCGGGTCTGGCTCCCACCGCAGTACGCCAAGGAGCCGAACGCCCGCTTCCCGGTCGTCGTGATGCAGGCGGCCACGCCCCAGAAGACCGCCGACGCCGAGGTCCCGGACGTCTTCGAGGGCATCGGTTCGGCCCTCCAGACCGGCAAGACCCGTCCGTTCATCCTGGTCGCCCCCGAGGCGCCGAACGGCACCGCGCACCCCTGCGAGCTGGTCGCCGCCGCCCCGGCTGCCATCGCCGACGACGCGACGCTGCGCACCACCATCGCGGCCTCGTTCCGCGCCCTGCCGCCCGGCCCGGCCTCCTGGGGCACCCTCGGCGTGGAGGGCGGCGCGCCCTGCGCGGCGGCCGCCGGACTGTCCCGGCCCGACCTGTACGGCGCGGCCGCGGCGGTCTCCGGCCGGTACGACGCCACCGCGCTCACCCAGACCGGTGCCGAGGCCCCGGCCGGCAGCGCGGCCAAGCTGCTGCTGGCCGCCGCACGGTCGGACTCCGCCGGGCTGGACGCGGCCCGCAAGCTCCAGTCCGCGCTGAAGGCCGGGCCCGGAGCGGCGGCCAAGGCCGACGTGCGGATCTCGGACAACGTGCAGGACTTCACCCCCGACCGGGAGCGGCTGCGGCTGCTCCGGCAGGCGGCGCAGTACCTGGCCGAGGCGCTGGCCAGGGCGTCCTGAGCGCCGCTCCGGCGGCGCTACGCTGCCCGGTACCCCGGGACGGGTGCCGGGCAGCGGCGTTTCCTCCGGGCACTTTCACGAGTTGATCCACCGGTTGTTCCGCTGGTCGTCTCTCTGGCCGTTTCCCTGGTTTGTTTCCCCTGGTTGTTCACGCGCTGGTCGATTGCGGAGAGGTGGCGGATGAGGGCCGTCGAGCGGGCACAGGCACGGACGCGGGCACGGGCGCTCGCTGCGGCGCTGGTCGCCGCAGGGCTGCTGGCGGGCGGTTGCAGCGCCGCTCCGTCCGGGGCGCCGACGGCGTCCTCCCCGGCCTCGGCCGCTTCCGCCACGCCCGCCGCCCCGGCGGCCGGGGCGGCGGGAGCGACCCCGTTGGAGCCGCTGCCCGCCGCCGTCCCGGCCGCCGTCGCGCCGTACTACGCGCAACGCCTCGCCTGGCAGCCGTGCGACGGCGGGTTCGAGTGCACGACGTTCCGGGTGCCGCTGGACTACGACCACCCGGGGGACGGCGACCTCACCCTGGCGGCCGCCCGCGCGGCGGCGGAGCCGTCGGGTCCGGCCGCCTCCGCCTCCGCCTCTCCTCCCACCTCTGCCTCCTCTCCCGCCTCCCCTCCCACCTCCCCGGGTACGCGGCTCGGCTCCCTGCTGCTCAACCCGGGCGGGCCCGGCGGCTCGGCGATCGAGTACCTGGAGGCTGCCGCCCGGACGTACGACCGCGGGGTACGGGCGGCGTACGACCTGGTCGGCCTGGACCCGCGCGGAGTGGGTCGCAGCAACCCCGTCAACTGCCTGACCGGCGACCGGATGGACGCCTACACCACCGTCGACCTGACCCCCGGCGACCAGCGCGGGATCGACGCGCTGATCGCGGCCGACAAGGAGTTCGCCGAGGGCTGCCGGAAGCAGGCCGGGGCCGCGCTGGGCCACGTCAGCACCGTCGAGGGCGCCCGCGACATGGACGTGCTGCGGGCCCTGCTCGGCGACGAGAAGCTGAACTACGTCGGCAAGTCCTACGGCACCTTCCTCGGCGCCACCTACGCCGGGCTGTTCCCCGGCCGGGTCGGGCGACTGGTGCTGGACGGCGCGATGGACCCGGCGCTCGACTCCGTCACCGGCAACCGCACCCAGGCGGGCGGCTTCGAGACCGCCTGGACCGCCTTCGCCCAGGACTGCGCCACACGTGAGGACTGCCCGCTCGGCCGCACCGAGCAGCAGGTCGGCGAGCAGCTCACCGCCCTGTTCGCGGGCGTCCGCACCGCTTCGCTGCCCACCACCGACGGCGGCCGCCGGCTCACCGAGTCCCAGGCGACCACCGGCGTCATCCAGGCCATGTACGCCGACTTCCTCTGGCCCAAGCTGCGCACCGCGCTCGCCGACGCCAAGGCCGGCGACGGCACCGGCCTGCTGAAGCTCTCCGACGACTACTATGGGCGCGAGGCGGACGGCTCGTACCCCAACCTGATGTTCGCCAACACCGCGGTGAACTGCCTCGACCTGCCCGCCCCGTTCCGCGGGCCGGAGGACGTCCAGCGGGCGGTGCCGGAGTTCGAGCGGGTCTCGCCGCACTTCGGGCGCGACATGGCCTGGATGGCCCTGACCTGCACCTACTGGCCGGTCCGGGCCACCGGCGCGGCGCACACCATCCGGGCCGCCGGGGCCGCCCCGATCGTCGTCATCGGCACCACCCGCGATCCGGCCACCCCGTACGCCTGGGCCCGGTCGCTGGCCGGTCAGCTGGAGTCCGGCCGTCTGCTCACCTTCGACGGCGACGGCCACACCGCGTACGGCCGGCACAGCGCCTGCGTGGACGGCGCGGTGAACCGCTTCCTGCTGACCGGTGAGGCACCGGAGCAGGGCAAGCGCTGCGAGCGGTAGGTCGGGGCCGGGAGCCGGATGTCCGACAGGTGGTTTTCACTTCAACCGATTACCGGTGCGACGTTACGATGAGCGCCCCCTGCCACCCTCTCCTGCACCGGAGCTCATCGTGCTCGGAGTCAACGACCTGGCGACGTACGTCCTCGGCGCCCTCGTCATCATCCTGCTGCCCGGCCCCAACTCCCTGTACGTCCTGTCCGTCGCGGCCCGCAAGGGCATCCGCACCGGCTACCGGGCCGCGGCCGGCGTCTTCATCGGCGACCTCACCCTGATCAGCCTCACCTCGCTGGGCGCGGCCTCCCTGCTCAAGGCCAACCCGGCCGTCTTCGCGGTGGTCAAGTTCGGCGGCGCCGCCTACCTGCTCTGGATCGGCTACGGCATGCTCCGCGCCGCCCGCCAGCTCTGGCGCGAACGCCGCGCCGCCGCCGACCCCACCGTCGAAGCGGCCGCCGAATCCACCGAGAACCCCTTCCGCCGCGCCCTGGTGATCAGCCTCCTCAACCCGAAGGCCATCCTCTTCCTGCTCTCCTTCTTCACCCAGTTCGTCGACCCCTCCTACGGCCGGCCCGCCCTCTCCTTCGCCCTCCTCGGCGGCATCCTCCAGACCTTCAGCTTCCTCTACCTCTCCCTCCTGATCTTCGCGGGCACCACCCTCGCCACCGCCTTCCGCCGCCGCAAGCGCCTCTCCGCCACCCTCACCAGCGGCGTCGCCGTCCTCTTCGCCGGCTTCGCCGCCAAACTCGCCGTCTCCTCCGCCTGACCGCGGCCCCCGGCATCCCGTTACGGATCACCCGCGAACCTGTGTAGACTGGCCCGCGTTGCCACCACACACGGCAACGGCGCCGCCTTAGCTCAGTTGGCCAGAGCAACGCACTCGTAATGCGTAGGTCGCGGGTTCGAATCCCGCAGGCGGCTCTCTTTCGAGGCCCAGGTCATGCATCCATGACCTGGGCCTTTTGCGTTGGCGGGGTTGCTGGTCGAGGTAGGTCGGGCCGGCTGTTCCGGGGGCGGGTGGTGGCGAAACTCTCTCTTTGGTCCAACGGGATATCTGCCGAACGGCAGATGGCAGGGGGCCGGGGATCGGTGAGGCTACCGGTGGGCCCGAGGGGCGGGTCCGGTTGCAGCCTTCCGGAGGATGCGGTGGTGCGGTGTTCGAAGTCCGCGCACGGCCTGATCGGGCTTGCGGGGAAGAGCCCGGACGTCAAGGCGCACGGGCATCGGCCGGATCTGGTCGTGGCCGATCGGGCGGACGTGAAGGTCGCCAGGTGGTTCGACACGAGCGGCAGCGGGGTGCTCGAGCTCAGGGCGGTGTGCTCCGGGCTCGCCGGCTGTGATGCCAGGTTCCGGGGCGAGGTGCCCGAGGGCGTCGCCGTGTCGAGGGACGGGCGCGAGACGGAGCTCGAGGGGTGAGGGCGATGAATCGGGGCGGGGAGGCGGGGAACATGCTCGAACTGGTGGGTGTCACCAAGGTCTACAAGGGGGGCAAGCGGGCCGTCGACGGCGTCACGATGCGGCTCGGGCCGGGGATGGTGGGGCTGTTGGGGCCGAACGGGGCGGGGAAGTCGTCGTTGATGCGGATCGTGGCCACGGTCACCCGGCCCACGGGCGGGCAGGTCCGGTACGAGGGTGTCGACGTGGTGGCGGAGCCGGACCGGTTGCGTCGGGAACTCGGGTACCTGCCGCAGGACTTCGGGGTCTACCCGAACCTGACCTCGCGGGAGTTCCTGTCCTACCTGGCGGCGGCCAAGGGGATCGGCGCCCGGCCCGCGAAGGCCCGGATCGACGAGCTGATCGAGTTGGTCAACCTGACCGAGGCGGTCAAGCGTCCGCTCGGCACGTACTCGGGCGGCATGCTCCGGCGGGTCGGCATCGCGCAGGCGCTGCTGGCCGACCCCAGGGTGATCGTGGTCGACGAGCCGACCGCCGGCCTGGACCCGGAGGAGCGGGTGCGCTTCCGCAACCTGCTCAGCGAGCTCGCGGCCGAGCGGGTCGTGCTGTTGTCGACCCACATCGTCTCCGACGTGGAGTCGGTCGCCTCCGACATCGCGGTGGTCGCCCAGGGGCGGCTGCTGCGCCGGGGCGCGCCGGACGAGCTGCTCGGGGAGATCGACGGGCAGGTGTGGGAGGCCGTGGTCGATCCGGGCGAGGTGCAGGCCGTGCAGGCCCGCCACGTGGTCAGCCGGATGGTGCGGACGGGCAGCGGCGTACGGCTGCGGGTGATCGCCGCCGGGCGGCCGTGGGTGGACGCCGTCCCGGTGACGCCCGATCTGGAGGATGCCTATCTGGGCGCCATCCGGGGTTCGGGGGAGCTGGGCCGGGCCGGGCAGCGGGCGGTGAACCGGTGATCGGGGGACTGGTGGTCGGGGACTTCCGGGACCGGGTGCGCCGGCCGGTGTACGCGGTGACGCTGCTCGCCGCGGTCGGGCTCGGCTACCTGGCCGTGCCGGACGCGGGGGGCCACTGGACGATCATGGACGTAAGCGGAAACCGGGGCGTCTACAACAGCGCCTACGTCGGCGCGGTCACCGCGCTGGCCGGTGCGCTCTGGCTCACCTTCGGCGGCTTCTACGTGGTGCGCAGCGGCATCGCGCGGGACGTGACGACCGGCGTCGGGCAGATCCTCGCCGCCACCCCGCTGTCCACCTCCCGCTACCTGGCGGGCAAGTTCCTGAGCAACCTGCTGGTGCTCGCCTCGATGGTCGGCGCGCTGGCCGTCACGGCGCTGCTGATGCAGCTGGCCCGCGGCGAGGACCGCGCGGTCGATCCGGTCGCCCTGGTGGAGCCGTTCCTGCTGCTCTCGTTGCCCGTGATGGCGCTCGTCGCCGCGGCGGCGCTTCTGTTCGAGACGGTGCCGTCGCTGCGGGGCGGCTTCGGGAACGTCGTGTGGTTCGTGGTGGCCATGGTGTTCGCGATCGGCGGGCAGTCGGCCTCCGCGCCGCTGGACGGCCTCGGGGTGCACCAGGTCGCGCGGTCGATGGGCGCGGCGCTGGAGGCCCAGCGCGGGACGGCAGACCTGGGGGAGTTCAGCCTCGGCCTGACGAAGGTCGACAGTCCGCTGGGGACCTTCCGGTGGGACGGTTTCGAGGCGTCCTCCGGGTTCGTCCTCGCCCGGCTGGCGCTGCTCCTGGCGGCGTTCGCGGTGGCGTTGCTCCCGGCCCTGTGGTTCGGCCGGTTCGACCCCGCGCGTGGTTCCGGTACCGAGGCGGCGGCCGGAGCGGCGTACGTGTCGGACGGGACCGAGCCCGCCGGGGCGCGCTGGGCGACCGCGCCGGGCGCACTGCCGCAGACCGTACTGCCACGGACCGTGCCGCGGCGGGCCGGGGCGTTCGGCCGGCTGCTGATGGGCGAGATCCGGATCCTGGTGCAGGGAGTCTCCCGCTGGTGGTGGTCGGCCGCGGCCGGGCTGACGGTGGCCGGGTTCGTGCTGCCGATGAACACCGTCACCGGACTGCTGCTGCCCCTGGCCTGGCTGTGGCCGGTCCTGGTCTGGTCCCGGCTCGGCAGCCAGCAGGTCGAGAACGGACTGGAGGTACTGCTCGGCGCCTACCCGTCGGCCCGGCGCCGGCTGCTCGCCGAGTGGACGTCCGGGCTGGTGCTCACGGCGGTGACGGGCGTCGCCCCGCTGATACGCATGCTGGTGGCGGGGGACGGCGCGGGGACGGCCAGTTGGGTCGGCGGCGCGCTGTTCGTCCCCTCGCTGGCCATGGCGCTCGGCGTGGTGAGCCGGAGCCACCGGCTCTTCCAGGCGGTCTACCTGCCGCTCTGGTGGGTGCTCGTCAACAACGTCGCCGCCGCCGACTTCATGGGGGCGGTGCGCGTGGACGGCAGCCCGGCCGGTCCGGGGCCGCTGCTGGTCGGGGCGCTGTCCGCGGCGATGCTCGCGGTGGTGTTCCTGGTCGGCGCCGCCCGACGGAACGTCAAGGACTGAGTGAGGGAGGGATCGAGGGCGGAGCCACGAGCTGAGCCGCGGGCCGACCGAAGCCGGGAGCCCGGGTCATCGGCGGACGACCCGGGCTCCCAGGGAGAATCGAGGTGCTACTCGTCGTCGCCGAGGTCGCCCGCGAGGTCGCCGTCCGGGGTGCCGCTGATCGCGTAGCCCTGTCGGCGTGCCTCGTAGCAGGCCACCGTCGCGGCTGCCGAGACGTTCAGCGAGCCGACCCGGCCCAGCTGCGGCACGAACACCACCTGGTCGCACAGGGCCAGCGCCTCGGGCGTGATCCCGCGGTCCTCGTGGCCGAGCACGAAGGCCACCGCCGGGGTCAGTTCGGCGGCGAACATCGGCACCGCCTCGTCCGCCAGCTCCAGGCCGACGACCTTGAAGCCGTCCGCCTTGGCCGCCGCGACGGCCTCGGCGACGGTCGGGAAGTGCTCCACCTTCAGGTACTTGTCGGTGCCCATCGCGGCCTTCTGTGCGCCGGACGAGCGCACCGACGGGGTGTCCCCGGCCAGGTACAGCTTCTCCGCGCCCATCGCCGCGCCGGTGCGGACCACCGAGCCGACGTTGAACGGCGACTGGAGGTTCTCCAGGATCATCGCGAGCCGGAACTCGTTGCTGCGCCGCCACGAGCGGTGCAGACGCTTCAGTTCGGTCCCGCGCAGCTGCTTCACGTCGTCGTACCTCGTCCACTCTCGGAGCCCTCGCCCACCTCGGGACGGGGCCGCGCTTCCAGAATCCGCACCCCGTTGACCGATGTGACCCGGGTGGTCGGGTAGCCCTGCTCGTTCAGCCACTTCTGGAGCGAGTCCGAACCCAGGTGCTTCTGCACCACCAGGAACGCCGAGCCGTCCGGGGTCAGCCGGTCGAGCCAGTGCGTGAGCAGGCGGCGCAGCGCGGCCTTGCCGATCCGGATCGGCGGGTTGGAGTAGATGGTGGCGAAGCGGACGTCCTCGGGGACGTCGTCGGGCAGGGCGGCCTGGACGTTGCCGAGCCCCAGCGCCTCGGCGTTCAGCCGGACCAGCTCCAGGGCGCGCTCGTTGACGTCCACCGCCCAGACCGGGAGGCGCTTGCGACGGCTCGCCCAGGTCAGCGCGATCGGACCGTAGCCGCAGCCGATGTCCAGGATGGGGCCGCGCACCCGCGGCTGCGGGGCGTGCTCCAGCAGGATCCGGGTGCACGGGTCGAGTCGGCTGCGGGAGAACACCCCGGTGTCGGTGGTCAGTTCCAGGGCGAGGTCCGGCAGGGAGACCGTGATCGGCCGGCGGTCGCTGGTGACCTCGGGTGCACCGGTGAAGTAGTGCGAGCCGGACATGATTTCCCCGTCGTTCGTATGGGCCTCGGGGCCACCGGGTGGGTGTGGGTTAGCCCTTCGTACGGCACCGATCGTACCCCCGGTGGCCTGGACGGCGGTCCGGGCGCCGATCCGGTCGGTGGGCCGGTCGGCGGTCCAGAAGGGGGCGTGGTCAGGCGGTGCCGGGGGTCTTGCGGGTGGCCACGTTGATCCGGTTCCAGGCGTTGATGGTGAAGCAGACCGAGATCAGCTGCGCCAGCTCGGCCTCCGCGAAGTGCGCGGCGGCCCGGGCGTACACCGCGTCCGAGACGCCGCCGCCGATCCGGGTGATCTCCTCGGCCAGCGCCAGGGCGGCCCGCTCCCGCTCGGTGTACACCCCGGCCGGAGCCTCCGGCCACACCGGCAGCAGGTAGATCCGCTCGTCGGTCTCGCCGGCCTTGCGGGCGTCCTTGGCGTGCATGTCCAGGCAGTACGCGCAGCCGTTCAGCTGCGAGGTGCGCATCTGGACCAGCTCGACCAGGGCCGGGTCCAGGCCCTCGCGGGCGGCGGCGTCCAGGGCGATCATCGCGCGGAACACCTTGGGGACGGTGCGGGCGTAGTCGAGGCGGACGGGGGCTCCGCCGGCCTCGGCGGTCTGGGTGGCCTCGGTGGTCTCGGTGGCCTCGGTGGTCCGGGTGTTCTCGTTCGTCGTCATGGCTATGACCCTAGGTGCGGAATGAACCCCGCTCGTGGGTCATTGGGGGCGCTGTTTCATGGGTCAATCGAGCGGCCATCCGACGTCCCGGCCAGGGGGATCCGCAGGAGTTCCGGCAACACGCCGGAGCGGTGTCGGCACTTCGCGTCCCGGCGCCGGGCGGCGGATACTGCCAGTACGCCAGCCGGGCCCGTGAAGGCCTCCGAACAGTGAGGACGGATGCCATGCCGCAGGAACAGCACGAGGAATACCTGATCGAGGAGACCGCCGAGACCGTCGAGCCCGACGAGAAGGCGTCCGAGGGCGACACGTACGACGAGGTGGCCGAACGCCGGGCCGTCGGTGCGGATCCGGCGACCGACGTCGCGGACGTCGTCGAGCAGACCCGGGCGGTCCGCCACGACGAGGAGGAGTACCGGGAGTAGCCGGCGGGTGTCGGGGTCCGCACTCCGGGCCCCGACGCCCGGGCCTCGACCCCCGGGCCCTGTAGCCGGGGCACGTCCCGCCCCGGCTACAGGGCCCGGCGGCGTTGCAGCCAGACGAAGGCCGCCCAGCCCGGCAGCACCGGCAGGATCAGCGTCAGCAGACGGTACAGCGCCACCGCGGCCAGCGCGCCGCCCCGCTCCATCGACGCGGTCTGCTGGAGCAGCGTGATCAGCATCCCGTCCACCGCGCCGGCCCCGCCCGGGGTCGGCGCCGCGCTGCCCACCGCGTTGCCCACCAGGAACACCACCGCGACCGAGGCGAAGGACGGCTCCCGGCCGATCGCCCGGGCACAGCAGTACAGGCAGCCGATCAGGCAGATCGACACCAGCAGCTGCCCGGTCACGCCCACCGCCAGCCGGGTCGGGCTGCGCAGCAGGTCCAGCAGCCGCGGCAGCACCTCGGCCGTCAGCGGCCGCAGCCGCGTGGCCAGCCACCGCCGGGCCACCGGGATCGCCGACACCACCGCCAGCAGCGCCGCCGCCCCCGCCAGCCCGCCGACCACCGCGGGCAGTGCGTCCAGCTCGGAGCCGCCGGGCTCGAAGCCCAGCAGGTAGACGAAGGCCCCCAGTTGCAGCAGGTGCAGCACCAGGCCGATCAGCGTCCCCACGCCGACGCTGGACAGCGCCTGCGCGGTGGGGATGCCGGCCCGCTGCAACAGGCGGGTGTTCAGCGCGACGCCGCCGACACCGCCGGGCGACACCAGCTTCACGAACGACCCGGCCACCTGGGCCAGCACCGCGTTGCGGAAGTTCAGCCGCTCCGGCACGAAGCCGACGAAGCCCATCGCCGCCGCGACGTGGCTCGTCGCCGCCGCGGCCAGTGCCAGCAGCAGCCACCACGGATCGGCGTCCGCCAGCGCGGAGACCGGGTTGTCCTCCGCCGCGAACAGCTGCGGGATCAGCAGCCACCCGGCCACCACCCCGCCCACGACGACCAGCAGGGTCCGCGGCCGCAGCCGCTCCAGCCGCACCGGCCGGCTCACCGCCTGCGGGCGGGCGCGCAGGACCTCCGCGCGGATCTCGTCGAGCAGCCCGCCGGGGGTGGGGGCGTCGTGCCCGGGGTCCGGGTCGGTGGTGGGCCCGGGGTCCGGGTCGATGGCGGGCCCGTTGCCGCTGCCGGGCGCGCCCGGGTCGACGGCGGACCGGGAGTCTGCCGCGGGGCGAGCACCCCCGGCGCCGCCCCTGCCCCCGCCGAAGTCGCCGGCCCCACCCCCGCCCGCCGGTTCGGCAGCCCGCGGGGCGGCCCGCGGGTCGGTGCGCTTCGCGTGCTGCTTGAGGGCGCGGCGGGTGGTGTGGGTGAGGGCGATGGGCTGGAGCAGCGGGAGGGCGGCGTCGATGGGGTCGGGGCCGAGGACGGCGGTGGCCGTGCGGACGGAGCGGGCGGCCCCGGCACGGAGGGCGAGGGTGGTGAGGAGCTGGGCGAGGTCGCAGCAGAGGACGAGCTCGGTGGCGGCGATGTCGCCGTCGGCGAAGTCGACCAGGTGCACCGCGCCCGAGTCGTCGATCAGCAGGGAGGACGGGACGAGGGCGCGGTGGGCGATCTCGCGGCGCTGGAGCAGGGCGAACTGCCGCCAGGCGTCGGTGAGCAGCTCGTCGGTGATCTCCCCGTCGGCGAGTTCGTCCAGGGTGCGCCCGGCGAGCCGTTCGTACGCGATGAGGGCGGTGTCCTGGCCGATACCGGCAGTGGCGGCGATGCGGCGGGTGCGGACGCCGGCCGCCAGGGCCGCGTAGGTGACCAGGGCCTCGTGCTCCAGCCCGGTGCGCGGGGAGCGCAGGACGCGCGGGTCGGGGGCGGTGCGCAGGCGCAGCCGGCGCCAGGCGCGCTGGACGGCGGCGGCGGTGACGGCCTGCCGGTCGAGGAGCTGGACGTCGAGGTCGGGGTGGCCGTCGGCCTGTCGGACCCGGTAGCGGTCGGGGCCGGCCGGCTGGGCCTCGACCGGGCGCAGGCCGCTGTCGCGCAGGGCGCGCAGGACCTCGCCAGGCCGGGGGCAGGGGTCGGGGGTGCCGACGGCGTACAGGGTGCCGTGGGCGCCGGTCCAGCCGATCAGCAGCCCGAGCAGGAGCGCGGTGGGCGTGGCGTACCCGCCGGTCAGTCCGGCGAGGCCGGAGAGGGCGAGGACGGCCCAGGACAGGCGGCCGTCCCGGCTGCCGGAGGCGGTCATGAAGGCGAGGACCGGGGCGAGGTAGCCGTAGACGGGTTCGGTGTGCCTGAGCCCGCCGCCGGGCAGCGGCTGGGTGAGCGCGGTGAGCAGCGAGAGCGGGGCCAGGCCGTCGGCCCACAGGTCCAGTCCGAGGGTGGCGCCGTACGCGAGGACGGCGGCGAGCAGCCCGTCGGAGACCTGCTGGAGGGCGCGCCGCCGGTCGGGGCCCAGCAGCCGGCGGACGGCGAGGCCGACCGGGAGCAGCAGGACGGCGGCGGTGGTGAGCCCGCCGGCCAGGCCGCCCAGCGGGCGCGGCACCAGCGCGGCGGCCTCGGCGACGTCGGCGGCGATGCCGCCGACGGTGGCCCGGGCGTAGTCGGCGAGCAGCAGGGTGAGGGCGATGGCGAACAGTCCGCCGAGCAGCCGGATCAGGGCGACGGGCTGCCGGACCCGGTCGGTGGCGGGCAGCGGGCGGGCCCGGAACCGGCCGGGGCCGGCCTGCCCGGGTATCCGGGCGGTGGCCCTCACCGCGCCGCGGTGGGCCGGTGCCCCGCTGTCGGTGCCGCTGCTGCCGGCGGCGCCGCTGCCGGTGTCGCTGCCGGTGTCGCTGCCTCTGCCTCTGCCGCCTTCACCGCCGTTTCCGCCGTCACTGTCCCGCGTCCCCGCACCGCGTTCCCGCTGCGCGGGCGCACCGCCGGGATCGCCCCCGTCGGTGTCGCCGTTCGTTCTCCCCGTCACGATCGCCACGGGTGGCATGCTCCCATGCCGCCCGTGGGCGCGGAGCGGGGATTCGGCTGTGCCGGTACGACGTGGCGAAAGGCCCTACGCCTGCCGGGTGGGCAGGACGACCTGGTGGCGCAGGTTGACGTGCCGGGGGCGGCTGACGGTGTACGCGATGAGGTCGGCGACGTCCTCCGCCCCGAGTGCCGGGATGGCGTCGAACATGCCGCCGAGCTGTTCGCGCAGCACCGGGTTGTCGATGTGCCCGCCGAGTTCGGTGTCGGTCAGGCCGGGCTCGATCGCGCTGACCCGGACGTCGCGCGGGCCCAACTCGCTGCGCAGGGCGGCGGACAGCTGGGTGAGCGCGGCCTTGGTGGCCCCGTACACCGCGTAGTCGGGGAAGACCACGTGCGAGGCGATCGAGGAGACGTTGACCAGGTCGGCGGTGCGGCCCTCGGCGGCGGCCGCGGTGAGGTCGGAGCCGAAGGCACGGACGATCCGCAGCGCGCCGGTGAGGTTGGTGTCCACCATGCGGGTCCACTCGTCGATCCGGCCGTCGGCGAGCGGGTTGGGCAGCATCACCCCGGCGTTGTTGACCACCAGGTCGACCTGGCCGTACGCCTCGTGGACGGTCTTCGCGGCGGCGTCCACCGAGGCCTGGTCGGTGACGTCGGCGGTGACGGCGAGGGCCTGTCCGCCCGCGGCGGCGATCTCGGCGGCGAGGGCGTCCAGCCGCTCGGCGCGGCGGGCGAGCAGGGCGACCCGGGCGCCGGAGGCGGCCAGCAGCCGGGCGGTGGCGGCGCCCATGCCGCTGGCGGCTCCGGTGACGACGGCGGTGCGGGCGGCGAGGGACGGGTAGCTCATCGGGGGCTCCAGACGGTGCGGTCGGGCTGACGTCGACCACTCTGCGCGGGCCGCGGGCGGCTACCCAGGGCTGCGCGTTTCCCGGGAACCCCGTTCCTGGGACGGCACTTCCTGGGAGCGCACGTCCCGGGACGGTCCTTCCCGGGACGGCGGAGCCTGGGAACGGCAGTACCACCCTCGGGGCGCCCGCCCGGGGCTAACCTGCCGGGCATGGAGAACACCCTGGGGGACTTCCTCCGTTCGCGCCGGGCCCGGATCCTGCCGGAGGAGGTGGGCCTGCCCTCGCACGGCCGCCGCCGGGTGCAGGGACTGCGCCGGGAGGAGGTGGCGCAGCTCGCGGGCGTCAGCGTCGACTACTACGTCCGGCTGGAGCAGGGCCGGGGCGGCAGCGCCTCGGACGCCGTGCTGGAAGCCGTGGCCCGGGTGCTTCGGCTCGACGGGGTGGAGGCCGCGCACCTGCGCTCGCTGGTCCGTCCGCCCAAGGCCCCGGCGGCCCCGGCGGCCTCCACCGCCAGGGGGCGGGGGCGGCAGCCGGTCCGCCCGGGGACGCGGCTGCTGCTCGACCTGATGACCGAGGTGCCGGCCTTCGTGTTGGGCCGCCGGATGGACGTGCTCGCCTGGAACGCGCTGGGCGACGCGGTGAACGGTTTCTCCACGCGCTCCGACGCCGGTCCGGACAGCCTGCCCAACCAGGCCCGGCACGCCTTCCTCGACCCGTCCGCCCGGGAGTACTACCGGCAGTGGGACGCGGTCGCCGCCGAGACCGTCTCCTTTCTGCGCCGGGACGCCGGACTGCACCCGGAGGATCCGGCGCTGGGCGCGCTGGTGGGAGAACTGTCACTGCGCAGCGTCGAGTTCGGCCGGCTCTGGGCGGACCACCTGGTGCGGGAGAAGACCCACGGGGTCAAGCTGGTGAACCACCCGCTGGTCGGCGAACTCGACTTCGGCTACGAGACCCTGGCCGTCAACGGCTCGCCGGACCAGCTGCTGGTCGCCTACACCGCTCCGGCGGGCTCGCCCACCGCCCAGAAGCTGGCCCTGCTGGCGAGTTGGACGGCGCCGGGGGCGGTGGCACAGGAGGAGGCGACAGGCGGGGCGACGGCAGGCGGGGTGGCGGCCGGAGGGACGGCCGCCGAGGGGTCGGAAGCGTCCTGAGCGGGCGCTCCGCGCCGGGGCGGCATAGCCTTTCAGTCATGAGCGCCTGCGAAGACCTCGCTCTGGCTCCTCAGGAGATCGAGCCCCGACCGCCCGCCGACGGTTGCGCCGACTGCCTGGCGCAGGGCCGCCGGGACTGGGTGCACCTTCGGATCTGCCTGGACTGCGGCCACATCGGCTGCTGCGACTTCTCCCCGCAGCGGCACGCCACCGCGCACTTCCACAACACGTCCCACCCTGTGATCCGCTCGTACGAGCCGGGGGAGGACTGGCGCTGGTGCTTCGTCCACGAGGTCATGGGCTGAGGCGGTCACCCGGGGAGCCCGTCCGCGGAGGCGACCTGCGGAGGCGACCTGCGGAGGCGACCCGAGGTGGCCTTCCGCGAACGCCTTCCGTGATGCTCCCGCCCGCGCAGGGGCGGCCTTCCCGCAGTGGCACGGGCCCGCAACCCGGATAAAATCCGGACATAACGCCCGTGTGGCCCCTCCGGCCGGCATCCGTCCGGCCGGCGGCCGACGAAGGGAGGCCGACGATGACCAACCGAACCCCCGGCAGCACCGCCAAGCTCCGCCAGGGCACCCAGGAACTGCTCGAGCGCCGCGGCATGGCGAGCCCGCCCACCCGGCTCGCGCCGATGCCGAGCGCCGGTGCGATGTCCAAGGGCTCCGCCGGGCACGGAGCCGGCGAGGCCTTCCGGCACGGTGGGCGGGACGCGCCGGGCACCGCGATGCACGCGGCCCCGGCGATGCACGCCGAACTCAAGGGGCACCGGCACCGCGGCGCGGAGAAGCACTCCGCCCACTGAGCCGCGGTGCCCGTCGGGGGCGGGCGGCCGCGATCCGGCCGGCCGCCCCTGACGTGCGGTCAGGGCTGTTCTCGGGACGGTTCAAGGGGCGCTCCCGGATGCCTCGGCGTGGTGCGGCCCCGAAGGCTCTCTCCTGTCAGAGCCGCCGACCCGGCGGGCCGCCGACCAGGGCGGCCCGACTGCCGCCGGGCGGGCGGACGTTGGATGGGCTTCGCAGGAACACCCGTACCCGCAAAGGTCGTTGGTCCGACCTCGCGGAGGCCGGCGCGCTGCTCGCCACCTACCTCCCGGCACATGATCTCCTCCGTGGCGGATCCGGAGCGCTTCTTCGGCGCGCTCTACCGCGGCCGGCTGCTGCTGCCCGCCCGGCAGGCAGGGGTGTTCGCCGTCCCGGACCTGCCGAACGGCACCGGGGTGTACGAGGTGTGGGGCAAGAACGGCTCCCGGCCCGGATACACCACCGGCGTCTTCGCCACCCGGGACATCTCCCGCAGCATGGTCGTGGGGGCTCAACCCGACCGCTCCCGGGAGATTGTCAGTGGTGTGCGCTACGTTCATGCCGTTCACCAGGGCATTCGGCAGGACGACGGGGGCGGGCGCAGCATGGCCGACGTGATCACGGAGGAGCCGGTCGAGCTCCAGCTGGAGCGGTACCGCACCGAGCTGACGGGTTACTGCTACCGCATGCTCGGCTCGGTCTTCGAGGCCGAGGACGCGGTGCAGGAGACGATGGTCCGCGCCTGGCGCGGGCACAAGGGCTTCGAGGGGCGGGCCGCGCTGCGCTCCTGGCTGTACCGCATAGCCACCAACGTCTGCCTGGACGCGCTGAACGGCCGCAACGGCCGGGCCCGGCCGATGGACCTGGCGGGCCCGGTGACGGTGGCCGCCGCGTACGACACCCAGCTGCCCGAGGTGACGTGGATCGGTCCGGCGCCGGACGGCCGGGTGCTCCCCGAGACGGCGGACCCGGCCGAGGTGGCCGCGCAGCGCGAGTCGGTGAAGCTGGCGTTCGTCGCCGTGCTCCAGCGCCTCGCGCCCCGGCAGCGGGCGGTGCTGATCCTGCGCGAGGTGCTCGGCTGGAAGGCCGCCGAGGTGGCCGAACTGCTCGGTGCCACGGTGGCCTCGGTCAACAGCGCGCTCCAGCGCGCCCGCGCGGTGCTCGCCGCCGACACCCGGGCCACCGCCCCGGACGCCGGGCCGGCCCCCGAGCTGGACGAGGACCACCGCGCACTGCTGGACCGCTACGTCCGCGCCTTCGAGGCGTACGACATGGCGGGCCTCGCCGCACTGCTGCACGAGGACGTCACGCTCAACATGCCGCCGTTCGCGATGTGGCTGCGCGGGCGGGACGAGATCCGCGAGTGGATGCTGGGCCCCGGGCACGGCTGCCGCGGTTCCCGGCTGGTCCCGGTGACGGCCAACGGCGGCCCGGCCTTCGGGCAGTACCGGCCGAGCCCGGCCGGCGGGCACGAGCCGTGGGCGCTGATCGTGCCGGAGGTGTCAGCGGGCCGGATCACCGGCTTCACCAACTTCCTGGACACCGACGTGCTCTTCCCGCTCTTCGGTCTCCCGCCCCGGCTGGAGGCCCGGGCCCAGGTCCACATCCAGGCCGAGTCCGGGACCGAGCCCGACGCCGCGCCGGTCGCGGGATCGGTCTGCCCCGCCGAGTAGCCCGGCGAGGTCCAGGGGGTCGGTCGCGCCCGGCAGCAGCGCCGAGAGGCCGCTGAACGCCAGCAGTTCGCGCAGCGGACCGCCGGCGTTCAGCAGCACCACGGCCACCCCGTGCCGGGCGGCGGCCAGCCGCAGCCGGGCGAGCGCGTCGACGACGGCCAGGTCGGGGGCGGTGAGCGCGCCCAGGTCGCAGGTCAGTACGGGGCCGCCCGGTGTGGTCTCCACGGTGTCCATACGGATAGGACCGCCGGGGCGGCTTCGACTCATCGGTCGGGTGGCTGGGCGGGCGGCTGGGCGGCCGGGCGGATGGCCGGGCGGGCGGGTGGCAGAGTGGGGGCACCGAACCCACCTGCCCAGGAGGAGCGCTGTGACGGCTGAGCCCTTGAAGTCCCGCGAGGAGTGGCTGGCCTCCCTGCCCCGGATCTACGCGGCGGCGGGCTGCCTGCTGCGGGACGAGTCGGGCCGGATCCTGATCGTGAAGGCCGGGTACCGCGAGCACTGGCAGTTCCCGGGCGGCACGATCGACCTCGGGGAGGGCCCGGTCGAGTGCGCCGAGCGGGAGCTGACGGAGGAGACCGGCATCGTCCAGGCGGCCGGTGCGCTGCTGGCGATCTCCTGGACCCACGCCTCGGCCGAACTCGACCACCCCGCCCAGCACTTCCTGTTCGACTTCGGCACCGTCCCGGACGGCACCCCCGTGACCGTCCCGGCCGGTGAACTGGACGACTACCGCTGGGCGTCGGTCGAGGACGCCGTGGAACTGCTCGGCCCGGCCCGTTCGGCCCGGCTGCGGGCGGCACTGGAGGCGCTGGAGGCGCTGGAGACGACCGGGGGCGGTCGGGTCCGGATCGTCACCACCCACGTCTCCGGATTCTGAGCGGAAGCGATCGGCCGCGCGCGGAAGTGCCCTGCCCCGGACGGGGGTTCCGTCCGGGGCGGGGCGCCGGGGCCTCACTGCTGCGGCCTCACTGCCGGGGCTCGGACTCCGGGTCCCGGGCGGCGATGATGGCGGCGATCGTCTCGGCGACGAAGGTCTCCGTCTCGGCCTTGTCCACGTTCAGCCCGGCCAGCACGCCCTGGCCGTTCTCCAGTTCCAGCAGCGCGAGCAGGATGTGCTCGGTGCCGACGTAGTTGTGCCCGAGCTTGAGCGCCTCCCGGAAGGACAGCTCCACCACCTTCTTGCCCTGGGCGTCGTACGGGATCAGGGCGGGCACCGTCTGCTCGACGGCGGTCGGCAGCGCGGCGGTGGCCGCCGCGCGGACGGCCTGCGGGGTGATGCCCTGGGCGGCGAGCGCCTTGACCGCGATGCCCTCCGGCTCGGCGAGCAGGCCGAGCAGCAGGTGTTCCGCGGTGATCTCGGCGTTGTTCGCCTTCCTGGCCTCCTCCTGCGAGGCCACCACGACCTTGCGGGCCCGGGGCGTGAACCGGCTGAAGCCCTGGCTGGGGTCGAGGTCGTTCGGGGTGCCCGGGTCCTTGGGGACGAAGCGCTTCTGGGCGGCCTGCTTGCTGACGCCCATGCTGCGGCCGATGTCGGTCCAGGACGCGCCGGAGCGGCGGGCCTGGTCGACGAAGTGGCCGATGAGGTGGTCGGCGAGGTCGCCGAGGTGGTCGGCGGCGATGACCGCGTCGGAGAGCTGGTCGAGCGCGTCGACGTGGACCTTCTTGATCGCGGCGATCAGGTCGTCGAGGCGCAACGGAGTGGTGTTGGGAACAACGGGATTCTCCATGCGTCAACCGTAGGTTGTCGACCCGGAAGTCGTCAACCATCGGTTGACGATGATCGTGGATGGAGTCGGCGGCCCGCGCTACGCGGCGGGCAGCAGCCGCTCCCGGACGGCGGCGACCGACTCGGGCGCCACACCCGCCGCGAGCAGGTAGTCGACCGGGTCGAACCCGTCGAGCGCGGACGCCAGGGCGGCCTCGGCGGTGGTCCCGGCCTCGGCGAGCACCGCGTCGATCCGGCGGTACGGGTCCGGCAGGCCCAGCATCCCGTACAGCGGACGGATGTTGGGGCCGCTCAGCAGGTAGTCCTCGGTGATCGAGGCCCGGTCGACCCCGGCCAGGGCGAGCAGCAGGACGGCGGCCAGGCCGGTGCGGTCACGGCCGGCGCCGCAGTGCACGACCACGCCGCCGGGGCGGGCTCCGGCGATCGCGGAGACCAGCGCGGCGGCGGCGTGCGGGCAGTGGTCCAGGTACGGGCGGAGCGCGAGCGGGGTGCCGTCCAGTCGGCCGTGGGCCTCCCACCAGTCGGGGCCGGCCAGTTCGTCCAGCGGGACGCGGATCAGCTCGACGTCCTCGGGGAGCGGGAGGAGCGGCCGGTGCTCCTCGGCGTTGCGCAGGTCGACCACGGTGCGGACGCCGTGGTCGAGGAGGGCGTCCCAGCCCTCGGCGGTGAGGCGGTCCAGGTTGTCCGCCCGGACTATCGCGCCGCGGGCGGTGGGGCGACCGGAGACGGTGGGCAATCCGCCCAGGTCGCGGACGTTCAGGCAGCCGTCCCAGACGAGCGTGCGGTCCTCGGTCCTGCTCGGCGCGTGCGTCGTCCGGTTCATGGGGCTCCCCGTTTCCTCGTCAGGGGTCCCGTTACCCCGTCGTTATGTAACGACTCCCGGGAGATCCGGATGGTTCCTCGCTGTTCGGGTCCTCGGAACCGGCTGTTCAGGGAGTGGCGGACCAGGTGGTCGGGGAGTGGCGGACCGGATGGTCGGCGGGCCGGACCGGGTGGTCAGGCGGCGGTCGGGGCCTCGGCCTCGGCGCGGACCAGCCGCTCCATCGGCTCGGTCGCGATCCGGCCGAACACCGAGCCGGTCACGATCGCCCCGATCAGCAGGACGGTGGACAGCCACGCCATGGTCGACACCGGCAGGGTGAAGGCGCCGACCACCCGGGCCGCGCATTCGGCCAGCAGCGCGGTGCCCCAGATGCCCGCGAACAGGCGCTCGTGGCGGCGGAAGGCCCGCGAGCCGGCCGCCCGGCCCTCGACCAGCCGCTGCCAGGCGGCGGTGCGCTCCCGCCGGCCCTTGGTGAGGAAGGGCATCACCATCGGGGTCATCACCGATCGGCCGAGCAGACCGGAGACCAGGATCGCCAGCGCCACGGTGCCGCTCAGGCCGCCGTCCTTGGCGATCATCAGCCGGGCGTCGCCGGTGACGAAGGTCAGCGCCAGACCCGCCAGGTTGACGGTCAGCATCAGGGCGGCCCACAGGTTGAGCCTGCGCTCGCGCAGCAGGCCGAGGACCGTCCGGGCGGCCGGGAAGGCGCTGCTCCAGGCCAGCGCGGCGACCTCGCTCAGGCCGAAGGCCGAGTGCAGCAGGTAGTAGCCGGCCAGCGGGGCGGCGACGTCGAGGGCGAGCGGGCGGAGACCGGAGGCCAGCGGGTTGGGCGCCGCGGCGTGGGCGGCGTCCGCGGTGGCGGTGCTGGGGACGGCGGCGGCGCTGACGGTCTGGCTCACGGTGGGTTCCTCCCCGACTGGTGGCCGCGGGCCGCTGCCCGCGTCGTGCCTCCAGTCTTTCGGTCCGATCCCCCGTCAGAGCAGTGCCGTCCGTTGCCTCCTCCGCGTGACAGTTGTCATGGCGCGTGCCGTGACGCCGGCTCCGACCTGCGGATTTGTGCACCCTCGGCGGGGAGCGGCCTACTCCTCGTCGGGGAAGGTCCACAGCTCGCGGCCCAGGGTGTCCAGGCAGCGGACGGTGCCGAAGCGCTCGTCGTCGGCGGACAGGAAGCCCCGGGCCACGCCGTCCAGGACGGTCCGGGCGACGCGGTCGCCGCGGGTCCAGGCACTGGTCAGCACCAGCGCCTTGTCGGTCGGCTCGGCGCGCCGCACCCGGGCCACCGCGGCGGTCGGCAGCGCGGCGTTGACCGCCTCCAGTTCGGCGGGGAGGAGGTAGGCCTCCCCGGTGGGGGCGCGGTCCCCCTCGGCCCGGCGCCGCAGTTCCGGCAGGCCGTAGTGGCGGACGGCGGCGACGGCGTCGTCCAGCGGGAGCCACCGGCGCGGCCCGGGCAGCACCTCCCACCAGACGTCCTCCCCGACCGGCAGCACCTCGCCGGTCCGGGCCCGCCAGGTCTCGATGCCGTAGCGGGTGCGCGGGTCGGGCCGGTGGCCGGGGAGGTCCATGAGGGTCCAGTCGGTGCGGCGGACCGCGCTGAGTTCGAAGGTGAAGGGCACCCGGTCGGCGGCGGGGCGCTCGACCAGGCCGAGCGGCAGCCAGTGGGTCTCGTCCGGCAGGCTGAAGGTCCGGCGCCACCCGGTGAGGCCCAGGGCGCGCAGCGCGGGCGCGAGGTGCTCGCGCAGGCCCTCCGCGTGGAGCTCGTGGGCGGCCGTCATCATGTTCTCTCCCTGCCGATCGGTCGTGCCGGCCGGTGCCGGTCGTGCGCGCCGGTCGGACGTGTCGGGCGTGCCGCTCGTCCGTGCCGCTCGTCCCGCTGATCGGGCCGCCCGGGGCGGCCCCGTCGCCGACGGCCCCCGGTCGGTGCTGGTCCCCGGCGGGACGGCTCAAACCATGCGGGCTCGTGCGCCCGGGGCCGACAAGGGTCGTGCGTGCACAATCGGTCGCGGCGGGGGCGCGGTGGCGGACCGGGCACGTCGGCGGACCGGCGTCCGGGGCGGGGTGGCTGCCCGGACTGCTTCGCCCACCGACAACGTAGGCGGGGCGGGCCCCTCCGGGCCGCGGGCGAACGGCAGCGGTCCTCGGGACCTCGGCCCCGGTCGGCTCGGTCTTTCGGCCGGCGCCGAAGTCGTCGCCCGAATGGCGCATCATGTGGGGGGTGCAGAGTGCAGAGCGCCCCGGAGCGGGCACCGACAGCCCCGTCGGCCGGTCCGGACGAGTACCACCCGCCGACCCGCCACCGCCACCGCCGCCGGGCCCGGCCCCCGGTCCCCCCGACCTGACCGAGGCGGTCCGGGCCGCGCAGGACGGGGACGAGGAGGCGTTCCGGCTGCTGTTCCGGACCGTCCAGCCGGCTCTCCTGCGCTACCTGCGGGTGCTGGTCGGCGGCCGGCCGGAGGACGTGCAGGACGCCGAGGACATCGCCTCCGAGACCTGGCTGCAGATCGCCCGCGACCTGCGCGGCTTCTCCGGCGACGGGGACGGTTTCCGCGGCTGGGCCGCCACCATCGCCCGGCACCGCGCCCTCGACCACCTGCGCGCCCGCCGCCGCCGTCCGGTCACCGACCTGCCCTTCGAGCAGCTGGTCGAGCTGGCGGCGGGCGACGACACCGCGCGGGCGGCGCTGGCCACGGTCGGCACCGCGGACGCGCTGGCCCTGATCTCCCGGCTGCCGCGCGACCAGGCCGAGGCCGTGCTGCTCCGGGTGGTCATGGAACTGGACGCGGAGAGCGCCGCCCAGGTGCTCGGCAAGCGGGCCGGCACCGTCCGGATGGCCGCCCACCGAGGGTTGCGGCGGCTGGCCAAGCTGGTCGAGCCGCTCGGCTCCGGGGTCGGCATCCCGGCCGCCCGGGGCGCCGGAGCGGCGGCCGGAACCGGTGGCGGAACCGGTGCCGGACCGGGCCCTGAGGACTCCGGGAAGGCCGCCGGAGTGAGCGTGGGCGAGGCCGCCGGGCGACCCCCGGGGAAACGCGCGAAAAAAAGTTCTCCGCAGGGTGTGACAGAACACCGGGCCGCGACGCTGAAGGACATGAGATGAGCACCAACCGATCCCGTCGGATCGACCGTGACGCCGCCGAGCAGCTGCTCGGTGGTGCCGTGGGCGGCCCGTCGGCCGGGCAGGACGCCTCGCTCACCGGACCGGACGGCGGTCCCGGGCAGCTCGCCCGGGTGCTCGCCGCGGCCGCCGCCCCCGCGACGGCCGAGGAACTGGCCGGGGAGGAGGCCGCCCTGGCCGCGTTCCGGAAGGCGCGTCTCACGCCCGCACCGACACCGACCCCCGTCCGGAGACGATCGATGGCAACCGCCGCGCTGGCCAGGGCCTTCAGCACGAAGGCCACTGCCGTCGTGCTCGGCACCACCGCGCTGTGCGGTGTGGCCGTCGCCGCCGGCACCGGCAACCTGCCGTCCCCGCTGGGCGGCGGCCCGTCCGCGCCGGAGCGCGGGCTCACGGGCCAGGGCGCGGCCACCGGCTCCGCGTCGGGCCCGGCGGCCGCCGGCTCGTCCGTCGGCGTGGCCCCGTTCGGTGCCGTGGCGTCCGGCTCCGCCGATCCGTCCGGCACCGCCTCCGCCGGACCGCAGGCGGTCGTCCCGTCCGACGCCGCGACGCCCGGCACCCCGACGGCCGAGGGGCGCGGCGGCCGTTCGGCCGTCCCGCCCGCGCTGCTCGGCCTCTGCACCGCCTTCGCCGACCGTACGGCCAAGGGCGAGCGCCCGGGCCGGCTGGCCGGCGAGGCGCTGTACGGACCGCTGGTCGCGGCGGCCGGCGGCGCGGACCGGGTGGCGGACTACTGCGCGGCCGCGATCGGCGACAGGGACGGCGACCACCAGGGCGCCACCAACCCGAGCCGCGATCCCGCCCGCACCGGCACCGCTCCCGGGGCCGGTGGCGGTTCCGGAGCCAGCGCCGGAGCCGGCAAGGGGGGCACCGACGGCGGCCGGACCGGCGGCGCCGGCAACGGCGGCACCGGTGCCAGGCCGGGGGGTAAGGCCGGCGTGACCGTCGCGCCCGTACCGACCGGCCCGGCCACCACCCAGGACGTCCGTCCGAGCAGGACCGACCGGCCCGACGACGAACAGTCGGCCGCGAGGTAGCCCCAGATCTCCGGGTGGGCGGCGAGCGACTCCCCCCGGGCTCGCCGCCCATCCGGAACAGCACCACCCGCGGTACCAGCACCACCCGCACCACCAGCGGGTAGCAGTACCACCCGAAGACCCCGGGTGGCCGGTCGGCTCCCCCGTGCCGGCCGACCACCCGGCCGGCCCCGGCCGGACCGCTGGGCGCACCCCGGACGCGCCCGCCGGTCCGGCCGGCCCGGAAAAGTGCGGCCCGCCCTCCCGCAGTCAGGGCGGGCCGCACCCCCGTGCCGGCGGCCGGGGGACCGCTGCCCGGTCCCCCGACCGCCACCCTCCGCCCCCGGTCGGCCCGTTCGGCAGTGCGGCTATCGTGCACAGGTGCACGAGGCGGCCCGGGACCCCGGGCAGGGCACGTGAGGGGAGCTCCAGGTGATCGGACGGGCGCTGAACGGGCGTTACGAACTCGTCGGCATGCTGGGCGTCGGCGGCATGGCCACCGTCTGGCGCGGGGTGGACCGGGTACTGGGACGCCAGGTGGCCGTCAAGGTCCTGAACGGCGGCCTCGCCGACGACCCCCGCTTCTCCGAGCGCTTCAGCCGCGAGGCCCAGCACGCGGCCATGCTGGCGCACCCGAGGATCGTCATGGTCTTCGACTCGGGTGTGGACCAGGGCACCCCGTTCATCGTCATGGAGCTGGTCAGCGGCCGTTCGCTGGCCGCGCTGCTGGCGGAGCAGCGGACGCTGCCGGTGGAGCGCGCCGTCGGCATCGCGGCGGCGGTCTGCGAAGCGCTGTCGGTCGCGCACGCGGCCGGGCTGGTGCACCGGGACATCAAGCCCGGGAACATCATGATCACCGACGACGGGGGGGTGAAGGTCGTCGACTTCGGCATCGCCCGGGCCGGCTCCTCCGGCAACCTGACCCAGACCGCGAGCGTGCTCGGTACGGCCGCCTACCTCTCGCCCGAACAGGCCACCGCCTCGGAGCTGGACGGGCGGACGGACCTGTACGCGGTCGGCTGCGTGCTGACCGAGATGCTCACCGGCGCGACCCCGTTCACCGCCGAGACCCCGGTGGCGATCGCCTTCAAGCACGTCAGCGAGCAGCCGCTGCCGCCGTCCGTCCGCCGCCCGGGCCTGCCGTCCGCGCTGGACGCGGCGGTGCTGCGGCTGCTGGCCAAGAACCCGGCCGACCGCCCGGCCGACGCGGCCGCCGCCCGGGCCGAACTTCTCGGCACCGTACCTGGATTGATGGTCGGCGATCCGACGGCGGAGCTGCTCGCGAGCGCGGCCGGGGCGGCGACCCGGCTGCTGCCGCCGGTGCCCCACTCACCGGCGCCGAACCAGCAGCACACCACCGTGCTGCCACCCCGACCGCCGGCCGCCACCTCGATGATGGCGCCGGTCCCCGTTTCGGCACCGGCTCCCGGCTCCGCGCCGGCTCCCGCCTCGACCGCCGCCCGCGGCCGCCGAAAGCCGCTGGTGCTGGGGGCGTTGGGCGTGGCGGGCCTGGCCGGCGTCGCCGCGCTGGCGCTCACCGCCTTCGACGAACCGGCCGGCAGGACGGCCGCCGCCAAGCCGGCCGCGGCCACCGCCCCGGCTTCCAGGCCGGCCACCACCCCGGCGCCGACCGCGACCGCGACCTCCACCGCGACCTCCGCGGCGCCCACCCCTCCGTCGGCGGCCCCGGCGTCGACCCCGCCCGTCCCGCGCAACCAGCCCGCCGCGCTCCAGATCCAGTCCTTCCGCCAGGCGGTGGCCCAGGCCCGTGTCGGCAAGGAGCGGGACAAGCAGACGGACCTGCTGAAGATCCTCGACACCGCTGCGGCACGCCTCAACGAGGGCAGTCCGGACGACGCCGCCCAGGAGCTCAGGAACGCCCAGAAGGTGGTCAAGGACCTGGGCAAGAAGCACGCCGTCGACGTCGCGACGTACGCCAACTGGAACGCCAGGCTGTCGGCCCTGTTCGCCACCCTGCACACCGCCGCCGACCTCCAGGACGACTGACGGAGGGCCCCGCCCCGGGCGTTCCCGGCCCGTGCGCGCCGCTCGAAGGCCACAATGGCGCCATGCTGACGATCGGTTCCCTCGTCCTCGGTGTCTCCGACATGCGCCGCGCCGTCGCCTTCTGGACGGCCGCCCTCGACTGCGTCCCGCGCGGCGGCCTGGTCGAGGACGACTGGACGGTCCTCGTTCCCGCCGGGGGCCGCGGCGGTGTGCAACTCGCCCTGGGGCTCAGCGAGTCGCCCGTCCAGGAGCACCCGCGCGTCCACCTCGACCTCTACGCGGGGGATGCCGCCGACCAGGCAGCCGAGGTCGAGCGCCTGCTCGCCCTCGGCGCGGAGCGGGTCGACTGGGACCGCTACCCCGAGGACCCGGACTTCGTGGTCCTCGCCGACACCGAGGGCAACCGCTTCTGCGTCATCGACACCAGCCGCTCCTGAACGCACGGCGTTGTCCACAGCCTGTGGACAGAGCTGTGGGGTGACCCCCGGCGTCCGAACGACGCCCCGGGGGCAGAACGGTGCGGGCGAACGCCAGTCGGCCCCTCGCGGGGCGAGGGGCCGACGGAAGCGCGACGGGGGCGGCGCGGGCGGGCGCCGTGGGTCCGCGGCTGACGGCCCCCGACGAGGCTCCCCGCGCGGTGGCGCCTACTTGGCGGCGGTGAGGGGCTTGCGGGCCCGGGTCAGCAGGGAGACGCCCGGCAGCTTCTTGACCGGCAGGTAGCGTTCGGCGGCGATCACCGTGCTGAGCGCCTTGTTGACGAGGGGCGGCACGTCGTCCAGGTCGCTGCCGGTGCTCTTCTTCCGGCGCCAGGCGGCGGCCGGGCGCAGCAGCACGTTCCAGCTGTCCAGGGTCTCCATGGTGAAGCCGCTGTCGACCACCACCTCGCGCAGGGTGCTGCGGGTGTAGCGGCGGACGTGGCCGACCGCGACGTCGTGCGCCGACCAGAGCTTCATGTCGCTCGGCACCGCGATGAGCGCGACCCCGCCCGGGCGCAGCACCCGGTGGATCTCGGCCATCGCCGCGTCGTCCTCCTCGATGTGCTCCAGCACGTCGAAGGCGACCACCAGGTCGATCGCGCCGTCGGCGACGGGGAGCCTGCGGGCGTCGGCCCGCATCACGGCGAGCCCGCGGTCGCGGGCCACCTCGGCGCCCTCCGCCCCGTACTCGACCGCGATCGGCTTCCAGCCGTGCGCCCGCAGGACCCGGGTGTTGCCCCCGCCCGCGGCGCCGATGTCCAGGGCGGTGCCCGCCTTGCTGAACTTGGCGAGTTCCCGCGCCAGCAGTATCCGCCGCTCCTTGTACCACCAGTGCCGGTCTTCGAGCTCGGCGAGCTTGCGCACCTCGTGGCCTTCCACGGATCCTCCCGGACTTCTTGGTCCCCTGGCCGCCGCGGAACGCATCGTCCGATCGACCGAGCACATGAGAATTTCGTGAGGCCACTCTACGGGTACCGCGTCGCCGCAGATCAAGGCAGCCCGGTCGGCCGGACCGCGGTGCGGGCCGGGTGTCGGCGGGCGGCCCGGCGTCCTCGGTCGTGCGCCGGGAGTCCGGCCAAGTTCGCCTCGGATGAGATTTTTTGACAGTGGATCGGAAGATCGGGTCGGGCTGGCGCGGTGGGCGGGGACGGCGCTCAGTCCTGCTCGCGGATCCTCCGCTCGACGTTCCCGCGGATCGCCTGGGACGCCGTCCCGGCGGCCGCCGCGAGGAACACGAAGTTGTACCCGATCTGGAGCGTCACCACGAGCCGCGCCGTCTGCCCCTCCGGCGTGATGTCCCCGTACCCCACCGTGGCCATCGTCACGACCGTGAAGTACAGCGCGTCCAGCCGGGTCTCCAGCCCGGCGAACTCCGCCCTGCGCGCGCCCAGCACGAAGTACGTGCCCGCGAAGACGGTCAGCGCCAGGAAGATCAGGAAGACCAGCCAGACCACCGGCCGTCTGGCGGTGCCCCGCAGCACCCCGACGATCTTGACCAGCATCAGCCAGCTCATCCCGACCAGTGCCCCCGCGAACACCAGCCAGCTCACCAGCGGCCGGCGCTCGCCCAGCCACTCCAGCGGCAGCGTGAAGTACCCGGCCATCAGCAGCGCGGACGCGCCGATCAGCCAGAACCAGGCCTTCAGATCGGCCGGCGGCAGCGGTCTCCCGGACATCCCGCCCAGCCTGCCCGCCGCTGCCGCCGCCCGCCCGTCGGACTGCTCCGCTCAGGCCAGCCCCCGCTGGATGGCCAGCACCGCCAGCCGTACCCGGTTCGGGCTGCCCGTCTTGGTCATCAGGTTGGACACGTGGGTCTTCACGGTCGTCACCCCCAGGTGCATCCGCCCGGCGATCTCCGCGTTGGACAGCCCGTCCGCGAGGTGCCGCAGCACCTCGCCCTCCCGCTCGGTGAAGTGCACGGGCGATGCCCGCCGCTCCGCCCCCGCCCAGCCCTCCGCCGCCCGCGCCACCACCCGCCGCAGCACCGCCGGGCTGTACGGGCTCTCGCCGGCCGCCGCCCGTCGGACCGCGTCCAGCACGGCGGCCGGTTCGACGTCCTTGGCGAGGAAGCCGCAGGCGCCGGCGGCCAGGGCGGGGTAGAGCCGGTCGTCGTCGTCGAAGGTGGTCAGCACCACCACCCGGGCCGAGGGAAGCCGGGACAGCAGCAGAGCGGTGGCCGCGATGCCGTCCGTCCCCGGCATGTGGAGGTCCATCAGCACCACGTCCGGCCGCAGCCGCACCGCGAGCTCCACGGCCTGCGCGCCGTCCGCCGCCTCTCCGGCCACCGTCAGGTCGTCGGTGGACTCGACCAGCATCCGCACCCCGGCCCGGACCAGTTGCTGGTCGTCGACGATCAGCACGCCGGTCATGCCGCCGCCCCCAGCGGCCAGCAGGCGGCCAGCCGCCAGCCGTCCGGGACCGGCCCGGCCTCGATGGTGCCGCCGACCAGGGCCACCCGCTCCCGCATGCCGAGCAGCCCGTGCCCGCCGCCGCCCACGGAGGCCGGGCCCGCGTCCCCGCCGGTGTTCTCCATCTCCAGCTCCACGTTCCCGTCCTCCGTCGTCGCCCGCAGCCGGACCCGCGCCCCCGGGCCGGCGTGCTTCACCACGTTGGCCAGCCCCTCCTGGACGAGCCGCAGCACCGTCAGCCCGCCGACGGCGTCCAGTTCGGCGAGCCGGCCGCCGATCACCGCGTCGACCCGCAGTCCGGCCGCCCGGGACCGCTCCACCACCCCGGCGACGGCGGCGGGCAGGTCGGCGGTCTCGGCGAGCAGCGGGGCCAGCTGCCCGGCGTCGGGCTCGCGCAGGGCGGTGAGCAGCCGGCGCAGGTCGGCGAGGGCGGCGGTGGCCCCGGCGTGCACGTCGTCCAGGACGGCGGTGAGCCGGGGGTCGGCGTCCGGCAGGACGTGCCGGGCGACCCCGACCCGCAGCACGGTGGAGGCCAGGTGGTGGGCGACCATGTCGTGCAGCTCGCGGGCGATCGCGGCGCGCTCGCCCATCCGGGCGCCCCACTCGGCGAGGTCCCGGCTGCGTTCGGCCTCCCGGGCCCGCTCCTCGGCCGCCCGCCGCACCCGTTCGGCGGCACGGAGGTACCCGGCCAGCAGCACCGGCACGCCGCCGAACAGCGCCGTCCGGTAGAGCGCGGCGGGCACGGACGGCCAGGCGTGCGCCAGCTCCGCGCAGAGCAGCACGGCCCCCAGCCACACCACCGGCCGGCCCCACCGCCGTAGGGCCAGGTCGAGGAAGGCCGCCGCCACGCCGACCTTCACCTCCACCTGCACGGCGTGCGCCACGGCCGGGACGGTCAGCGCGCACTGCCCGAGCGCCACCGCGAGCGGCAGGCGCCCGCCGAGCGCCGCGAGCAGCAGCGCGCCGGCGGCGACCGCCCAGTCGGTCGCCGTCAGCGTCTCCGGACGGCCCGCCAGCAGCAGGTACCCCAGCCCGGAGGCGATCAGCGCGGGCCGCGGTAGCCGCGCGCCCCTCCACGTCGTTCCCCACACCCTGTCGAGCGTAGAAGGGGTGGCGCCCCGGGTGATCGTCCCTCAGGCCGAGACCGGGGCTCCTCCTTCAGGCCGCCCTGCGGCCGCTCGGCCCGCCGCGGCTCGTCCAGCGGCTCCAGCACCGCCAGCACGGCGACCGGCCCGCGGGGCAGACGGAGCGTCACCAGCACCGGTCCGGGTAGATCGGACGGCCAGTCGACGGTCAGGCTGACCGAGCGGTCCGGAAGGGCCCGGAACGCCGGAAAGCCCCTGGTGGCTCACCAGGGGCTTTCCGGAGGAGAAGGGGGATCAGGCGGTCGTCTCGGGCCGCTTGGTCTCGGTGGCCTTGGTCACGTTGGTCGGTGTGACGGCCGGTCGGTCGGCGCTCTGCTGGGGAGCGGCGGTGCTCTGCGCGGTGCCGGCGGCGGCGTCCGCCGGGGCGTCGTCCTCGCGCATGGCCTTCGTCTCGGCCTTCAGGATGCGCATGGACTTGCCCAGACCACGGGCCATCTCGGGCAGCTTCTTCGATCCGAACAGCAGGATGACGACCGCCAGCACCACGAGAATGTGCCAGGGCTCAAGACCGTTACGCAGCATCCCTGGCCACCGGTCCCTTCTTGTCTCTAGGGTCATGGCGGGCGTTAGTGCCCGTGCTGGCCAGTATGCCTGGCACTTACGGCGAACGGATACACCAGCCGGGAAACGCTGGCCAAAAACCAGGTGCCGTTCGAACGGATCGCGAGTACCGCGACGTCCGGTCGGCCGAATCCGGGTGCCGAAGCTCACATCCGCCGACCATGCTCGGTGCGCCCCGTGCGTTCGGTGCCCTCGGTGGACGAACGGCGCGGGCCCCGACGCTCAGCGGGGCCGACGCGCCAGCAGGTAGCCGCGGCGGGTGGCGGCCTCCTCGGGCAGGCTCTCCCGCTCCAGCCGGGCCTCGACGGTGAACCCGGCCCCGGTGAGGTGTGCGGCGACGGTGTCGGTCTCCAGGAAGTGGAAGTCGACGTCGACCGGGTGGCCCCACCACTCCTCCATCCGCCGCACCTCGGAACCCAGGTGGAAGGAGACCAGCAGCACCCCGCCGGGCCGCAGCACCCGGCGCATCTCGGCGAAGGCGGGGGTCAGTTCCGCCGGCTCCAGGTGGATCACCGAGTACAGGGCCACGGCGGCGGCGAACTCCCCGTCGGCGGCGGGCAGCGCCAGCAGGTCCCCGGCACGGAAGACGGCCCCCGGCTGCTCGCGCCGGGCCAGCTCGACCATCCGGGGCGAGAGGTCGATCCCGACGACCTGCGCACCCTGCCCGGCCAGCCACCCGGCCACGTGCCCGGGGCCGCACCCCAGGTCCGCCACCGGCCCGCCGGCCGCCTCCTCGACGACCGCCCGCAGCAGTGCCCGGTCGACCGGCTTGTGCGCCAGCTCGTCCCCGATCCGCCCCAGGTACTCCTCGGCCACCGTGTCGTAACTCCCGCGCACCCGCGCGTGGTCAGTACCCATGCCGCCACCCTGGCACGCCGGGCCGTCCCGGCGCCCGCCGTTCCGGGCCCGCACACCGCATGTGCGCCAGGCCCACCCACTCCCGCCGCGCTGCCACCCGCTGCACGGCCCGCCCGCCCGTCCGCTCCCCGCCCGGTCCGGGACGGCGGAGAGCCCCCGCCCGGGGTGGGCGGGGGCTCTCGATGACTCGCGTGGATCGGGCCGGGACGGATCAGGCGGCGACGGCCTCCGGCGCGGGGGCGGCCACGGGGGCGGCGGCCGGGAGGTGGCGCATCAGGCGGTAGGCCAGGACCGCCGCGCCCAGGGCGGCGACCAGGCCGACCACGGCCGCGACGTGCAGGCCGTCGGTGAAGGCGGTGCGGGCGGTCTCCAGCAGGTCGGTGCCGAGCCGGCCGGGCAGGTGGGCGGCGACGGTGACCGCGCCGCCGAGGGTGTCCTGGGCGGCCGTGGCGGCCTCGCCGTCGCCCCCGGCCGGCAGGGCGCCGTCCAGCCGGTGGCGGTAGACCGCGGCGCCGGCCGCGCCGAGCAGGGCGATGCCGAGCGAGCTGCCGAGCTCGACGGCGGTCTCGGAGGTGGCGGAGGCGGCGCCGGCCTGCTCGACCGGGGCGGCGGAGACGACCATCTCGGCGGTCATCGTCATGGTGCCGACCGTCCCGGCGGCCAGCACGCCGGCCGCGGTGAGGACGAGCGGCAGCGGGGAGTGCGCGCCGACCTGGGTCATCATCGCGAAGCCCGCCGAGCCGACCAGGAAGCCGCCGCCCATCAGTACCGCCGGGCGGACCTTCCCGGCCAGCGCCGAGCTGATCCCGACCGCCGCGCCGACGCCCACGCTCGGCACCAGTGACCAGAGCGAGGCGGTCAGCGGGCTCATGCCCTTGACCAGCTGGAGGTACTGCGAGGTGAAGAGGGAGAAGCCCATCATCGCGAACATCGCGACGGTGTTGACGCTGATCGCGCCGCTGAAGGTGCGGATCCGGAACAGGCTCAGGTCGAGCAGCGGGTTCGCGGCGGTGCGCTGGCGCCACACGAAGGCACCGGCCAGCAGCAGTCCGGCGGCCACGGCGAGTGCGGGCAGCGGGCTCCAGCCCTCGACGGAGATCGTCTTGACGCCGTAGACCAGCGGCAGGATCGCGGCCAGCGAGAGCGCGGCGCCGAGCAGGTCGAAGCGGCCGCTGGGGGTCCCCCCGGCCGAAGGCCGGGAGAGGACGGTGGAGCGGTACTCGGGGAGCAGGACGGGCGCGGTCAGCAGGACCAGGGCCATCACCGGGACGGCGAGCAGGAAGGCGGAGCCCCACCAGTAGTGCTCCAGCAGCAGGCCACCGGCGACCGGGCCGAGGGTGGCCCCGGCGGTGAGGATGCCGCCCCAGGCGCCGAGTGCGATCTGCCGCTGCTTGGGGTCGTGGAACATGTTGCGGATCAGCGCGAGGGTCGAGGGCATCACGGTGGCCCCGGCGGCGCCGAGGGCCGCCCGCGCCGCGATCAGCTGGCCGGCGTCGTGCGACCAGGCGGCCAGCAGCGAGGCGCCCGCGAAGCCGGCGGCGCCGATCATCAGCAGTCGGCGGCGGCCGATCCGGTCGCCCAGCGCGCCCATCGTGATGAGCAGCCCGGCCAGCACGAACGAGTACATGTCCATGATCCACAGCTGCTGGGTGCCGCTCGGCGCCAGCGTGGTGGAGATGTACGGGACGGCGAAGAAGAGCACGCCCATGTCCATGGTGAGGACGAGCGTCGGGAGCAGGAGGACGGCCAGGCCGATCCATTCGCGACGGCCTGCGCGGCCGGTGGTTGCGGTCATGGGGAAGACCGTACGGATGAGTCAGACGATTGTCTAGTACGTATGTGTAAATCGCTCGTACAAGACGACCGAGTGAGACGCCTGTGCGAGACATCCGTCCAGAACTTCCGTAGGATCGGGGCATGGGAAACCGCGAAGACCTGATGGCCGGCGCCAAGCGCTGCCTGTACGAGAAGGGCTACGGGCGCACCACCGCCCGTGACGTCGCGACCGCCTCCGGCGTCAGCCTGGCCGCGATCGGCTACCACTTCGGCTCGAAGGAGACGCTGCTCAACGCGGCGATGATCGAGGCGATCGGGGAGATGGGGGAGGCTCTGGGCGCGGTGGTGATCGCCGCCAACCAGGTGTCGGACGACCCGGAGGTGCGCTTCGCGGCCGTCTGGGACGGCCTGCGGGACGTCTTCGTCACGCACCGCGGGCTCTGGGCGGCCCAGTTCGAGGCGCTCGCCCAGGCCGGGCACGCCCCCGACCTGGCCCAGGCCTTCGCGGCGGCCCAGAAGGAGGGCCGGCTCGGGCTGGCCGCGCTGTTCCAGGGGCTGCCCGAGGTTCCGGACACCGCGGAGGAGGTCGCCCGCGGGTCCTTCTACCAGACCCTGCTGGCCGGCTACTGCGCCCAGTGGCTGGCCGCGCCCGAACTCGCGCCCAGCGGGCAGGAGTTCCTGCGCGGACTGCGGCTGGTCTGCGACAGCGTCTTCAACCCCGGGGAGGCCGGGCCCGCTACGCGGTGACGGCGGTCAGCAGCACCACCGAGTCGACGTGCGCCAGCAGCCCGTGCCGCTCCTGCGGGACGGGCTCCAGGCGGCCGGCCGCCAGCTCCAGCCGCCGGCCGGCGATGGTCAGCGAGACCCGGCCGCGCAGCACCTGGACGCTGCCCGCGGTGGGCGGGTTGTGCTCGTCCAGCGCGGTGCCCGCGGTCAGCGCGATCACGGTCTGCCGCAGGATCCCGTCGTGCAGGACCAGATGGGCGCTGCGCCCGTGCGGGCTCTCGGCCGCCAGGGCGGCGTGCTCCACGGCGAGCTGTTCGAGATCGGGCATCGCGCCTCCTCCTCGCTCCGCGCACGCCCCCGTGAGCCCAGGGTCGCGGACGCCCGGGTGCCCCGCACCCGGAGGCGCCGGAGCCGTCCGCTGCGGGAGGGGGAAGCGTCCGGTGCGAGCAGCCCGAGGTGCAGCCCCCGCCGACTGCCCGCATCGTGGAGGCATGGCGACCAACCAGAGAATCTTCAGCGGGTTCCAGGTCAACCGCTCGCTGCTGGCCGGCGGCGCGGTGCTCACCGCGATCGGCACGGCGCTCAGTGCGGCCGGGGCGACGATGGTCTGCGTGGCGCTGGTCACCGCGGGCCGGAGCTGGCTGCGCGGCCTCGAGACCCCGCCGACCGCCCTCGCCCAACGGGCCCTGCACGAGGCGCGGGTGGCGTCCACGGCCGGCTGGGAGGCCTGGCGCACCGAGCACGGCTCGCCCAACTAGGCCGGCCCGAGCCGGGCGGGCCCGACTGCGCGGGCCCGCCCGGCCGTCCTCCCCGGGGCCCGAACGGCCCTACAGCCCGAGCGACTTGGCGATGATGCTGCGCATGACCTCGCTGGTGCCGCCGTAGATCCGGAACACCCGGTTGTCGGTGTAGAGCCGGGCGATCGGGTACTCCAGGATGTAGCCGTAACCACCGTGCAGCTGGAGGCACTTGTCGATCACGGTGGACGCCGACTCGGTGCAGAACAGCTTCGCCGCGGCGGCGTCCGCGACGGTCAGCTCGCCGTCCTGGTACAGCTCCAGCGCCCGGTCCACCATCGACTGCTGCGCCACCACCTGGGCCTCGCAGTCGGCCAGGGTGAACTTGGTGTTCTGGAACTCGGCCACCGCCTTGCCGAACACCTTGCGGTCCTTGACGTACTGCACCGCGAACCGCACCGCCGCCGCGGACGCCGCGTACGCGCCGACGGCGATCGCCAGCCGCTCCTGCACCAGGTTGTGGGTCAGGTAGGAGAAGGCCCGGCCCTCCTCGCCGAGCAGGTTCTCCACCGGCACCCGGACGTCGCTGAACGCCAGCTCGGCGGTGTCCGAGGTGCGCAGGCCGATCTTCTGGAGCTTGCGGCCGACGGTGTAGCCCTCGGAGGCGGTGTCCACGCAGAGGATGGACAGCCCGGCCCGGCGGTTCTCCGGGTCGTACGGGGCGGTGCGGCAGACCACCAGGACCAGGTCGGCCAGCACGCCGCCGGTGATGAAGGTCTTGGCGCCGTTCAGGACGTAGTGGGTGCCGTCCTCGGAAAGCCGCGCGGTGGTGGTGATGCCCGCGAGGTCGGAGCCGGCGCCCGGCTCGGTCATCGCGATCGCGGTCATGATGTCGCCGGAGACGAAGCCGGGCAGCCAGCGCCGCTTCTGCTCCTCGTTCGCGTACTCCAGCAGGTACGGCAGCACCAGGCCGGTGTGCACGCCGGAGGACCCGAAGCTCACGCCCGCCCGGGCGGTCTCCTCGGCGATCACCGCCTGGTACTTGAAGCCGCTCTCGCCCGCGCCGCCGTACTCCTCCGGCACCTCGATGCCGTAGACGCCGAGCGCGCCGAGCTGCCGGTAGAAGTCGCGCGGCGGGTGGCCGTCGGCCTCCCAGCTCTCGTAGACCGGGACGACCTCGTTGGCGATGAAGTCCCGGATGGTCTCCCGGAAGGCCTCGTGGTCCTCGTTGAACACGGTGCGGCGCACGGCGGCGCTCCCTTCGACGGCACCGGCCGGGGCTGCCGACCGGGGCGGAACCTGCCTGGTGATGGCCCCACAAGTTAATCCGGGGTAGCTTCGGCTGTCCAGAGTCGGCCGGGGGTGAAGAGGCCGTGCGGAGGACGGCCGGCGGGGTACGAAGTGAATCCTTGCTAGCCTTCCGTCGACGCCGGCCCAGGCCGGTCCCGGCGTCGCTCCGGCGCCGCTCCGGTACCGGGCCGATGCCGGCCACTACCCGGCCGAACGGGAGGGAGGCTCGCCATGGTGGTCCGACGGCCGCCCGGGCGGCGCGCCCAGATCCTGGCCGTGGCCGCCGACCGCTTCCACCGCAGCGGCTACCACCAGGTCTCGATGACCGAGGTCGCCGCCGGCGTCGGCATCACCGCGCCCGCGCTCTACCGGCACTTCCGGGGCAAGCCCGAACTGCTCGACCGGGCCGTCCGGTTGGGCCTGGACGCGCTCGCCGAAGGCCTGCGATCGGCCCGCGGCACCGCCGACCTCGGTGCCGCGCTGGCCGCCGTCGCGGTCGGCCACCGCCCGCTCGGGACCCTGGTTCAGCGCGACGCCCGACTGCTGCCGCCGGCCCGGCGGGCGGCGCTGCGCCGGGAACTGCGCGCCGTCGTCGCCCTGATGGTCGCGGTGCTGCGCGCGGAGCGGCCGGAACTCCCGGCCGGGGACGCCGAGTTGCTCTGCTGGTCGGCGCTGTCGGCCTGCGCCGGGCTCTCCTACCAGTCGGCGGCGCCGCAGCCCCGACGGGCCGAGGCGCTGCTGCGCGAGCTGGTCGCGGCCGTCCTCGCGGTCTCCCTGGACGGTACGGCCGCGGGGCCCGGCGCCGCACCGGCGCCGGAGGCCAGGCCGCGGGCGCGCCGGGAGGAACTGCTCGCGGCGGCCGTGCGGCTGTTCCACCAGCGCGGTTTCGACAACGTCAGCACCGACCAACTCGGCGCCGCCGTCGGCATCTCCGGCCCCAGCGTGTACCGGCACTTCGACAGCAAGGCCGAGCTGCTCGCCGCCTCGCTGGTGCGCAGCCGGGAGCGGCTCTGGCACGAGGTGGACGGCGCGATCGCGGCCGCCGCCGGGCCCGGGGCGGCGCTCGGGGCCGGGCTGGGCGCGTACGTCGGCTTCGCGCTGCGCAACGGGGACTACCTGGGCGCGATGCTCAGCGAGACGGAGCGGCTGGCCCCGCCCGACCGCCGGGCCGCGGTGGACTTCCGGCGGGACTTCCTGCGCACCTGGGTCGGGCTGCTGCGGCAGGTGCGCCCCGACTGCGACCCGGCGGCCGCCCGGATCCGGGTGCACGCGCTGTTCGCGCTGGTCAACGACGGGGTGCGGAACCGCCCGCACAGCGCCCGGCCGGACCTGGGGGACTGCCTGCTGCGGCTCGGCCGGGCGGTGCTGGGGATCCCGGGGGACGGGCCCGGTTAGCGGACGCGCGGGCGGGGGGCCTGGGCGTCGGTGCCGCCGTTGCCGCTGCCGTTGCCGTTGCCCTGGAGGGCGCCGACGGTCCCGCTGTTGCCCGTCACCGCGACGCCGTTGGTCTGGTTGCTCGCACCCGAACCGGTGGCCGTCTGCTGGGTGTTGACCACGTTGCCGTGCACATCGCCGATGATGTTGCCGGAGCCGGCGTTGTTCACCACGCTGCCGTTGAAGTGGTCGATCGCACCGGCGCCGTCGTCGGCGTGCGCGGTGGCGGCACCGAGACCGGCGAGGAGGAACGCCCCGAGGGCGGTGACGGCGGCGGCTGCGCGAATACGGGACACGCTGGTCTCCCTGAACTGGACGTGCGAATGGTGGCGTCGTCCGGAGTGGCCGCTCCGGGGCGCCATGGCCCTGACGTCGCGGATTCAGCATTCACCAGTGAGGTGGGCGAACTCCACCGGACGGGTGGCAATTCCCTCGATGGTGGAGGGTTGGTCAATTGGAAGTTGACCGCATTCCGTCATTCCCCGTCATGCCCCGCCATGCGCCGTCATTCCCCGTCATGCGCCGGGACGACGTCCGGAAGAAAGAAATGGTCGCCGGATAGTCGCACTGGCACACTGGGGCCCCATGTCTGACGGTGCCCTGCCCGAGCCCATTCCCGCCGAGGAACTGCGCACGACCGAGGTCGATCTCGGCGGCCTGGTGAACGTTCTCGCCACCCACCTCTACTCCACCCCGCTGGTCGCCCTGCGCGAACTCGTCCAGAACGCGCACGACTCGCACACCCGCCGGCTCCTGGAGGACCCGGACGGCGACCACCACCCGCTGATCCGGGTGCGCGCCGACGCCGCCCGGCGGACCGTCGCCATCGAGGACACCGGCGCCGGCCTGACCGAGCCCGAGATCCACTCCTACCTCGCCACCGTCGGCACCGGCTACACCCGGATGCTGCGCGAACTGACCGGCAACCAGGAGCTGATCGGCGCCTTCGGCCTGGGCTTCCTCTCCGCCTTCTCGGTCGCCGACGAGGTCACCGTCACCACCACCTCGCACCGCGAACCGCGGCTCGGCCACCGCTACCGCAGCCGCGGCGGCGAGCAGTACTGGGTCGAGCCGGTGCCCGCCCGGCCCCGCCCGGGCACGGTGGTCGAGCTGGCGCTCAAGGCCGAGCACGGCCACCTCGCCGACGAGGACGTCCTGCGCGAGGTGCTCGGCCGCTACTGCGTGCTGCTGCCGATCCCGGTCTACGTCGGCGAGGACGACCAGCCGGTCAACTCCGTCGAGGTGCCCTGGCGGCAGACCGTGGAGGGGGACCGGTACGCCGCCCGGATGCGCTTCGCCACCGCCTTCGGCCGCCGCTTCGAGCCGCTCACCGCCTTCCCGGTGCTGCCCGTCGAGGGGAAGGCCGGGGGGAAGGACGACGGGGAAGGGGCCGTCGCGGGCGGCACCGACGCGGTCGGCCTGCTCTGGGTCCAGGACGGCGGCACCTACGGCAGCAGCGACAACCGCGACCTCGCCGTCTACCTGCGCGGCATGCTGCTCGCCGAGGACGCCCGCGACCTGCTGCCCCGCTGGGCCGGGTTCATCGGCGGCGTGGTCGAGTCCAACCGGCTCACCCCCACCGCCAGCCGCGAGGACCTCCAGCGCGACGAGCACTACCACGCACTCCGGCAGGCCCTCGCCGACGCCATCGTGGACGGCCTGTACGAGACCGCCCGGCTGCGGCCCGCGGCCTGGCGCCGCATCCTCACCCGGCACGGGAACGACCTGCTCGGCGCCGCGCTCTGCGACGAGCGGCTGTTCACCCTGCTGGCCGACGACGTCCCGGTGCCCACCTCGCAGGGCGACCTCACGGCCGGTGCGCTGCGGGCGGCGGGCGGCGGCGCGGTGCACGTCGCGCTCGGCAGCGGCGGCGGCTTCGAGGAGATGCTGTACCGGGCGATGCGGGTGCCGATCGCCCGTGGCGACCGCTACGCCGTCCTGCCGTTCCTGCGCCGCTACGCCCAGCTGCGCGGCTGCCGGGTGGTCGAGCTGGGCAGCGAGCAAGGCGACCGCGAGCTGTTCCGCGACCCGGAGCACCCGCTGCCGGAGCACGAGGCGGCCTGGCTGGCCGGCGCCCTCGCCGACCCGGGCGAGCAGCTCGTCCCGGCCCGCTTCGACCCGCCCGGCCTGCCGCTGGTGCTGGTGCCGGACCGCGAGGCCGAGCTGAAGGCCCGGATCGAGGACGACCAGGCGGACGCCCGGATACCGTCCGCCGCCCTGCGGCTGGCCCGCGCCTTCACCGCCCGCACCGACGGCGGGGTCCGGGCCCGGCTCTACCTCAACCTGGCCAGTCCGGCGGTGCGGGACCTGCTGGCCGCCTACCGCGCCGGGCACACCGGCAGCGCGACCGCGGCCGGGCTGCTCCGCTCGATCAAGGTGATCATGGCCGCGGCCTCGTCCGGTCCGTCCGAGGGCGACCTCACCGCCGCGCTGGCCGGCATCGGCACCGCGGTCTCCGCCCTGACCGCCGCCGTCCCGGCCGGCCTGCCGGAGGTCCCGGACAGCCCCGGCGCCCTCTCGGAGGAGCCGTGACCGACGGATTGTCAGTGGGGTGCGGTAGACAACTCATCAGCACGACGCAGGGGGAACGGGAATGACCACCGACATCTGGGCCTGGGTGCGCGACACCCACCGGCAGCTGGCCGAGGCCGGCCAGCACCGGCTGGCCGACGCCATCGTCGAGCTGCCCGAGCACGCCACCGCGGGGCGCAACGAGCAGCTGGACGCGCTCTACCCGGAGGCGGTGGCCGCCGCCCGGGCGCTCGGCCTGCCCTGGGTCGAGGTCTACCTGCGGCACTGGCGGATGCAGAACCTGCTGAACAAGCGCCAGCAGGGCGAGGCGGTGCTGCCGGAGGCGGTCGACCTGCTGGACTTCGCGCACCGGGAGGAGACGGCTGGCTGCCCGCAGTCCGTCTGCGTGGTGCAGGACTTCGCGATCTGCCACGCCCGGGTCGACGGGCCGGGGTACGTGGCCGAGCGGCTCGCCGTGGTCGGCGAGACGCTGGACCGGATCGAGCCCGCCCGGGCCTGCTACGACTGCCTCTCCCGCGAGTACTCCGACGCCCTGGAGGACGACGGCCGGGCGGCCGAGGCGCTGGACTACCTGGACTCCGCGGCCAACCGGATGCGGGCGGCCGGCCAGCAGGTCTCGCTCCGCTTCCACCACGCCCGGGCCGGCACCCTGCACCTGCTGGGCCGGCACGAGGAGGTGCTGGAGCTGCTGGCGACGGCCGAGCGGGCCGAGCAGGCGCAGGGGCGCCGGCTGGACGAGCGCGACGAGCGCTGGGGCGCCCTGCTGCGGGCCCGCGCGCTCGCCTCGCTCGGCCGCTCCGAGGAGGCGCTCGCCCTGCTGCCCGAGCGGGCCGAGGCCGACCGGCACGCCGACCTGCGCGGCGCCTGGACGCAGACGGTCGAGCTGCTGGTCGCGGCCGGCGTCCAGGAGAACGACGCCGAGCTGGGCGCCGTCCTGGCCGGCTGGGTCGGCTACCTGGACGGCGTCGGCGCGCACCGGCCGTGCGTGGACCTGCTGCTGGCGGCGGGTCGGCTCGCGCTCGCCCGCGGCGCCCGCACGGTGGCGCTGACCCTCGCCGCGACCGGGGAGCGCAAGCTCACCCGGCTGCGGCGCACCGACGGCGTCTCCGAGCAGGTCGCGGCCCTGCGCGCGGCCGCCGAGGCACTGCCGGAGCCCGAGCTGCCCGTCCCGCCGGGCGAGCTGACGGCACACCTGGCCGAGGCCCGGGTGCCCTACGAGACCGGCGCCGACCTGCTCTCCGTCGCCCTGGACCGGTACCGGGGCGTGCAGGCCGGCGCCACCGGACTGGCGGTGCTCCTGGCCACCGTGCTGGGCGGCCTCGGCCACGCCCGCGCCGCGGCCGACGTGCTGTGGCGGTACCTGGAGGACGACCCGGAGGACCGCGAGCTGACCGGCGCGCTCGGCGAGATGCTGATCGACGCCCGGGACGCCGAGGGCATCCGCCGCCTCGCCGACCGGGTGGCCGCCTCCGCCCCGGCCGACGGGCACTGGATACGTGCCCGCTGGGCCGCCGCCGAGGGCCGCTGGGCCGAGGCGCTGGAGCAGTGCCGGGCGATTCTGGCGCTGGACGACGAGGTGCTCAACACCCGCCGCCTCGCCGCGCACGCCGCCACCGAGCTGGGCGACCACGCCACCGCGCAGCGGATGTACCAGAAACTGCTGGAGCGCGCGGCCCCGGCCGACGGCGTCGAGGGGGAGGGCGCCGAGGAGGAGGACGGCCACCGGACGGTCCAGGAGCCGGACCTGTGGCACCTGATCACCGCGGCCACCGCCAACCGGGACTGGGCCGTGGTCCGCTCCACCGGCGCGCTGCTCGGCATCGAGTTCGACGAGCCGCAGGGCCCGGTCGACGAGGAGTGGCAGCTGGTCACCGTCCGCGCCACCCGCACCAACGGCGCGACGTCCGACCTGCCCGCCCTGCGGACCGGTCCGGCCACCGCGCGCATCCTGCCGGTGCTCGGCGACGACCTGACGCTCAACCACGGCGACGTGGTGGTCTTCGCCCCGGCCCTGCTGGAGCGCCCGCCGGCCGAGGACGCCCCCGAGGAGGAGCGGCACCGCTGGCGCCCGGTGTTCGAGCTGCTCACCCTGCTCGACCCGGCCGGGTACACCACGTACTGGATCGACGGCGGCCGGCCCGGCGACGAGGCGTGGTCGGCGCTGCGCGAGGAGCTGCACGACGCGGGGTACGCGGTCTGGGTGTACAGCGGGGACGAGTACCGGATCACCGACCCGGCGGACGGCGGCGACACCCTGCCCGGCGTCTACGCGGCACTCGGCGTCCCGCCGACCGCCTCGGCCGCCGAGGCCGACGCCCTGCTGCGGCGGCTGACCGACGGCTGGGCGCACCCGCTCGCCTGGCCGGAACTGGCCAAGGCGGCCGGCGCCGACCTCGCCCGGCACGAGGAGACCGTCGAGCGCTACGGGCTCTGACCGCCTCCGACCGCACGGCCCCGGCGGGCTCCCGGGCCTCCGCCGGGGCCGTGCGCGCGGACGCGGCCCGGCACCGTCCAGTCCGGGCCGCCCGTACCTGTCCGGGCCGGCCGCAGCTCCGGCCGGGAACCATCCAGCCCCGCGCCGAGTCTTTGTCAATGCTTTACTGTTCCATTGCCAAGACTCGACCTCCGGAGTGCCCGCACCGTGACCAGCCTCGCCCTCGGCCCGTCCTGGCTCGATCCGACCACCCTGATCTCCACCTTCGGCCCGATCGGCATCCTGGCCATCGTCTTCGCCGAGTCCGGCCTGCTGATCGGCTTCTTCCTGCCGGGCGACTCGCTGCTGTTCACCACCGGCCTGCTGGTGGCCGGCGGCACCTACCTGCACCAGCCGCTCTGGCTGATCTGCGTGCTGATCGTGGCCGCCGCGGTGGCCGGGGACCAGGTCGGCTACCTCTTCGGCCGCAAGGTCGGCCCGAGCCTCTTCCGCCGCCCCGACTCCCGGGTCTTCAAGCAGGAGAACGTCGAGAAGGCCGCCGCCTTCTTCGACCGGCACGGCCCCAAGGCGATCGTGCTGGCCCGCTTCGTGCCGATCGTCCGCACCTTCACCCCGATCGTCGCCGGGGTGAGCAGGATGAACTACCGCACCTTCGTGGTGTTCAACGTGATCGGCGGCGTGCTCTGGGGCGGCGGCGTCACCGTGCTCGGCTACTTCCTGGGGCAGATCCCGTTCGTCCGGGACAACATCGAGGCCATCCTGGTCGGCATCGTGCTGGTCTCGGTGATCCCGGTGGCGATCGAGCTGCTGCGGGCCCGCCGTTCCGGCGCGGCCGACACCGCCCGCCACCGCGCCGGGTAGGCGTCCGCCGCTCCGGCCACGTGACGCCGCGTACATGTGCGTCAGGCTGTTCGATCAGGCAAGGTGTAACCCGAGATCGAGCGGTGGCCGGCGGCCACCAGGGGCGGCAAGGAGCGGAAGTGCCTAAGCGGGGCCGACCGGGTGCGGGCAAGCGGGCGAGGGGAGGCCGGTCGGTCCGACCGTCGCGGCAGGCACCCCCGAAGCCGGTGCACCCCGCCGACGCCCCGCCCACCGAGGGCCTGCTCGGCCACCCCGCCCCACCGGTCGAGCCCACCATCGTCATCCCGCTCGCCCCGCCCGCCCCGGAGACCAGGGGCCTGCTGGCGCCCGAGCCGGAGCCGACGCCCGAGCCGGTGCCCGCGTCGTCGGCCCGGCTCGACACCGGACGGGGCGAGGCCGCACGGTCCGACACCGGGCGGCCCGAGGCCGAGCGCCCGGCCCGCCGCCGCTCGGTCGCCGAGGACACCCTCACCCCCGAGGAGTGGCGGGCGGCCGGCTACACCCCGCCCACCGGCATCCCGGTCCCGGACCTGACCGCCGGCGCCCCCGGCGAGGTGCCCTGGCCGGACCGGATGCGCACCCTGCTGCGCACCCCGATGTCCGAGCGGCCCGCCTTCGAGCGCACCGCCCGGGAGATGCACCCCTCCGCGTCCGTCACCCGCAACGTCCCGCGCATCCTCGACCTGACGCTGCGCATCGGCGAGCTGCTGCTGGCCAGTGGCGAGGCTGCCGAGGACGTCGAGGCGGCGATGCTCGGCATCGCCCACGCCTACCGGCTGGACCGCTGCGAGCCGCAGGTCACCTTCACCCTGATCGGCATCTCGTACCAGCCGTCGCTGGTCGAGCCGCCGGTCACCGCCGACCGCGTGGTGCGCCGCCGCACCTCCGACTACACCCGGCTCGACGCGGTGTTCGAGCTGGTCGCGGACATCACCGCGGAGAAGGTGACGGTCAACGACGCCTACCGCCGGCTCGCGGTGATCCGCCGCAACCGGCACCCGTACCCGGCCTGGTTCCTCGCCCTGACCACCGGCCTGCTGGCCGGCGCGGCGACCTTCCTGGTCGGCGGGCGGATGGACGACAAGGCCTGGCTGGTGTTCGCGAGCGCCTTCGTCGCGGCCGTCCTCGGCGACCGGCTGGCCTCGACGCTGGCGCGGCGCCGGCTGCCGGAGTTCTACCAGTTCGTGGCGGCGGCGATGCCGGCCGCCGCGTCCGGCATCATCCTGTCGCTCAACGACTGGGGCCTGCGCGGCTCGGTCGTGATCACCGGCGGGCTGTTCGCCCTGCTGCCCGGGCGCGCCCTGGTCGCCGCCGTGCAGGACGGTCTGACCGGCTTCTACATCACCGCCGCGGCCCGTCTGCTGGAGGTGATCTACCTGGTCGCGGGCATCGTGATCGGGGTGATGGTGATCCTCTACCTGGGGGTCGGCTTCGAGGCGAACCTGCGCCCGGACGAGAGCCTGGCGGGCGTCAGCTACCCGCCGGTCCAGATGGTCGCCGCGATGCTGCTGACCCTGGCCTTCGCGACGCTGCTGCAGACCGACCGCCGCACGCTGGCCCTGGTCACCGTCAACAGCGGCATCGGCTGGGCCAGCTACGGCGCGCTGGTGTACAACGCGGGCGTCAACCCGATCGCGGCGACCGGCGTGGCGGCCGGGCTGGTCGGCCTCTTCGGCCAGCTGATGGCGCGCTACCGCAACGGTTCGGCGCTGCCGTACGTGACGGCGGCGATCGGCCCGCTGATGCCCGGTTCGGCGCTCTACCTCGGGATGCTCGCCTTCGCCCAGGGGCACTCCAGCGCCGGCCTGGTGTCGGTCTTCCGGGCGGCGGCCATCGCCATGGCGCTGGCGGTCGGGGTGAACCTGGGCGGCGAGATCGCCCGGCTGTTCCTGAAGCTGCCGGTCGGCGCCGAGCGCCCGTCGCTCTACCCGGTGGTGCCGCGCCGGGCGGCCAAGCGCACCCGGGGCTTCTGACCGGCCGTCGGCCCGGCGCCGGGGGGTGATCCGGGCCCGGGCCACGTCACGGCAGGCAGCACGCAGGACCAGGAACGAAGGTAAGACCCATGACGACACTGCTGGACGGCTACCGCGACCACATCGTCGCCGCCCACAAGCAACCGCTGTTCCTGCTGCTGGTCGGATTCATCACGTCCTTCGTCTTCATCCGGTTCAGCGTCCGGATGATCCGCGCCCAGGTGCGCTGGTGGCCGGGCAACGTGACCCCGGGCGGCCTGCACATCCACCACATGGTGTTCGGCCTGGGCTTCCTGCTGCTCGGCGGCATCGGGGTGTTCGCCACCTACGGCGGGCACCCGTGGATCGACTGGTTCGGGCTGGCCTTCGGCATCGGCTGCGGCCTGGTGCTGGACGAGTTCGCGCTGATCCTGCACCTGGACGACGTGTACTGGAGCGAACAGGGCCGCAAGTCGGTGGACGCGGTGATCTTCGGCATCCTGTTCACCTCCCTGCTGCTGGTCGGGTACGTGCCGCTCGGCGTGGTGCCGGGCGAGGAGACCAGGTGGGGCCTGGTCACGATCATCTCGGTGAACGCGCTGGCGTCGGTGATCACCCTGCTCAAGGGCAAGGTGTGGACCGGCCTGCTCGGGATCATGGTCCCCGGCCTGTCCTGGATCGGGGCGATCCGGCTGGGCCGCCCGAGCAGCCCGTGGGCCCGCTGGCGGTACGCCGCGCGCCCCCGCCGCCGGGCGCGCGCGCTGCGGCGCGAGCGTCTGCTGCACCGGCGCGCGGACCGGGCCCGCACCTGGCTGTTCGACCTGATCGCCGGGGCGCCCGACAAGGTCCCGGCCAACCACCCGGCCGCGCACCGGGTGGCCGAGCGGATGGCCGCCCGGGCCACCGCCCACCTCGACGCGCACGCCGCCCGGGCGCTGGCCCGCCGTCAGGCCCGGCTGGCCGACCGCCGCTCGGCCGCCGCGGCGGGGGCGGCGGGGGCGGCGGGGAGGGCCCGGGGCGTGGCGGACCCGGCGTCCGGGGCGGTCGAGGCCGCTCCGGTCCGCTCCGGGCTGGCGCAGCAGCGCCGCCGTACCGTACGGGCCGGGCGCAGCCGGGCCTTCGCCGTCGGTCCGACCGGGCTGGAGAGCCGGCCCGCGCGGCACCCCCGGTTGCGGACGCACACCCGCCGGATAGGGCGGTAGCCCGCCGCTCCGCGCCCGCTCCGGCGTCCGGCCCGGCTCCCGACCTTGGGCGCGGCCGCAGCCGAAGCTAGGTCGGATCATCCGATGGTCACCCGACCGGCGGAGCGCTTTCCAGGTACGGAGCCCGCCGGAATTGAGAACATGACCGTCATGTGACCGTTCTGTCACGTGATGGGATGATTCATCGGACCCCGCCGACCCCCGGCCCGGGCCGCCGTCCACCCGGACGCCGCGCACCGCCCGGACGCCGCGCACCGTCCGACGCCGTCCCCTCCGGACCCGTCAGAAGGGATGTCGCGTGGCGCACAGGCTCCTGCCGACCGTCCTGTTGTCCCTCACCGTCCTGCTCGGGCTGCTCCCGGCCGCCCAGGCCGCGCCGGTGGCCGGCGAACCGGTGGCCGGCGACCCGGCGGCCGACCGGGCCGGGGGAGAGGAGCCGTACCCGACCACCGAGGAGATCGACCGGGCCCGGGCCGAGGCCGAGGGCAAAGCCTCCTCCGCCGCCGCTCTGGAGGACGCGCTCACCGCCGCCCGGACCGAGCTGGACCGGGCCGCGCGCACCACCGAACAGGCCGTCGAGGCCTACAACGGCGCCCAGCTCGCCCTCGCCCGGGCCCGCGCCGAGGAGGACGCCGCCGCGCGGCGCGCCGCCGTCGCCGAGGCCGAGCGGGCGTCCGCCGCCGACGACGCGGCCCGGCTCGCGGCCGAGACGTACCGGCAGGGCGCGGGCGCCGAACTGTCCGCCCTCAACGCGCTGCTCGGCGCCCACGGCCCGCGCGAGGCGGGCGACCGCGCCGCCGCGGTCGGCCAGGTCAGCGAGCGCACCCGGCAGGTCCTGGACGCCGCCACCTCCACGGCCGCCGCCGCCCGCAGCGCCTCCGCCGCCGCCCGGGCCGCCGCCGAGGCCGCCGGGAAGGCCGCCGCCGAGGTCGGCGAGGCCAGGTCCCGGGCGGAACAGCGGCTGGCCGCCCAGCAGGTGGAGGTGGCCGCCGCCGGGCGCCGCCGCGAGCAGCTGCTCGTCGAACTGGCCGCCGCCCGGAACACCACCGTCGAGCTGGAGCGGCGACGCCGCGAGGCGCTGGAGGCGATCGCCGCCCGCGAGGCCGAGGCCGCCGCCCGGGCCGCCGCCGAGGCAGCGGCAACAGAGGCGGAGGCAGCCGAGGCGGCGAGAACCGCGCGGGCCCAGGCCGCGCCGCCCCACACCCGCCCGTGGTCGGCCGAGGGCGCGGCCGCCGCCGTCGCCTTCGCCAAGTCCAAGATCGGCCTGCCCTACGTCTGGGGCGGCGAGGGCCCGGACGGTTACGACTGCTCCGGGCTGACCATGATGGCCTGGCGCGAGGGCGGCCGGCAGCTCAACCACTTCGCCGCCGACCAGTACGCCCGGAGCACCCCGATCGACTACCGCCGACTGCGCCCAGGCGACCTGGTCTTCTGGACCACCACCGGTCGCGCCGCCGACATCCACCACGTCGGGCTCTACATCGGCGACGACCAGATGATCGAGGCCCCGCGGGCCGGCATGCCGGTCAAGCAGGCCAGCCTCTGGATCATGGGTACCCCGGACTTCTACGCCAGGCCGTAGCCGGCACCGGTCTCCGCCGTGTCCCGACGGCGGGCGGCACCGGCTACCGGCCGGACAGCGCGGCCACCTCCTGGCGGCTGCCGCGCAGCCGCACGACGGTCCAGACCCAGAGCGCGGCGAGCGGGAGCGACACCAGGAAGACGGCGAACGCGCGGCCGACCCGGCCGATCATCTCGGAGTCACAGGCCTCCGCCATGTGGAAGCCGGTCGGCTCGTAGAAGGCCGGCGCGCCGCAGAGCCCGTTGCCCGGGAGGAGGACCAGCCAGAGCGCCCAGAGCCAGCCCGCGACGGTCAGCCCGCCGACGAGCTTCGCCGCCAGCGCCCGGCCCTCGTGCTTCTTCGGCTCGCGGACGTACTCGTCCTCCATGGTGCCCCCGGCGTCGATCGTCCGTACCGAACCGGCACGAGGATGCCAGCCCGGGCCGCCCGGGCGCCACTGTCGGTGGGCCGCGTTAACGTGGCCGTCCGGACCGGCACTGAGGAGGCGTCATGCGACTGCGGGATGTTCGGGCGGAGGACGTCGAGGCGTACGTCCGGATGCGCTGCGATCCGGTGATGATGGCCGAACTGGGCGGCCCGCTGCCCCGGGAGCAGGTGGAGGCGCGGCTGCGCAAGGACCTCGCCCTGACGGCCGCCGACGGCCCCTGGATCAGGATGATCGTGCCGGACGGCGCCGAGGACGACGAGGCGGCGGGCACCGTCACGCTCTGGTCGGACGAGGAGGACGGCGTGACGGTCTCCGAGATCGGCTGGATGGTGCTGCCCGAGTACCAGGGCCGCGGACTCGCCAAGGCGGCCGTCCGCCAGGTGCTGGACGCCGCCGCCGCGAGCGGTCACTGGGGCGAGGTCCACGCCAACCCGGGGGTCGCCAACGGGCCGTCCAACGGGATCTGCCGGGCGCTCGGCTTCCGCCTGCTCGGCGAGCGGGACATCGACTTCGCGGGCCGTGTCCTGCGCACCAACCACTGGGTGGTGGTGCCGGGCGAGCACGTCGGGTCGGGCACGGAATAAATCGGGTGCCGCCGCCCGGAGGGCCGCCGTACGGTGGCCCCATGGGCAGCAGCATCGATCACACGACCGTCGACACCGTGAACGGGCTCCAGGTCCGGGCGGTCTCCGAGGACGAGGTGGAGGCCTGGAGCCGCGCGCTCACCCTCGGCTTCCTGTGCCCGCACGTGGGCAGCGCGCCGGACCTGCGCCGTCGGCAGTGGGAGCCGGGCCGGATGCTGGCCGGCTTCGACGGCGACCGCCAGGTCGCCACCTTCCGCAGCTTCGACGCCGAGTTGACCGTGCCGGGCGGTGCCGTCGTGCACGCCGACGCCGTCACCAACGTCACGGTCAGCTCCACCCACCGCCGCCGGGGCCTGCTCAGCGCGATGATGCGCAGGGACCTCGCGGCGGCCGCCGAGCGCGGCAGCGCGGTCGCGATCCTGGTCGCCGCCGAGTACAACATCTACGGCCGGTTCGGCTTCGGCCCGGCCACCCGTGGCGGCGGCTGGAACGTCGAGCTGCGCCGCACCCGGGGCCTGCGCGAGGGGCTGCCGGGCGTCCCCGGCGGCCGGATCGACTTCGTGACCATGCCGGAGCTGCGCGAGCTGGGCGCAGAACTGCACGAGCGCTGGCGGCGCACCCAGCCGGGCGCGATCGACCGCGACGCGCTCTGGTGGGAGCGCACCGTCGGAGAGGTCCGGACGCCGGGCGACGAGTTCAAGGAGCCGTTCGCCGCCGTCCACCGGGACGCCGACGGCGTGGTCACCGGTCTGGTGGTCTACCGGATCGGCAACAAGTGGGACGGCGCCTACCCCGACTGCAAGCTCACCGTGGAGGAGTTCCTCGCCCTCGATCTGCCCACCTCCGTCGAGCTGTGGCGCCTGGTGCTGTCGGTCGACTGGGTGGCCCGGGTCGAGGCGGGCAGGCTCGGGCCGGACGACCCGCTGCCGCTGCTGCTCCAGGACCCGCGCGCGGCCACCCCGCACGAGGGCAACGCGGACCTGATGTGGCTGCGGGTGCTGGACGTCGAGTCGGCGTTCGGCGCCCGGAGGTACGGCGCCCCGGGCCGGGTGGTGCTGGAGGTGGACGACAAGTTGGGCTACGCCTCGGGCCGTTGGGCGCTGGAGGCGGCCGAGGACGGCTCCGGTCGTTGCACCCGCACCACGGACGACGCCGACCTCGCGCTCGGCGCCTCGGAGTTGGGCTCGCTCTACCTGGGCGCCGAGACGGCGTCGAGGCTGGCCTCGGCCGCCCTGGTCACCGAGCTGCGCCCGGGCGCGGCGTTCGCCGCCGACCTGCTGCTGCGCACCCCGGTGCGGGCCTGGACGCCGACCGAGTTCTGAGGCCGTCCACGGGGAGGAGGCCGGCCCGCGGTCGTCGCGGGCCGGCCTCCTCTGTCGTCGGCGGGTGCTACTTGACCGCCGTCTTGCCGATGGTGGGGAGGATGAAGTCCTGGATCAGGCCCTTGGCGTCACGGACGATCGGCCGGAAGACCCGGTAGCGGGACAGGTTGATCACCCGGGCCGCGAGCGGCGTCGAGCGGCGGACGAACTCCCTGGTCCGCTCGGTGTCCGGGGTGCGGTCGAAGACCCAGTAGAGCACCACGATCATCAGGTACAGCCAGAGCACGTCCGGCAGCAGTTCGACCAGTTCGGCGTCCAGCTTGGGCGCCAGCTCGGAGCCCTGGAGCACGTCGCGGAACAGCTCCACGGCGGTCGCCCGGGCCGGGTGGGACTCGTTGGAGAACGGGCTCAGCGAGCTGGTCGGGTCGGCGGCGGTGCGGAAGAACTGCGCGGAGAACTCGTGGTACGGCGCGGCCGTGTCGAGCCAGGAGACCAGCGCGATCCGCAACCGCTCGGAGAAGTCCCGGGTGTGGGCCATGCGGCGCTTGGCGTCGGCCGCGTGCTCGTAGGTCATCCGGTCGTAGAACCCCTGGATCAGGAATTCCTTCGCCGAGAAGTAGTAGTACGCGTTGCCCACCGAGACACCGGCCTCGGTGGCGATCGCGCGCATGGTGGTCTTCTCGTAGCCCCGCTCCTGGAACAGCCGCATGGCCGTCTCCAGGATCAGCGCCCGGGTCGCCTCACTCTTGTCGGTCTTCGGCTGTGCCCGGCCGCCGGGCAGGGGCCCGGTCTCCGGTCCGGGCCCGCCCTCCGGTCCGGGCACGGCCGGAGCCCCGGCCGTGCCGTTCTCGCCGTCCGTTCGGTTCGTCGCTGCCAGGTCGTCCACGAGCACGAGCCTAGCCGGAGACGACGTTCCACCCGGTGTCGGTGTTCGTGGTACCGGATGCCCCCTCCGCATCCGGTACCACGACGGCCCCCTTGATTTCGAACGCGTTCAAAAGCCCAGCAGAACTGTAGACGTATCGGTTGAACATGTTCAACTCCATCTCTCTGTGGGAGGCTGGTCACATGATCAGTTCAGGTCAGACCCTCATCCGGCACGGCGGAGTGCAGGACGCCGAGTCCATCGCCGAGTTGCACGCCCAGAGCTGGCGCACCGCCTACCAGGGGATCGTCCCGGAGGAGGGACTGGGCGACGGAATGGCCGCCCAGCGGCGCGAGCTGTGGAGACTGCGCCTGGAAGCCGACTACGGGGAGCCGGAGAACACCCCCGAGCTCCTGGTGGCCGAACGGGCCGGCGCGACGGTCGGGTTCATCTACCTCGTCCCGCAGCCGGACGGCGCGGTGCTGATCGACAACCTGCACGTGCGCCCCGGCCTGAACGGCGGCGGCATCGGCCGCGAGCTGCTGACCGCGGCCCGCGCCCATGTCGCCGAGCGGCACCCCGGGGCCGGACTCTTCCTGGAGGTGCTGCGGGACAACACCCGCGCGATCGCCTTCTACGAGCGCGAGGGCGCCGAGCGGGTGCGGGAGCAGGAGGGCGAGTTCCCCGGCGGATTCCTGCTGCCCGAGTACGTGTACGCCTGGCCGGCCGCGCGCGTGGCGGTCGGGGCCGACCGGCCGGAGCCGACGGACCGGTAGGAGCCAGGCCGGTGGAGACGACCGGTGGGAACGGATCGGTGGAGTCGACCGGTGGAAAGGGATCGGTGGAGGAACTGCCGGAGCGGTCCGGTCAGTCGAAGTCGTAGACGGTCACCGGGACGCCCCGGTCCGTCAGCCGGGCGGTGACCAGCGGTTCTACCCGCTCCCACCGCCCGCCCGCCAGGCCGCAGCCGATCCGCGGCATGTGGACGGAGGCGCCGAGCCGGAGCGCGTGCCCGCCGAGCGCGGCCAGCCCGGTGTCGATCGCCTCGTAGCGCACCGGCACCCCGGTGGAGCGCCCCGTCCGGATGCCGCGCTGGCCGACCAGGTTGGCCACCCAGACGTACGGACCGACCGGCACCAACTGGACGGCGCCCAGCCCGAAGTCGTTCTTCGCCCGCTCCCGGTGCCAGCGTCGGTACGCCGCCTCGGGCTCGGGCCAGCGTCTGGAAAGCGCGAGCACGAAGCCCTTGCCCCAGCCGCCGAGGTCGTTGCAGACGTGTGCGATCACCTTCACGCCCTTGCCCTGGGGCGTGGTGGCATCGCCTTGGACGTAGGTGATTTCCCCCATGCCTCGACGTTAGAGGGTGGCACTGACAATCGGCTCGGCATTTTCCGCCGTCCCGTCCGGGCCCTCTCCCGGGGCCCCGTCCGCGGCCCGTCCGCCGTGCCCCGCCAGGTGCCGCCGCCCCGCCAGCGCGATCAGCAGTGCGATCCCGGCGGCCACGGCGGGCAGGGCGTAGCCGGTGCCCGGGGCGGCCTGCTCGGCGACCGCCCCGGCGAGCGCCGCCCCGGCCGAGATGCCGACCACGATGCCGGACACCGCCATCGCCATCCCCTCGTTGAACTGCCGCTGCGGCAGCAGCTCCTGGACCAGCGTCATCCCGGTCACCATGGTCGGTGCGGTGGCGGTGCCGGCCGCGAACAGGGTCACGCCGAGCAGTCCGAGCCCGGCCCCGCCGAGCCCGGCGGCGAGCGGCAGCAGCAGCACCGCGGTCATCGCCGAGGCGCCGAGCAGGAAGCGCGCGCCCGGTGCCCGGCGCGGGGTCAGCAGCCCGAACAGCAGGCCCGCCACGCAGGAACCGGCCGCGACCAGGGCCAGCAGCAGGCCGGCCGACGCCTTGTGGCCGAGCGCGTCGGCGTACGCCACGGTGGTGATCTCGGTGGCGCCGAAGACCATGCCGGTCGCCAGGAAGGTCAGCACCAGCACCCGCAGCCCGGGCACCCGCAGTGGGGAGCCGTGCCGCCGGCCGGCCGGCTCCCGCCCCTCCGCCGGGGCGGCGGGCAGCGGGGGTTCGGTGCGCCGCTGGGCGGCGAACAGCAGGGCGCCGGCGGTGCCGAGGGTGCCGGCGGTGACCAGTCCCGCCTCCGGGGCGAGCGTGGTGCAGAGCAGCATCGCGAGCACCGGCCCGGCCATGAAGCAGAGTTCGTCCAGCGCCTGTTCGAAGGAGTTGGCCAGGTGCCGGGCGGCCGGGTCGTCCCGGTACAGGTGGGCCCAGCGGGAGCGGGCCATGCCGCCGAGGTTGGGGGCCGCCGAGCAGGCCGCGGAGCAGAGCAGGAGCGTCCAGTCGGGTGCGCCGAGCCGGACGCAGAGCAGCAGTCCGGTCAGTGGAACGGCGTTGTACAGCGCGGCCGGTACCGTCACCCGCGCCTGCCCGTACCGGTCCACCAGCCGTCCGATCAGCGGCATCCCGACCGCGCCGGCGACCAGCCCGGCCGCCGAGACCGCGCCGGCCAGCCCGTAGGAGCCGCGCCGCTCGGAGAGCAGCACCACCAGCGCGACGCCGTTCATCGACAGTGCCAGTCGGCCGAGCAGCCCGGCCAAGGTGAAGGCGGCGGCGCCGGGGGCCGCGAACAGCCGCCGGTAGGAGGTGAGGAGGGCGCGCGAGGGCATCGGGTTCCTGTGGGCAGGGGGAGGGGAGTGCCCCCAGCCTGGCGCCGGCGGCGGGCGGCCGTCCAACACCTGTTTCGCCGCACTCACAACACGCTGTTGTTAATCTGCCGCCCATGCCCCGTGACCTGCACCCCCGTCTGCTCCGCGGCTTCGTCGCGACCGCCGAGACCCTGCACTTCGGCCGGGCCGCCGAGCGGCTGCACCTCGCCCAGCAGGCGCTCAGCCGGGACATCCGGACCCTGGAGGGGCTGCTCGGCGAGGCGCTGTTCACCCGCACCACCCGCAGCGTCGAACTCACCCCGGCCGGGCGGCGATTGCTGCCCAGGGCGCGCCGCTTCCTCGCCCTGCACGACGAGATCCTCGCCGGGGCGCTGACCGGGGCCGCCGCCCGGCCGCTGCTGCTCGACCTCAACAGCGACGTCACCGGCCCGGACCTCACCGCCGACCGGGTGCTCGAACGGGCCCGCGCCGCCTGGCCGGAGGGCGAACTGCTGGCCCGGTTCCACGGCGGACTGGCCGCGGCCGCGGCCGAACTGCTGGCCCACCGGCTGGACGCGTCCTTCGGCCGCTACGCCGGGCTGCCGGCCCCGGTGCGGGACCGACTCGCCCAGCTGCCGGTGCGGTTGGAGCGGATCTCGGTGATGATGGCGGACACCCACCCGCTGGCCGGCCGCCCGGTGCTGCGGGTGGCCGAGCTGGCCGGGCACCCCGTGGACGTCTGCGCCGGCAACCCGGCCACCACCGAGTGGACCGACCTGGGCGTCCGGCTGCTGCGCGAGCACGGCCTGACGGCGGCCGCGCCGTACGTGCCGCCGGTGGGCGTGGACGAGACCGCCCGCTACCTCGCCCGGCACGGCGATCCGATGCTGACCACGGTCGGCGGCCCGCGGATGCCGGGGACGGTGAACGTGCCGCTGGTGGAGCCGGTGCCGCTGAGCCTGGTCAGCCTGGTGCACCGGCCCGGCGAGCGTCACCCGGGGCTGCGGGCGCTGGCCGCCGCGGCGGGTGCGCTCGGCGCGGCCGAGGGCTGGCTGCGCCGCCCGCCGGGCAGCTGGCTGCCCGCGGCCGACGCGGCGCTGCTGTCGTAGCCGCCCCCTCCAGGGAGGGAGCGAAACCGCCCCTGCCCCGGGGGGAAGGGCAGGGGCGGCGCTCAGGGGGAGGTCGGCTCAGGCCGCCTTGACGGCGGAGATGTCGAAGCTGAGCTTGACCTTCTCGCCGATCAGGACGCCGCCGGTCTCCAGGGCCGCGTTGTAGGTCAGCCCGAACTCGGTGCGGTCGACGACGGCCTTGCCCTCGAAGCCGACCCGGTCGGCGCCGTACGCGTCGGTGGCGCTGCCGGTGTACTCCAGGTCCAGCACGACCGGGCGGGTGGTGCCCTTGATGGTGAGGTCGCCGGTCATCCGGTACGAGTCGCCGCCGAGCAGCTGGGCGGAGGTGCTGCGGAAGCGGATCTCCGGGTGGGTCTCGACGGCGAAGAAGTCGCCGGTCCGCAGGTGCTCGTCGCGCTGGGCCTGGTTGGTGTCGACGCTGCCGACCTTGATCACCAGCTCGGCCGAGGAGTTGCCGGGGTGGGTCCCGTCCAGGTGCAGCTTGCCGTCGTACTCGGTGAAGCGGCCCTTGACGTTGGTGACCATCGCGTGGCGGACCGAGAAGCCGATCTCGCTGTGCGTGCTGTCGATCGTCCAGTCGCCGGTCAGGTGGGCGAGGTCCGGGCCGGCCGGGGCCTGGACGGTGGTCGCGGCGGGGGCGGTGACGGTCTTGGTGCGGTTGAACAGGCCCATGGCTTCCTCCTTGGTCCGAAGCCAGTTGTTTAGGCTTCAACGTGTTGGCTCCAGCGTAGGACACTTTCGTTCAACTTTCAACCATGCGTCGGGGCATCCCCCGAACGGCTCAGCGGACCGGCCCTGTCAGCCCTCCCGGTTAGGCTGCGAGGAACGGATCCACCCCGCCCGGAAGGCCTCCGATGTTCGTCCTGCACGCGCTCTGGCGGGCGGACGGGCAGCTGGCGCTCTGGGCCGAGGACGCCCGCGCCCACCCCGGCGCCACCGAGCCGCACCCCGACCGGCCCGCCCCGCGCGCCCACCCCTACGCCTGCCCGGCCGGCGAGCTGGCCGCCGTGCTCGGCGGCATCGGCCCGGGCCTCGGCTGGCTCGCCGGGCAGGCCCCCGAGCGCTGGGCCACCCTGCTGCTGCCCACCGTCGGCACCGTCCCCGTCCCCTCTCCCGACCTGCCGGTCACCCCGCCGCGCGGCGGCGCCGTCCTCACCCCCTGGCGGGTGCCGGCGCTGCTCTTCGGCACCGGGGCCGCCGCCCAGCTGCTCGGCGAGGTCTTCGACCCGCTCTGGGCCGTCACCGGCACCGACCTGCCCGGTGCCGGGCGGGTGGAGGTGGTCCACGGCCCCTCGCTGCGCTGGCTCACCGGGGTGCACGACCTCGCCTGGCGGACGGTCGGCCGCGGCCGGGTGCTGCCGCTGCCGGTCGAGGGCGCCGACGGCCGCCCGCGGGCCCGGTGGCGGCCCGACCCCACCCCGGCCGGGCGCCGCGAGGCCGCCGCCCTGGCCACGGGCTGCCCGCCCGTCCTGCTGGGGGAGTGGCCGCACGGGCCCGGCAGCGGCGACGCGCTGCTGGGCGCCGCCCTGGGCGCCCTGGTGGACGCCGAGGCCCGCGCCGCACTGGCGGACACGCCCTTCCCGCCGCCCGGCGAGGCCGGGGCCGTCGCCGAGCGCTGGCTGCACGCCCTCGCCACCCCCGACGGCGGGTTCGACGGCGCCCCGGCCGGGGAGGTCGCCGAACTGCGCCGCCGGCTCGGCGCCTGGTACGCCGCCGCCGAGCCGGTCGACCCTGCGGTGCGGCTCTGCTTCCGCCTGGTCGAGCCGCTCGGCCCCGACCAGGACGACCCCGAGGGCCGCCCCTCCGACGACGCCTGGCAGCTGGAGTTCCTGCTCCAGGCCGTGGACGAGCCCTCCCTGCTGGTCCGCGCCGCCGACCTGCACGAGGGCGGCGCCGCCCACGCCGCGCTGGCCCGCAGGACGGCCGACCCGGTCGACGTCCTGGTGGCCGAACTCGCCCGCGCCGCCCACCGCTGGCCCGCCCTGGACGGGCTGCGCCACCGCACCCGCCCGTCCGCCCTGCCGCTCGACCGGGCCGGTGCGCTGGACTTCCTGCGCACCGCCGCGCCCGCCCTCGCCGAAGGCGGCTTCGGGGTGCTGCTGCCCGCCTGGTGGCGCCGCCGCCCCCGGCTCGGGCTCGCCCTGCGCGCCACCACCCCGCCCGCGCCCGGCTCGCTCGCGGTCAGCAGCCAGGTGGACCGGGACGCCGTGGTCGCGTTCCGCTGGCAGGCCGCGCTCGGCCCGGACGGGGATCCGCTCAGCGAGCGGGAACTGGCCGAACTCGCCGCCGCCAAACAGGGGTTGGTGCGAGTGCGCGGCACCTGGCTGGAGGCCGACCCGGCCCAGATCGCCGCCGCGCTCGCCTTCCTGGCCGACCGGCGCGACGGCGTGCTCGCCGCCCCCGAGCTGCTGCGGCTCGCCCTCGACCCGGACGCGACGGTCGCGGGGCTGCCGGTCACCTCGGTGCGCGCGGACGGCCCGCTCGGCGAACTGCTCGCCGGGCGGGCCGGCGCCGCCCCGGCACCGGAGCTGCCGCCGGACTTCCGGGCCGTGCTGCGCCCGTACCAGGAGCGCGGCCTGGCCTGGCTGCGGACCATGTCCGGGCTCGGCCTCGGCGCCGTACTGGCGGACGACATGGGCCTCGGCAAGACCGTCCAGACCCTCGCCCTGCTCGCCTCGGAGAAGGCCGCCGAGCAGGCCGCCGACCAGGCCTCCGAGCAGGCCGCCACGAAGGCGTCCGCGAAGACCGCGAAGAAGGCCGGCGGGAAGGCCTCCGAAAAAGCCGCCGAGCAGCCCGAGGGTGCCCCCGGCCCCACCCTGCTGGTCTGCCCGATGTCCCTGGTCGGCAACTGGCAGCGCGAGGCCGAGCGCTTCGCCCCCGGCCTGCGGCGGTACGTCCACCACGGCGCCGACCGCCTCGGCGCGGAGCAACTCGCCACGGCCGTACGGGGCGTGGACCTGGTCATCACCACCTACGGGCTGGTCCAGCGCGACCTCGCCGCCCTGCGCGCGATCCGCTGGCGCCGGGTGGTCGCCGACGAGGCCCAGCACATCAAGAACACCGGCACCGCGCAGTCCCGGGCGATCCGCGCGCTGCCCGTCACCCGGCACCGGATCGCGCTGACCGGCACCCCGGTGGAGAACCGGCTCGCCGAACTGCACGCCGTCCTGGACTTCGCCAACCCCGGCCTGCTCGGCCCGGCCGAGCGCTTCAAGGAGCGCTACGCGATCCCGGTCGAACTGCACCGCAGCCCCGAGCGCACCGCCGAACTCCGGTGCCGCACCGCCCCGTTCGTGCTGCGCCGGGTCAAGTCCGACCCGGCGGTGGCGGCCGAGCTGCCCGCCAAGCAGGAGATGACCGTCTGGTGCAACCTCACCGCCGAGCAGGCCGGCCTCTACCAGGCCGTGGTCGCCGACCTGCTGCGGCGGGTCGAGGGCATCCGGGGCGTGGAGCGGCGCGGCACGGTGCTGGCCGCGATCGGCAAGCTCAAGCAGGTCTGCAACCACCCGGCCCAACTGCTGCACGACGGCTCGGCGGTGGGCGGGCGCTCGGGCAAGGTCGCCCGGCTGGCGGAGCTGCTGGAGGAGGCGCTGGCCGAGGGCGACCGGACGCTGGTCTTCACCCAGTACGCCGAGTTCGGCACGATGCTCCGCCCGTACCTGGAGCGCCGGCTCGGCGAGGAGGTGCTCCACCTGCACGGCGGGGTGCCCCGGGCGCGCCGCGAGGAGCTGGTCGAGCGCTTCCAGTCCCCGGACGGGCCCCGGGTGTTCCTGCTCTCGCTGCGGGCCGGCGGCACCGGCCTCAACCTGACCGCCGCCAACCAGGTGATCCACCTGGACCGCTGGTGGAACCCTGCGGTCGAACAGCAGGCCACCGACCGCGCCTTCCGGATCGGCCAGCGCCGGGACGTCCAGGTCCGCCGGCTGGTCTGCGTCGGCACCGTGGAGGAGCGGATCGACGAACTCCTCGCCGCCAAGAGGTCGTTGGCCGAGGCGGTGGTGGGGGAGGGGGAGCGCTGGCTCACCGACCTGTCGGCCGACGCACTGCGCGAACTGGTCGTCCTCACCCGGGAGGACGCCGTGGCCGAGGAGGACGCGTGACCGAAGACCCCCGACCGCCCGTGGTCAACGTCGCCGCCTACTGGCGCGGCGACTTCACCCTGCGGCCCGCCCCCGCGGAGGAGGAGGACGGCCCCGACGAGCCCTCGCTGCGCCGCCTCGGCCGCTCCGGCATCACCGTGCACGGCCGCGACCTCGCCGTCCTGCTCGCCCCCGCCTACGAGGCCTTCCGGGGCTGAGCGCGGAGGCTACCGTGCGGTAGCGTCGCGCGGGTGACCGACACCCACGACACCGGGCCGGCCCGCGGGACCGGGCCGACAGGAGACCCCGGACCGGCCGACGGAGCCCGGTCGGCCGACCCCCGGCTGGCAGCCTTCGAGCAGCACCGGCGGATGGTCTTCGGCATCGCCTACCGGATGCTCGGCAGCGTCGCCGACGCCGAGGACCTGGTCCAGGACACCTGGCTGCGCTGGAGCGGCGTCACCGGCCCGGTCGCCGCCCCCGGCGGCTTCCTGGCCCGTACGGTCACCAACCTCGTGCTCAACAAGCTGGACTCGGCCGCCGTCCGCCGCGAGTCCTACGTCGGCCCCTGGCTGCCCGAACCGCTGGTCACCGAGGCGGACGCGACCGACGGCGTCGAGCGGGCCGAGACCGTCTCGGTGGCCCTGCTGGTGGTGCTGGAGAGCCTGTCCCCGCTGGAGCGGGCGGTGTTCGTGCTCAAGGAGGCCTTCGGCTTCTCCTACCGGGAGATCGCCGAGGCCCTGGACCGCACCGAGGCCGCCTGCCGCCAGGTCGGCAGCCGGGCCCGGGCGCACGTGCGCGCCCGCCGGCCGCGCTACGACGCCCCGCCCGAGCTGCGCCGCCGGGCCACCGACGAGTTCCTGGCGGCCTGCGTCGGCGGCGACCTCAACCGGATGCTCGACCTGCTCGCCCCGGACGTCGTCAGCTGGACGGACGGCGGCGGGGTGATCCGGGCCGCGCTGCGCCCGGTCACCGGCGCCGAGAACGTCGCCCGCTTCATCCTCGGGGTGCTCCACCGGCTCGGCGAGGGGGCCGACGCCCGTCCGGTCCTGGTCAACGGCGAGCCCGGCCTGCTGGTCACCGTGGACGGAGCGGTCGACTCCGTCTCGGTGTTCGAGTTCGCCCAGCCGGGTGCCGACGGCGCCGTGCGGATCTCCGAGATCCGCGGCGTCCGCAACCCGCACAAGCTGGCCCACCTGGCCGGCCTGGGCTCCGCTCCCGCCCCCGGTGACGGCGCCGGCCGGCCCGGCCCGGCTTGACCCTCGACCAGGTCGAGCCCGCAGAGTCACCGGCATGGAGAGCGAGCTGCACAGCATCGGCGAACTGGCCCGCGCCAGCGGACTGGGCGTCGGTACCCTGCGCTACTACGACGGCGCCGACGTGCTCACGCCCGCCTGGGTCGATCCGCAGACCGGCTACCGCTGGTACCGGCCCGGCCAGCTCGCCGACGCCCGGCTGCTGGCCCGGCTGCGCCGGGTCGGCCTGCCGCTGTCCGGCATCCGCGCCGTGCTCGGCGCCGAACCCGGCGGCGGCGAGGCCCGGCAGGTGCTCGACGCGCACCTTCGCCGGCTGGAGGACGGCCTCGCCGACGCCCGCCGCGAGCTCTCCCTGATCCACGCGATGATCGACCAGAGGGAGCAGCCGATGACCACCACCCCCGCCGGACTCCGACTCACCGTCCCGGCCGCCGGCCTCGCCGCCGCCCTGGACGCGGTCCGCTTCGCGGTCTGCGGGGACCCTGAGCTGCCCTCGCTCGCCGGCGTGCTCTTCGAACCGGACGGTCCGGTGCTGCGCCTGGTCGCCACCGACCGCTACCGGATGGCCTTCGCCGAGGTGCCCGCCACGGGCGACTCGCCCGAGGGGCCGGTGGCCGGTACGGTCGTCCCCACCGCGCTGGTGGACGCGCTGCGCGCGCTGCTCGGCGCGGGGGCGGCCGAGGTGGCGCTCACCCTCGGCGGCGGACTGGTCCGGGCCGAGGCCGGGGAGCACCGGATCGAGGGCGCCGCACCCGACCTCGACTACCCCGACCACCGGGCCGTCACCCGACTGGAGCCCGAGCACCGGATCGCCCAGTCCGCCGCCGAACTGCGCGCCGCCGTGGAGAGCGGCGCCACCCGCACCCTGCCCTCCGGCCCGGACGGCGCCGACTGCGAGGTCACCGTCCTGACCCTGAGCGGGGACGGCCGGCTGACGGTCGCCGAGGACCCGGCCCCCGAGGGCTACCGACTGGCCGTCAACCGGGACTTCCTGCTCGACGCCCTCGACGCCGGGCGGCCCGAACAGCTGCTCCTCGAACTCGGCGGCCCGATCGCCCCGCTGGCCGTCCGCAGCCCGGGCCGGGCGGGCACCTTCTCCGTCCTGATGCCGATCCGGCTGCCCGAGTCCGGCTGACGGGCTGCGCCGGCACCGCTCGACCGCCGGCACCGCCCGACTGCCTGCGCCGCCCGACCGGCCGGGCCGGCGGGACCCCGGAAGGGCCTGGAAGGGTCCGGAAGGGCTCTGGAAGGATCACCGCATGAGTCCGCACCCCGATCCCCCCGCCGCCGAGCTCCACGTCCCCGCCCCCGGCGGCGGCCGGCTGTGGGCGGAGCGCCGCGGCACCGGCAGCCCGGTGGTGCTGCTGCACGGTTCCGGCATGGACTCGCGGCTGTGGGACGCCGTCGCCCCGGCGCTCTCCCGGCACCACGAGGTGATCCGCTACGACGCCCGCGGCCTCGGCCGCTCCAGCGCCCCGGAGCGGGCCTTCGACGACGTCGCGGACCTGGGCGCCGTGCTGGACCACGCCGGTCTGCGCAGCGCCGCGCTGGTCGGTCTGAGCATGGGCGGGGAGACCGCGCTGGACTTCGCCCTCGCCCACCCCGACCGGGTGACCGCGCTCGGCCTGGTGGGTGCCTCGGTCAGCGGCCACGACTGGCCGCCGTCCCCGGAGACCACCGCCTACGCCGAGGCCCGGCGGCGCGGCGACGCGGCCGCGCTGGCCGAGCTGGAGCTCTCGGTCTGGGCCGCGATGGGCCGCGGCGCGCCGGGCGGCGAGCTGGTCGCGGCGATGGTCGAGGAGAACGCGGCCCGCCGGATCGTCAGCGAGCAGCACCTCGCGGGCGCCCCGGCCCGGGCGGCCGAGCCGCTCCTCGGCACCGTCACCGCGCCCACCCTGGTCGTCCACGGCGACCGCGACCACCCGGAGATCGCGGCGATCGCCGAGCGGCTCGCCGCCGACATCCCCGGCGCCCACGGCCACCTCGTCCCGGACGCCGACCACTACCTCCCGCTGCGCACCCCCGAACGGCTCACCGGACTGCTCCTCGCCCACCTGGCCTGACCGGCCCGCCCCCGCCCTTCGGTGCCCGCCCGGGCCGTCCCCGGCTCCCGGCGCGTTTGCTGCCGCTAGCACCCTGCTTGCATTTGCAAGCAGGGTGCTGCAGGCTGTCCGCATGGCCTCACTGAACGTCGGCTCGCTGGGCGAGTACATCCGCGAGCAGCGCCGCAACGCCCAGTACTCGCTGCGGCAGCTGGCGGAGGCCGCCGGCGTGTCCAACCCGTACCTCAGCCAGATCGAGCGCGGGCTGCGCAAGCCGAGCGCGGAGATCCTCCAGCAGATCGCCAAGGCGCTGCGGATCTCGGCGGAGACGCTGTACGTCCAGGCCGGGATCCTGGAGGAGCGGCGGGGCGAGGGCCTGGAACTGCGGGCCTCGATCCTGGCCGATCCGCTGATCAACGAGCAGCAGAAGCAGGCGCTGCTCGCGGTCTACGACGCCTTCCTCAAGGAGAACGCCGCGTCGGCCCCCACCGCGCCGACCGGCGGCCCAGCCACCCAGAACACCCACCGGGAGGACCGGTAACCATGCCCATCACCGACGAGATCAAGAAGACCCTCAGCGACCCGACCCCGCTGTACGCCCTGGCCGGCGCCGGGGACCTCGCGTACGAGAAGCTGCGCGAGGTGCCGGGCCGGGTCGAGGCGCTGGCGGCGGACCGCAAGGGCGCGCAGGAGAAGGCCACGGCCACGCTCCACGAGGCGCAGTCGCTGCTGACCGGGGCACAGGCCAAGGTGGCCGAGACCGTCACCACCCTGCCGACCGACTTCAAGGCCCTGCAGGAGCGGGCCCAGGGCTTCGCCCTGCAGCAGGTGGCCCGCGCGGTCGAGCTGGCGGTGAAGGCCAAGGAGACGTACGACGAGCTGGCCGAGCGCGGCAAGGTCGTGGTGGACAAGGCCCGACCGGCGGCGTCGGAGGAGCCCGGGCAGCCCGAGGTGATCGTGGAGCGGGTCGAGGCCGAGCCGGTGGCGGACGGCGGTGCCGGGCCCGCGCCGAAGAAGTCCGCCCGGGCCCGGAAGAACGCCGCCGACGGCGCGGAGTGACCTCGCGCCCCCCGGGGCACGTCAGGTGACCGTGGGACGTTCACCCCGTCGCGGACGGTTGTCGTGCCAGGATGGGCGGCGGTCGCAGCGCCGGAGTCGAGAGCAGAGGAGATCGAAATGGTCGGAGTGTTTCAGATTCTGGCCTTTTCCTACCTGAACCCGGTCTGGTGGGCGACCGTCGCCATCCTCGCCTACAAGCTGTTCGCCCTGGTCGACGCGGCCACCCGCCGGGAGGACGCCTACCGGGCGGCCGACAAGAAGACCAAGGGCTTCTGGGTGGCGATCCTGGCGATCTCCTTCGGCTGGGACCTCCTGTTCGGGGTGAACTTCTTCACCGGCATCGGCACCCTGGCCGGCCTGGTCGCCTCGATCGTCTACGTGGTGGACGTCCGCCCGGCGATCCGGGCGCTGACCGGCGGCGGTGGCGGTCAGGGCGGTCGGAGCAACACCGGGCCGTACGGCCCCTGGTAGCCGAGACCTCGGACAGCGCGACGGCCCGGGCGGGGAGTTCACCCGCCCGGGCCGTCGCCTGTCCCGCCGTCGCCTGGCCGCGTGGCGGCCCGTCCGGCCGTCCGGCTGCCGGGCCGTCAGCCGAGGATCAGCTGCACCGGGTTGCGCTCCAGCAGCAGCACCGCGACGTCGTCGGTCAGCGCGCCGCCGTTCAGCTCCTCGACCTCGGCGATGGCGCTGTCGACCAGCCGCCCCCGGGTCAGCCCGGCGGCCTGGTGGTCGCCGACAAGGTCCGCGAGCCCGTCCTGGCCCAGTCGGCGGGACCCGGCCCCGACCCGGCCCTCGATCAGCCCGTCGGTGTAGAGCATCAGCCGCCATCCGGGCCGCAGTTCGACCTCGTGGGCGGGCCAGGCGGCCTGCCCGTCGTGGCACGGCAGCAGGCCGAGCGCGGGCCCGGCGAGGTCGGCGGGCAGGCTGATCGGCTCGTGGTCCCGGCCGAGCAGCAGCGGCGCCGGGTGCCCGGCGAGGTAGAGCCGGGCCCGCTCGCCGGCGCCGAGCGAGTCGAGGCCGCCGCCGGCGCCGCCGGGCTCGATGACCAGCATGCAGAGCGTCGCGAAGATCTCGTCGCTGCGCCGCTCGTGCTCCAGCACGTGCTGGAGGGTGGTGAGCAGGGCCTCGCCGGTGAGGCCGGCGAAGACCAGGGTGCGCCACGCTATCCGGAGTGCCACGCCGAGCGCGGCCTCGTCCGGGCCGTGGCCGCAGACGTCGCCGATCACCACGTGGACGGTGCCGTCGTCGGTGCGCACGGCGTCGTAGAAGTCGCCGCCGAGCAGCGCTCGTCGGCGGCCGGGGCGGTAGCGCCGGGTGAAGGAGAGCCCGGCGCCGTCGAGCAGCGGGGTGGGCAGCAGGTGGCGCTGGAGACGGGCGTTCTCCTGGCCGCGCAACTCGGCCTCGACCAGGCGCCGCTGGGACTCGTCGGCGCGCTTGCGCTCGACGGCGTAGCGCAGGGCGCGGGCGAGCAGCGGGCCGTCCGTCTCGTGCTTGAGCAGGAAGTCCTGGGCGCCGGCCGCGACGGCGGCCGCGCCGAGTTCGGCCCCGGCGGCGTCGGTGAGCACCACGACCGGGGTGTGCGGGGCGCGGCGGAGCAGCTCGTGCAGGCCCTCCAGCCCGTCCGAGGCGTCGGAGGGGTGCGGCAGGTCGGCGGGCGCGGCGAGGTCGAGCAGCACGCAGCCGAACTCGGGGGTGCGGGAGCGCCCGCGCCGGGCCCAGGGGGCGGGCGGGGCGAGCAGTTCGGTCGCCTGGTCCAGGCCGCGGGCCCAGTGGATCTCGATCGAGGCGCCGCTGTCGGCCACCGCGGCCTTGATCAGCTGGGCGTCCGAGGCGTCGTCCTCGATGACCAGCAGCCGCAGCGGCGCGCCGTCGGCCGGCGCGTCCGCCGCCGGAGGGCCGGCCGGGTCGGGGACGTGGGACGGGTGGGAGGCGTGCGCGGCCCGTGAGCGGGGGTGGGGTATCGGGGGAGCCGCCGTGGCCGGTCCGGTCGTGGCGTGGCTGCGGGCATGGCCGACGGGGGCGCCGTCATGGGCGCCCGGCAGGTCCGCGGCACCAGGTGCCCGCCCGTCTCCCGTTGCGGGCATCGATCGTTCCTCCCTTTCCCCGACTGCGTAACGGTCGACGTCGGTCCGCAGTGCCCGCCTGGCACCGCGCGTCGGGGAACTTCTCGCGACCATAACGTGATCTCCGGGAATTTCTCTGGCCGACCGGCGCCGTTGTGGCTATTGCCACGCCGGTGGCGGTGTGGTGACTGGACTCGGACGACGACTCGGCTCCCGTCCCGGCGGCGGCCGGGCGGCCCGGGGGAGGAACAGGCGATGGTGGCACGCATCACCCTGGTGGAGGGTGACATCACGGAACAGGCGGTGGACGCGGTGGTGAACGCCGCCAACTCGTCCCTGCTGGGCGGTGGCGGGGTGGACGGCGCGATCCACCGCAAGGGCGGGCCGCGGATCCTGGAGGAGTGCCGCCGACTGCGCGCCTCGCACTGGGGCAAGGGGCTGCCCACCGGCCGGGCGGTGGCGACGGCGGCCGGACGGCTGCCGGCCCGGTGGGTGGTGCACACCGTCGGGCCGGTGTACCGGGCGGAGGAGTACGAGGAGCGGGCGGAGCTGCTGGCCTCCTGCTATCGCGAGTCGCTGCGCACCGCGGCGGCGCTCGGCGCGCGCACGGTGGCCTTCCCGGCGGTGTCGGCCGGGATCTACGGCTGGCCGCCGGCGGACGCGGCCCGGATCGCGCTCGGCACCGTCGCCGAGGTGCTGGGCGGCGGTGACGCGGAGGCGGGCGCGGAGCTGACGGAGGTGCGGTTCGTGCTGTTCGGGTCGGAGATGTACGAGGTGTTCGAACGGGCCTGGCGGGAGCTGTCCGAGCGGGACGGCTGACGGCGGGGCGGGGGCGTGGGTGCCGACCGGGCGGGGTGTGGTGTCGCCGCTCGGTCGGGTCCATGGTGGCGTGCCGAGGCGTCAACACGCCACAGATATTCGATAACTCGTTCGAGTGAATGTACCGGGTCGTTCACCAGCTCCGGCGCGCACCGGCCCCCGAGCGCCCGCCGCCGTACGCCCGCACCGGCGCACCGGCCCACCGCGCGCCGGGCTATGGCGCGAGCGACGACCAGGGCACCGTGACCTCTCCCTGCCGCCACCGCCCGCGCGCGTCCACCAGCGGCCAGCTGCCCGCCAGTGCCGTGCAGGCCGCCACCCAGCGCTGCCGCGCCCCGAACGCCCCGTACGGCGCGGCCGCCGCCCAGGCCCGGTCGAAGTCGGCCAGGAAGGCGTGCACCGGCCGCCCCGGCACGTTGTGGTGGATCAGCGCCTTCGGCAGCCGCTCGGCCAGGTCGGAGGGCTGGCCCAGGCCGCCCAGCCGGGCCGCGAAAGTCACCGTCCGGGGCCCCTCCGGGCCGAGCGCGACCCAGACGTGCCGCCGCCCGATCTCGTCGCAGGTGCCCTCGACCAGCAGCCCGTCCGGGGCGAGCCGCGCGCACAGCCGCTCCCACACCCCGGCCACCGCCGACTCGTCGTACTGCCGCAGCACGTTGGCCGCCCGGATCAGCTGGGCCGGCGCGCCGCCGTCCAGCGGCACCTCGAAGCCCCCGCGCCGGAACGTGAGCAGCGGCGGCTCGGCGTACGGCAGCGCGGCGGCGACCCGCTCCGGCTCGATCTCGATCCCGACCACCCGGACGTCCGGCCGCACCGTGCGCAGCCGTCCGGCCAACTCGACGGCGGTCCACGGCGCGGCGCCGTAGCCGAGGTCCACCGCCACCGGCGGGCGCTCGGCGGCGCGCAGCACGCCGCCGAGGGCGTGGGCGATCCAGCGGTCCATCCGGCGCAGCCGGTTGGTGTTGGTGGTGCCCCGGGTGACCGTCCCCACCGGGCGCCCGGTCCGTCCGCGGGCGGGCGCGGCGGGGGCGGGGTCGAAGGAGGCAGCCATGCCCAGAAGGGTAGTCGGACCGTCGGCGCCGCCGCGCTGACCTGGGGCGATGGCGGCCGTTCGGGCCGGGGGACGGGGCGGGAATGCCGGACACGGTCCGTGTGGTTGGCACACTGGTGGTGATGTGTGCCCGGACGGGGCAGCGCACACCGGACAGCGGGCGGCCCGGACGGACCGCCTCGACGGGCCGCTCAGAGGAGGCTTCAGCCAGGTGATCCAGCACCCCGTCCGTTCGGTACGCCGTGTCCAGCCCGCCGCCCCCGCGCGCGGCCGGCTCCAGTCGCTCGTTCCCGGCCGCCGTCGCCCGCGCCGGATCGCGATGCTGAGCGTCCACACCTCGCCGCTGCACCAGCCCGGCACCGGGGACGCCGGCGGGATGAACGTGTACATCGTCGAGCTGGCCAAGCGCCTGGCCGACCTCAACATCGAGGTCGAGGTGTTCACCCGGTCGATCAGCTCGGACGACGCGCCGACGGTCGAGCTGGCCCCGGGCGTGCTGGTCCGCCACGTCACCGCCGGGCCGTACGAGGGCCTGGTGAAGGAGGACCTGCCGGCCCAGCTGTGCGCCTTCACCCACGCGGTTCTGCGGACGGAGGCGGGCCACCGCCCCGGCCACTACGACCTGGTGCACTCGCACTACTGGCTCTCCGGGCAGGTCGGCTGGCTGGCCGCGCAGCGCTGGGGGGTGCCGCTGGTGCACACCATGCACACCATGGCGAAGGTCAAGAACGCCGCGCTGGCCGAGGGCGACACGCCCGAGCCCGCGGCCCGGGTGATCGGGGAGACCCAGGTGGTGGAGGCGGCCGACCGGCTGATCGCCAACACCACCGAGGAGGCCGCCGAGCTGGCGCTGCACTACGCCGCCCGGCCGGACCAGCTGGCCGTCGTCCACCCCGGGGTCAACCTGGACGTCTTCCGCCCCGGCGGGCCGCGGACGTCGGCCGCCGCACGGGCCCGGCTGGGCCTGCCGCAGGACGCCGCGGTGCTGCTGTTCGCCGGCCGGATCCAGCCGCTGAAGGCCCCGGACGTGCTGCTGCGGGCGGTCGCCGCGCTGCTGGACCGCCGCCCGGAGCTGCGCGAGAACCTGGTGGTGCCGGTGGTCGGCGGACCGTCCGGCACCGGGCTGGCCCGGCCGGAGAGCCTGCACAAGCTGGCCGCCCAGCTGGGCATCTGCGACGTGGTGCGGTTCCACCCGCCGGTCGGCCAGTCGCAGCTCGCGGACTGGTACCGGGCGGCGACGGCGCTGGTGATGCCCTCGTACAGCGAGTCCTTCGGGCTGGTCGCGCTGGAGGCGCAGGCCTGCGGCACCCCGGTGGTGGCGGCCGCGGTCGGCGGCCTGCCGGTCGCGGTGCGGGACGGCGAGACCGGCACCCTGGTGCAGGGCCACGACCCGGTGGACTGGTCGTACGCGCTGGAGTCCTACGTCACCGACCGGGCCCTGGTGGCCCGGCGCGGCGACGCGGCGGCCCGGCACGCGGCCCGCTTCGGCTGGGACACCGCCGCGGCGACCACCGCCGAGGTGTACGCCGGCAGCATGGCCCGCCCGGCCGGCCGACTGGCCGCGGCCCGCCGCCGACTGGCCTGAGTGCCGGCGGTCCGGGCTGCGCCCGCCCGGTACCGACGAGTAACGTCACCCCCATGGCAATCCGCACCAAGGACGAGGCCCTGACCCTCCTGCGCGCCGCCCTGGACGACGCCGGGGTGGCCTGGGAGCCGGCCGCCGCCGACCCGTACACGCTGGTGGCGGCCCTCCCGGGCACCCGGAAGCTGAGCACCGCCTGCGCCCTGCGGGTCGGCGACCACACCCTGTCGGTGAACGCCTTCGTGATCCGCCGTCCGGACGAGAACCACGAGGCCGTCTACCGCTGGCTGCTGGAGCGCAACACCCGGATGTACGGCGTCGGGTACGCGGTCGACGCGCTCGGCGACGTCTACCTGGCCGGCCGGCTGCCGCTGGAGGCGCTCACCCCGCAGTCCGTGGACCGGCTGCTCGGGACGGTGCTGGAGAACGCGGACGAGCCGTTCAACACCCTGCTGGAGCTGGGCTTCGCCACGGCGATCCGGCGCGAGTGGGAGTGGCGGACCAAGCGCGGGGAGTCCACCCGCAACCTGGCCGCCTTCGCCCACCTGGCCGCGCCGGCGGCCCCGTCGGAGGGCGCCCCGGACGCCCGGGACGCCCGGGATGCCGGCTGACCCGTCCGGTCAGGCGCCCGCCGGCGCCTCCGCGGGCCGTGCGACCGGCTCCACGACGGCCTTCGGCTCCGCCGGCGCCTCCGCCGCGGGCGCCGGTGCCGCCACGACCTCGCCGGACCCGGTGCCCTTCGCGGCGCCGGTCCGCCCGCCCAGCAGCACGTAGCCGACCGCGGCGACCGTGCCGCAGACCCCGCACGCGCCCCACAGCGCCACGCTGCCCGCCCGCTCCAGCAGCACGCCGCCCACGGCCGGGCCGAGGAACGAGGCGAGCGACCAGGAGAGCGAGTAGACGCCCTGGTAGCGCCCGCGGGCGTGGGTCGGCGACAGCTCGGCGATCAGGCCCATCAGGGTCGGGGTGTAGAGGATCTCCCCGACCGTCCAGACCGCCACGGTGAACGCGTAGAACCACGCGGCCGATCCGGCCAGGGCCGTCATCCCGAACCCCCAGCCGATGAACAGCGCGGCCGTCGCCAGCATGGCCGAGCGGCTGCGGTTCTCGACCCACCGGGTGAGCGGGATCTGGAGCAGCACGATCAGCAGCCCGTTCAGGCCGATGACCAGGCCGTACTCGGAGGACGTGATCCCCCGGCGGCCCATGTCGACCGCGAGGGTGGTGGCACCCTGCTGCAGCACCAGGGCGAGCAGCAGGGTGAGGCCGACCACGGCCATGAAGCGGCTGTCCCGGAACACGGTGCCGAGACCGACCGCCGGCTCGTCGGCCTTCGCGCCCGCCGGGGCGTCGGGCTTGGTCTCCGGGATCCTGACGAAGATCACCACCGCGCAGAGCACGGTGGAGAGGGCGTCCAGCAGGAAGAGCGTCAGGTAGCCGTGGGTGGCGATCAGACCGGCGACCGCGGAGGAGAGGCCGAAGCCCAGGTTGATCGCCCAGAAGTTCAGCGAGTAGGCGCGGACCCGGTCGGCGGCCGGGACGATGTCCGCGATGATCGCCGAGATGGCCGGCCGGGTGGCGTTGTTGCAGAACCCCACCAGGAAGGCGACCACGGCGATCGCCACCCGGCCGTCCGTGAAGCCGAGCACGGCGGTGAACAGCGCGGTGCCGAGCTGGGCGGCCAGCAGGGTCGGACGGCGCCCGACCCGGTCGGTGAGCACCCCGGCGATGATCGAGGAGACCGCCGAACCGAGGCCGAACAGGGCGGCGACCAGGCCCGCGTAGGTGGCCGAGTACCCGCGGCTGCTGGTCAGGTAGAGCGCCAGGAAGGTGACCACGAAGGCGCCGAGCCGGTTGACCAGGGTCGAGACCCAGAGCCACCAGAACTGGCGCGGCAGCCCGCCCGCCGTCTCCTGGACCATTCTTCGGAACCGGGCGGTGACGAGCATGTGGGGGCTCCCGAGGGCAGGCGTCCGCTGAGCGGTACGGCAGGCCCGGTCAGCCGACGCATGTAAGTGGCAGATGCGCGGCGGACAGATTACCCACCGCCCGAAGGTCCCCACCAGGGGTTTTCCGGGCCCCCACTAAGCTGGGGGCCATGGCTGACACGACGTACCGACTCATCCTGCTCCGCCACGGCGAGAGCCAGTGGAACCAGAAGAACCTGTTCACCGGTTGGGTCGATGTCGACCTCAACGAGAAGGGCGAGAAGGAGGCCGCCCGCGGTGGCGAGCTCCTGGCCGCCGAGGGTCTGCTCCCCGACGTCCTGCACACCTCGCTGCTGCGCCGCGCCATCCGCACCTCGCAGATCGCCCTGGACAAGGCCGACCGGCACTGGATCCCGGTCAGCCGCAGCTGGCGGCTGAACGAGCGCCACTACGGCGCGCTCCAGGGCAAGGACAAGGCCCAGACCCTGGCCGAGTTCGGCGAGGAGCAGTTCCAGCTGTGGCGCCGCTCGTACGACACCCCGCCGCCGGTGCTGGCCGACGACTCCGAGTACTCGCAGGCCGGCGACGCCCGCTACGCCGACATCCCGAGCGAGCTGCGTCCGCGCACCGAGTGCCTGAAGGACGTCGTCGAGCGGATGCTCCCGTACTGGTACGACGCCATCGTCCCGGACCTCGCCGCCGGCAGGACCGTCCTGGTCACCGCCCACGGCAACAGCCTGCGCGCGCTGGTCAAGCACCTCGACGGCATCTCCGACGAGGCCATCGCCGGCCTGAACATCCCGACCGGCATCCCGCTGGTGTACGAGCTGGACGCCGACTTCAAGCCCGTCGTCCAGGGTGGCCGCTACCTCGACCCGGACGCCGCCGCGGCCGCCATCGAGGCCGTCAAGAACCAGGGCAAGAAGTAGGCCCGAGAGCGCAGAGGCCCCGCCGCCCGGCTGGAACCGGGGACGGTGGGGCCTTCGTTCGTTTCCGGCCGGTCCGGGATCAACCCGCTTGCCCGGTAGGGGAGTTGGGTAGCCGGAAAATGGTTCAGACCATTGACGGTCCAGTCGGCGACTCCTACCGTGAGGGCACCGGACCGGCGCAGGCATGCCAGGAACTCCCCGTCCGGGCCGCCGCACCCCCACGCGCGCGCGTCTGCCGCCCCCGGCGCACACTCCATCCACCCCCACGGAGGAGCACCATGCGCACACGCCACATCGTCGGGGCGGCCGTCGCCGCGCTGGCGGTCCCGTTGACCCTCGCCTTCCCGGCCTCGTCCCACGGATGGATCTCGACCCCGCCCAGCCGGGCCGCCCTCTGCGACAGCCACGTGGACGGCGTGCCGTGGGACTGCGGCGACATCCAGTGGGAGCCGCAGAGCGTCGAGGGCGCCAAGGGCTTCCCGGCCCTAGGCCCCTCGGACGGCACCATCTGCGCCGGCGGCAACTCGCGCTTCGCCGAGCTGGACGACCCGCACGGGGGCGCCTGGCCGACCACACCGGTGGCGGCGGGCCGGCCGCTCACCTTCACCTGGACGTTCACCGCCCGGCACGCGACCACCGACTTCAAGTACTACCTGACCAAGCCGGGCTACGACGCGAGCCAGCCGGTCACCCGGGCCAACCTGGAGCTGACGCCCTTCCTGACCGTCCCGTACGGCGGCAAGCAGGTGCCGAGCACGCTCAGCCACACCGCGACCATGCCGGGCGGCCGGACCGGCCACCAGGTGGTCGTCGCGGTCTGGACGATCTCCGACACCCCGAACGCCTTCTACTCCTGTTCCGACGTCCGGTTCTGACGCCGGCGGCACTGCGCGAGGTGCACGGCCGCCGCCGGCCGTGCACCTCGGGGAATCCGGCGGGCGACGGCCCGCTCAGTGGCCGCCGCAGCAGCCGCCGTCCGCGCCGCCGCACTGGCAGGGCGCGCCGGACTGGCAGCCGCAGCCGCAGCCGGGGCCGCAGCCGCAGCCGGCCGCGACGACGGGAAGGAACTTCGGGGCGGGCGGCTCGACGGTGTCGTGGGCGGTTGCCGGTCGGGTCGGGTTGGCCTTCATCGAGCTTCCCTCCTAGTGACGGGCACAGTCCTGTGCCCCCACTGTCGAGTGAAGCCGCCGAACGGAGGGAGCGTCAACAGGCGTGCGGTGGTGGGGCGCACGGAAGACCGTGCGCCCGCACCACCCTCGTCGCAGGTTTACGCCCGGACCGGTGGTCAGTCGACCGGCGAGGCCTCGGCGGCCTCGGTGGCGGCCACGAACTCGGCCACGTGCTCGCCCGTCACCAGGTACACCACGCGCTTGGCGACCGACACCGCGTGGTCCGCGAAGCGCTCGTAGTAGCGGCCGACCAGGGTGATGTCGACGGCGGTCTCGATGCCGTGGTGCCAGCGCTCGTCGATCAGGTGCGACAGCAGCTCGCGGTGCAGGGTGTCGATCGCGTCGTCGTCCTGCTCCATCTCCAGCGCCTTGTCGACGTCCTTGGTGGCGATGACCAGACCGGCCTTGGCCACCAGGCGCTGGGCGAGCTGGCCCATCTCCAGGACGGTGGAGTGCAGGTCGCGCGGCACGGCGGTGTCGGGGTAGCGCATCCGCGCGACCTTGGCGACGTGCCGGGCGAGGTCGCCGCAGCGCTCCAGGTCGGCGCTCATCCGCAGCGAGGTGACGACGATGCGCAGGTCGGTGGCGACCGGCTGCTGGCGGGCCAGCAGGTCGATGGCCCGGTTCTCCAGCTCGTGGTGCAGCTCGTTGATCTTCTCGTCGGCGGCGATCACGCTCTCCGCCAGCGCCAGGTCCGCGTCGAGGAGGGCGGTGGTGGCGCGGCCCAGGGCAGAGCCGACCAGCCGGGCCATCTCGACCAGGCTGTCGCCGATCGCATCGAGTTCCTCGTGGTACGCGTCGCGCATGTTCTCTCCTCAGTAGCTGTGTCGGTGGCGGTGCCGACCGGTCAGCCCGTCCGACCGTGGTTCCGGTGTCCGGGTGACCGCTGCTGGTGGCGCGCATCGTACGCGCACACCCGAGCCGGTGGCCGCTGTTCGGCGCACCGATCTCCCCCACACGGGCTGCCTGGCCAACTTTCGGCCGTCAGGGCGACGGTGCACGGCCGCCACGGTGAATCGGTGGCTACCTGAAGGTGAATTCTCGGCAACGCGTGGTGGATGCCTTGATCCAACGCCTGGGGAGTGCCCTGGCCGTGCGCTTACGCTGGCCACATGGACGTGAACGTGGCCGCCGCCGCTGCCTGTGCCATAGCCGGGCTCGGCGTAGGCCTCACCGCCTCCATCGCCTTCCGCTGGAGCGAGCGCGAGCAGGCCAAGGGCAGGTACGGCGGAACCGGCGGCAGGAACCCCGGCCGGTACCAGTCGTTGGGCACCGGCACCCCCGAGCCGCCGCTGCCGCCCGGGGTCGACACCGTACTCTCCGTGCTCCGCTCCTGCGCGATCGTGCTGGGCGAGGGCGACGAGGTGGTCAAGGCCAGCTCGGCGGCGTACGCGATGGGCCTGGTGCGCGGCGGTGCGGTCGCCGTGGACCAGATGCTCGCGCTGGCCCGCGCCACCCGCCGGGACGGCGAGATCCGCCAGGTCGAGCTGGAGGTGCCCCGGCCGGGAGCGGCCCGCGCGGCGGAGCCGCTCGCGGTCTCCGTCCGGGTGGCCCCACTGGGCTCCCGGCTGGTGCTGGTGCTGGTCGAGGACCAGACCGAGCGGCGCCGGGTGGAGGCCGTCCGCCGGGACTTCGTGGCCAACGTCAGCCACGAGCTCAAGACCCCGGTCGGCGCCCTGTCGCTGCTCTCCGAGGCGGTCGTCGACGCGTCCGACGACCCGGAGGCGGTGCAGCGCTTCGCCGGCCGGATGCAGGTCGAGGCGGCCCGGCTGGCCAGCCTGGTCCAGGAGATCATCGACCTCTCCCGGGTCCAGGACGACCGGCTGATGGTCGACCCGGAGCCGGTCGCGGTGGACGAGCTGATCGCCGAGGCGATCGACCGCTGCCGCCAGCAGGCCGCCGCCAAGCAGATCCTGATCGCGGCGGGCGGCATCGCCGGCCTCTACCTGCACGGCAACCGCGGCCAGCTCGCCGCCGCGCTCGGCAACCTGGTCGAGAACGCCGTCAACTACAGCCCGCCCCGCACCCGGGTGGCCATCGCCACCCGCCGGATCTCCAGCGCCGCGGCGCTCGGGGAGGCGGACGGCGAGCTCATCGAGATCTCGGTCACCGACCAGGGCATCGGCATCTCCGAGAAGGACCGAGAGCGGGTCTTCGAGCGGTTCTACCGCGTCGACCCCGCCCGCTCCCGGGCGACCGGCGGCACCGGCCTGGGCCTGTCCATCGTCAAGCACGTCGCGGCCTCGCACGGCGGCACCGTCTCGGTGTGGAGCGTCGAGGGCCAGGGTTCGACCTTCACCGTGCGCCTGCCCGCCGGGCAGGCCCCCGCGGAGGACGAGCCCGACGACGGATTCGACGACGGATTCGACGACGGGCCCGGCCACGGACCCGGCCACGGGCCGGACGGCGCCCCCGCCGACCCCGCCGGACCCGCCGCCGCACCCCGAACCCTCACCACGGACCGTACGGCCCGTCCGCTCCCTGCCGGGGAGCGGGAACAACACCTGTCAGACACAACCCCTCAGCTTGCCCCGGAGGCCTGATCGTGACCCGAGTACTGGTGGTAGAGGACGAGGAGTCGTTCAGCGACGCCCTCTCGTACATGCTCCGCAAGGAGGGCTTCGAGGTGGCCGTCGCCGCCACCGGCCCGGACGCCCTGGAGCAGTTCGAACGCAACGGCGCCGACCTCGTCCTGCTCGACCTGATGCTGCCGGGCCTGCCCGGCACCGAGGTCTGCCGCCAGCTCCGGGTGCGCTCCAACGTCCCGGTGATCATGGTGACCGCCAAGGACAGCGAGATCGACAAGGTCGTCGGTCTGGAGATAGGCGCTGACGACTACGTCACCAAGCCGTACTCCACCCGCGAGCTGGTCGCTCGGATCCGCGCGGTGCTGCGCCGCCGCGGCGAGGACGGCGGCGCGGGCGACAACGGCAGCGGGCCGGGCGCCCTGGAGGCGGGCCCGGTCCGGATGGACGTGGACCGCCACGTGGTGACCGTGGACGGCGCCAAGGTCGACCTGCCGCTCAAGGAGTTCGACCTGCTGGAGATGCTGCTGCGCAACGCGGGCCGGGTGCTCACCCGGATGCAGCTGATCGACCGGGTGTGGGGCGCGGACTACGTCGGCGACACCAAGACCCTGGACGTCCACGTGAAGCGTCTGCGGGCCAAGATCGAGCCGGACCCGGGCGCGCCGCGCTACCTGGTCACGGTCCGCGGCCTGGGCTACAAGTTCGAGCCGTAAACCGTCCCGACCACGCGGAAGGCCCCCGCCGGCAGCCGGCGGGGGCCTTCGCGTCGCTCCGGCGGGCCCGGGCGGGCCCGCCGGCAGCGGGGTGGGGCGTCAGTGCGCGGCCGGGACCGCCGGGGTGGTGGCGGTGCCGGCCGGGGTGGCGGCACCGGTGGCCGGGGCGGTGGCACCCGGGGTGGCGGTCTTGGTGGGCGCGGCGGTCGGGGACGAGGTCGGCCCGAAGCCCTTGTAGAGGCCGCGGCCGTGCTCGCCGGAGTCCGGGGCCACGCCGGCCCGGGTCTCGACCTTCTGGCCGTCCTTGAAGGTGAAGACGGTCGGGACGAAGCCGCCGACGTGGACGGTCGCCGAGGCGACGTAGGCGGACGGGTTGCCCTGGCCGCCGATCACCACCGACTCGCCGGCCGGGACGACGATGCTGGACAGCGGGGAGCCGGCGGCGTCCTTGAAGGTGGCGGCGGCACCGCCGACGCTGACGGACTGGAGCTCGGTCGGGGTGTCCGCGGAGTTCGCGATGTTCACGACCACGTTGGCGGCACCGGTGTGGTCGCCCGCGGCGCCCTCCTCGGTGACGACCACGATGTTGTTCAGCCGGATGTTCGTTCCGAGGGTCGCCGCAGCGTTGTCGGGCTTGATCTGCAGGGTGTCCGGCGTGTTGCCGGCGGCGCAGGAGGACAGCGAGGCGATGGCGATGGCGGCGATGGCGGCGATGCTGCCGCGTCGAAGGCTGCGGCTCACGGCGGCGGCTTCTCCCTAGGTTCACGTGTCGGTCGGTCAGGTCTCAGATTATCGACCTCGCTTATGCGCTCCTCACGGGGTGGTCCCCGTGTCGCACTCCCGGGGGCCGCCGAGGGCCGTCCGGCGGTACCTCCGGCGGTGCGTCCGGCATGTCCGGGTCGCTCGACGGACAAGGTTCGACCAAGATCGAATAACGATCGGGTCGCGACCCGGAAAGGGGTGAAAGCTCAAGATCCAATCATGGTTGCGGGGGTGTTGCGCAAGGGTTTCACCGAACCCCGGAACCGCCTCCGACCTGCGGGAAGCCCCTCCCGAACGCCGGTCGCAGCACGTCATGGGGGTCCTTGTCAAGCCCCGAGACCGGCCCTGACCTGCGAAAACGCCCTTCGGGTGGGCCGAGAAGCGTGTTATTCTGGAAAGCCACGGAAGGGGTCCTGTCACATGACGTTCAAGGTTGGCGACACGGTGGTCTACCCCCATCACGGGGCCGCGCTGATCGAGGCCATCGAAACTCGCCAGATCAAAGGTGTGGACAAGACCTACCTGGTGCTCAAGGTGCAGCAGGGAGACCTGACGCTCCGCGTGCCCGCCGAGAACGCGGAGTTCGTCGGTGTGCGCGATGTAGTCGGCCAGGAGGGTCTGGACCGGGTCTTCGAGGTGCTGCGGGCACCGTACACGGAAGAGCCGACCAACTGGTCCCGTCGCTACAAGGCGAACCTGGAGAAGCTCGCCTCGGGCGATGTCATCAAGGTCGCCGAGGTCGTTCGCGACCTCTGGCGCCGCGAGCGCGAGCGCGGCCTCTCGGCCGGCGAGAAGCGGATGCTCGCGAAGGCGCGCCAGATCCTCGTCAGCGAGCTCGCGCTGGCGGAGAACACCAACGAGGACAAGGCGGAGACGCTGCTCGACGAGGTCCTCGCCTCGTAGCGCACGCCACCGCAGTGCGGTCGGGCTGCCGCCCAACGCTCACAGCGCCCGGTGCCGACGCGCCACTCCTCGGACGAACCGTCCGGGAGTGGTGCAGTGGCACGTCGGGCGCTGAGGCATGTCCGGACCACGCCACCCGCCCTGGCCGGCCAGGTCGGCAATACCGTTTCCGCACCCGCTGTCGTGCGGAGTTGCGGAGCTGTGCGGCGGGCGGTGGACCGTGGTTCTTCGGAAGGGGCCCGGTGCGCCCGCCGGGCACGCCATGGCCATACCCACTTCGCCGAAGGAGTGAAACCTGAACGCGTCAGGAGCAGTCGCAGCAGCAGTGGTGCCCGCCGCCGGACGCGGTGAGCGGCTGGGGCCCGGAGCCCCGAAGGCCTTGCGGGAACTGGGGGGCGTGCCGCTCCTGGTGCACGCCGTCCGGGCCCTGGCCCGCAGCCGGGCGGTCGGCCTGGTCGTGGTCGCCGCACCTGCCGACGGGGTGGCCGAGGTGGTCGCCCTGCTGGACAGCCACGGGCTGGACGGCAAGGACATCCGGGTGGTGGCCGGCGGGGCGACCCGCCAGGAGTCGGTCCGGCTCGGCCTGGCCGCGATCCCGGACGAGGTCGGGATCGTGCTGGTGCACGACGCGGCCCGCCCGCTGGTCCCGGTCGAGGTGGTCGACGCCGTCGCGGCCGCCGTCCGGGCCGGGGCGCGGGCCGTGGTGCCGGCGGTGCCGCTGGCCGACACGGTGAAGCGGGTCGAGCCGAAGCCGGGCGGCCCCGAGCCGGTGCTCGACACGCCCGAGCGCGCCACCCTGCGCGCGGTGCAGACCCCGCAGGGCTTCGACCGCGCCACCCTGGTCGAGGTGCACGCCAAGGCGCTGGCCGAGGAGAGCGCGGGCACCGCCGACGCGCCGCCGGTCACCGACGACGCCGGCCTGGTCGAGCGCTACGGCGGCCGGGTCGTCGTGGTGCCCGGCCACGAGGAGGCGTTCAAGGTCACCCGTCCACTGGACCTCGTGCTCGCCGAGGCCGTACTCGCCCGCCGGAGGGCCGCCGATGCCTACTGACCCCCAGACTCCCGTGATCCCCCGCATCGGGATCGGCACCGACGTGCACGCCTTCGAGGCCGGCCGCCCGCTCTGGGTGGCCGGGCTGGAGTGGCCGGACGCCGAGGTCGGGCTCTCCGGCCACTCGGACGCCGACGTCGCCGCGCACGCCGCCTGCGACGCGCTGTTCTCCGCCGCCGGGATCGGCGACCTGGGCGCCCACTTCGGCACCGACCGCCCGGAGTGGGCCGGCGCGTCCGGGGTGAAGCTGCTCGGCGAGGCGGCCCGGCTGGTCCGCGAGGCCGGCTTCGAGATCGGCAACGTCGCGGTCCAGGTGATCGGCGTGCGGCCGAAGATCGGCAGGCGCCGGGCCGAGGCGCAGGCCGCGCTGTCCGAGGCGGCCGGCGCCGCGGTGTCCGTCTCCGGCACCACCACCGACGGGCTGGGGCTGACCGGCCGGGCCGAGGGCCTGGCCGCGATCGCCACCGCGCTGGTGTACGAGCGGCGTTGAGCCGGACGCGGTGGGCCGGTGGGACGAACCCGTGCCTGACGGGTGTTCACCGACCTTCCTCGGGGCCCGAGTCGCTAGTGTTCGACCCGGGCCCGTGCGGGGCTTCCGCTCGGGCCGCGCCGCGACGAGAAGAGGTTTCCGATGGGTGTCGAACTCGCCGACAAGGTCAAGGACCTGCTCGACAGCAAGAGCTTCGCCGTGGTCTCCACGATCCAGCCGGACGGGAGTCCGCAGTCCTCGGTGGTCTGGGTCAAGCGGGACGGTGACGACATCCTGTTCTCCACCGTCCAGGGCCGCCGCAAGCACCTCAACCTGGTCAGGGACCCCCGGGTGTCGCTCCTCATCAACTCGACGGAGAACCCGTACGAGTACTTCGAGGCGCGTGGCGAGGCCACGCTGACCACCGAGGGCGGACGGGAGCTGATCGACGAGCTCTCCCACAAGTACATGGGCAAGGACTACGGCTGGGACGGGCCGGAGGACGTCCGGGTGGTCGTCCGGATCTCCCCGCGCAAGGTGGTCGGCAACATCTGATCCACCCGCCCGCGCCGCACCGTTTCCCCGGGATCACGGCCCCGTTGTCCCGGGGAATGTGGCGGGGCACCCCCCGGTGCCCACTACGCTTGACGCTGTGAGCATTCGTCTGTACGACACCAGCACCCGCCAGGTACGCGACTTCGTCCCGCTTGTACCGGGTTGTGTCTCGATCTACCTGTGCGGCGCTACCGTCCAGTCGGCGCCACACATCGGGCACATCCGGTCGTACCTCAACTTCGACCTCATGCAGCGGTGGTTCGCCTACCGCGGCTACCAGGTGACCTTCGCCCGCAACGTCACCGACATCGACGACAAGATCATCGCCAAGGAGCGCGAGCTCGGCACGCCGTGGTGGCAGATCGCCTACGAGAACGAGCGCGCCTTCAACGACGGCTACGACGCCCTCGGCTGCCTGCGGCCGACCGTCGAACCGCGGGCCACCGGGCACGTCCCCGAGATGATCGAGATGATGCAGCGGCTCATCGACGGGGGCCACGCCTACGCGGCCGACGGCAACGTCTACTTCGACGTGCGGTCGTACCCCGACTACCTGGCGCTCTCCAACCAGAAGCTGGACGACCTGCGCCAGCCCGAGGGCGAGGGCGAGACCGGCAAGCGGGACCAGCGCGACTTCGCGATGTGGAAGGCCGCCAAGCCGGGCGAGCCGAGCTGGGAGACCCCGTGGGGCCGCGGCCGTCCGGGCTGGCACCTGGAGTGCTCGGCGATGGCCCACAAGTACCTGGGCGCGGCCTTCGACATCCACGGCGGCGGGCTGGACCTGATCTTCCCGCACCACGAGAACGAGATCGCCCAGTCCAAGGCCTACGGCGACGACTTCGCCAACTTCTGGGTGCACAACGCCTGGGTCACCATGGCCGGCGAGAAGATGAGCAAGTCGCTGGGCAACTCGGTGCTGGTCTCCGAGATGGTCCGGGCGTGGCGGCCGATCGTGCTCCGCTACTACCTGGCCGCCCCGCACTACCGCTCGATGATCGAGTACAGCGAGGAGTCGCTGCGCGAGGCCGAGGCCGGCTTCGGCCGGATCGAGGGCTTCATCCAGCGCGCCGTCGAGCGCTGCGGCTCGGTCGACGCGGCGCCCGAGGTGCCGCCGGCCTTCGCCGAGGCGATGGACGACGACTTCGGTGTGCCGCAGGCGCTGGCCGTCGTGCACACCGCCGTCCGCCAGGGCAACAGCGCCCTGAACGCGGACGACAAGGAGAGCGTGGTGGCGCGACTGGCCGAGGTCCGTGCGATGCTCGGTGTACTGGGACTCGACCCGCTCGACCCGCACTGGGCCGGGACGGAGCGCGGCGAGGACCTCCACGGCGTGGTCGACTCGCTGGTCCGCCTGGTCCTGGACCAGCGGCAGGCGGCGCGCGAGCGCAAGGACTTCGCCACCGCGGATGCCATCCGCGACCAGCTCGGCCTGGCCGGGCTGGCGATCGAGGACACCCCGTCCGGCCCGCGCTGGACGATCAACAGCCAGTAACCCCATCCGACGATCGGGGTGATGGGTGGGCCGTACCGGACCGGTGCGGCCCTCCCGCATGACGTAGCGCATGCCGTCGGCCGCCACCGGGCAGACCGGGACGGCCGGGGCATGCCGGACAGACAGGAAGTACAGCCATGGCCGGCAACAGCCAGCGCAGGAACCGCCGCAACCCCGGATCGAAGAAGGGCGCGTCTGTCGGTACCGGCGGGCACAGCCGGAAGTCCCTCCAGGGCAAGGGCCCGACCCCGCCCGGCGCCGAGCGCAAGGGCCACCCCAAGCAGCGCGCCGCCAACGCCGCGCTCAAGCGCGAGCGGGACGCCAAGGCCCGGGCCGGCATGCGCCGGGCCGGCGCCGGCGGTCGCGGCGGCCGCGGCGGCGCGGGCAGCGCCGAGCTGGTCTTCGGCCGCAACTCGGTGGTCGAGGCCCTGCAGGGCGACGTACCGGCCAACGCGCTGTACGTCCAGCAGTTCATCGACACCGACGACCGCGTCCGCGACGCATTCCAGGCCGCCAACGACCGCGGCATCCCGCTGATGGAGGCCCCCCGGGCCCAGCTGGACCAGATGACCGGCGGGATGAACCACCAGGGCCTGGTGCTCCAGGTGCCGCCGTACGAGTACGCGCACCCGGAGGACCTCCTGGAGGAGGCGTCCGACGCCGGCCAGGACGCGCTGATCATCGCGCTGGACGGCGTGACCGACTCGCGCAACCTGGGTGCCGTGGTCCGCTCCGCCGCCGCCTTCGGCGCGCACGGCGTGGTCATCCCCGAGCGCCGCGCGGCCGGCATGACCGCCGGTGCCTGGAAGACCTCCTCCGGCGCCGCGGCCCGGCTGCCCGTCGCCCGGGCCACCAACCTGACCCGCACCCTGGAGGCCTACCAGAAGGCCGGCCTGATGGTGGTCGGCCTGGCCGCCGACGGCGAGGCCGAGATCGGCGACCTGGAGCTGCTGACCGGCCCGGTGGTGATCGTCGCGGGCAGCGAGGGCAAGGGCCTGTCCCGGCTGGTCTCGGAGACCTGCGACATGCGGGTCCGGATCCCGATGTCCGGCCTGACCGAGTCGCTGAACGCCGGCGTCGCGGCGGGCATCGTGCTGTACGAGGCCGCTCGACTGCGCGCCAAGCGCTGAGGTTCTCCGGAGCACGGCGGGGGTGCGGAGCGCAGGCGATCTCCTGAATTCCCCGCAATCCGAGTGAAAGGCGATCGGGCCCGACCGGGCCCGATCGCTTTTTTCATGATCACTTCAAGTGTGCGCCGGACATCCACCCGGGAGAGTGTCCAAAGCGGCGGTCACCCGGTTAGACGGGCGTGGACACCAGAACACCTCGGCGCCCCCTGTTCGGCGACGGCAGCACCGGGATAGACGCGGGCCCCGACCTCAACACGGTCAAGGTGGAGTCGGACCCTTCGCGGCTCAGCAGCACCCAGGCGAGCTTCCGGCTCCGGCTCGGCGCCCCGGTGGCGCCGCTGATCGAGGCCCCGGCCGGACTGCTGTCCTCCGGTGCCGCGTTCGGCGACCCGTACGCCAACCAGGGCCTGATCCGTCGTCCGCTGGTCACCCCGCAGGTCGTCGTGCCCGCCTCCGCCGTCCCGGTGCTGGCCGGGGCCGGGGCCGGCGGCGCACCGCGCCGCAAGGGCCGGGTCACCGCCGTCACCTGGACCGGCCAGGCGCCGCCCGGCGACCTCGCGGCCACCCAGCTGCTGGAGGCGGTGCGCCAGGGCGGCACCCCGGCCGGCGGCGTCCGCCTGGTCGACGCGGACACCCAGCTGCTCCCGTCCCTCGCGGGCGCCCGGGCCCTCCCGCGCCAGCCCCGCGAGGGCACCGGCACCGCCACCGACGCGGGCGTCGGCCCGGTCGGCGAGCCGCACGGCTGGACCCCGAGCGGCGAGCTGCCCGAGGTCTCCGCCGTCGACGCCGAGGGCAAGCAGCCCTGGTACCCGGGCCGCCGGGTCGACCTCGGCCTGGTGCTGCTGCCGCTGCGCGCCGTCCTCGGCTCGCTGTCGGTCTACGCCGGGTTCAGCAAGCTCTGCGACCCGGTGTACTTCGACGGCGGCGAGCGCGGCTCGATGATGCGCTGGCTCTCCTCGCTGCACCCCTGGAAGGTCGCCGAGCCGCTGCTGGCCTTCGCCATGGCGCACCCGGTGGGCGCCGGCCTGGTGGTGTCGTTCACCCAGATCGTGGTCGGCGTGCTGACCGTCCTCGGCCTCTGGCAGCGGTTCGCCGCCGGTGCGGCGATGGCGCTCTCCGCCGCGCTGCTGTTCACCGTCAGCTGGCGGGCCGTCCCGGTCTACGACACCCCGGACCTGATCTTCCTCGCGGCGTGGAGCCCGTTGCTGATCGCCGGGGCGCCGTTCGCCTCGCTGGACGGGCGGCTCAGCCTGGAGGCCTGGCGCCGGTTCGGCGCGGACGCGCCCGGGGCGCTGCGCCGCCGGGTGCTGCGCCGCGGCACCGTCGTCACCACCGTCGTGGTCGGCCTCACCCTGCTGCTCGGCTCGATGCTCGGTGCCGCCGTCCGCACCGGCGCCCGGGCGCACCAGGCGCCGGACCGTCCCGCCACCGACTACGGCACCCCGGTCTGGCCGTCCGGCAGCCCGTCCGGCGGCCCCGGCGGCAAGGGAACGTCCACCACGCCCCCGCCCGCCGCCCCGCGCCCGGCCACCCCGACGCCGAGCGCGCCCGCCCCGTCCACCACGCCGTCCGCCAAGCCGGGCACCCCGACGCCGAGCGGCAAGGGGCACTCGGCCAAGGCGGAGGCCGGGACGGGCGCCTCCCCGGCCGCGTCCGCGCCGTCCGGCGGCTCGGGCGGTACCGCCCCCGCGTCGCGCAGCACCCCGGCCACCGGCGGCGCGGGGTCGGCGCCCAAGTCCAGCCCCAGCTCCGGCGGACTGCTCGGCGGGGTGCTGGGCAGCGCGCCGCTGGCCGACCTGTCCGGCGGCCGGGCCACCCACCCGGGGGTGCCGACCGCGACCTGAGGCCCCTCGGGGACGACGATCGGCCGGGTGCTCCGTGGGGGAGCACCCGGCCGACGTGCGTCCGCGGGCGGTGTGCCGGTTACCGGTGTGCCGGTCGTCGCCGCGCGCTGGTTACCGGGGCGCCCGGCCCGCGCCGGAGGCGAGCTCCTTGGCGGCCTCGGTGAGGTCCTTGGCGGTGTCGATCGCCCGCCAGTACACGCCCTGCGGCAGCTGGTAGCCCGCCAGCCGCTTGCCGCGGGCGAGTTGGGGGAAGGTGGTGCGCTCGTGGTCGCCCACGTCCGGCAGCAGCCCGGCGAACTCGGGGCTGAACACGTACAGGCCGGCGTTGATCAGGAAGGGCGAGGGCGGGGCCTCGATGAAGTCCAGCACGTTGCCGAACTGGTCGGTCTCCACCGCGCCCCAGGGGATCCGCGGCCGGGCCAGCGCGAGCGTCGCGACGGCGTCCCGCTCGTGGTGGAAGGCGGCCATCTCGCGCAGGCTGAAGCGGGTCCAGATGTCGCCGTTGGTGGCGTACCAGGGCTCGTCCGGGCGGGGCAGCGCCTTGGCCGCGTACTTGAGCCCGCCGCCGCGTCCGAGCGGCTCCGCCTCGACCACCGTGCGCACCCGCAGCGGCAGGTCCGCCTTCTCCAGCCACTCCTCCAGCACGTCGGCGAGGTGCCCGCAGGAGACCACGGCGTCGGTGACGCCCTCCTCGGCCAGCCAGGCCAGCTGGTGGCCGAGGATCGGCGTGCCCGTCCCGGGGATCTCGACCAGCGGCTTCGGGCGGTCGTCCGTGTAGGGGCGCAGCCGGGAGCCCTGGCCGCCGGCCAGGATGACGGCCTGGGTGACGGGCGTCGTGGTCGGCCGCGGCGGTCGGGGCCGGGGGTGCGGGGCGGCGGACGGGAGGTCGGCGGCGGGGCCGGAGTCAGCGGTCATGCCTGAACAATAGGGCGGCGGACGGGGGCGTCCGCCGCCTCGGCGGCTTCGGGTGCCGCGGCCCGTTCAGGTGCCGCGGCCCCGTCTCCTCGGCCCTCTCCGGCTTTCCCCGGCCCTCCCCGACTCCTCAGCCGACGACGCCGGCCGCGAACGACCCGTCGCAGACCGGGCGGGCGAAGGAGCGGGCCCGCTGGACGTCGCCCTGGTACTTGCGCACCGCCGCCTTGCCCAGCTCACCGGCCAGCGACGTGCAGTAGGGCGTCAGCGACGGCTGCTCGCGCATCGAGCGCTCCAGCAGGTCCAGCGCGGCGGAGGGGTTCTTCGCGCGCAGTTCGTCCAGCAGTGCCACCCGCAGCGACTCCTGCGGGGCGAGCCCGTCCGAGCCCTTGGCGGCGGCTCCGGCCGCGTTGTTGGAGCGCCCGATCCCGGCGCCGTCGCCGCTGGAGGCCGCCACGACCTGCTGGTCGAGCCCGGTCGGCGGGGCCCACGGGACCCGGGTCACGGCGAGGGTGCCGGTGGTCACCAGGACGACCGGCAGGGTCAGGGCGACGGTCTGGCCGATACGGCGCACTAGCTGCTTCACCCTCAGGAGAGTAGCGGTGCGTACGGCCCGGATCGCCCTCCGTTACACCATCGGGTGACGCAGTGTCCGGTTTTGTCCCCTTGCCGGGTTGACGCGGGGGTGTACGGACGGAGCCCGCCGGACCACGGGGGTCCGGCGGGCTCCGGCGTCGCTCGGAGGCGGCGTCAGTTGCTCAGGCGCAGGCCGGAGCTGGTGGAGAAGACGTGGGTCTCGTTGGCGATCGGTACGACGTGGACGGTCTCGCCGCGGGCCGGGATCTGGCGGCCGGGGACGCGGACGACCAGGTCGTGGTCCTTGCCGCCGATCTGGGTGGTGCCGTAGACGAAGCCGTCCGAGCCGAGCTCCTCGACCACGTTGACGGTCACCGCGACGCCCTCGATGCCGCCCGACGGGACGATCTCGAAGTGCTCGGGGCGGACGCCGACGGTCACCGTCTTGTCGGTGCCGGCGCCGGCCAGGTCCTCGCGGGAGATGTTGACGACCGAGCCGCCGAACTTCACGCCGCCGTCCACCAGCGGCACCTCGACCAGGTTCATGGCCGGCGAGCCGATGAAGCCGGCCACGAAGAGGTTGGCGGGCTTGTCGTACATGGTGCGCGGGGTGTCGACCTGCTGGAGCAGACCGTCCTTGAGCACCGCGACCCGGTCGCCCATGGTGAGCGCCTCGGTCTGGTCGTGGGTGACGTACACCGTGGTGATGCCCAGGCGGCGCTGGAGGCCGGCGATCTGGGTGCGGGTCGAGACGCGGAGCTTGGCGTCCAGGTTCGACAGCGGCTCGTCCATCAGGAAGACCTGCGGCTGGCGGACGATCGCGCGGCCCATCGCGACGCGCTGGCGCTGACCGCCGGAGAGCGCCTTCGGCTTGCGGTCCAGCAGCGCGGTCAGGTCGAGGATCTTCGCGGCCTCCTCGACCTTGGTGCGGATCTCCGCCTTGTTCACGCCGGCGATCTTGAGCGCGAAGCCCATGTTGTCGGCGACGGTCATGTGCGGGTAGAGCGCGTAGTTCTGGAACACCATGGCGATGTCCCGGTCCTTCGGCGGCAGGTGGGTGACGTCGCGGTCGCCGATCCGGATCGCCCCGGTGTTGACGTCCTCCAGACCGGCCAGCATGCGCAGGCTGGTCGACTTGCCGCAGCCCGAGGGGCCGACCAGCACGAGGAACTCGCCGTCCGCGATCTCCAGGTCCAGCGCGTCCACCGAGGGCTTGTCCGCCCCGGGGTAGACGCGGGTCGCCTTGTCGTACGTGACAGAAGCCATGGTCGTTGCTCTCCTTCACCGGCAGGAACGTGCCGGACGATCCGAGTAAAGGGGGTCCGATGTAGTCCGCCGGCCCACCAGTGGTCTGAACCACTGCACTAACCGGCTCCCGGCGACGCTACCTGCGCTCCCGTCGCTTGTCAGCCCCCACCCCACCCGATTTCGGCATCGGTTCCATCACGCCCACCCATCCCACCAACCCCCGGATATCCCCCCACCCCGTCACCCGGGCCCGGTAGACTGCCCCCGGTGCCGCCGTGATCCGTCGCGGACGGCCACCGTGCCTCCTTAGCTCAGCTGGCCAGAGCACCGCTCTTGTAAAGCGGGGGTCGTCGGTTCGAACCCGACAGGGGGCTCCGCGCAGCAGTGGGGAAGGGCCGGTCCGACGGGTGTCGGGCCGGCCCTTCGGCGTTGCCGGGGTCAGACCTGGGTCAGTCCGGGGGGAGGGTGAGGGTGGCGAGGGCGCCGCCGTCGGGGTGGTTGGTGAAGGTCAGGGTGGCGCCGATGACGCGGGCGTGGCCGGTGGCGATGGTGAGGCCGAGGCCGTGGCCGCGGCCGCGTTCGGGGGCGCTGGTGCGGAAGCGCTGGGGGCCGTGCCGCAGGAGGTCCTCGGGGTAGCCGGGGCCGTGGTCGCGGACGGTGATCCGCGGGCCGTCGACGTGCAGGTGGACCGGGCCGGCGCCGTGGCGGTGGGCGTTGAGGAGGAGGTTGCCGAGGATGCGGTCCAGCCGGCGCAGGTCGGTGCGGACCTGCCGGTCGGCGGTGACGTCGACGGTGACGTCCAGGCCGGTGAGGGTGACGGTGCGGCGGGCCGCGCGTTCCAGCGGGACGGCGGAGAGGTCGGGGGACTCGGCGTCCGCGTCCAGGCGGGAGACCTCCAGCAGGTCCTCGACCAGGCCGCGCAGCGCCTGCACCCGGTTCTGCACGAGCTGGGTGGGGCGGCCGGGCGGCAGCAGTTCGGCGGCGGTGACCAGTCCGGTGAGCGGGGTGCGCAGCTCGTGGGCGACGTCCGCGGTGAAGCGCTGCTCGTCCTCCAGCCGCCGGTGCAGGGTGCGGGACATCAGGTCGACGGCGGCGGCGAGGTCGGCCACCTCGTCCTTGCCGTCGACGAGTTCACCGATCCGGGTGTCCGTCCCGCCGGCCGCGATGCCCCGGGCGGCGGTGGCCGCGGTGCGCAGCCGGCGGCTGATCCGGTCGGCGACGAGCACGCCGGCCAGCACGGTGGTGAAGACCGCGGCGACGACGGTCAGCAGGATGATCCGGTCCAGGTCGGCGATGGCCCGCCGGTCCTGGGCGAAGTCCACCCGGACGGACAGCACTCCGTTCTGTACCGGTCCGGCCGCCCACATCGACTCCCCGGCGCCGTCGGCGGCGAGCAGCGAGCCGTGCCGGCCGCTCTCGGCGAGGGCGCGCAGCCGCTCGGGCAGGGCCGGGTCGTCCACGGCGGCGCCCCGGCCGGACGGGGCGCCGCCGCGGCGGTAGTCGTCCAGCGCGGAGTCGAGGACGGCGAGTGCGGTGGAACGGGCCTGGTCGACGTGCTGACGGATCATCGCCTGGTGGACCAGCAGGCCGACGGCCACCGCGACCAGGACGGCGATGGCGGCGACGGCGGTGGCGATCTGGCGGCGCAGGGTCATGCCGGGCGCCGCAGCTTGTAGCCGAACCCGCGGACGGTCTCGATCCGGCCGGAGCCGATCTTGGCGCGCAGCCGTTGCACGTGGACGTCCACGACCCGGGTGTCGGCGCCCCACTCGTAGTCCCAGACGCGTTCGAGCAGGGTGGAGCGCTCCAGCACGATCCCGGGCGCGGCGGTGAACTCCAGCAGCAACCGCAGTTCGGTGGGGGTGAGCGGGACGAGGCGGCCGTCCACCCGGACCTCCATGCTGTCGGTGTCCACCTGGAGGCCGTCGAAGCTGCGCACGGTGGGGGAGGGGACGGGGGCGGGGGCCTCCGGCGGCGGGGTCCCGGGGGCGGCCGGGGGCGGGGGCGGGGCGTCGGCCGCCGGGACGACCCGGACGCGGCGCAGCACGGTACGGATCCGGGCGACCAGGACGGCGCTCTCGAAGGGCTTGACCACGTAGTCGTCGGCGCCGGCCTCCAGCCCGGAGACCACGTCCACCGGGTCGGTGCGGGCGGACATCATCAGGATCGGCAGCTGGCTCTCCTCGCGGATCCGGCGGCAGAGGCCGACCCCGTCGAGCAGCGGCAGCATGACGTCGAGCAGGAGCAGGTCGGGCCGGACGGCGTGGAAGGCCTCCAGCCCCTCCAGGCCGTCGGCCGCCGTGGTGACCGGGAAGCCGTAGCGTTCCAGGGCCATCCGGGTGGCCTCGCGGATCACCTCGTCGTCCTCGACCAGGAGGATGTGCGGGTGGGCGGGGGTGCCGGCGGCGGTGGTGCCGGCGGCCGGGGTGCCGGCGGCGGTGGTGCCGGTGGCGTTGCTGCCTGCGGGGGTGCTGCCTGCGGGGGTGGTCATCGCTTCGCTTCCGGGAACACGGCGGGGGCGGAGGGCACGGTGGACGGCCGGGTGGCGCGCGGGGACGGTACGGCGGCCCCGGGGGCCGCCGGCCTCGGCGCGAGGGGGGTGGGGCGCACCGGTCCCGGACTGGCCTCGGGCGTGGCGGCGGCCGTCCGGCCGGTGTCCGGGCCGGTGGCCGGACCCATGGGCGGACCGGTGGGTGGGAGCACGCCGACGCCCTCGTCCCTGCGTTCCTTCAGGGCGAGCCTGGCCCCGTCCCACTGGTAGTGGCTGCTGGTCTGGACGTAGGCGCTGGTCGGCTCGTACAGCCAGAGGTCGGGGCCGATGGTCGCGGCGCTGAAGGCCGGCTGGACCGGTACCTGGAGGACGGGCAGCAGGCGGTCCTCGACGAGGGTGTAGACGTGCAGCACGACCCGCCCGGGGGTGACGACGACGGTGATCAGCTCGGGCTGCCCGTCGCCGGTGACGTCACGGAACTCGGGGGCGCGGACCTCGCAGCCGGCGCAGGTGCCGAGCGCCTGCCGCTCCTCCGGGCCCACCTTCGGGTCCTTGGCGAGGACGGTGCGGACGTCGACCGCGGTGATGTCGTGCCCGGGGACGGTCACGTCCGGTACGGGCTGCGGCGGCTCCTGGGTGGCACCGGCCGCGGGCGTGGCCGGCGGCGGGGAGGTGGGCAGCTGCGGCCAGAGCGGCAGGGGCACCGGCGGCGGCGTGACGGCCTCGGCCGGGCCCTGGTCGCGAAGCTCGCCGGGGGTGGCCCGGCCGAAGGCCAGGGCGGCGAGGGCGAGGACGACGACCAGGCCGGCCAGGGCGGCCACCGGGACGGCGCCGGGTCGGCGGCGGGGTGGTGGGGTTGCTGCCACGGTCGGTGTCGTCCTCCTGATCTGCGGCGACGCTTCGGCCGTCGCTCCCGTCACCGCCCCGGTGGTAGGTCGCGCGAACGGCGGCCGGCGGTTCCGTGGCGGGGCCCCGTGTCCTCGTGGGGGGCGGCGGGGTTCCGTGTGCTCGTCAGGCCGGGTCCGCCAGCACGATGATGTTGTCCGTCCAGTGGCCGTCCGAGCCGATCCGTCCGCCGCAGGTGATCAGCCGCAGTGCGGGCGCGGGCGTGTCGCCGTACACCTGCTCGGTCGGGAAGTGGTCCTTGGCGGCCTGGAGCAGGGTGCGGACCTTGAAGTCCACGGTGCCGCCGTCCGCGCGCCGGATCCGGATCAGCTCGCCGGGCCGGAGCTTCGGCAGCTGTTTGAAGACCGCCGGGCCGTGCGCGGTGTCGTAGTGCCCGATGAGCACGGCGGGACCGGTCTCGCCGGGGGTGGGGCCGTTGCGGTACCAGCCGACCTCGTCGCCCCGGTCGGCCGACGGCACCTCGACCGTGCCGTCGGGGTTCAGGCCGAGTCCGGCCACCGGAGCGTCCACCCCGACGGAGGGGACCAGCAGCCGGGTCGGCGGCGAGGGCGGGTACGGCTTGGGAGCGACGGGTGCGGTGGGCGCGGTGCCGGTCGTGGCCGAGGCGCCCTGGGCTGTCGCCGGGGTGTCGGTCCCGGCGCCGTGCCCGGAGGTCTCGACCCGCACCACTGGGGTCTCCCGGCCGGACAGGGCGAGCGAGGTGCCGAGCACCAGGCAGAGCAGGCCCGCGGTGCCGAAGGCGGTACGGCGCAGCGGGCCCGGGCCGGGCCGGGCGGCGCGCCGGCGGCCCCGGCGGCGGTCCTTGGCGCGTCGGCGGGTGTCGGTCCCCGCCACCGGGGCGACCCCGGCGCCGCTTCCCCGACTGGCCGGGTACGGGGAAGCGGCGCCGGGGTGCCCGGCGGACTCGGGACCGGTGTCAGCCGCGCGCACCGGAGCGGCGGCGCAGGACGGCGAAGCCCAGGCCCGCGGCGCCGATGGCCGCGACGGTGCCGCCACCGGCGAGCATCAGGCCGGAGCCGTCGGAGGCGGCGGAGCCGTCACCGGCCTGCGCGGCGCCCTTGGGCACCTCGCGGACCTGCGGCCGGGCGTCGCCGGGGGCGACCGGGGCCGGCGAGACGGCGCCCTTCGGGACGGTTACGGCCGGCGAGGCCTCGGGCTTCGGGGCTTCGGCCCGCGGGGCGCTCGGTGCGGCCGGTGCGGGCGTGGCGGTCTTCGTCGCCGCGTCGACGCTCGGGCTGGCGACGCTGGGGGCGGCGGGCTTCGGCGCGCTGTCGGCCCAGGCCTGCCCGCCGGTGACGGTGGCCAGCAGCGCGGCGCCGGTCAGGGCGCAGGCCGCCAGGACGCGGCGGGCGGGCGAGCGGTGGGTACGGCTCATGCGGGGTGTCTCCCTCTGCATCGGTCGGTGCGTGGTGGACGCCGCTCCGCGGTGCGGTTCGCGGGGTCCGCCGTGCTGGTGTCGCGGGACGTCCGTCGTCGGCGCCGGACGCGTACGTCCTCGTCGTGGACGCCCTCCCGGCCGGTTCGAACGGGTCGGTCGGTGGCGTCGTGGACGACGGTAGGACCGCCGTGTCGCGGTCCTCGGCCGGTCGTGTCACGGCGGCCCATCGGCTGCGTAACGGCGGCGCGGAGTCCGTCGCGCCTCACGGCCCGACGGGCGCGGCTACCGGCCTGCCCGCAGTCGGCGGAGGGTCCAGTCCGGGCCGAGGGGACGGGCGTGGGCGGTGAAGAGTTCGGCGGCGCGGCGGTAGGAGAGGCGGGCGTGGCCGGTGTGGGGGCAGCGGTCGCGGGCGGGGGTGCCGGCGGGGGCGCGGCGGTCGGTGAGGAAGAGCGGGCCGGTGGCGCGGCCGGCCATGAGGAGGGGGAGCAGCCGGGCGGTGCCGGACTGCCAGTGGACGGCGGGGTACCCGTGACGGGTGCGGCGGCGGGGCAGGTCGAGGTGGTCGGTGTCCAGGGCGAGGACGGTTTCGATCGGGGCGCCGGACTCGTGCAGCAGGTGCCAGAGCGTCTGTTCGCGCAGTGGCGCGCGGAGGGCGAACAGAGTGCGCAACTGTTCGGCGCTCAGGGCGGTTTCGGCCGGTTCGGGCAGCCGGTGGGGGCGGAGGTCCGCGGTCGGGTCGTCGTCGAGCCAGCCCCGGGCCCGCCACCAGGCGACGGCCGCGCGCAGGGTGGAGAGTTCCCGGTTGAGGGTGCGCGGGTCGGTGTCGGTTCCGCGCCGGGCGGCCGCGGCGCGGAGCCGCGCGGCGGCGTCGGGGTGGTCGAGCAGGGCGAGCGGCAGGACGGGCGGCCGGGCGCGCCGCCGTTCGCGGCCGGTGGGGGCGGGCCGGTCGGCGAGTGCCCACGCCCAGGTGTCCAGCGCGATCCGGTAGATCCGGCGGGAGCCGGCGGAGAGCCCGGAGGCGGCCAGGTAGCGCTCGACGGCGACGGCGTACTCGACCGGTGGGAGCTCTGCCACGGTCCGACCTCTTTCCGCAGTAAATGGCATTCCGGCGACATTCTCGAAGACGCTCGATGCTATCCGTGGTTCGCGGTAAACGGCTAGCAATCGGCAGGTGAGAGGCCTTTCGGCGGGGTATTTACTGCGGTCATTGCCCACGTCGGCGAAATTGATGCCAAAAGACTCAGGTTTTCTCCCGGAAACCCTTGAACCGCGCTCCCGTCGAACCCCAGACTGGCTGCCCATGGCAGTGGACACAGACCGGATCCCGGCCCGCCGAAGGCGCCCGGGAGACCGTCTCGCCGTGCTGGGCGAGCGCGACTTCACCCGCTTCTTCATCGGGTACACGACCTCCCTCGTCGGCTCCTCGATGGCGCCGGTCGCGGTGGCCTTCGCGGTGCTCGACACCGGGGGAGACGGCACTGCGGGAGGCGTCACCGCGGGCAGCGGCACCGACCTGGGGTGGGTGATGGCGGCCCGGATCCTCCCGGTGGTGCTGGTGCTGCTGGCCGGCGGGGTGATCGCGGACCGGCTCGGCAGCCGCCGGGTGATGCTGGGCTCGGACCTGGTGCGCGGCCTGGTCCAGGCGCTGTTCGCCGGGCTGCTGGCGGCCGGGCACGTGCCGGTCTGGGCGATGGTCGCGCTGGTGGCGGTCTGGGGGGTCGGTGAGGGGCTGTTCATGCCGGCCTTCGGCGCGATCGTGCCCGACCTGGTGCGCCGCGGGGAACTGATGGCGGACGCCAACACCCTGCTGGGACTGGCCCGTTCGGTGTCCACCGTGGTCGGCCCCGCCACCGCCGGCCTGGTCACCGCCGCCTGGGGCCCGGCGGCGGTGCTGCTGGCCGACGCGGCGACGTACGGCGTCAGCGCGGTCGCGCTGGCCGGGCTGCGGCTGCCGGTGCGGGCGGCGGCGGCCGGCGGGGAGTCGATGATCCGGGACGTCCGGGCCGGCTGGTCGGAGTTCGCCGCCCGTCCGTGGCTGTGGATCACCACCGTGCAGACCGGCCTGTTCAACCTGCTGGTGTGGGCCCCCTTCCTGGTGCTCGGCCCGCTGCTCGCGCAGCGGGACCTCGGCGGCGCCCGGGCCTGGGGCCTGGTGATGGGCGGGTACGGCGCCGGCGCGGTGCTGGGCGGCCTGCTGATGCTCGGCCGGGCGCCCGCCCGTCCGCTCGCGGTGGCGTCCGTGGCGGCGCTGGCCTGGGCGGTGCCCTCCGGGGTGCTCGCGGCCGGGGCCGGGCTGCCCTGGGTGGCCGCCGGCGCCCTGGTGGCCGGGGTCGGCTCGGCGGTCTGCGGGACGCTCTACAGCACCACCACGCAGAAGTGGGTGCCGGTGGAACTGCTCGGCCGGTTGACGGCCTTCGGCGTGCTGGGCTCCTTCGCCCTCGGCCCGCTCGGGCTGGCGGCGGCCGGTCCGCTGGCGGGCCGGTTCGGCGCGGACACCGTGTTGCTGCTCGGGGCTGTCTGGCAACTGGCAGCCGGGGCCGTAGTGTTGGCCGTACCGGCGGTACGGAACCGCCGCTGGGAGGAGGGCCCGGACAGCTGACCAACCCCTCGGACGGCTCCGGGGCGCACCCCCGGCCCACCGCGCACCGCGCCCGGCCGGCCCCGGAGCGCAACCGGCTGCCCCTCCCGCGCACGTACGCCTCCGCGGCGGGCGGGGCGGCCGACCCGGTCGTACGGTGGAGGGCGGGGGTGACGGAGGAGGTCGATCATGCCCGGCTCGCTCACCATCAGCCATCACGAGTCCGCGGTCACCCTGGACCACGCGGACGCGGAGCGGCTCGCCACCGTCCTGGCGGAACTGGCGTACCTGCTGGAGATCCCGGGGCCCAACCGGATCAGCGACGAACAGCTCGCCGTGCTGTGCGAGGGCCGCGCCCCGGCCCGCGCCGAGCTGGTGCACTGGTGCGCGTCGAACGCCCGCGCGCTGAAGGGGCAGCTCTGACCGGATCCGTCCGTGCCGCCGGCCACCCGCCGTACGATGGCGCGCGGGGCGGGGACGCCCCCCGGGTGCCGGGGTGGCCGGCGGCCGGTCCGGCGGAGGGTGGGGGCCCGAGCGTGCCGCAGTCCTGGTCGATGTCGTGGCTGACCGTGCCGACACCGTTGCCCAGCGGGCCGATGCACATCGCGGTGACCCCGCTCGGCGTGGCCTCGGCCGGGTACACCGGGCCGCGCGACGGCGGCGTGCCAGCGTGCACCGACGCGTCGAAGGTCGCCGCCGTCACCGAGCGGATCGGCGCCTACCTGGCGGGCCGCACCCGAGAGTTGGGCCTGCCGGTCGACTGGAGCCTGACCTCCGGCCCGCACCGCGCGGTGCTGCAGACCCTCTGGCGCGAGGTGCCGTACGGCCGGACCATCACCTACGGCGAACTGGCCGCCCGCAGCGGGGTGTTCGAGGACGTCGCGGAGCCCGGCCTGGCCGCCCGCACGGTCGGGCAGATGATGGCGGCCAACCCCGTCCCCCTGCTGGTGCCCTGCCACCGGGTGGTGGCGGCGGACGGGATCGGCGGCTTCGGCGGCGGCCGGGTCGGGATCGAGGTGAAGCGCTGGCTGCTCACCCTGGAGGGCGTGCTGGAGCCGACCCTGGACTGGAACGGCCCGCTGTAGCGCCGACGTGCCCGCCGACGGCGGCGGCCGCACCGCGCTCGTTCGGCGGCGCCACGCGCGGAGCGTGTCGGAGGGTGGCGCGGGCCGAGGTGCGGATGGGGGAGGATGGGGCCCGGCCCGCGGCCCAGCCGGCGCGCGGATGAGGCCCGGATGAAGCATGGCTGCGCCCGGCGGAGACCCGGCTGAAGCGCGGGACCCCGATACGTTCGAATAAATAGTCGAACGAATATCGATCGGGTGATCTATTCGTACTATTTGTTTGGCCATTCTGAACCACTCGAACGAGTGATTGCGGGTCGCCCTCGAATGGGCCCACCATGAAGCTGCAACACGCATGTGCAAGGCGACACTTCATCGGGATACGCGAAGGGCCCCCATGTCGACCGAAACCAATGCCGGTATTCCCGCGCCCGGTGCGCGATCGGAGCTCCGGCAGCAGCAGAGTCTGAGCACGGCGGGCGCGCGGAACCTCGCGACGACCACCAAGTCCGCCCCGCAGATGCAGGGCATCAGCCCGCGCTGGCTGCTCAGGAAGCTGCCCTGGGTGCAGGTGTCCGGCGGCACCTACCGGGTGAACCGCCGCCTGCGCCACTCGGTCGGCCGCGGCCGGGTGAGCTTCGTCAAGACCGGCGCCGAGGTGCGGATCGTCCCGCCCACGCTGGTCGAGGTGCCGGTGCTGCGCGGTTTCCAGGACGAGGCCCTGCTGGAGGAGCTGGCCTCGCGCTTCGTGCAGCGGGACTTCAACGCGGGTGACGTCCTGGTCCAGGCCGGGGCGCCGATCACCGAGGTCTTCCTGATCGCGCACGGCAAGCTCGACCGGCTGGGCACCGGCAAGTACGGCGAGGAGACGGTGGTCGGCTCGCTCGCCGACGGCGACCACCTCGGCGACGAGGCGATCCGGCAGGACGGCGGCGACTGGCCGTACACCGTCCGCGCCGCGACCTCCGGCACCGTGCTGACGCTGTCCTGGCCCTCCTTCCAGGAACTGCACGACCGCTCCGAGGCGCTCCAGCTCCAGGTCATCGAGTACCTGAACGGCTTCCAGCAGGCGCAGAACAAGCACGGCGAGGCCGCGATCGACCTCTCCGCCGGCCACGAGGGCGAGTACGAGCTGCCCGGCGCCTTCGTGGACTACGAGCTCAAGCCGCGCGAGTACGAGCTGAGCGTCGCGCAGACCGTCCTCAAGGTGCACACCCGGGTCGCCGACCTCTACAACCAGCCGATGAACCAGACCGAGCACCAGCTCCGGCTGACCATCGAGGCCCTGCGCGAGCGCCAGGAGCACGAGCTCGTCAACAACCCCGAGTTCGGCCTGCTCAGCAACGCCGCGTACGACCAGCGGTTCCAGACCCACTCCGGGCCGCCCACCCCGGACGACATGGACGAGCTGCTCAGCCGGCGTCGCGGCACCAGGATGTTCCTGGCCCACCCCCGGGCCATCGCCGCCTTCGGCCGGGAGCTCAACAAGCGCGGCCTCTACCCGGGGACGGTCGAGGTCGAGGGCAAGCAGATCATGTCCTGGCGCGGGGTCCCGGTCTTCCCGTGCAACAAGATCCCGATCGTCGGTAGCACCAGCTCGATCATCGCGATGCGAATCGGCGAGGACAACCAGGGCGTCATCGGTCTGCACCAGACCGGAATTCCGGACGAGTACCAGCCGAGCCTTTCGGTGCGGTTCATGGGAATCGACGACAAGGCCATCATTTCCTACCTGGTGAGCGCCTACTACTCCGCCGCGATCCTGGTGCCGGACGCGGTCGGCGTCCTGGAGAACGTGGACATCGCGCAGTACTGACGGTCCGCGGGGCCGGTCGCCGAGCCGCGCCGTCCTGCCGGGGGCCGTTGGGCGGCCCCGGCGGACGGCGCGCCCCGGTGCGTACGGGCCGGCCCGAGGCGGCCGGTGCGTACGACCGTGCCCGGTCCCGCGGCGCAACTCCGGCCCGCCATCGGCGGGCCGTCCCACGACAGGCGCCCGACAGGGGGAGACACCCATGACGAGTCCCACGCTGGAGCGGGACCACAAAGAGGGGCACGAGGCGGCGGACATCCTCGCCCGGACCCGCGCCCTGGTCGATCCGGTCCTGCGGGCCGCCGTCGACTCGCTGCCCGGCACCATGCGCAAGGTGGCCGGCTACCACTTCGGCTGGTGGGAGGCGGACGGCACTCCTGTCGAGGCCTCGGCCGGCAAGGCGATCCGGCCGGCCATGGTCCTCGCCGCCACCCAGGCACTGGGCGGCAGGCCCGGCGAGGCCGTTGCCGCGGCCGCCGCGGTGGAGCTGGTGCACAACTTCACCCTGCTCCACGACGACGTCATCGACCGGGACGACACCAGGCGCCACCGGCCCACCGCCTGGCGGGTGTTCGGCACCACCGAGGCCGTCCTGGCCGGGGACGCCATGCACTCCCTCGCGCTGCGTCTGCTCGCCGAGGACGGCCACCCGGCCGCCCTCGGCTCGATCCGCCGGCTCGCTGACTGCGTGGTCGAGCTCTGCGAGGGCCAGCAGATCGACTGCGCCTTCGAGCGGCGCAACGACGTCTCGCTGTCCGAGTGCCTGGCGATGGCGGAGGCCAAGACCGGCGCCCTGCTCGGCGCGGCCTGCGCGATGGGCGCCCTGTACGGGGGCGCCTCCGAGGAGGCCGCGCAGGCGTTGGACGGCTTCGGGCGGGAGATCGGCCTGGCCTTCCAGCTGATCGACGACCTGATCGGCATCTGGGGGGACCCGGCGGTCACCGGCAAGCCGGTCGGCGCGGACCTGGTCGCCCGGAAGAAGTCGCTGCCGGTGGTCGCGGCGCTGGGGTCCGGCACCGTCGAGGGAAAGACGCTGGCCGAGCTGTACGCGCTCGAACGACCGCTGAGCACCGAGGAGTTGGCGCAGTGCGCGGCGGCCGTCGAGGCGGCCGGCGGGCGCGGCTGGGCGCAGGGCGAGTCCTGCGAGCGGATGGCCACGGCGATGGCGCAGCTGGCCGCCGCCGTCCCGGAGCCGGCCGCGGCCGACGAACTGCTGGCGCTCGCCGAGCTGGTCACCCGCCGCACGCACTGAGCGGGGCCGTCCGCGTCCTGCGCGTTCTGCGCGTTCTGCGCGGGCCGGTCGCTCGCGTCCGAAGCGGCCGACCGTGCACTGAGCGGGGCCACACGTCCGACGCGCTCGACGGAGTGGGAAGTCGGCCCGGCCGACTTCCCACTCCGGCTGTCCGGGGGCGGCCGAGCGGTCAGCCGAAGGCGGCCAACAGCCGCCGCTCCTTGGCGGGTTCGATGCCGTGCCGGATCGCCGCCCCCGGCCGCCCCTTGCGCCCCTCGGCGTCGGTGTCCTCGACCGGCCCGCGCGTCCGCAGCCACTCCCAGGTGTCCCGAGCCGTCTCGGCGAACGGTCGGCAGCGCAGCCCGGCCGCCTCCGCCCGGCCGGTGTCGGCCAGCCAGACGCCCGCCAGCTCGGGCAGGTCCGGTGCCCAGAGGGGGAGTTCGGTCCACGCGCCGACCTGGTCCGGCCCCTCGGCGAGCAGCGGCCCGTCCGGGACCCAGACCAGCTCGGTGTCCGCGGCGCCCGCGACCTTCCGGCAGGTCTCCAGCCATTCGCCGAAGCGGAGCCGGCCGGGCGGCGCCGTGGTGACGAACCGCCCCGCCGTCCCGGCCGTCAGCAGGTCCAGTCCGAAGGCGGCGAAGTCCCGGACGTCGATCACCTGCATGGTCCGCTGAGGATCCCCTGGGGCGAGCACCCGTCCGCCGCGGGCCATCCGCTCCAGCCACCAGGGCAGCCGGCCGCCGAACTCGTACGGCCCGACGAGCAGCCCGCTGTTCAGCACCAGCGTGCGCCCGGTGCCGAACCCCTCCAGGACGGCGCGTTCGCAGCCGGCCTTCAGGGCGTTGCCGGGTGGCTGGTCGGGCGGGGTGTCGGCGGGGCAGGGGTGCGGCGCGGAGTCCTCGTCGATCACCCGGGCGGGCCAGTCGGCGAAGGCGTGCACGGAGGAGACGAAGGTGTAGTGGCCGGCCCGCTCGCGCAGCAGCCGGGCGCTGAGAGCCGCCTGGGCCGGCTGCTGGGCGGAGGTGTCGACGACGGCGTCCCAGCTGCGGCCCTCGACCAGCCGGGCGAGGTCCTCGGCGCTGTCGCGGTCGCCCCGGACGGCCTCGACGCCGGGCAGATCCGCGGCGCTGCGGCCGCGGTTGAAGGTGGTCACCCGGTGGCCCCGGGCAAGGGCTTCGGCGGCGTAGGCCCGCCCGAGGAAGGACGAGCCGCCAAGCAGAAGGATCTTCATACCGACGACCCTCTCCCGGCCGCCCCGCCCGTACGCCCGGATTCGCGGTCAGCAGACAGCGGCCCACCGGATGCCGCGCGGCATCCGATCCGACGTGCCGCCCCACCCGGCCCCGCTTAGCATCCGATGTGTACCGCGCTCGGCGACCGCACCCCGGCCGGTGCACGACCCGGACGGCGGACCCACCCGCCGCAGCCGGCCCGAACGGCCGCGGGACGCCGAGCGGTTCCGCCGACCGGCCGCCCGCCCCGGACGAAGGACCCGCGATGAACCAGCCCGAGCTGGAGGCCCTGGCCGCCGACGCGTACGTCTACGGCTACCCGCTGGTCGCCGGCCTCACCATGGTCGAGCGCTTCGCCCGGGGCGGCCTGGGCACCCTGCCGGCGGCGCCGTTCAACCAGATCAGCCACGCCGCCCGGCTGGCCGGCCCGGCCGACGACTTCGTCTCGGTCAACAACGACACCGTCTACTCGATCGCCCAGCTCGACCTCTCCGAGGGCCCGCAGGTGCTGAGCGTCCCGGACACCGCGGGCGCCTACTACGTGCTGCAGTTCATCGACGCCTGGACGGAGAACGTCGCCTACCTCGGCCGCCGGGCCACCGGCACCGGTGCGCAGACCTGGCTGATCGTCCCGCCCGGCTGGCATGGCACCCCGCCGGACCCCAGCCGGGTGATCGAGCTGCCGACCACCGTCGGCACCCTCGTCGGCCGCTTCGCCTGCACCGGCCCGGACGACCTGCCCCGGGTCCGGGCCCTCCAGGCCGCCCTGGAACTGGAGCCGCTGGAACCCGGCGGCCTGGTCGCCGGACTGCCCGAGCCGGACGGGGACGTCCCCGAGCGGCTGGCCTTCTTCGAGCGGCTGCGGGTCTGGATGCAGGCCTTCCCGCCCGCCACCACGGACATCGAGTACCAGCGCCGCTTCGCCCCGCTCGGCCTGCTGGACGACGGCGCCTCGCCGTACCGCGCGGCCGCCCCCGAGTGGACGCTCGCGCTGGCCAAGGGCCTGGCCGCCGGCCGGGAACGGGTCGAGGACGCCACCCGCCCGCCCGAGGACCACCCGCCCGGCGAGTGGCGCAGCGCGCTGCACCTCTTCGACTACAACACCGACCACCTGGGCCCCGGCACCCTGGACGACCCCGAGTGGCGCATCCCCGACCGCCGCGCCGCCTATCTCAGCCGGGCCGCCGCCGCCCGGGCGGGCCTCTGGGGCAACCACGCCTACGAGGCCTCGTACGCGATGACCTACGACGACTCCGACGGGCGGCCCCTGACCGGTGCCCACAGCTACACCCTGCGCTTCGACCAGCCGCCCCCGGCCGGGGCGTTCTGGTCCGTCACGATGTACTCCGTCCCGGACTACTACCTGGTGGAGAACCCGATCGACCGCTACTCGATCGGCGACCGCACCCCCGGCCTGGTCCACGGCGAGGACGGCTCCCTCACCCTGACCCTCCAGCACGACCAGCCCGAGGACCCGGTCGCCGCCGCCAACTGGCTCCCCACCCCGCCCGGTGAGTTCCGCCCCATCCTCCGCATCTACCAGCCCGAGCCCGCTGTCCTGGACGGCACCTACCAGGTCCCGCCGATCCACCGGCTCTGACGCGACGCCCGCACCAGAAGTCGGCCAGGCCGACTTTCTGTGCATCCGCCGTTCGGGTTGCAACGAAATATGCAGACCGGTCTACATGTTCTGGTCGCGCATCAGCGGTCGGCCTGGCCGACTTTCTGCGCGTCCACTGCGCCCCGGCTGCCGGGAGGAATATGCAGACCGGTCTACATGTGGGTCGGGCGCCAGCACGAGAAGTCGGCATGGCCGACTTTCTGTGCTGGGCACGGGAAGAAGAGGAGCGTCCCCGCCTTTCCTGTGCGAGAAGTCGGCCCAGTCGACTTCTGGTGCATTCCCCGCTCGGGCTGGCGGAAAGTATGCAGACCGGTCTACATATTCCTGTCCCTGCACGAGAAGTCGGCGTGGTCGACTTTCTGCGCCGGGCGGCGGCAAGAAGAGGGCGCACTTCTTGCCCTGTGTGTGGGAAGCCGGTCGAGTCGGCTTCCTCCCTTTCCTGTGCATTCCCTGCTCGGGTGCGACGAAATATGCAGACCGGTCTACATGTGAGCCGGCGCGCGTGAGAAGTCGACCAGGCCGACTTCTCGCGCGGGCTTCGGCGAGGCTCGGAGGAAGGAATATGACGGTCGGTCTACATATTTTGCTCCCGGCCCGCCCAGCCCCGCACCAGAAGTCGACCCGGCCGACTTCTGGTTCAGCCCTCGGCCAGCGGGCTGCGCCCGCTGTTACCGCCCCGACGGCGAGGCTGTCGCCGTGCCTGACGGGTGTGGCGAGGCGTCCGACGGGGGCGCCGTAGTGGCCGTGCCCGAGGGGGGCGGGGAGCCCGCCGGGGAGCCGGACGGTGATGGGGTCGACGTGGGTGAGCCGGAGGCGGTGGGGGCCGTGGTGGGTGAGGCGGTGGCGGAGCCGGTCGGCACCGGTGTGGCGGACGGCGTCGAGGACGGAGTCGAGGAGGGCGACGGATCGGCCGGGGAAGTGGCCGATCCGCCGCGGTTGTGCGGCCCGCCCTCCAGGGTGACCACCGCCTGCGAGGGCGGCAGCGCGATTCGGGCGGTCCAGGGCGTCGTCGGTGCCCGGTCCTCGTCCACGGTGACGATCACGGTGATCCGCTGGCCGGGCGCCAGGGTGCCGGAGTCGCGGCTGAGCCGGAGCCAGTCGGCCTCCGTCACCGCGCGCCAACGGATCTCCGTGGTGCCGGAGTTGGTGAGGGTGAGGACGGTCCGGTTGCCGTACTCGCCGGCCTCGACGGTGAGCAGCCCGGCCGGGGCCGGACCGCCCGTGCCCGTCGCGGAGGCCCGGTCGACGGTCGGGGCCGGTGCGGCGACCAGGCCGGGGCCGTCGAGCGGGGAGGCGCCGTGGGCCGGTACGGGGACCACCGCGCCCTGGAAGAGGAGCCGCGGAGACCCGGGAAGCAACGTTTCTGCACCGCCCGCACCGGCCCCGCCCCCGACCATCCCGGCCCCGGCCCCAGCCCAGGCCCCGGCCCCGGCCAGCTCCGTCCCCGGCATGCCGGACGCACCCAGTCCCGCCGGACCGTCCACCGCGGGCCGCGGCCGCTGCCCGGTCGGCCGCCCGGCCTCGTCCACCCGCACCGCCGACACCGCGGCCGTCGACCCGGACCCGCCACCACCTCGGTGCCCGGCCCAGAGCGCGACCACCGGCGCCGCCAGGACGGCCGCGAGCACCCCCGTGGTCACCACCCGCCTGCGCACCGCCAGCCCGCGCCCCGCGTCCGGCGCCCGGTGCCGGGGGAAGCCACTCTGGTCGAACCGTGGCCCCGGCTCCGCCCCCCGGGCCGCCGCCACGCCGGTGACCGCACCGGTGACCGCACCGGTGACCACCCCGGTGACCGCACCGGTGATCGTGCCAGCCCCGGGAAGGTCCGCCGGAGCCCGCAGCAGTGCCAGGCCCGACAGCCCCGCCGTACCCTCCACCGCCTCGCTCGCGGCCACCCGCTCCGCCGTTCCCCGGCAGGTCGGGCAGTCCACCACGTGCTGCACCAGCTCCCGCCGCAGCGCCGGGCCGAGCACCCAGTCCCGCCAGGACTCCGTCCCGGCCCCGCCGAGCCGGTCCAGTTCCGGGCAGCTGCCCACCCCGAGCACCAGCAGCGCCGCCCTGGTCCTGGCCACCTCGGCCTCGGCCCCGGCCAGCAGCTCGCGGGTCCGCTCGAACGGCAGGCCCAGCACCGCCGCGACCTCCAACGGGGTCAGCCGGTGCCGGACGGACAGCTCCAGCGCCTCGCGCTGCTCCGGATCGGTGCCGGCCGCCTCCGGCCAGGCGAGCGAGGACAGCTCCCGCCGTCGCCGGGCCGCCTCGGCCTCGTCCGGTTCGGTTCCGGGCGCCCGCCCGGCCCCGGTGCCGGTCACGTCCGGGGCGCCACCCGCGAGCCGGCGCAGGCAGCAGTACCGGGCCAGCGAGAACAGCCAGGCGCGCAGCAGCCCGGGCTCGGCCAGCCGGGCACCGTGCCGCCGCGCCAGCTCGCGGACCTCGCGCAGCGCGTCGGCGGCCGCGTCGTGCTCGCAGAGCACCGAGAGGCAGTAGGTGAACAGGCCGTCCACCTGACGGTCGTACGCCGCGAGCGCGGCGGCCCCCCGGCTCCCGGCAAGCCCGGCCGACCCCGCCGACCCGGCCGCCGGAGCCTGGGCGCCCGACCGGCCCCACCGGCCCGATTCACCCGGCCCGCCCGACCAGGTCGGACCAACAGTTCTCGTCGTCACCCGTCCGACGGTAGAGAACGCGGACGGCTGATCCCGGCCATTCACCGCGTATGTACTTCTTTCGGGTAACAACATCGCCCATCTGTGTGGACGCGCGGCGAGCCGCCGGGCGGGCCGTCGCTGTCGGACCCAGGCGCTACGGTGGGCCGCATGCCTCCGCGTTCCAAGACCACCACCAAGCCCCGCCCGGCGTACCGCTGCACCGAGTGCGGCAACCAGCTGCCCAAGTGGGTCGGCCGCTGCCCGGAGTGCAACGCCTGGGGCACGGTCGAGGAGTACGGCGCGGTGCCGATCCGGACGACGGCCGCCGGCCCGGTCAGCGCGCCGGCCCGGCCGATCGGCCAGGTGGACGGCCAGGTCGCGACGGCCCGTTCGACGGGCGTGCCGGAGCTGGACCGGGTGCTCGGCGGCGGCCTGGTGCCCGGCGCGGTGGTGCTGCTGGCCGGCGAGCCCGGCGTCGGCAAGTCCACCCTGCTGCTGGACGTCGCCGCCAAGGCGGCCACCGCGCAGCACCGCACGCTCTACGTCACCGGCGAGGAGTCGGCGAGCCAGGTCCGGCTGCGCGCCGACCGGATCAACGCCCTCTCCGAGCACCTCTACCTCGCCGCCGAGTCCGACCTCGGCGCGGTGCTCGGCCACATCGAGGCGGTCAACCCCGGCCTGCTGATCCTGGACTCGGTGCAGACCATCGCCTCCGCCGAGCTGGACGGAGCCCCCGGCGGCCCGGCCCAGGTCCGCGAGGTGGCGGGCGCGCTGATCCGGGCGTCCAAGGACCGCGGCATGGCCACCCTGCTGGTCGGCCACGTCACCAAGGACGGCCAGATCGCCGGCCCGCGCCTGCTGGAACACCTGGTGGACGTGGTGCTGAGCTTCGAGGGTGACCGGCACGCCCGGCTGCGGCTCATCCGCGGGGTCAAGAACCGCTACGGCGCGACCGACGAGGTGGGCTGCTTCGAGCTGCACGACGAGGGAATCGTCGGCCTGGCCGACCCGTCCGGCCTCTTCCTGACCAGGCGTGACAAGCCCGTCCCCGGCACCTGCCTCACCGTCACCCTGGAGGGCAAGCGCCCGCTGGTGGCCGAGGTGCAGGCGCTGATGGTGGATTCGCAGATCCCCTCCCCGCGGCGCACCACCTCGGGCCTGGAGTCCCCCCGGATCGCGATGATCCTGGCCGTGGTCGAGCGGCACGGCGGGGTGAAGCTCGGCAAGCAGGACATCTACACCGCGACGGTCGGCGGCGTGAAGCTGACCGAGCCCTCCGCGGACCTCGCGGTGGCGCTCGCGGTGGCCAGCTCCTCCACCGACACCCCGCTGCCCAGCAACCTGGTGGCGATCGGCGAGGTCGGCCTGGCGGGCGAGGTGCGGCGGGTGACGGGTGTGCAGCGGCGGCTCGCCGAGGCGCACCGGCTGGGCTTCACCCACGCCCTGGTCCCGCCGGACCCGGGCAAGGTGCCGCCGGGCATGAAGGTGGTCGAGGTGGCCGACATCGGCGAGGCGCTGCGGGCCATCCCGGGCCGCCGCCGCTCCGCCGCCAAGCCGCGTACCGAGGCCCGCGGTGAGGCCCCGTCGGCGCCGCCGGCCCCGCGCTCCGCCCGGGCCGCGGCCGGCCCGGCGGCGTACCCCGAGGAGCTCATGGAGGGCTGGGAGCCGCTCGACTCCGACGAACTGCGCTGACCCAAGCCCTGCCGAAGCCACACACAGTTAGACTTCCCCCAGTCTCATTGGCCAGAAGGCAGTACCGAGCGGTACTGAGCGACAGAGCAACAGACCGCGGACCGGCGCACGGCGCGAGGCGCGCGGCACGGGTCGACCGGAGGAGTCACGTGGCAGCCAGCGACCGGGGGGCGGACAAGGCCTCCCGCGAGGAGGCCCTGCTGCGGGCCTCCCTCACCGCCATCGCGCCCGGTACCGCGCTTCGTGACGGCCTGGAGCGGGTCCTGCGGGCCAACACCGGCGGTCTGATCGTGCTGGGCTTCGACAAGGCCGTCGAGTCCCTGTGCACCGGCGGCTTCGTGCTGGACGTCGAGTTCAGCGCCACCCGGCTGCGCGAGCTGTGCAAGCTCGACGGCGCGGTGGTGCTCGACAAGGACATCACCAAGATCGTCCGGGCCGGCGTGCACCTGATGCCGGACTCGACCATTCCCACCGACGAGACCGGCACCCGCCACCGCACCGCCGAGCGGGTCAACCGGCAGACCGGCTACCCGGTGGTCGCGGTCTCGCACTCGATGCGGCTGATCGCGATGTACGTCAACGGCACCCGCCGGGTGCTGGAGGACTCCACCACCGTCCTCTCCCGCGCCAACCAGGCGCTGGCCACGCTGGAGCGCTACAAGCTGCGCCTGGACGAGGTGGCCGGCACGCTCTCCGCGCTGGAGATCGAGGACCTGGTGACGGTCCGGGACGTCACCGCCGTGGCCCAGCGGCTGGAGATGGTCCGGCTGATCGCCACCGAGATCGCCGGCTACGTGCTGGAGCTCGGCATCGACGGCCGGCTGCTCTCGCTCCAGCTGGACGAGCTGATCGCGGGCGTGGAGCCGGAGCGCGAGCTGGTCGCCCGGGACTACTTCCCGGAGCGGGCCGCCAAGAAGGGCCGGACGGTCACCGAGGTGCTGGCCGACCTCGAGGCACTCACCCACGCCGAGCTGCTGGACCTCCAGACCGTCGCCAAGGCGCTCGGCTACTCGGGCACCCCGGAGTCGCTGGACTCCGCCGTCTCACCGCGCGGCTACCGCCTGCTGGCGAAGATCCCGCGCCTGCCCAACACCGTCATAGAGCGTCTGGTCGAGCACTTCGGCGGCCTCCAGAAGCTGCTCGCCGCGAGCATCGACGACCTGCAGACCGTCGAGGGCGTCGGCGAGACCCGCGCGCGCTCGGTCCGCGAGGGCCTGTCCCGTCTTGCCGAATCGTCCATCCTGGAGCGCTACGTCTGACCGGACGCGCTCCCGTACGGACGCCCGAACCCGGCGACGGCCCCTGGAGAAACGCTTCTCCGGGGGCCGTCGCACGTCCACGCCAGGCTCGTTCCCCAAGTCACGACGAAGCCCCCCGGAGACGACGGAGCCCCCGGCCGCGCGGCGGAGCCCCCGGCCGCGCGGCGGACGGGGGCTCTGCGGGAAGTTGACCGGTTCTCAGCTGTCCAGCCGGATCGAGGCCCGCGCCGAGACCTTGTCCCCGGAGAGCCCGGTGAGCTCCGCGAGCACCACGTAGGTGCCGCTCGGCGGCGGCGTCTGGTCGGCCGTCGCGCACTGCGGCTTGCTGCGGCTGCGGTCCCAGGTGAAGGTCTCGGTCTGGCTGCCGCTCGCGCCGAGCTGCACCCAGATGCTGCCCTTGTCGGCCGGGCAGTCGCCGGAGGACCAGACCCGGTCGTTGTTGCTCCCGCTCACCGTGATCACGGAGGCGGTGCGGCCCAGGTCCACCCGGCAGTTGGTGCCGGAGGAGTTCTTGACCGTCAGGGCCAGCCGCGGCTTGTCCTTGGGCTGGTACGAGTTCTGGGTGCCGGCCAGCTCCAGCGCCACCTGCGAGGAGGCGCAGACCGGCAGCGCCATGATCTCGGGGGTGTTCACCGCCGGGGCGCCGCCGCCGGGGCCGCCGGAGCCTCCCGTGCCGCCGGAGCCGCCCGTGCCGCCGCCGGTGGCCGGCGCGGCGCCGCCCCCGGGAGCCGGGTTGGCACCGGCGCCGGTGCCGCCGCTGAGGTTCACCTCGGTGCCGCCGCCGCCCGCGACCGGGCCGCCCCCGGTGCCGCCGCCCGGGCGCGCCGCGGGGCCGCTCGGGGAGGCGCCGGGCGTGATGGCCTGGGCCGGGGACTGGTTCTGGGACGGAACGGCCTGTGCGGCCCTGCCCTGTGAGCCGCCGTCACCGCCCCCGCCCTGATCGATCATCAGCCAGGCGATCAGCGCGACGACCGCCGCGACGGCGACGAGCACGACGACGCGCCGACGCCAGTAGATCGAGGCCGGCAGTGGTCCGACGGGTTGACGCAGAGAAGGCACGACCAAACTCTACGAGACTGTGTGTGGCGATTGACTCACCAACACCGCACAGTCACCCCTTCCTTCACATGATCCGCCATTTGATCCGTTCGAGCGAGCTCCAATCGGACGATTTCCGGGAGCTCCCGGGAGGATCCGGAGCGGCCTGATCCACTTCGGCCCGGTCGGCGGGCGTGGGAGGATCGAAGGGCCATGACTGCCATCACCGTTCCCGCCCCCGCCACCGCCACTGCCCCCGCCACCGCCACTGCCCCCGCCACCGCCACCGACGCCGTCCGGCCGCCGCTTCCCCTGCCGCTGTTCCACTCGACCGTCCTGGACTGGTACGAGGCGAGCAAGCGCGACCTGCCCTGGCGGGCCCCCGACGCGACGCCCTGGGCCGTCATGGTGAGCGAGTTCATGCTCCAGCAGACCCCGGTCAAGCGCGTGCTGCCCGCCTGGGAGGCCTGGCTCACCCGCTGGCCGACCCCGGCCGACCTCGCCGCCGAGGCGCCCGGCGAGGCGGTCCGGATGTGGGGCCGGCTGGGCTACCCGCGCCGGGCGCTGCGCCTGCACGCGGCCGCGGTGGCGATCACCGAGGACCACGAGGGCGAGGTCCCGGACGACCACGCCACCCTGCTCTCGCTGCCCGGGGTGGGGGAGTACACCGCCGCCGCCGTCGCGTCCTTCGCCTTCCGCCAGCGGCACGTGGTGCTGGACACCAACGTCCGCCGGGTCTTCGCCCGCGCGGTGACCGGGGTCGAGTACCCGGCCCAGGCCACCACCGCCGCCGAGCGCCGCACCGCCACCGCGCTGCTGCCGGACGACGCCGAGACGGCCGCCACCTGGGCGGTCGGCGTGATGGAGCTGGGCGCGCTGGTCTGCACCGCGCGCGGTCCGGAGTGCGGGGACTGCCCGCTGTTCACGACCTGCGCCTGGCAGCGGGCCGGCCGCCCGCCGTACGAGGGCCCGGCCCGGCGCGGCCAGTCCTACGAGGGGACGGACCGCCAGGTGCGCGGCAAGCTGCTCGCGGTGCTGCGCGAGTCGCACGGGACGGTGCCGCAGGCCCGGCTGGACGCGGTCTGGCCGGACGCGGTGCAGCGGGCCCGGGCGCTGGACGGCCTGGTGGCGGACGGCCTGGTCGAGCCGGTCGAGCAGGGCGTCTACCGGCTGCCCCAGTAGCCGCCTCCCGCAACCGCCTTCCGCAGCCGCTCCCCACGGACGGAAGACGCCCCCGGGAGGACGAACCTCCCGGGGGCGCCGTACGGGGCGGAGCCGTCAGACGGCCGCCGCCTCCAGGGAGGACTCGGCCGGCTTCTCGTCCTTGCCGGCCCCGCGCAGCGGCACCTCGCGCAGGAAGAACGCGGCGGCGATCGCGATCACGGCCACCCCGGCGCCCCACAGGAAGACGGTGTGCATGCCGTTGGACACCGCGTGGTGGTAGGCGTCCTGGACGTTCGCGGGCAGCTTGCGCAGGTCGGCCATGCTCAGCTGGCTCGGGTCCTGCACGCCGCCGCCCGCGGTGGCCTGCTCGCCGAGCTTCTCCGTCATGGTGTCGGTCACCCGGCTGTTGAACAGGGCGCCGAACAGCGCGACGCCGAAGGAGCCGCCGATGGTGCGGAACAGGGTGGCGGTGGAGCTGGCCACGCCCATGTCCTTGAGCTCGACGCTGTTCTGCGCGACCAGCATGGTGATCTGCATCAGGAAGCCCATGCCGGCGCCGAGCACGACCATCCAGCAGGCCGAGGTGAAGCTGCTGGTCTCGGTGCCCATGGTGGAGAGCAGGAGCAGGCCGCCGGTCATCACGAGGGTGCCGATGATCGGGTAGATCCGGTACTTGCCGGTCTTGGTGACGGCCTGGCCGACCACCAGCGAGATCACCAGCATGCCGAACATCATCGGCATCAGCAGCAGGCCGGAGTTGGTCGCCGAGGCGCCCTGGACCGTCTGCTGGTAGAGCGGCAGGAAGACGGTCGAGCCGAACATCACGAAGCCGACGATGAAGCCGATGATCGAGACCAGGGTGAAGTTCAGGTTCTTGAACAGGCCCAGCGGCAGCATCGGCTCCTGCGCCCGCTGTTCCACGTAGCAGAAGGCGATCAGCGAGGCGGCGGCGAGCGCGGCCAGGCCGAGGACCTCCTTGGAGCCCCAGGCGTACTCCTGGCCGCCCCAGGTGGTGATCAGCACGAGCGAGGTGATGCCGACGGTCAGCAGGACCGCGCCCGGGTAGTCGATCCTGGCGGTGCTGCGGACCTTCGGCAGCTTCAGGGTGACGACGACCACGGCCAGCGCGACCACGCCGAGCGGCAGGTTGATGTAGAAGGTCCAGTGCCAGCTGAGGTGGTCGGTGATGAAGCCGCCGGCCAGCGGGCCGCCGATGGTGGCGAGGGCCATCACCGCGGCGAACATGCCCTGGTACTTGCCGCGGTCGCGCGGCGGGACCAGCGCACCCATGATCGACATGACGCCGACCATCAGACCGCCGGCGCCCAGGCCCTGGACGGCGCGGAAGCCGATCAGCTCGTTCATGTTCTGCGACAGGCCGGACAGCGCCGAGCCCACCAGGAAGACCACGATCGAGGTGAGGAAGGTGCCCTTGCGGCCGTAGAGGTCGCCGAGCTTGCCCCAGATCGGGGTGGAGGCGGCGGTGGCCAGGGTGTAGGCGGTGACCACCCAGGACAGGTGCTCGGCGCCACCGAGGTCGTGGACGATGGTCGGCATCGCGGTGCCGACGATCAGGTTGTCGAGCATGGCCAGCAGCATGGTGACGACCAGGCCGACCATCACGAGGCGGATCTCGCGCGGTGACCGCGGTTGCTCCTCCTCGGCCGTCCTGTCCTCCGGCACCGGGCCGGCGGTCTTGGGCTGTGACATGAGGTGGGTCTCCCGGAGGTGGTGCGGACGGACGTCGCGCCGTGCGGCGGCTCACTTACTTGTCGCCCGGCTAGTTTATCGACCGACGGCACGGTAGGTTGTTCCCTAGCCGGTCGTCAAGCCAGTTTTCCGAGCGGCCGTCTGGGCAGGGAGAATGAGCCCGGGGCGGACACCACCCCGGGGTCCGCAGTAGTCACCGACGCAGTCATGAGGCAGGCCATGGGCACTCCGCACAGCCCCCGCAGCGACACCCGGGCTCGCATCATCGAGGTGTCACTGGAGCTCTTCGCGGAGCAGGGCTACGAGCAGACCTCGCTGCGCGAGATCGCCGACCGCCTGGGCGTCACGAAGGCCGCGCTCTACTACCACTTCAAGACCAAGGACGACATCGTCCTCGGCATCGTCGAGCGGATGGCCGCACCGATCGACGAGACCATCGCGTGGGGCCGCAAGCAGGCCTGGAACCCGGCGATGCGCGACGAGCTGATCCGCCGCTTCGCGGACGGCATGGCCGAGCGGGCCCCGCTGCTGCGCTTCTTCCACGAGAACCAGCCCGCGCTGCGCGAGTCCCCGGCCGGGCTGGCCTTCAAGGACCGCATGATCACCATGGTGCAGCTGGTGCACGGGCCGACGGCTGACTTCCACGACCGGCTGCGGGCCGCGATGGCGCTGTTCACCGTCCACTCGTCGCTGTTCCTGCTCAAGCAGGACACCGCGGACTGCGGCGAGGCCCGGAACGTGTGGGGCGAGCAGTTGCCCACCGCCGACCTGGACGAGGCGATCGGGGCGGCCCGGGACATCGCGCTGGAGATCGGCGCCGGGATCCGCCACCCCGCCCCCGGCCACCCCGCCCCCAGCGCGGGCTGAGGGCGCCCGGCGCCGGTCACCTGCTGCCCCGGAGGACGCCGGGGGCGCCGGGGCGGCTCAGAAGTCCGTGACGCCGTGCCCCGCGAGGTACGCGATCGGGTTGACCACCGCGCCGTAGCGGTTGCTGGTGCGGATCTCGAAGTGCAGGTGCGGGCCGGTCGAGTTGCCGGTGCTCCCGGAGAACCCGATCCGCTCGCCCGCCGGCACCCACTGGCCCGCCGAGACGGTGACCGAGGACATGTGGGCGTACTGCGCGAAGTGCCCGTCCGCCAGCCGCAGCACGACCTCCTTGCCGTACGCGCCGTCCCAGCCGGCCGAGACCACGGTCGCGTCGCCGACCGCCAGCAGCGGCGTGCCCGGGGAGACCGCGAAGTCCACCCCGGTGTGGTACCCGGCCGCGTAGCTGCGGTTGGGCTTCCCGTACGGGTTGCTGGTCGGCGCGTTCGGCACCGGTGCCGACCACCCGGGAGCCGGGGCCGGCTCGGGCTCGGGGGCGGGTGCGGGGGCGGGTGCGGGCTCGGGGGCCGGCTCGGCGGCGGGCTCCGGAGCCGGGGCCGGCGGTTCGAGCGGCAGCAGGTTGGCCGCCACCGCCACGAACTCCTGCGCCGATTCGCCGTCGTCGGGCAGCTTGTACGGGCTGGGCCCGGCCACCTGGACCAGCCCCGCGCTCGGCACCTCCGCCCTGGGCACGGTGAAGGCCGAGCTGCCCGGCGTGGTGGGCAGCACGGTCTGCGCCGAGGCGGTGCCCGGGGCGGCTACCAGCAGCACCCCGGCGAGCAGCACGGCGGCCGCTCCGGCCGAGACCAGCGCGTGGTCGTGCTCGGCCCGCTGCCGGCTGCCCGGCAGCGTGGCGTGCCGGGGCGACGCGAGCGAGCGCAGCGGTGCGGCCTGGGTGCGGACGGCGTGGCGGATCCGGGGCTGCCAGGCGGCGGCCTGGGCGGCCGTGCGGGCGGCGAGCCGGCGCAGGGCCGGCCCCACGGGCGGGACGGTGGACATCGCTTGCCGTACCTCACGGTCGTACGAGGGCAGCACGAGGGGCCTGTCGGGGCGCGTGCTGAGCGGGGGACCACTCAGGTGTAACGGTCACCGAGCGGAGTCCCAAACGGTGTGACGTACTACGGCGTGTAGTCAGCGTGGCGCCGGAGATTCAAACCGACGGAGTAATGATCATGAGATCCGATCGTCGGTGCCCGCTCCGCGGCGCGCCCCGGTTCCCCGGCTCCCGCTACTACCTCCGGTCGTACCGTGCCGAAGGCCTGTGACCAGCACCACGCACGGCCGGCGTTTGCGGGCTCGGACCGCTTTCGGTCCGCACCGCTGACCGGTCCGGCCGGCTGGGGGACCATCGAGCCATGTATGGCAACAGGAGTGAAGACCCCGGCGCCGGTGGCCGCCCGAGCCTGCCGGACCGCCGCTTCGCCGCCCTGCGCGGCTGCGAGCGGCTGCTGTCCGGCGTCCGGCCGCAGAGCATCCGCGAACGCCTCGCCGACCTGGCCGGCCCGCCGCCGGACGCCGCCCCCGGCCCGTACGGCGGCCCCGACCTGGACGGCCGCCCGGACCAGTACGGCGACGGCGTGGTGCGCGCCCTGGAGCACCGGGTCGCCGAGCTGCTCGGCACCGAGGACGCGGCCTTCTTCCCGACCGGCACGATGGCCCAGCAGATCGCCCTGCGGATCCATGCCGAGGCGGCCGGGACGCCCACCGTGGTCACCCACCCGCTGGCCCACACCGACCGGCACGAGCGGCACGCCCTCGGCGTCCTGTCCGGCCTGCGCAGCCTCTGGCCCACCTCCGCGCCGCGCCAGCCCACCGCCGAGGAGCTGCGCGCCCTGGACGAGCCGTACGCCGCGCTGAGCCTGGAGCTGCCGCTGCGCGACGCCGGGTTCGTGCTGCCCGGGTGGGCGGAGCTGGTGGAGCTGGCCAAGGTGGTGCGGGAGGAGCACGGTGCGGCGCTGCACCTGGACGGCGCCCGGCTCTGGGAGTCCGCGGCCGCCCTCGGCCGGCCGCTGCCGGAGGTCGCCGCCCTGGCCGACTCCGTCTACGTCTCCTTCTACAAGACGCTCGGCGGGATCAGCGGCGCCGCGCTGGCCGGCCCGGGCGGCCTCGTCCGCACCGCCCGGGCCTGGCGGCACCGCTACGGCGGCCAGCTCTACCAGCAGTGGCCGTCCGCGCTGGCCGCGCTGACCGGGCTGGAGCGCGAACTGCCGCGGCTGGCCGGGTACGTGGCGCACGCCCGGACCGTCGCCGGGGCGCTGGAGCAGGCGTTCGCCGCCGTCCCCGGCGCCCGGGTGCACCCGGCCCCGCCGCACACCCACCAGTTCCAGCTCTGGCTGCCGTACTCGGCCGGGGAGTTGGAGGAGGCCGGGCTCGGGCTGGCCGAGGACACCGGGACCGGCCTGTTCGGCGCCTGGCGCGAGGACGGGCCGCCGGGGCTCTCGATGACCGAGGTCACGGTCGCCGCGCCGGCGCTCGACTGGACCGGCGCCGACGTCGCGGCGGCGGCGGCCGCCTTCCTGGACCGGCTGCCGGCCGTCCGGTCCTGACAAGGCGTCCGGCCCGCCCCCGCGCGCTGCGGGGACGGGCCGGACGTGGAGTTGTCAGAGCTGCCTGGTCACAGGCCGATCGCTACCGGAGCGGCGATCAGTTGTCGACCGGGCGGACCCGGATCCAGGTCTCCAGGTAGTTCGAGGACTCGTTCTCGACCTCGATGCTGGTGCCGGTCTTCGGCACGTTGACACCGCTGTACGGGTTGTCCTTGTTCCACCACGACTTCAGGTCGCTGAACTCGTCAACGCCCTTCGACTTCGGGATGACGGTCTCGACGCCCTTGTTGTGCAGCGTCACGCCGGAGGTGCGGCGGGAGCCGAAGGTGGAGTCGTAGCCCTGGACGCGCGGACGCATCAGCTCGCCGTTGGTCCACTTCAGCGGGGCCGGGTGCGAGTCGACCGGCAGGATCAGGCCCTGGCCCGGGTGGGCGCTGACGTTGTTGTCGGTCTGCGACTCGTCCCAGTACCAGATCAGCAGACCGGGCTGGTACGAGTAGTGCTCGACCCAGTCCGGACGGTCGGCGAAGCCGAAGTTGTACGGGCCGGTCTTCAGGGTCTGGTCGAAGGACACGTACTGCCGGTTCTCCGCGATGTAGTACTGCGCGTAGTCCTTGGTGTACGAGCCGCCGAAGCGGGAGAACCCGTCGGTCGCCCAGCCGTTGTCACCGTTCTCGACGTCGTCGCTGAACACGGCGGCGCCGTCGGCGACGACCGCGATGTTGTCCAGCGTCAGGCCGCGGAAGTGCAGGCCGCCGTCGGTGGTCTGGTGGTAGCGGAACTTGATCTGCTTGCCCGCGTAGGCGTCCAGGTTGAAGGACAGGTCGCCCCAGGCCGCCACCTGGCCGCTGAGGGCCGGACGGTCGTTCTCGCGCGGCAGCGCGGTGCCGTTCCAGGTGCCGTCGATGACGGTCCAGGTCTTGCCGCCGTCGGTGGAGACCTCACCGAACGCGTAGTCGAAGTCCTGCTCCAGCTCGTACCAGGCCTTGGCGTTGATGCTGGCCTTGGTCTTGCCGGTCAGGTCGATGTCGCGGGCGAGCGTGACGTTCAGGTTGTCGGCGCTGCCGCTCCACCACTCACCGGCGCCGGCGAACGGCTTGTTGATCTCGGTGGTGATGCTCTTCTTCGGCAGGTCGACGATCAGCGCCTGCGGGAGCTTGCTGTTGTACTCCGCCGGGCCGATGTGGTGGGTCGACTCGGTACCGGCCTTGGCGTGGTCGGCGTTCAGCCAGCCGAGCTTGAACTTGCTCCAGGCGTCGAAGTCGTTCGGCATGTCGCCGATGCTGTTCTTGCCCTCGCCGAGCCAGGAACCGGAGGACATGATCGACCAGAAGCCGACCGAGTTGTCGATGCCCTTGCCGGCGGTGTCGTAGAGGTCCGGCAGACCGAGGTCGTGGCCGAACTCGTGGGCGAAGACGCCGAGGCCGCCGTTCTCCGGCTGCATCGTGTAGTCGCCGACCCAGATGCCGCTGCCGCCGACCTGGACGCCGCCGAGCTTGTTGCCGTCGGGGCCGGCCGTGCCCTGCAGGTTGCCGTAGACGTACGAGCGGTGCGCCCACAGGGCCTTCTTGCCCTGCTTGCCGCCACCGGCCGACTTGTCCTCGCCGGCGTGCACGATCTGGAAGTGGTCCAGGTACCCGTCGGGCTGGTTGAAGTTCCCGTCGTGGTGCGAACCGTAGCGGTCCCACTGGTCGTACTGGGCCAGGGTCGCCTTGATCTGCGCCTCGGTCTGACCCTTGGCCAGCTGGTCCTTGTACCAGATGTCCACGGCGTCGCGGATCAGGTCCTGCGCGCTGGCGCAGACGTTGGAGCCGCAGTAGTCGGAGCCGTAACGGGCCTCGTTCCACGGCACCCGGACCCAGTCCGTGACCACGCCGTCGACCGAGTAGCGGCCCGAGGACTGCTTCTCGTAGTAGGTCTTCAGCGAGGGCTGGTCCTTGGAGAAGTACAGGTCCTGGTAGTGCTGCCGGTTGTAGTCGGCCTGCCACAGGGTCGAGTTGTTGGTGGCCGGGTCCGGCTTCTCGATCTCGTTGTGCTTCGGGCCGGGCTCACCGCCGTACTTGACCTTGCCGTCCGGCGTCGTGGTGGTGTTGTCCACCTGGTCACCGAAGTCGACCAGGATGGTGAAGATCTTGTCCGTGCGCTCGCGGGCGAGCTCGACGTACTTGTCCTTGCCGAGCTTCACACTGGTGCTGCCGTTGTGCTGCTCGACCTCCGCGGTGCCGTTGAGCAGCTTCTCGGTGGCGGCCTTCTGCTCCGCCTCCACCTTCGCGGTCAGCGGGCCCGGGATGTTGTGCTCGGTGTTCTGGACGGCTTCGGCCGGGTCCTTCGGGACCGGGGCCGAGCCGGCGGCGACGGCGGTGCCCGGGAACAGGCCCGCGCCGAGCGTGACTATGACCGCTGCGGCTGTGGCGACCGCAGCGGTTCTCCTGGTGCTCTTCAACGTTGTGACGTCCTCCCCGACCGGGGCCAGCTCATGGCCAAAGCCCGGCAAACCAAAATGAAAGACAGGTGGACGTCATTTGATACAAGCGTGCACAGAAAAGATAGACCTTGACCATGACATGGTCACGGCGCTATGCTCCGCGACCCCCCATCACCTGACCACATGTCAACCGTATGTTCGTTAAAGCTTGCTGAGAAACCGAGCGCACCCGTACCAGCCAGCAGGGGAGCCAGCCATTCCGGTCCGTGCCCTCGCCGGCCGCGGCGGGGCGGAACGCACCGAGCCCCCGACGTGAACGCCGGGGGCTCGGTGGCTGTGAAGTTGTCTGTTAAAAGTTGGGTTACTTCGTCAGGTCGGGACCGGACGAGGCGACCGCGGCCGGGGTGTCCGCGACGGCCGACTTCTCCTCGCCGCGGAAGGTGAACTTGGCTTCCTTGCCCTCGCCCTCGACGTCGACGACGACGATGTGGCCGGCCCGCAGCTCACCGAAGAGGATCTTCTCGGAGAGGTGGTCCTCGATCTCGCGCTGGATGGTGCGGCGCAGCGGACGGGCACCCAGGATCGGGTCGTAGCCGCGCTTGGCCAGCAGCTTCTTGGCCTCGACGCTGAGCTCCAGGCCCATGTCCTTGTCCTTGAGCCGCTCGTCCACCTTGGCGATCATGAGGTCGACGATCTGGATGATGTCGTCCTCGGACAGCTGGTGGAACACCACGATGTCGTCGACACGGTTCAGGAACTCGGGGCGGAAGTGCTGCTTGAGCTCCTCGCCGACCTTCGCCTTCATCCGCTCGTACCCGGTCTGGGTGTCACCCGTGGCCGCGAAGCCGAGGTTGAAGCCCTTCGAGATGTCCCGGGTGCCGAGGTTGGTCGTCATGATGATGACGGTGTTCTTGAAGTCGACCACGCGGCCCTGGGAGTCGGTCAGGCGACCGTCCTCCAGGATCTGCAGCAGCGAGTTGAAGATGTCCGGGTGGGCCTTCTCGACCTCGTCGAAGAGGACGACCGAGAACGGCTTGCGGCGGACCTTCTCGGTCAGCTGGCCGCCCTCCTCGTAGCCCACGTAGCCGGGCGGGGAGCCGAACAGCCGCGAGACGGTGTGCTTCTCGGAGAACTCGGACATGTCGAGCGCGATCAGCGCGTCCTCGTCGCCGAACAGGAACTCCGCCAGCGTCTTGGACAGCTCGGTCTTACCGACACCGGACGGGCCGGCGAAGATGAACGAACCGCCGGGGCGCTTCGGGTCCTTGAGGCCCGCACGGGTGCGCCGGATGGCCTGGGAGAGCGCCTTGATGGCGTCCTTCTGGCCGATGACGCGCTTGTGCAGCTCGTCCTCCATGCGCAGCAGGCGGGAGGTCTCCTCCTCGGTGAGCTTGAAGACCGGGATGCCGGTGGCGGTGGCCAGGACCTCGGCGATGAGCTCCTCGTTGACCTCCGCGACGACGTCCATGTCGCCGGCCTTCCACTCCTTCTCGCGCTTGGCCTTGGCCTGCAGGAGCTGCTTCTCGTCGTCGCGCAGGGACGCGGCCTTCTCGAAGTCCTGCGCGTCGATCGCGCTCTCCTTCTCGCGGCGCACGTCGGCGATCTTCTCGTCGAACTCGCGCAGGTCCGGCGGCGCGGTCATCCGGCGGATGCGCATCCGGGAGCCGGCCTCGTCGATCAGGTCGATCGCCTTGTCCGGCAGGAAGCGGTCCGAGATGTACCGGTCGGCCAGGGTGGCGGCGGCGACCAGGGCGGAGTCCGTGATGGAGACCCGGTGGTGGGCCTCGTAGCGGTCGCGCAGCCCCTTGAGGATCTCGATGGTGTGCGGCAGCGACGGCTCGGCGACCTGGATCGGCTGGAAGCGGCGCTCCAGCGCGGCGTCCTTCTCCAGGTGCTTGCGGTACTCGTCCAGGGTGGTGGCACCGATGGTCTGCAGCTCGCCACGGGCCAGCATCGGCTTGAGGATGCTGGCGGCGTCGATGGCGCCCTCGGCGGCGCCCGCGCCGACCAGGGTGTGCAGCTCGTCGATGAACAGGATGATGTCGCCGCGGGTGCGGATCTCCTTGAGCACCTTCTTCAGGCGCTCCTCGAAGTCACCGCGGTAGCGCGAGCCGGCCACCAGGGCGCCCAGGTCCAGCGTGTAGAGCTGCTTGTCCTTGAGCGTCTCCGGGACCTCGCCCTTGACGATCGCCTGGGCCAGGCCCTCGACCACGGCGGTCTTGCCGACACCGGGCTCACCGATCAGCACCGGGTTGTTCTTGGTGCGGCGGGACAGCACCTGCATGACCCGCTCGATCTCCTTCTCGCGCCCGATGACCGGGTCGAGCTTGGCCTCGCGGGCGGCCTGGGTGAGGTTGCGGCCGAACTGGTCCAGGACCAGCGAGGTCGACGGGGTGCCCTCGGCGGGCCCGCCGGCCGTGGCCGACTCCTTGCCGCCGCCGGTCTGGTAGCCGGAGAGCAGCTGGATGACCTGCTGGCGCACCCGGTTGAGGTCGGCGCCCAGCTTCACCAGGACCTGGGCGGCGACGCCCTCGCCCTCGCGGATCAGGCCGAGCAGGATGTGCTCGGTGCCGATGTAGTTGTGGCCGAGCTGCAGGGCCTCGCGGAGCGACAGCTCCAGGACCTTCTTCGCCCGGGGGGTGAAGGGAATGTGACCGGACGGGGCCTGCTGGCCCTGGCCGATGATCTCCTCGACCTGCTGGCGAACGGCCTCAAGAGAAATCCCGAGGCTCTCCAGGGCCTTGGCGGCGACGCCCTCGCCCTCGTGGATCAGACCCAGGAGGATGTGCTCGGTGCCGATGTAGTTGTGGTTGAGCATCCGGGCTTCTTCCTGAGCCAGGACGACAACCCGCCGCGCGCGGTCGGTGAACCTCTCGAACATCGTTTATCGCTCCTCAGAGCGGTCGGGCAGTACGGGGTCCGTCCCCGCCCTGTCCTTCCGCATGCTAGTCCCGCTCAGCGGCGCGGCCCACGGATTCACTCCCCGGTAGAGGAGCGAGATGCTGCGCGACCAGCCGACACCAATCCCAACCTGATGCTGGGAAACGGTGTTCCCACAGGTGGGCCGGATGCACCGGATTCCGCTACGCCATCGGCGAACACGTGCCGCCGGGGCGCGGGCCGGAACACTCCGGCCGGTCGCACATACTGCCCCTGGACGGGCCGAAGAACCCGTCCACCTGCATTCATACCCGGTATCGGGGCGGTTCTCGCGCAGTTTCCGCGGTGGCGGTGTTCGCCTGGCGAGAAGTCGGGCCGTGGCGACGGCGGTTCAACGGCGGCCGGGGCCCGGGTACGTGTCCCGGTGGTGTCCGCGTTACCGCTTCGCCCTTACAGCGTTGCACAGCCCGCGATTGTTCCGCCGCCCGAGCCGGTGCCCGAGCCGGTGCCTGATCCGGTGCCCGGGCACGCGCCGCGGGGCGCGGAGGAGACTCCTCCGCGCCCCGTGCGTGTACTGGCGGCGCCGCCTCCGGCCGCCGGGGCCCCGCGCCCGCACCGGCGGGCCGACGGCGCCGGGATCAGGACGCGTTGGCCTTCTCGTAGGCCTCGCGGACGTTGCTCGGAACGCGGCCGCGGTCGTTGACCTCCAGGCCCTGCTCCTTGGCCCACGCGCGGATCTTGGCCGTGTCGGGCGCACCGCCGCCGGCCGGACGCGCCGCACCGCCGCGGCCCGGACGACGGGTGCCGGCGAGCCGGCCGCTCTGCTTGCGGCCCTTCTCCACGTACGGCGCCAGCAGACCGCGGAGCTTGTCCGCGTTGGCGCTCTTCAGGTCGATCTCGTAGGCAACGCCGTCGAGGGCGAACGTCACCGTCTCGTCCGCCGAACCGCCGTCGAGATCGTCTTCAAGAATGACCTGCACCCTCTGTGCCACGGGCTTCCCTTTCCGCTAAACGACCCATTGCCTGAGGAAAGGAAAGCGCCTTTCTCCGGAAAACACAAACCCTTGACCCGGGTGGAGCGTCTCAGAGGTGCAGCAGCATGCGCGAGTTGCCCAGTGTGTTGGGCTTCACCCGCTCCAGGTCGAGGAACTCGGCGACGCCTTCGTCGTACGAGCGGAGGAGTTCTTCATAGACATCCGTAGCGATCGCCGCCGGATCTGTCGTACCATCATCGGTTTCCTGGAGCTCCCCGATCTCGACGAAACCGTGTTTCGCGAAGAACGCGACCTCGAACGTCAAGCAGAAAATCCGACGGACGCCCAGCCAGCGTGCCGTCTGCACCAGCTTCTCCAGCAGCAGGTGCCCGATCCCGAAGCCGCGGACGACCGGATCCACCGCGAGCGTGCGGACCTCGGCGAGGTCCTCCCACATCACGTGCAGTGCGCCGCAGGCCACGACCGCGCCGTTGTCGTCGCGTTCCGCGACCCAGAACTCCTGGACGGATTCGAACAGTGTGACTGTGGGCTTGTCCAGCAGAATGCCGTCGCGCGCGTAGGCGTCGATGAGCCCGCGCACTGCCCGCACGTCCGTGGTCCGCGCCCGGCGGATGGTGACCTCCATGGTCGGGACGTTATCGCGCCGCTCCCGGTTCCGTCCCACCGGTATCCGGTCCGTCACCCGGGGAATCCGCGCCGGGCGGATCGGACGGGAACAGTGCGGCCACCCGCAACGCGTCCCGGAGCGCTTCGCGTTGCTCGGGGGACATCAGGCCGAAGAAGTGCACCAGGGCCGCCGCCGGATTGTCACTGGTGGCCCAGGCGTCGTTCATCAGGGCCGCCGTGTACGCCTCGCGCGAGGAGACCGGTTCATATCGATAGGCCCGGCCCACCCGCTCGCGGCGCAGCCAGCCCTTTCTGTGGAGCTTGTCCAGGACGGTCATCACCGTGGTGTACGCGATTTCGCGTTCCGACCGCAGATCCAGGAGAACCTCGCGAACCGTGACCGGTCGGTTCCACTGCCACACCCGGGTCATGATGGCGTTCTCAAGTTCGCCGAGTTGCCGGACCATAGTGCGGCCAGGATAGGGAGTGAATGGGGCAAATCTTGTGAAGTGCGCCAAACCGGCGCGCCGCCACCCCCGGGAATCGGGAATGGCGGCGCGCCGGTCGTCCGGGACGGCTGACGGCGTCAGTCGACGTCTTCCTTGGCCCGCTGGGCCCCGCCCTGGCTGCGGACGATGGCCCGCACCAGGAATCCGAAGCCGATCGCCATGACCAGCGGCGGCACGATCGCGCTGACGTAGTCCATCAGGTCACTCCTCCTCGGTCTTCTCCGCCGTCGTGGCGGAAGCCTTCGGCTCCGGCTTCACCAGCGGGAAGAGCACCGTCTCCCGGATGTTCTTGCCGGTCAGCAGCATGATCAGGCGGTCCACGCCGAGGCCGAGGCCACCGGTCGGGGGCATCGCGTACTCCAGGGCGCGCAGGAAGTCCTCGTCCACCTGCATCGCCTCGACGTCGCCGCCGGCCGCCAGCAGCGACTGGGCGGTGAGGCGGGCGCGCTGCTCGACCGGGTCGACCAGCTCGGAGTAGGCGGTGCCGATCTCGGTCCCGAAGATCACCAGGTCCCACTTCTCGGCCACGCCGGGCTGCGAGCGGTGCTGGCGGGTCAGCGGGGAGACCTCGGTCGGGTAGTCCTTGATGAAGGTCGGCCGGACGGCGTTCTCCTCCAGCAGGCGCTCGACCATCTCCAGCACGATCTGGCCGTGGCCCCACTCCTTCTCGAACGGGATGCCGTGCTCGGTGGCCAGCTTGCGCAGCTCCTCGACGCCCGTCTCCGGGGTGACCTCGACGCCCAGGCGGGCCGAGATGCCCGGGTAGACCGAGACCTTCTCCCACGGCTCGGCCAGGTCGATCTCGTGCTCGACGCCGTGCGCGTCCACGCCCTTGATCACGGTGGTGCCCAGCGCGTCCCGGGCCGCGTTGACGATCGTCTCGCGGATCAGCTCGGCCTGGGTGTCGTAGTCGCCGTACGCCTCGTACGACTCCAGCGAGGTGAACTCCGGGTTGTGGGTGGAGTCCGCGCCCTCGTTGCGGAAGTTGCGGTTGATCTCGAAGACCTTCTCGGCGCCGCCGACCACCAGCCGCTTGAGGTACAGCTCGGGGGCGATGCGCATGTAGAGGTCGATGTCGTACGCGTTGATGTGCGTCTTGAACGGACGCGCGTTGGCGCCGCCGTGCACCGGCTGGAGCATCGGGGTCTCGACCTCGATGTAGCCGCGGTCCTCGTAGGTGCGGCGGATCGAGCGGACGACCTTGCTGCGCAGGTGCAGGATCTCGCGGGCCTCGGGGTTGACGATCAGGTCCACGTAGCGCTGGCGGACCCGGGCCTCCGGGTCGGTCAGGCCCTTGTGCTTGTCCGGCAGCGGGCGCAGGCACTTGGCGGTGAGCTCCCAGCGGTCCACCATCACGGACAGCTCGCCGCGCTTGGAGGTGATCACCTCGCCCTCGACGCCGACCTGGTCGCCGAGGTCGATGTCGGCCTTCCAGGCCGCCAGCCGCTCGGCGCCCAGCTTGTCCAGGGAGAACATCACCTGGAGGTCGCCGGTGCCGTCGCGCAGGGTGGCGAAGCAGAGCTTGCCGCCGGTGCGGGAGAGGATCACGCGGCCGGTGACGCCGGCCCGCTCGCCGGTCGCGGTGTCCGGCTCCAGGTCGGGGTGCTTGGCGCGGAGGTCCGCGATGGTGGTGGTGCGGGGGAATCCGACCGGGTACGGGTCGACGCCGGCCGCCCGGAGCCGGTCCAGCTTCTCGCGCCGGACGCGCATCTGCTCGGGAAGGTCGTCGGGCGCGGGAAAAAGGCTCTGATCGCTCACCCCACAAGGGTAGCCAGCCACACACCGTGCTCCGCGCCGGGATTCCCGCGGGGGGACCGCGACGGCGGTCCCCCTTCGGGGCGTGTCGTCCGGCTCAGCCGGTGCCGGTGGCCAGTTCGACGTCCTCGATGTCCTCGGGGGACTGGTCGGCGGGCGGGGTGGGACGGGTGGGGGGCTTGGGGCGGCGGCCGAAGAGCTCGGCGGGGGTGGGCATCCGGTGTGGGGTCTTCCCGGCGGCGGGCTGCTCCGGGCGGGACTCGGTGGTGCTCATGGTGGTCCGTCCTCCTACAGGGATGGGGTGACTGTGCGGCGGTGCGGCGGGGCTCGGTACGGCCACCAGGTGGCGGGGGCCGGTGTGGAGGGCGAGCCGCTCGCGGACGGCGGCCTCGGCCAGTGCGTGGCAGCGCCCGGCCAGCCGGGAGCGGCGGGCCCGCTCGCCCTGACCGCAGGGCTGGCGGGACAGCCCGCGCAGCGCGGTGAGGTCCTCCGGCCCGGGCAGGTACCCGTCGGACACCGCCTCCTCCAGCCGCTCCAGGTAGCCGGGGGCGCTGCCGGGCAGGGCGGAGCGGTAGCGTCCGAGGTCGGCGAGCAGGAAGGCACGCAGCCGGCCGCCCTCCCGGACCGCCTCGTCGATCGCCTCGGTCAGGCGCAGGGCGTCCTGGACGTCCTCCGCCCAGAGCTCGGCGCCCGGCCCGGAGAAGGCCGGGCGGTCGGGTGTCTGGAGGTGGGCGGGGACGGCGGGGTGCAGGGCTTGGGCGAGGGCTCGGCGCAGCACGCGGACTTCGTCGGCGCTGAAGGCCATGCCGCCGCGCGATCCGTGTGGCGTAGGCATGGGTTGACACTACGTGAGGAATATCCGATTTGTCGGTAACGTCGCGCCGAACGACCCACGTTCGGCGCGGTGAAGAATCCTTTCGCCGCCACCTGTAACGCCGCCCGGGGTGCACCTGGTCATCCAGGTGTCAGGGAAGAGCGAGCGAGGGGGCCGGGCAGGATGCAACCGGACGGTCAGGGGAAGGCGGCCCGGGGCGGGCGGCGGGACGAGGACTTCCAGGCCTTCGCGGCCGCCCGGGCCAGACCGCTCTACCGGTCGGCCTGCCTGCTCACCGGCGGGGACACCCACCTCGCCGAGGACCTGGTGCAGGAGGCGCTCGGGCGGATCTACGCCCAGTGGCACCGCACCGCCTGGTTCGGGGCCAAGCGGCGGATCGACAACCCGGCCGGGTACGCCCACACCGTGCTGGTGCGGGCCTTCCTCTCGCACCGCGGCCGCCGCTCCAGCGGCGAGCGGCCGGTCGACGCGGTGCCGGACGGCGCGGCCCCGCAGGGCGACCCGGAGCTGCGGCTGGCCCTGGTGGACGCGCTCGGCCGGCTCGCGCCGCGCGACCGGGCGGTGCTGGTGCTGCGCTACTGGGAGGACCGCAGCGTCGACGAGACCGCCGCGATCCTGCAGAGCACCCCGGGCGCCGTCCGGACCCAGTCCTTCCGCGCGCTCGGCCGGATCCGCACGGTGCTCGGCGGCAGCCTCGACGAGCTGGCCGGACGCTGAGCCGGCCGTCACGCGCTCGGCGACGTCACCGCATTGGTCACGTCAACTCACTTGGTAGAAAGGTTGGTTCAGCATGTCCGCAGAGCACGACGGGCCCGACGAGCGGTTCGAGCAGGCCTTCACCGAGGCCATCGGCCGGGCCGGCGGCGCCTACGAGGCCGACGCCACCCGGCTGGTCGACACCGGCTGGGCGTACGGCCGCCGGCTGCGCCGCAGGCGGCGGTTCGGCACCGCGGCGGGCGCCGCCGCACTGGCCCTGATCGGGGTGGGCGGGGCCGCGCTCGGCGGCCTGCTGCCCGGGCAGGGCCCGGCGGTGGTCGGCGCGGCCTCCGGCGGGGCCTCGACCGCGTCCGCGGCCCCGGTCACCGGGCCGGAGTTCCAGCAGATGCTCACCGAACTCCTTCCGCAGGGGTCGGTGACGGTGGGCGAGGCCAGGGGCACCGAGAGCGACATCCCGCAGCTGCGGTTGGTCCTGGACGACGGCCGGGGCGCGGCGCAGTACCTGTTCTGGATCATGCGTCACTCGGGTGGCAACGACATGGGCTGCCCGGCCGCGCCGGCGGGCGGCGATTCCTGCGCCGAGTCCGACCTCCCGGACGGCTCCCACCTGCGCCTCTACCAGGCCGCCACCCGGAGCGGCGAACCGGCCGGCTCGAAGACCTGGTCCGCCGTGCTGTCCGGGAACGGCTACCGGCTGATGCTCCAGGAGTGGAACCGCGAGCCGCTGGAGAACGGCTCGCCGATCACCCGCACCGACCCGCCGCTGACCACGGACCAGCTCGCCGCCGTGGTGAAGGACCCGCGCTGGAAGAAGGTCATGGCGGCCATTCCGGACCCGATGGCGGGGAAGCCGGCCCCGGCCCCGCAGCCGGGATCGACCGGGCGCACCGTCCCGCCGCCGGTGCCGTCCGGTCCGGTGACCCTTCCGCCGTCCCCGGCGGCGGGCTGGACCCCCGGGCCGGGCGTCCGGCTGTCGCCGCCGTCCGGCCCGGCCACCCCGCCGGGCGCTCCGGCGCCCGGCGACTGAGCGCCGCTCAGGGGGTCGTGGGGCGGTTGCGCTCGAACACCAGGCGCAGGCCGATCAGGGTCAGCCAGGGCTCGTGCACGTCGATGGTGGTGGCCTCGCCGAGGACGAGGGTGGCGAGGCCGCCGGTGGCGATCACCTGGACGTCGTCCGGGTCCTTGGCGAGCTCCCGGGCCATCCGCTCGACCAGGCCGTCGACCTGGCCGGCGAAGCCGTAGAGGATGCCGGACTGCATCCCCTCGACGGTGTTCTTGCCGATCACGTTGCGCGGGCGGGCCAGCTCGATCTTGCGCAGCTGGGCGCCGCGGACGCCGAGCGCCTCGACCGAGATCTCGATGCCCGGCGCGATCGCGCCGCCGACGTAGTCGCCGCGCGCGTTGACCGCGTCGAAGGTGGTCGCGGTGCCGAAGTCGACCACGATGCACGGGCCGCCGTACAGGTGGTTGGCGGCCAGCGCGTTGACGATCCGGTCCGCGCCGACCTCCTTGGGGTTGTCCATCAGGACGTGCACCCCGGTCTTCACGCCGGGCTCCACGATCACCGCGGGGACGTCGCCGTAGTAGCGGCGGGTCACCTCGCGGAGCTCGTGGAGCACGGCGGGGACGGACGAGCAGATCGCCAGGCCCTCCACTGCGGCCTCCTTGACCGCGGTGTGGTTGCCCATCAACCCTTGCAGCAGCACCGCCAGTTCATCGGCCGTGCGGCGCGGGTCGGTGGAGATCCGCCAGTGTTCCACCACGTCCTCGCCGTCGAACAGGCCGAGCGTGGTCTGGGTGTTGCCGACGTCGATGGTGAGGAGCACGGGGACGCTTTCTGCGAGTCGGGACAGGTCTGTTCTCGACCTGACGGTCAGGCGCGCAGGTCCAGGCCGATGTCCAGGATCGGCGAGGAGTGGGTGAGCGCGCCCACGGCCAGGTAGTCGACACCAGTCTGGGCGACCTCGCGCGCGCCGGCCAGGGTCAGTCCGCCGGAGGCCTCCAGCTTCGCCCGGCCGGCCACCAGCGAGACGGCCTCCTTCAGCTGGCCGACGGTGAAGTTGTCCAGCAGGATCAGGTCCGCCCCGGCCACCAGCACCGGCGGGATCTGCTCCAGGGTGTCCACCTCGACCTCGACCGGCAGCTCCGGGTACGCGGCCCGGACGGCCCGGAAGGCCTCGGCCACGCCGCCGGCCGCGACCACGTGGTTGTCCTTCACCAGCGCGGCGTCCGAGAGCGCCATCCGGTGGTTGGCGCCGCCGCCGCAGCGCACCGCGAACTTCTCCAGCGCGCGCAGGCCCGGGGTGGTCTTGCGGGTGTCCCGGACGACCGCGCCGGTGCCCTCCAGGGCGTCCGCCCAGGCACGGGTCGCGGTGGCGATGCCGGACAGGTGGCAGAGCAGGTTGAGCGCGCTGCGCTCGGCGGTCAGCAGGTCGCGGGTGCGGGAGCGGACCGAGAGCAGCACCTGGCCGGCCTCCACCCGGTCGCCGTCCTCGACGTGCCGCTCGACCTCGAACTCCTCCTCGCAGACCAGCGAGACGACGGCCTCGGCGACCCGCAGGCCGGCCACCACGCCGGCCTGGCGGGCGGTGAAGTCGGCGGTCGCGACGGCCTCGGCGGGCACGGTCGCCACCGAGGTGACGTCCTCGCCGCCGGCCAGGTCCTCGGCCAGCGCCAGGGTGGCGATGTCCTCGACCTCGACCGGGTCCAGCCCGGACCGCTCCAGCAGCTCGGCCAGCTGCGGGTCCAGGCCGGTCTCGTAGCCCTCGCCGTCCCCGCAGGCGCAGCCGTCGCCGCAGCCGCCCTGGTCGGCCAGGGGGAGTTCCTCGTGGGAGTGGGTCATGGTTCTACTGCTCCTCAGGGGTGCTGACCGGGCCGCCGGTGGCGGCGAGGGTGGTGATCAGGTGGCGCCGCCAGTGGGCGTCGTCGCGCTCGGGGAAGTCCTCGCGCCAGTGGCAGCCGCGGGTCTCCTCGCGCTGCGCGGCGGCCGCGACCAGGGCGGTGGCGACCAGCAGGAGGTTGGCGGCCTCCCAGGTCTCCACCCGGGGGTCGGCCGGCTTCTCCTCGGCCACGTGCGCGTACGCCTGCTCGGCGACCAGGCCGAGCCCGGCCGCGGTGCCGGCCATCGAGGCGGCCGAGCGCAGCACGCCGGCGCCGCGCGACATCAGCCGCTGGATCTCGGCGCGCGCCTCGGAGGCCGGCAGCGGGACGGGGTGCGCGGCCCGGGCGGCGTCGACGTCCACGGTGCGCTCGGGCAGTTCGCCGGCCAGGTGCCGCCCGGCCAGGTCGGCGGCGATCCGCTCGGCGAAGACCAGGCCCTCCAACAGGGAGTTGGAGGCCAGCCGGTTGGCGCCGTGCACGCCGGTGCAGGCGACCTCGCCGCAGGCGTACAGGCCGGGGACGCTGGTACGGCCGTGGGGGTCGGTGCGCACGCCGCCGGAGGCGTAGTGCGCGGCCGGGGCGACCGGGATCGGCTCGGTGACCGGGTCGATGCCGTGCGCGCGGCAGGAGGCCAGGATGGTCGGGAAGCGGTGCGCCCACATCTCGGCGCCGAAGTGCCGCCCGTCCAGGTACATGTGCTCGGCGCCCTGCTCCAGCATGCGCCGGGTGATCGCCTTGGCGACGATGTCGCGCGGGGCCAGCTCGGCCAGCTCGTGCTGCCCGACCATGAACCGGACGCCGTCCGCGTCCACCAGGTGGGCGCCCTCGCCGCGCACGGCCTCGGAGACCAGCGGCAGCTGGCCCTCGGCCTCCGGGCCGAGCCAGAGCACGGTCGGGTGGAACTGGACGAACTCCAGGTCGGTCACCTCGGCGCCGGCCCGCAGCGCGAGCGCCACGCCGTCGCCGGTGGATACCGCCGGGTTGGTGGTGGCCGAGAAGACCTGGCCCATGCCGCCGGTGGCGAGCACCACCGCGCGGGCCCGGACGGCGCCGACGCCGTCGCGCTGGCCCTCGCCCATCACGTGCAGGGTGAGACCGGCCGCGTGGCCCTCGGCGTCGGTCAGCAGGTCGAGGACCAGCGCGTGCTCGATCAGCTCGATCTCGGGGTCGTGGCGGACGGCGGCGACCAGGGCGCGGGATATCTCGGCGCCGGTGGCGTCCCCGCCGGCGTGCACGATCCGGTTGCGGTGGTGGCCGCCCTCGCGGGTCAGCAGGATCTCGCCGTCCGAGCCGCGGTCGAAGGCGGCGCCGGTGGCGATCAGCCGGCGGACGGCGCCCGGGCCCTCGGTGACCAGGGTGCGCACGGCCTCCTCGTCACAGAGCCCGGCGCCGGCCACCAGGGTGTCCTCCAGGTGCTGGTCGGGGGTGTCCCCCTCGCCCAGGGCGGCCGCGACGCCGCCCTGGGCCCAGCGGGTGGAGCCGTCGTCCAGCATCGCCTTGGTGACCACCATGGCCCGCAGGCCGGCCTTGCGGACGTTGAGCGCGACGGTGAGGCCGGCCACCCCGGAGCCGACCACGACCACGTCGGTGGTCGCGGTCCAGCCGGGGGCCGGGGCGGTGAGGCGGTGCGTGGACATGGGTCAGTGGCTCCTTCAGCGCGAGGCGGCGTCGGCCGCGCCGTTGCCGCCACCGTACGCCGCGTCCCCGCGCAGCAGTCCGGTGCCCTCCTGGGCCTCCGCCGGGTCCCCGCCCAGGCCGGTGATCCGGTTGCGCTCGTCCACGAAGACGACCTTCGGCTCGTAGCCCTTGGCCTCGGCCGTGTCCATCTGCCCGTAGGCGATGAGGATGACCAGGTCGCCGGGGTGGACCAGGCGGGCCGCGGCGCCGTTGATGCCGATCACGCCGGAGCCGCGCGGGCCGGCGATGGTGTAGGTCTCCAGCCGGGCGCCGTTGTTGATGTCGACGATGTGGACCAGCTCGCCGGGGAGCAGGTCGGCGGCGTCGAGCAGGTCCTCGTCCACCGTGACGGATCCCACGTAGTGCAGGTCGGCCTGGGTCACGGTGGCCCGGTGGATCTTGGACTTGAGCATGGTGCGGAGCATTGCGGGTCACGCCTCCTGTGAGTGCATGCCGGAAGGGGGGTCCTGCTGTCCGTCGGTACTACCGGACGATCTACCGAACGGTTCCGTCCTCGACGGTCTTCCGCCTAGCGGCAGATGAGGTGGACGTTGTCGATCAGGCGGGTCTCGCCCACCGTCGCGGCGACGGCCAGGACCGCCTCGCCCTGGAAGTCGTCCGCCGCCTCCGAGAAGTCGTGCGGGTCGATCAGGGCGAGGTAGTCCAGGGTGACGCCCTCGGCGCCGTCCAGGACCGCCGAGGCGGCCTCGTGGACGGCCTTCGGGCCCTGCGCGGCGGCGTCCCGGCCGGCGAACAGGGCCTTGGACAGGACGAGCGCTCGGGCGCGCTCCTCCGCCGAGAGGTAGCGGTTGCGCGAGGACAGCGCCAGGCCGTCCTCCTCGCGGACGGTCGGCACGCCGACGATCTCGACGTCGAAGTCCAGGTCGGCGACCATCCGCCGGATGACCGCCAGCTGCTGGGCGTCCTTCTCGCCGAAGAAGGCGAAGTCCGGGTCGGTGATGTGCAGCAGCTTGGCGACCACGGTCAGCACGCCGTCGAAGTGGCCGGGGCGGGTGGCGCCCTCGAAGCGCTCGCCCATCGGGCCGGCCACCATGCGCACCTGCGGCTCGCCGTTCGGGTAGACCTCGTCGACGGACGGCGCGAAGACCACGTCGGCGCCGTTCTCCTCGGCCAGCCGCACGTCGTCTTCGAGGGTGCGCGGGTAGCGCTCCAGGTCCTCGGTCGGGCCGAACTGGAGCGGGTTGACGAAGACCGTCACCGCGACCCGGCCCTCCTGGCCGACCTGCTTGCGGGCGGCCCGGATCAGCGCGGCGTGGCCCTCGTGCAGCGCGCCCATGGTCATCACGACGGCGTTGTCCACCGGCCGCTCGTCCGGCCAGAACGCGGCCTCGAAGTCGTCCACGGTGCGGGTGACGACGGCCCGGTGGACCTTCGGCGCCCGCTGGGCCTTGTTCGGCTGCTTGCCGCGTGCCATCAGTGCTTCTCCTCGTTCAGTACGTCCAGCAGCGCCGCCGCCGACGTTTCGTCGATCGCTCCGTTGGCGAGCGCCCGCTGCGCGGTGGCGCGGGCCATCGCCCGGTACGCCGCCGGGATGTCCGGGGACACCGTACTGAGCTGCGCCAGGTGGCGCCGCACGGTGCCCGCGTCGCCCCGGGCGACCGGGCCGGTGAGGGCCGCGTCGCCGGAGCGCAGGCTGTTGTCCAGCGCGGCGCCCAGCAGCGGGCCGAGCATCCGGCCGGGCTCGGCGACGCCGGCCGTGCGCAGCAGGTCCATCGCCTGCGCGACCAGGGTGACCAGGTGGTTCGCGCCGTGCGCGAGGGCGGTGTGGTAGAGCGGGCGGACCTCCTCGGGCACCCACTCGGGCTCGCCGCCCATCTCCACCACCAGCGCCTCGGCGACCGGGCGCAGCTCCTCGGGGGCGGTCACGCCGAACGGGCAGCCGGCCAGCCGGTCCAGGTCCACCGAGGTGCCGGTGAAGGTCATCGCCGGGTGCAGGGCCAGCGGCAGCGCCCCGGCCCGGGTGGCGGGCTCCAGGACGGCGACGCCGTGCGCGCCGGAGGTGTGCACCACCAGCTGGCCGGGGCGGACCGAGCCGGTGGCGGCCAGTCCGGCCACAAGGTCGGCCAGCGCGTCGTCCGGGACGGTCAGCAGGACCAGGTCGGCGGCGGCCAGCACCTGCGGCGGGGTGACGATCCGCACGCCCGGCAGCAGCGCCTCGGCGCGGCGGCGGGAGGTGGCGGACACCCCGGAGGCGGCGACCACGGTGTGCCCGGCGAGCTGGAGCGCGGCGCCCAGAGCGGGGCCGACCCGGCCGGTGCCGACCACGCCGACGGCGAGCCGGGCCGGACGGTTGCCCGGGTCGCCGGGATCGCCGAACGTGTGATCGCCGAAAGTCCGGTCGCCGGAAGCCTGGCCGCCGAGACCGTCGGCGAGCGGGGCGAACTCGCCGAAGTCGGCGAAGTCGGACGGATTCACGTCCACCCTTGTCCTGCCTTGTCCTGAATGACCGTTCCAGTCCGCTCGACGGGTACCGGACGTACCGCCCCAGTCTACGGGGGAGTCCGAACACCGAAGCGGATCAGTCGGTGGCCCCGGCCCGGATCAGCCCGGCCTCGTACGCCAGCACCACGGCCTGGACCCGGTCGCGCAGGCCCAGCTTGGCCAGGATCCGGCCGACGTGGGTCTTCACGGTGGCCTCGGAGAGCACCAGCCGGGCCGCGATCTCACCGTTCGACAGCCCCTGGGCGACCAGCAGGAACACCTCCCGCTCGCGCTCGGTCAGCGGGCCGAGGGCGTCCGAGCCGGGCGCGCTCTGCGGGGTGGGCAGCACCTCGGCGAAGCGGTCGATCATCCGGCGGGTGGTGGTCGGGGCGACCACCGCGTCCCCGCCGTGCACCGCGCGGATCGCGGCCACCAGCTCGGTCGGCGGGACGTCCTTGAGCAGGAAGCCGCTGGCGCCGGCCTTGAGCGCGGCGAAGGCGTACTCGTCCAGGTCGAAGGTGGTGAGGATGAGCACGTGCGGGGCGTTCGGCAGCGGGCTGCCGTCCTCGGCCAGGCAGATCCGGCGGGTCGCCTGCACGCCGTCCATCCGCGGCATCCGGACGTCCATGAGGATCACGTCCACCTCGGTGTGCCGCAGCAGTTCCAGGGCCTGCGCGCCGTCGCCCGCCTCGGCGGCGATCTCGATGTCGCCCTGTGACTGGAGGATCATCCGGAAGCCGGTGCGCAGCAGTTCCTGGTCGTCGACGAGCATCACGCGGATGGTCAAGGTGGGACTCCTTGGAGGGGGGTGGACGGCGGACGGGGCTAGTGGGCCGCCTTGAGCGGCAGGACGGCGCGGATCCGGAAGCCGCCGCCGGGGCGGGGACCCACGTCGAGGCTGCCGCTGACCATGCCGACGCGCTCGCGCATGCCGATCAGGCCGTGGCCGAGGCCGTCCGTGCCGCCGGCGGCCAGCTGCTCGGCGGTGCTGCCGCGCCCGTCGTCCTCCACCAGGACGGCCAGTTCGCGCTCGCCGAAGTCGACCGCGACCCGGGCGTGCACGTCGGGGCCGCCGTGCTTGCGGACGTTGGTGAGCGCCTCCTGGACGATCCGGTAGACGGTCAGCTCGACGCCGCGCGGCAGCTCGCGCGGGTGCCCGGAGGTGGCGTAGTCCACGTCGAGCCCGGCCGTGCGGACCTGCTCCAGCAGCTCCGGCAGCTCCTCGACGCCCGGCTGCGGCACGTACTCCTCGGCGGTGGTGTCGGAGGTGCGCAGCACGCCCAGCAGGCGGCGCATCTCGACCAGTGCCTGGCGGCCGGTGGAGGCGATCGTGCTCAGCGCCTCCTTCGCCTGTTGCGGGGAGTTGTCCAGGACGTACGCGGCGCCGTCGGCCTGGACGATCATCACCGAGACGTTGTGCGCGACCACGTCGTGCAGCTCGCGGGCGATCCGGGCCCGCTCGGCGGCGACCGCCACCTTGGACTGGGCGTCCCGCTCGCGTTCCAGCCGGGCGGCGCGGTCCTCCAGCTCGGTGAGGTAGGCGCGGCGCACCCTGGTCAGCCGGCCCCAGGCCCAGCAGAGGATGAACGGCGTGCTCATCAGCAGCGTGATCAGCGCCGCCTCGCCGAAGGTGTACGGGCGGCTGTGCGCGTCGCCGGCCCGGTCGAAGACCGTCTTCACCGGCTTCATCTGCCAGAACACCAGCGGCCCGGCGGACAGGCCGGCCGCCAGGGCCAGCCGGGAGGTCCACTTCTGGCCGAAGGCGGCGCCGGTGTAGGCGAAGACCAGGTAGGCGATCGAGGAGCCGCCCGGCGGCACGTTCGCGACCACCTGGCCGACGCCGATGCCGGTCGCGGCGGCCACCGTGAGGTCGGGGTGGCGCCGCCGGAAGACCATCAGCAGCGGCAGCAGCACCGCGACCAGGATCGAGGCGTCGAAGCGCCAGCCCTCGTCGGCGTAGCCGTCGTTCGGCAGCAGGCCGAAGAACAGCACGATCGACGCCCAGGCGGCGTCGACCACCATGGGGTGACGGCGGAGCCAGGCGTTGAGTCGATGCACGTGTCCAGCGTAGGCAGTCGCTTCGCGTGCCCAGGTCCGCCGGTAGGGCGATCCGTCCTACTCCGTAGGTCGGAGAAGCACCTGATCCGGTTGGGTGGGGTCCGCGGGCGCCGGGTAGCGTCCCGCCCCATGACTTGGATGCGGTGGGCGCCCGCCACGGAACAGGCCCTGTACGACCCCGAGCGGGGGTTCTACCGCAGGCCGGAGGGCCCCGCCGGGCACTTCCGCACCTCCGTGCACGCCTCGCCGAGGTTCGCCCGTGCGGTGGCGCGGCTGCTGCTGGAGGTTGACGCGGCCCTCGGCCGTCCGGAGGAGCTGGCCCTGGTCGACGTGGGGGCCGGACGGGGTGAACTGCTCACCGGGATCCTGGCCGAGCTGCCCGCGGAGGTGCTGGCACGGCTGCGGCCGTACGGGGTGGAGATCGCCGAGCGGCCGCCCGGCCTGCCGTCCACAGCCCTGTGGACGGACGAGCCGCCGCGCGGCGTCACCGGGCTGCTGTTCGCCAACGAGTGGCTGGACAACGTGCCGCTGGACGCCGGTGAGCTGGACGGTGACGGGGTGCTGCGCTACCTCGAGGTGGACACCACGACCGGTGAGCAGCGCCTCGGCGGGCCGGTGTCGGCGGCCGACGCGGCCTGGGCCGAGCGCTGGTGGCCGGTCGTGGAGCCCGGCGAGGTGGTGGAGTTCGGCGGCCCCCGGGACGCCGCCTGGGCGCGGGCCGTGGCCGGGCTGGAGCGCGGCCTGGCCGTCGCCGTCGACTACGGGCACACGGCGGACCGGCGGCCGCCCTTCGGCACCCGCGCCGGCTTCCGGGACGGCCGGGAGGTCGCCCCGGTGCCGGACGGCTCCTGCGACGTCACCGCGCACGTCGCGCTGGACTCGGTCGCCGTGCCCGGTCTCCACAGCCTGTGGACAACGCAGCGGGAGGCGCTGCGGGCGCTCGGCGTGAGCGGCGCGCGCCCGGCGCTCGCGCTGGCGTCCAGCGACCCGGCCGGCTACCTGCGGGCGCTGAGCGGGGCGGGGGAGGGGGCCGACCTGACCGACCCCGGCGGGCTGGGCGGGTTCGGGTGGCTGGTGCAGGCCGTCCGGATGCCGGTACCGAGGAGTCTGGCGGACCTGCCGGGATGGCAGACTCTGACCTCATGAGGGAGACCACGGTCGGCATCGGGGCGGGCGCCGAGAACTTCACGGGCACGGCGGGCACCACCGACATGGTGCTCAACATCGGCCCGCAGCACCCGGCCACGCACGGCGTGCTGCGGCTGCGCATGCTGCTCGACGGCGAGCGCATCGTGAGCGCCGAGCCGGTGATCGGCTACATGCACCGGGGCGCCGAGAAGCTGTTCGAGGCCCGTGACTACCGGCAGATCATCATGCTGGCCAATCGGCACGACTGGCTCTCCGCCTTCTCCAACGAACTCGGCGTCGTCATGGGCGTCGAGCGGATGCTCGGCATGGAGGTCCCGGAGCGGGCGGTGTGGGTCCGCACCCTGCTCGCCGAGCTCAACCGGGTGCTCAACCACCTGATGTTCCTCGGCTCGTACCCGCTGGAACTCGGCGGGATCACCCCGGTCTTCCACGCCTTCAACAGCCGCGAGGACCTCCAGCACGTGCTGGAGGAGGCCTCCGGCGGCCGGATGCACTACATGTTCAACCGGGTCGGCGGCCTCAAGGAGGACCTGCCGGCCGGCTGGCTCGGCCGGGTCCGCACCGCCGTCGCCACCGTGCGCTCGCAGCTGCCCGTCTTCGAGGACCTCGTCCTCGGCAACGAGATCTTCCGCGCCCGCACCGCCGGCGTCGGCGTCCTCACCCGGGCGCAGGCCGAGGCGTACGGCGTCAGCGGCCCGATCGCCCGGGCCAGCGGCCTCGACCTCGACCTGCGCCGCGACGAGCCGTACCTGGCGTACGGCTCCGAGGAACTGCGGCAGGTGCTCACCGTGGTCACCCGTGAGGAGGGCGACTGCCTGGCCCGCTTCGAGTGCCTGCTGGAGCAGACCCTCAACTCGCTGGACCTCGCCGACGCCTGCCTCGACAAGCTCGCCACCCTGCCGCCCGGACCGGTCAACCAGCGGCTGCCCAAGGTGCTCAAGGCGCCCGAGGGCAGCACCTACGCGTGGACCGAGAACCCGCTCGGGATCAACGGCTACTACCTGGTCTCGCGCGGCGACAAGACGCCGTGGCGGCTCAAGCTGCGCTCGGCGTCCTTCAACAACATCCAGGCGCTGACCGAGCTGCTGCCGGGGACGCTGGTCGCGGACATGGTGGCGATCCTGGGGTCGATGTTCTTCGTGGTCGGCGACATCGACAAGTAGGACCGCCGGGCGGGGCGGTCAGTCCTTCTTGGGCTTGATCTTGCTCTGCTTGGGGGACTTGGGCTCTTCGGCCTGCCCGGCCTGCCCGGCCTGCTTGGCCCGCTTGGGCGGCTTGACCGGGTCGGCCGGGTGCGGGGCCACCTTGCGGTCGCCCTTGGTGGCGATCCGCTCCTCGCACAGCCGGGCCAGTACCTCGTACGCCTTGCGGCCCATCAGCTCGGTGAGTTCGGGGCGGTAGCTGACGTACACCGGCTCCGCGCCCTGGTGGGCCGCCGGGGCGCCGGTGCACCACCAGTGCAGGTCGTGGCCGCCGGGGCCCCAGCCGCGCCGGTCGTACTCGCCGATCGAGACCTGGAGGTAGCGGGTGTCGTCGGGGCGGTCGATCCAGTCGTAGGTGCGGCGGACCGGCAGCTGCCAGCAGACGTCCGGCTTGGTCTCCAGCGGCTCGCGGCCCTCCTTGAGCGCGAGCGCGTGCAGGGCGCAGCCGGCACCGCCCGCGAAGTCCGGGCTGTTCACGAAGATGCAGGCGCCGTTGACCCGGCGGGTCTGGCGGTCGCCGTCCTCGTCCAGCATGGTGATGCCGCCGTCGGCGACGATCCGGCCCTTGGCGTCGGTGCCCTCGGCGAAGTTCTCCCACAGCTCGGGGGTCAGCCGGGCCGCGTGCGAGCGGACGCGCTTCTCGTCGTCCTCGTCCGAGTAGTGGGCGCCCAGCGTGCAGCAGCCGTCCGACTCGCCGCGGCCCTCGCGGATGCCGTGGCAGCCCTGGCCGAAGACGCAGGACCAGCGGGAGGTCAGCCAGGTGAGGTCGCAGCGGAAGACCTGCTCCTCGTCGGCGGGGTCGGCGAACTCGACCCAGGCGCGGGGGAAGTCGAGCGGGACCTCGTCGCGCGGGATCTCGCGGCGCAGGGTCGGCATCGCGAGGTCGACGGGGGCGGAGGAGGCCTTGGGCTTCGCCTTGGCCTTCTTCTCGGACGGTTCTGCTGGGGACGTTTCTGCTGGTGCCACCCGGCAAGGGTAGAGCTTTCGGGGGCGGAAGCGACGTGGCGGGACCGGCGGTCGCGGCCCGTGGCGGCGGGGGTGCCCGGAGTGAAGGCGGGGTGAAGAGGTCCGCCGGGCCCTGCGGGCGGTCCCGGCCGCGTGCCTAGGATGGCGGCCGGCCCGCTACGGGCCCGCTCTGGGCCCGTTCCGGGCCCGCTGGAGCTCCGCTACGGGGAGGTACGGGGATGGCAGGCGGCAGCACCGGGGCGTCCGGCCGGGCGGGCGGGGAGTTCGTCCTCAAGCCGTGGGAACTGCACGGCGAGGGGCGGGAGTTCGAGAAGCTCGGCGGCGAGCTGACGAAGGCCGTCGCCGCCCTGGAACAGGGCCTCGCGGCGCTCGGCGCCCCCTGGGGGACGGACCAGCCGGGCAGCGGCTTCGCCGCCGTGTACGGGCAGGCGCGCGGTGAACTCGTCGGCGGGCTACGGGGGTTGGCCGGGCGGGTGGCCGGGGTCGGCGCCGGGCTGCACACGATGGCGGCGCGGACGGCGGACGCGGACAGCTCGGCGGCGAGCGGGTTCGGGGCGACGGCGGTGCCGGGGGCGGCGGCCGGGGTTCCGGGGACGTCCGGGGCGACCGTTCCCGGGGCGCCGGGCGGCTCGCCGGTGACGTCCGCGGTGTACTCGACGGTGCCGGGGGCAACCTCGGGGGCGGCTCCCGCCGTCCCCAAGGACACGTCGGTCTGACAGGCCCGGCTCGACAGACCGGCGCGGAAAGGCCGGCTCGACAGACCCGGCTCGACAGGGGGAGAAGCGCGTGTCCAGGAAACTGCCCGAGGAACTGGTCCCGGTGCTGGCCCGGACCGGCCAGCAGTGGCCGCAGGCCGACGAGGAGGGCCTGCGCAAGGCCGCCGGAGTCTGGCGCGAGTTCGGCAAGGAGGCCGACCGGCTCACCCGCCGCTGCGGCGAGTCCGTCCGGCGGGTCACCGCCGACAACTCCGGCCACGCGGTCGAGGCCTTCGGTGCGTACTGGCAGGCCTTCAGCGGCGGCGGCAAGGGCCACCTGGACGACGCGCACAGCGCGGTCGGGCTGGTCGCCGGGGCCTTCGACACGGCCGCGCGGGCCGTGGACACCTGCAAGGCCGAGATCGTCGCGACCCTGCAACAGCTCGCCGCCGACCTCAAGCAGGCCGAGGAACAGGCGGCCGAGGCCAAGAAGGCGGCCGGCCGGATCGCCGCGGCGGCCGAGGGCGACCCGGCGAAGAGCGGGGTGGTCGGCGGACTGGAGATCGCCGTCGGCGGCCTCGCGGCCAAGGTGCGGAACGCCGCCACCGAGCAGGTCGCGGCGGGCGTGGCGGCCGTCGCCGTCGAGGCCGCCGCGCTGAAGATCGGCGGACTGCTCGCCGAACTCGGCCGCGCCATGAAGGACGCCCTGTCCGGCGTGCTCAAGGAGCCGGCCGCCGTCGCCCTGCTGAAGCTCGGCACCGCGCAGGGGACGGGGATCACCGCTGCCTCGTACCGCGGCGGCTCCTTCGACCCGCTCGCCGCCGGGCTGCCCGCCGCCCTCGGCGAACCGGGTGTGCTCGGCGCGGACGGCTCCGGGCTGGTCCTGCTCGCCGGGAAGGACGGCAGGCCGCTGGTCGGCGTGCCCGGGCTGACGGTCAAGGTGGACGAGCACGGCAAGCCCGTCCTCGGGGCGGACGGGCAGCCGGTCATCCTCCGCGCCGACGGCACGCAGGTGGCCGACGCCACCGGGCTGCTGGTCGTGCCGGGGCCGGACGGCAAGCCGGTCGTCGGGGTCGCGGACCTGGCCGTCCGGCTGGACGAGCACGGGCAGCCGGTGCTCACCGACGAGGAGGGCAAGACGGTCCACGGTGTGCCGCTCGCCGGGCTGACGCCGGGGGTGGAGGGGCCGGGTGGCGACAAGCCGGGCGCCGAGAAGCCGGGGGCCGAGAAGCCTGGCGCGGGTGTGACGCCCGGGGGGCCGGGGGATCCAAAGGCGCCGGGTGTCGTGACGGTGGCCTCGGTCGCGGTGGACCCGGGTGCGGTCGTCGGTGGGCCGGACGCGGCGGTCGCGGCGAGCGCGCCGGGGGGTGCGGCCGGGGGCGGGTCCGCCGCCGGGGGCACGCCGGGGCACCATCGGGCGACGGGTGGTGGTGCCGGCGGTGCCTGGGCGCCGGCGGCGACCGCCGCCGCGCCGTTCGGCGGCGGCGTCGGGCCGGCGGGCTCAGCGGGCTCGGCGGACGGGGATTACCCGCTCCAGGCGCCCGCGGCCTCCTCGCACGGTGGTGGCGGCGGTGGGGGTGGTGGTGCGGTGACCGTACGGACGGACTCGGTGAGCGCGCCGGCCGAACCCGTCACCGCGCCCGTCACCGCGCCGTCCACCGGCGGCCCCGTCCACGTCCCGGCGCACGGCCCGGCACCGGACGCCCCGTCGACGATCCGGCCGGTCGGGGTGCCCGGGCAGTTCGGGACCCCGGTGTACGGCGGCGGGTACGGCGGGTACCCGGCGGCCGGTCCGGTCGGCACCGTCGGGCCCGGGCCGCTGGCCGGCCCTGGCGGCGGGCCGGTGAACGTCGCGGCGCCGTTCGGCAGCGGCGTCGGGGCGGGCGCGTCCGGCAGTCCCGGCGGCGCGGCTGGCGGCGGAGCGGTTGTCGGTGGTCCTGCCGTCGGCGGCCCTGCTGTCGGCGGGCAGCAGCCGGGTGCGCCGGCGGCCAAGGCCCCGGTCGGCGCGGGGCCGCACCCGGTCGTCGGACCGCCGCCGGTCCACGCCGCGCCGCCGCCTCCGGCCGCACCGCCGATCGTCGGGACCACCCCGGTCATCGGACGGCCCGAACCGCACCCGGTGGACGCCCGGCGACGGGAGAACGCGGCCGGCCTCGCCGACCCGACCCTCGCCTGGGGCGCGGTCCCGGTCGCGACCGCACACGCGATGGCCCTCCAACTCGCCCTGCGCGCACGGCGCGGAGACCAACCGGAGGATCCGGCGGTCCGGGTGCGCAGCATCGCCGACAGCCGTCCGTACGGCCTGCCGGGCGGGCTCGCGCCGGTCGACCCGGAGCACCAGGCCGAACTCGAACGCCGCGCGCCCCGGGACGAGGACGGCCTGCCCGTCCGCCACCCCGCCCCGGCCGTCGGCGGCTGGGCGGAGGCCGTCAACGACGGCGGCTACCGCGAACCGGGCCGGGCCAACAACAGCCTGGAGATCGCCCTCTCGGCGGTCGAGTGCTACACCGGCCGCCCGACCTGTGCGGCCCCGCGCATCCCCACCGAGGGCGACGCCGGCGAGCGCGGCGGCCGGGACCGCGCCGAACGCGAACTCGGCGCCCCCTTCCGGGACCTGGGCGACGGCGGCCGGGCCTTCGACCGCCTCGCCGAGGACCTCCGCCGCGCCGGCCACGGCTCCCAGGCGGTGCTCCTCACCCTCGACGCCTACGGCCGCCCGCACGCCTGGAACGCCGTCAACCACCAGGACACCGTCACCTACCTCGACCACCAACTCGCCCGCCAGGCCCCCACCCCCCTCCACCCCGCCACCCACGGCCTCTGGGCCATCGCCCTCACCCCCGAGGGCCGCCCCCTGGCCCTCACCCCCGCCGCCTGACCCCACCCCGCCCCCAGCGCGCGGGAAGTCGGCCCCGCCGACTTCCCGCGCAGCCCGACGTGGTGGCTGCGGTGGGGGTTGGGCCTGCGTGAGAAGTCGGCCTGTCCGACTTCCTGCGCGTGTCCGGGACGCAAGGGCTCAGCGCTTCCCCTGGGGAATATGTAGACCGAGCGTCATATTTTCCGAGGCGCTGCGCCAGAAGTCGGTGGGGCCGACTTCCTGTGCAGCCAATGCGATGGTTCTCGGCAGGGGGCGAGGCGGACTGGCGCGAGAAGTCGGCCCGTCTGACTTCTCGCGCAGTCTGGCGCGTTGGCATCGGTGGAGGTCCGGTCCGCGCAGGAAGAGGGCGGGGTCGACTTCCTGCGCGTGATCTGAGGCGCCGAGGGCTCCGGCAGGGATGAAATATGTAGACCAGGCGTCATACCTTGCCCGCAAAGCTCGCGCGAAAAGTCGGCTCGGTCGACTTCTCGCGCGTATTTGAGATGGTCAGGCGTGAATGAGGAGAATATGTAGACCGAACGGCATATTTCTCCGAGCGCCTGCGACGCAGGAAGTCGGCTGGGTCGACTTCCTGCGTGCGCCACAAATGAGGTGGCCGGGCTGGGGCGGACAAGAGATATGTAGACCGGGCGACATATTTCTCGACGCCTGAGCGAGAAGTCGGCCGGGTGGACTTTCTGCGCAGCTGGCGCGAGGGCGTCGGTGGAGTTGGGTGCGCGCGAGAAGTCGGCCGGGCCGACTTCCTATGCACGTTAGGGGTTGGGTGGGTGGCCGGGCTTTTGGCCAGCAAGAAATATGTAGACCGGCCGTCATATTCGTCTGGGCGTTGCGCGAGAAGTCGGCTCGGCCGACTTCTCGCGCTCGCATGGGGCAAGGTGTGGGGCATGGGGCAAGCACCGCATGTAGACCGGTCTGCATATTTCTCGCGGGCGCCCAGAGGGAGCGGGCGCCGGTTGCGCGGGAAGTCGGCTGGGCCGACTTCCCGCGCGCGAGGAGGCGGGAGGGGCGGGGCGTGCGGGGGCTGGGTGGGGAGTCGGCGGGGGTGGCTGCCGATGCTTGGTGTGGGCACGGCGTGGGGGCGTAGGGTCGCGGGTCGGGCCGGGATGGGTGTCGGGGTGTGGACGGGACGGGGGTGGCCGGGTGATTTCGCGGGCGCAGGCGGTGGAGGCGGGGCACCGGTGGATCAACGGGGATCTGCCGCAGGGCGCCGGTGCGGTGCGACGGGTGTGCACCCATGAGTTCGAGCTCGGCTGGGTGGTGTGGGCCGAGCCCGCCCGGGTGGGGGTGGACCCGCGGACGGGCGAGCGGCGGGCGCCCGAGGAGGTGGGCGCGGCCTGCGCCGTGGTGGACCGGGAGAGCGGACGGTTCACGGTGTGGCCCTCGGTTCCGGTGAACGAAGTGGTCGGGCTGTACCGGGACTTCGTCGGCGCCGGCGGCTACGACCCGACCCTCCCGCCGGCGACCGGCCGGGGTGCCCGGGCCGAGCTGACCTACCGGGACGTCACCGGCGAGGAGCGGTCGCTGGCCCTGCGCTCCGCCGCGGGCCTGCCGCACCCCGCGCTGCGCGGCTGGTGGTGGCTGCGCGAGCAGGGCGTCGCCGCCGAGGACGTGCTGGCCGTCCGGACCGACCTGCGGCCGAGTGCCCTGCCCGGCGGCTACTGGTCGTACGCGCTGGCCGCCGAACTGCCCACCGCCAGGATCGACTTCGAGCTCCCGTACGGCCCGCGCTTCGACCACCGCGCCGCCGCCGTACGGGCGCTGCCCGCGCCGCCGGACGGCCCGGCCCGCAACCGGGTGCCCTTCCCCCGCACGGCGCGCCCCGCGCCCGAGGAGCCCGACGCCGTGCTCGCCGCCCGGCTCGCCGAGCGGTTCGGCCCGGCGGGCGTGCAGCGCTTCGAGTCCGCCGACGTCACCCGCGCCGAACTGCCCGGGGACGCGGCCGCGCTGCTGCTGACGGTGGGCGTCCCGGTCTCCGTGCCGGGGTTCTTCGGGCTGCACCACCCGGCCACGGAGGCGATCGCCGACGGCACCCGCCAGGGCACCGTCCTGCCCCCGCTCGCCGCGCACCTGGCCGAGCTCGGCCGCGGCACCCGGGTGGCCGAGCGGGAACGCCTGGCGCTCGCCGGGCAGTTGGTGCTGGGGACGGACGGCTGGGCGCTGCTGGCCCTCGACCCGGTGGGCGGCGCGGTCCGGGCGGTCGACCCGGACTACGCGACCGCCCGCCACTGCAACACGAGCCTGCGCGCCTTCGTCCGCTGCCTGGAGGTGTTCGCCGGCTGGTGGCCCGCGCTGCGCGGGCTGGACCCGGTGGCCGCGGGCGCGGCGGTGGACGCCCTGCAGCGCGCGCTGGCGGAGGTGGACGGCACGGTCTTCGCCGACCCCGAGAACTGGTGGGCCGTCATCGTGGAGCAGCTGTGGGACGGGCTGTTGTGATGGTCGGTCGGCAGCGCCGCAAGCACCGGTGCGGCGGCCGCTGACCACCCGGGCGGTACGGGTGCGGACGGCCGGAGCGGCCGGTTCACCAGCCCGGCCGCCGACCGGTCCCGGCCCGGCGCGAGTACCGTCGCACCCCCTCTCACCAGGACCCGGATCGCGTAGCGTGGAGAGTTATGCGACTCGGTGTGCTCGACGTAGGTTCCAACACGGTCCACTTCCTCGTGGTGGACGCCCATCCGGGCGCTGCTCCGCTGCCCGCGTACTCGCACAAGGCCGAGCTGCGCCTGGCCGAGCTGCTGGACGCGGACGGGGCGATAAGCGAGGCCGGCGTCGAGCGGCTGGTCGGCCACGTCGCCTCCTCGCTGCGGGTCGCCGAGGACAAGGGCGTCGTCGACATCCTCCCGTTCGCCACCTCCGCGGTGCGCGAGGCCGCCAACGGCGAGGAGGTGCTGCGCCGGGTGACCGACGAGACCGGCGTCGAGCTGCGCGTCCTCTCCGGACAGGACGAGGCCCGGCTCACCTTCCTGGCCGTCCGCCGCTGGTTCGGCTGGTCCTCGGGCCGGCTGCTCAACCTGGACATCGGCGGCGGCTCGCTGGAGATCGCCTGCGGCCTGGACGAGCAGCCGGACGTCGCCTGCTCGCTGCCGCTGGGCGCCGGCCGGCTGACCGCCCGCTGGCTGCCGGGGGACGTCGCCGACCCGGACGGGCTGCGCGAGCTGCGACGCCACATCCGGGCGGAGCTCGCCGCGGTGGTCGCCGAGATCACCCGGCTCGGCCCGCCGCGGCACGCGGTCGCCACCTCCAAGACCTTCAAGCAGCTGGCCCGGATGACCGGCGCCGCCCCGGCCGACGCCGGCCCGTACGCCGACCGGCGGCTCACCCGCAGCGGCCTGGCCGCCTGGCTGCCCCGGCTGTCCGCGATGACCGTCGCCGAGCGCGCCAAGATCCCCGGCGTCTCCGAGGGCCGGGCCAAGCAGCTGCTGGCCGGCGCGCTGGTCGCGGACGCCGCGATGGACCTGTTCGGCCTGGCGGAGCTGGACGTCTGCCCGTGGGCGCTGCGCGAGGGCATCATCCTGCGCCGCCTGGACACCATGGACAGCCCCGCCGACCGCCGCCGCCCGGCGCTCACCCCGTAACCCCGGCCCAGCCGCACCGGCACCCCGGCTGCACCGGCACCCCGGCCGCACCCGTAGCCGAGCCCGCGCCGGGACGCCCGGCATCCGCCGGTCGACCACCGCCCGACGGCCGGCGGGAACCGCCCCGCCGCAACGTGCCGATGGTCACTGCGCCGGTCATCCCACCCCGTTCGCCGCGTGCTCCGCTTACGCTGTCTCCCGTGGTGCAACCAGCGGGCGAGGACGGAACGCAGGAGGGCCGCACTCCCGGGAACGGGCAGTCGCGGCCGGACGGCCCGCGCCGCCGGCTCGGCAAGGCGGTCACGGGCGCCACCGCCGCCCAGGCCGCCAAGCAGGCCGCGAAGGCCGTCAAGGCCGCCCAGCACACCGCCAAGACGGCAGCCGCGAAAACGGCCGCGGCAAAGACGGCGAAGAGCACGAAGACCGCGAAGACGGCGAAGAATACGCAGACCGTGAAGACCGCGAAGACCGCGAAGACGGCGAAGCCGAAGCCCGCGAGGACGACGAAGCCGGCGAAGCAGACCACCACCGGCAAGCCCGCCCCGCAGCAGCCCGCCCCCAAGGAGACCCGCACCGCCCGGGCCGCCGGCGCCGCCAAGGCCGCCGTCCAGTCCGTCCGCTCGGTCAAGGCCGCCAAGCGCGACGCCGCCCGCCCCCCGCTGCTGCGCACCACCGACCGGCTGGTGCTGCCCCGGCACCCCGCCCTGCACATCCCCGACACCAAGGTGGTGCTGTCCACCGCCTCGGTGTACCCGGCGAGCACCGCCGTGGCGTTCGAGCTGGCCGCCAAGCTCGGCTACGACGGGGTCGAGGTGATGGTCTGGAACGACCCGGTCAGCCAGGACGTCGACGCCCTGCGCCGGCTCTCCGACGCCCACCAGCTCCCCATCCTGGCCGTGCACGCGCCCTGCCTGCTGATCACCCAGCGGGTGTGGAGCACCGACCCGTGGACGAAGCTGGTCCGGGCCCGGGCGGCGGCCGAGAAGCTCGGCGCCAGCGCCGTGGTCGTCCACCCGCCGTTCCGCTGGCAGCGCCAGTACGCCCGGGAGTTCGTCGAGGGCATCAACCGGATGGCGGGGGAGACCGACGTCCGCTTCGCCGTCGAGAACATGTACCCGTGGCGCTACCGCGACCGCGAGATGCTCGCGTACGCCCCCGGCTGGGACGTCACCGACGAGGAGTACCGGCACTTCACCATCGACCTCTCGCACGCCGCCACCTCCAGGATCGACACCTTCGCCATGGTCGAGCGGATGGGCGACCGGCTCGCCCACGTCCACCTGGCCGACGGCAGTGGCTCCGGCAAGGACGAGCACCTGATCCCCGGCCGCGGCAAGCAGCCCTGCGCGGAGCTGCTGGAGCACCTCGCCCGCACCGGCTTCGACGGCCACGTGGTGCTGGAGGTCAACACCAGGCGCGCCGCGTCCCCCACCGAACGCGAGGCCGATCTGGCCGAGGCCCTCGCCTTCACCCGCTTGCACCTGGCCACCCCCTCGCGCGTACGCTGAGCCGTCGGGCCCGTCCGAGCCCGAACTTCCGTACGGAGGGGGCGGCATGGCGGAGGGTCGGAACTACCGCGAGGCCGCCGTGAGCTTCGGCGGGGTCGCCGCCGAGTACGAGCGTGGCCGCCCCGGCTACCCCGACGAGATGTTCGACGCGCTGGAGCGGCTCTGGGGCCGGGGGCTCGACGGCGCCCGGGTGCTGGACGTCGGCGCCGGCACCGGCATCGCCACCCGGCTGCTGGCCGCCCGGGGCGCGGACGTCGTCGCCGTCGAGCCCAGTCCCGGCATGGCCGCGCGGTTCCTGACGTCCTCGCCCGCGCTGCCGGTGGTCCGGGGCACCGGTGACGACCTGCCCTTCCACGACGACTCCGCCGACCTGGTCACCTACGCCCAGGCCTTCCACTGGACGTACCCCGAGAAGTCCGTCCCCGAGGCGATCCGGGTGCTGCGGCCCGGCGGCGCCGTCGCCGCCTGGTGGAACGTGTACGACGAGACCGTGCCGTGGATCCGGGCCAGGAGCGAGCGGATGGCCGCCGCCCTGCCCGACCGCTACCACGGCTACGGCGGGATCTCCGGGCACATCGGCCACTTCGCCCCGGCCGGCCTCGCGGTCGAGCGGACGGCGCTGCGCTGGGAGCGGCGGGTCCCGGTCGACCACGTGCTCACCGACCTCACCTCCCGCTCCTACCTGGCCTCGCTCGACCCCGAGGAGCGCGCACCGGTGCTGGCCGCCGAACGGGAGGCCATGTACGACGCGTTCCCGGACGGCACCGTGGTCGAGCCGTTCGTCCTCGACCTCACCGTGGCCGTCAAGCAGCACTGACGCCGCCAGCCCGCTACCTCGTCACCCCGCCGGCCCGCCGCCCGCCCGCATCGCGGACACGCCGCCCGCCCGTCACCCCGGCACCCCGCCGGCCCGCCGGCCCGCCGGCCCGCCCGCACCCGACGGCCCACCGACCCGCCCCGCCGCCTGCCCGCATCGCGGACGGGCCGTCCGCCGGCCGGACCGCGGGCGTAGGCTCGGTACCCACAGCGGCCCCCGAACCCTCCCAGCAGCGGGGCGCCGGCGAGAGCCCCGAAGGAGTGGAGCACAGTGCCCGAGCTGAGGTCCCGTACGGTCACCCACGGTCGCAACATGGCAGGCGCCCGGGCGCTTCTCCGGGCGGCCGGCGTAGCCCGCGAGGACTTCGGCAAGCCGATCATCGCGGTCGCCAACTCCTTCACCGAGTTCGTCCCCGGCCACACCCACCTCCAGCCGGTCGGCCGGATCGTCTCCGAGGCGATCAAGCAGGCGGGCGGCATCCCGCGCGAGTTCAACACCATCGCCGTCGACGACGGCATCGCGATGGGCCACGGCGGCATGCTCTACTCGCTGCCCTCGCGCGACCTGATCGCCGACTCGGTCGAGTACATGGTCAACGCCCACTGCGCGGACGCCCTGATCTGCATCTCCAACTGCGACAAGATCACCCCGGGCATGCTGATGGCCGCGCTGCGCCTGAACATCCCGACCGTCTTCGTCTCCGGCGGCCCGATGGAAGCCGGCAAGGCCACCCTGGTCGACGGCACCGTGCGCAAGCTCGACCTGGTCGACGCGATCTCCCAGGCGGTCAACGAGAACGTCTCCGACGAGGACATCGCGATCATCGAGGAGAACGCCTGTCCCACCTGCGGCTCGTGCTCCGGCATGTTCACCGCCAACTCGATGAACTGCCTGACCGAGGCGATCGGCCTCTCGCTGCCCGGCAACGGCTCGGTGCTCGCCACCCACACCGCCCGCCGCGCCCTCTACGAGAACGCCGGCCGGACCGTCGTCGAGATCGCGAACCGCCACTACGGCCAGGACGACGACTCCGTCCTCCCGCGCTCGATCGCCACCCGCGCCGCCTTCGAGAACGCCATGGCCCTGGACATCGCCATGGGCGGCTCGACCAACACCATCCTGCACCTGCTCGCCGCCGCCCAGGAGGCCGAGCTGGACTTCGACATGCGGGCCATCGACGCGGTCTCCCGCAAGGTGCCCTGCCTGTCCAAGGTGGCGCCGAACGGTTCGTACTACATGGAGGACGTGCACCGGGCCGGCGGCATCCCGGCCATCCTGGGCGAGCTGTACCGGGGCGGGCTGCTCAACGAGGACGTCCACACCGTGCACGCCGACTCGCTCGCCGAGTGGCTCAAGACCTGGGACGTGCGCGGCGGTTCGCCCTCCGCCGAGGCCGTCGAGCTGTGGCACGCCGCCCCCGGCTGCGTCCGCTCGGCCGAGGCCTTCTCGCAGTCCGAGCGCTGGGAGTCGCTGGACACCGACGCCGCCAAGGGCTGCATCCGTAGTGTCGAGCACGCCTACTCGGTCGAGGGCGGCCTGGCCGTGCTGTACGGCAACCTCGCCGAGGACGGCTGCATCGTGAAGACCGCCGGCGTGGACGAGTCGATCTGGACCTTCAGCGGCCCGGCCGTCGTGGTCGAGTCCCAGGAGGACGCGGTCGAGGCGATCCTCGCCAAGCGGATCAAGGAGGGCGACGTCGTCGTCATCCGCTACGAGGGGCCCAAGGGCGGCCCGGGCATGCAGGAGATGCTCTACCCGACCTCCTTCCTGAAGGGCCGGGGCCTGGGCAAGGCCTGCGCGCTGGTCACCGACGGCCGCTTCTCCGGCGGCACCTCGGGCCTGTCGATCGGCCACGCCTCCCCGGAGGCGGCCTCCGGCGGCACCATCGCGCTGGTCGAGGACGGTGACACCATCGCCATCGACATCCCCGGCCGCCGGATCTCCCTGGAGGTCCCGGACGAGGTCCTGGCCGAGCGCCGCCGCGCGCTGGAGGCCGCGGGCGGCTACCGGCCGAAGAACCGCGACCGCCAGGTCAGCCAGGCCCTGCGCGCCTACGCCGCGATGGCCACCTCCGCCGACAAGGGCGCCGTCCGCGACGTGTCCAAGCTCGGCTGAGCCCGTACCGACCAGGTCGAGCCCGTACCGGACCGAGGAGGAGCCGTCCCGCAGCGCGGGACGGCTCCTCCGCCGTTCGGGGCGGCCGGGTGATAATCGACGGCGTGAGCGAGCAGCCCCCCACCCCCGCCCCCACTCCCGTCGGCGCCCCCGAGCCGGAGCCCCTGCGCTGGTTCGGCACCAGCTGGCTGAACCGGGACAACGGCTACTGGCCGCGCCGGGTCGCGGTGTCGGTCGGCGCCCTGGTCGCGGCGGCCGCCGTGGTGCTGCTGCTGCGCTTCGGCGTCGAGGGCATCGCCCTCTCCGACAACGGCACCTTCCTCAACGGGCTGCTGACCGCCGCCATCGCGGTCTGCTCGATGATGGCCGTGCGGCGCACCTGGAAGGTGCTCACCGAGGGCAAGGACCAGCTCACCGGCTGGATGGCCGAGGACAGGTCGCTCGGCGCGGTCTGGCTGATCGGCGGAGCCGGCTCGCTGCTCGCCTACTTCGCCCGCAGCCTGGTGGAGGCCCCCGGCGAGGCGGTCAACCGGGCCGCCTACGAGCGGGCCGTCGCCCAGTACGAGAAGCGCCAGGCGGGCCGCAGCCGCCGGCCCGACGCCAAGGCGCCGGGCCGGGCCAAGCGCAAGCGCTGACGCCTCCCGTGGACGCGCCCTACGTACGGCTGACGATGCCGCACTGCCCGTCCGGCGCGATGTCCCTGCTCCGGTCGTACGGGTCGCTGGTCGGTCCGGTGGGCGCGGGGTCGTGGGCCGTGAACTGCTCGAACCGCGGGTGCAGGAAGCCGTCGTGGACGTCGCAGGCGCTGTTGCCGGCGTCCCACTGGGTCTTGGCGAACACCAGCTTCCTCGCCTCGACCTTGTAGCGCTTCGGGTCGTAGAAGCGGAAGTCGTCGACCTTGCGGATGATGGTGCGGGTCGTCCAGGTGCTGCCGGTGTTGTCGGAGGCCGGGGCGACCAGGCCGACCGGCTTGGCGGTGCCGCCCGGTGCGGTGTCCGGCGCGCGACGGCGGGACGAGGCCAGCTTCTCCGCGTCCGGGCCCGGCTGCAACGGGTAGACGAAGGTGAAGTCGGTGTGCACCAGCACGCCCCGGTCGCCGTCCTCCTCGAAGCCGATCCGGCCCTGGACCTTGACGGTGCCGCCGACCAGGGCCGCCTCGCGCGGGTTGAAGCGGGCGAACCAGCTGGTCGGGTCTGCGTCCTTGCCGGGGTGGTCGAGGGCGGCCGCGGCGGAGGCCCGGTCCTGGGAGTCGAGCATCGCCAGGGCGGCCTCCGGCCGGGCGCCCGCGATCACCTGGGGGTCGAGGTTGGCGGCCGTCAGGTAGGCCTTGACGGACTGGAGCTGGGCGGCGACCTCTTCGGCCGAGAAGACGCCGACGGCCTTGGCCGGGGGCAGCTCGAAGGCCTCCAGGCTGTTCGGCCAGCCCTCGGCGGGCGAGCCCTTCCAGGGGTGGTCGACGGTCGGCTGGTCGGCCGGGGCGGCCGGCGGTGCCGAGGTCGGTTTGGCCGTCTCCGGGGCGACGGTCGGTACGGGGGCGGCGGCCGAGGGGGAGGAGCCCTCGCCGTAGTGGTCCGCGTACCAGTCGCGCAGCCCGCCGAGGTTCAGCGCGGCGAGCACCAGGACGACGGTCAGGCTCACGAACAGCGGTGCGCGCCACTCGCGGCGACGCGGGCGCGGGGCGCCCCACGCGTCGAGCGCCGGGGGCTTGGGCCCGCGCCCGAACCGGCGCTTGGGCCGGGGGCCGTCGTTGACCGAGCGGCGGCCGCCCGGATCGACCGGCGGGGTGTGCTTCCACCGGGCGGACAGCATGCGGGTGCGCCCGCTCTGCTCCTTGACGGTGGCGCTGCGGACGAACTCCTCGTCCAGGACGAGGTCGGCGAACGGGTCCTTCTCGCCCGTCCCGGACGGGTCGGACCCGCCCGGCTCGTCGCCCCGGCGGGGGCGCGGTTCCGGATCTTCGGCAATCGGCATCGCGCCAGTATGACGACGGGGGGTGACGATGCGCGGATCGGGGGCACGTCGGATGGTGAACTCGTGCGGACCGGCAGGCGGTTCACCCCGTTTCGTCCGGAACCGCTCCGTTGCCGGCCCGCTCCGAACCGCTCAGCCCTTGCCGCGGGCCTGCTTGACCGAGCCGACCACCCCGGCGATCGCCAGCAGCAGGCCGGCCGGCAGCAGCGAGATGAAGAAGGCGCCGAACAGGCCCTCGTCGCCGAGGAACAGCTGGGCCAGGGTGTTCAGCGCCAGCAGGCCCCCGGCCGCCGGGAGGGCCGACTGCCACGGGTGCTCGTTCGCCCAGCGGCGCAGTCGCCGGTCTGCGGTGTCGTGCCGCAGCCGGCCGCCGACGGTGCCGACCAGGAAGAAGAAGAACAGGCCCCAGCCGGCCGGTGAGGCCAGCATGCTCAGCGACCAGTTCCCGGAGATCGCCTCGATCCCCAGGGTCGTCGCCCCCACCACCGCACCGACCCCCGCGGCGGTCCGCCACGGGCCCACGGTCGCCGAGGCGACCGCGAGTTGCCGGTTCTCACGTCGGGACATCTCGTCGTGTGCCATGGCTCCACGGTGCGCCCGCCGGAGCGCCGAGGCCATAGGGGAAACCCCCGAGATTCTCCCCGGGCACGCCCTAGGGGCAGGGCCGTTCGGAGCGGGCCGGACGCCCGGGGCAGGGCCGTCCGGGCGCGCGGCGACCACGGAGCGGACGGTCCCCGCGCACGCCGCCGGGCGGTGCGAGGATGGCCGCAGTACCGAGGCAAGGAGCGGACCATGGGCAGCAGCGCAGCACACGGACAGAAGATCGCCTTCCTGGGCACCGGCAAGATCGGCGAGGCCCTGCTCTCCGGTCTGCTGCGGGCCGGCAAGGACCCGGCCGACGTCCTGGTGACCGCCCGCCGCCCCGAGCGTGCCGTCGAACTCGCCGCCCGCTACGGCGTGGTGGCCGTCTCCAACGCCGAGGCCGCCAAGCTCGCCGACACCCTGATCCTCGCCGTCAAGCCGCAGGACATGGGCACCCTGCTGGAGGAGCTGGCCCCGCACGTCGGCGCGGACCGGCTGGTGATCTCGGCGGCGGCCGGCATCCCCACCGCCTGGTTCGAGGAGCGGCTGGCGGCGGGCACCCCGGTGGTCCGGGTGATGCCCAACACCCCGGTCCTGGTGGACGAGGGGATGAGCGTCATCTCGGCCGGCTCGCACGCCGGCGAGGAGCACCTGGTGCGCGCCGAGGAGATCTTCAGCTCGGTCGGCAAGGCGCTGCGGCTGCCCGAGTCCCAGCAGGACGCGGCCACCGCGCTGTCCGGCTCCGGCCCGGCCTACTTCTACTTCCTGGTCGAGGCGATGACCGACGCCGGGATCCTGCTCGGGCTGCCCCGGCAGGTGGCGCACGACCTGATCGTGCAGTCCGCGATCGGCGCCTCGGTGATGCTGCGCGACTCCGGCGAGCACCCGGTGAAGCTGCGCGAGGCGGTGACCTCCCCGGCGGGCACCACCATCGCGGCGATCCGCGAGCTGGAGAACCACGGGGTGCGGGCCGCGCTGCTCGGCGCCCTGGAAGCCGCCCGCGACCGCTCCCGGGAGCTGGCCTCCGGCGGGAAGTGACCCTGCGCGACCCCTCCCGGAATCGCGGCGCAGCCCCTACGCTCTCGCCAACATCGTCCTACCGGTCGGTAGCGGGGTGGTGAGGTCCGTCCGGAGTCCGCGTGGAGGTCCGCTTGAGTGCCGCACCGCCCCAGATCCCGCCCGGCCTGCGCGCCGGGCGGGCCGCGCTCGCCGTCGGCTTCCTGCTCCAGGGCGCCACCTTCGCCCTGCTGGTCACCTGCATCCCGGAGATCCAGCACCGGTACGGGCTGGGCGACGGGCTGCTGCCGGTCTTCCTGGCCGCGGTGCCGGTCCTGGCCGGGGTCGGTTCCATCGCCTCCGAGCGGCTGGTGAGGCGCACCGGCGCGCGGGCCGTGCTGCGGGTGGTCCAGCCCGCCGTCTGTCTCAGCCTGGCGGCCGTCGGTCTGGGCGGCGCGCTGTGGCAACTCGCCCTGGCGCTGGGCGCGTTCGGGCTGCTGGTGGGCGCGCTGGACGCCAGTATGAACATGCTCGGGGTGGGGCTCCAGCACCGCTACGGCCGCTCGATCATGATCGGCTTCCATGCCGCGTTCAGCCTCGGCGGGATCCTCGGCGCGGCCCTGGCGGGCCTCGGCTCGCACTACGACCTCGGGCTGCCGGTGCTGTTCGGCACGGCTGCCGCGGTGATCGCCCCGCTCGCCCTGCTGACCGGCACCTTCCTCGCCGGTCCGGCCGAACTCGGCGACGCCGTCCGGGAGGCCGCCGAGGCGGCGGCCCGGTCCGTCCCCTGGCGTCCGCTGCTGCCGCTCTGCCTGGCGATGGCCTTCGCGTACATCGCGGACTCCTCGGTCTCCAACTACAGCGTCAAGTACCTCACCGACGGGCTGGGCAGCCGGGAGGACCTCGCCAAGCTCTCCTACCTGGGCTACATGGTCGCGATGCTGCTCGGCCGCGCGCTGGGCGACCGCGCGGTGCAGCGCTTCGGCGCCGTCCCGGTGGTCCGCGCCGGCGCCGCGCTGGCCGCGCTCGGCTTCGGGCTGGCCGCGGTGGCGCCCGCCGCCTGGGCGGGCATCGCCGGCTTCACCGTGCTGGGCTTCGGTATCTGCGCGATCATCCCGCAGGTGTTCGCGGCCGGCGGCCGACTCTTCCCGGCCGACTCGGACGCCGCGGTGGCCCGGCTCAACCTCTTCAACTACGTGGGGTTCCTGGTCGGTTCGCCGCTGGTCGGGGCGATCGCGGACGCGAGCTCGTACCGCTGGGCGCTGCTCGCCCCGATGCTGCTGGTGCTCGCCGTGCTGCCGTTGGCCGACCGCTTCGCCCCGGCTCCGGTCCCGGCACCGGCCGAGGCCCCCGCCGTCGGGTGACGGCGGGGGCGGTCGGCGGGACGGGGGGCAGGGTCAGCCGATCACGGTCTGGAGCTCGGGCAGCCCGTAGGTCCAGCCCTGGTCCTTGGCCGCGGTGGTGCCGCCCACCTGGCCGAACTCGTAGTAGACGTACGGTGCCCAGTTCAGCGTGTACGGCGCGGTGCCCCACGACGGGGTGTCGGTGATCTTGACGGTGAGCGTGACGCTCTTCGTCGCCCCCGGCGCGATCGGCGCGTTGAAGTGGAAGTTGGCACTGTTCCCGTTGAACGCGCAGTCGGAGGTGTCCCCGGTGCAGCCGGTGATGGTGAACGCTCCGGCCTGCGCGTTGGCCGGCCAGGTCGGCTGGACGGCCTCGTAGGCGAAGTAGATGGGGCTGTCCTCGGAGTTGGTGAGGGACAGCGTCAGGGTCAGCTGGTCTCCCGCCTTCGCCGTCGGCTTGTCGACCGCGAAGGCGGTGCCGCTGACCGCGGCGGAGGCCGGCTGGGCGGCGAAGAACACGCCAAATCCCAGTATTGCAGCGAGAATTACCCCAAGGCGTTGCACGCTGAATGGCTTCATGGCGGAGAGGATATGGAGTCACGGGGGGTTTGTCTGCACCGCCTCGACACCCGTCTCCACAGCTGCCCCACAACTTCCGCGGCCTCGTCGCCACCGGCCGTCCGACCGCTCCCGGGAGCGCTGCCCCGGCACGCCCTGGCCACCGCCCGGCCACCGCCACCCACTACGGTGGAGGCCATGCCCGAAGCCGAGCGTGACACCCCCTGCGGCCTGCACCTCTTCTGGGACGAGGCCGTCGCCGCCTACGACTTCGGCCCCGGCCACCCGATGGACCCGGCCCGGCTGGCCCTCACCATGCGCCTGGTCGAGTCACTCGGACTGAGCACCGGACCCGGGGTCACCGTCCGCTCCGCGCCGCCCGCCGGGGACTCCACCCTCCGGCTGGTGCACACCCGGGAGTACATCGAGGCGGTCCGCGACGCCGCCGCCCACCCCGAGCGCTCCGACCCGCTGCACGGCCTCGGCACCGACGACACCTGGTCCTTCCCGGCCATCCACTCCGCCTCCGCGCTGATCGCCGGCCAGTCCGTGGCCGCCGCCGAGGCGGTCTGGCACGGCGAGACCCCGCACGCCGTCAACTTCACCGGCGGGCTGCACCACGCGATGCCCGGCAAGGCCTCCGGCTTCTGCGTCTACAACGACCCGGCGCTGGCCATCGCCCGGCTGCTCGAACTCGGCGCCGAGCGGATCGCCTACGTCGACGTGGACGTCCACCACGGCGACGGCGTCCAGGCGGCGTTCTGGAACGACCCCCGGGTGCTCACCGTCTCGCTGCACGAGCACCCCGCCACGCTCTTCCCGCAGACCGGCTGGTCGACCGAGACCGGCGGCGAGGACGCCCCCGGCTCCGCCGCCAACCTGCCGCTGCCCGCGGGCACCGGCGACTCCGGCTGGCTGCGCGCCTTCCACGCCCTGGTGCCCGAACTGCTCGACGCGTTCCGGCCACAGGTCCTGGTCACCCAGCACGGCGCCGACACCCATCTGGAGGACCCGCTCGCCCACTTCGCCGTCACCGTGGACGCCCAGCGGGTGATCGCCGAGGCGCTGCACGACCTCGCCCACCGGTACGCCGGCGGCCGCTGGCTGGCCACCGGCGGGGGCGGCTACGCGGTGGTCGACGTCGTCCCGCGCACCTGGACCCACCTGGTCGCCACCGCCGCCGGCCGGCCCGTCGACCCGGCCGCCGAGACCCCCGAGTCCTGGCGCGCCGAGGTCTACCGCCGCACCCGCCGCCCGGCCCCGCTGCGGATGACCGACGGCGCCCGCCCGGCCTGGCGCGACTTCGAATCGGGTTACGATCCGGCCGACCGGCTCGATCAGGCCATCCTCGCCACCCGCCGAGCGGTGTTCCCCCAGCACGGACTACTGGCCTGAACCCGCCGCCCCGGCACCGCCCCGGCCCCGCCCACCAGGGCCGTGCGTACGCCGGGCGGTGCCATCAGCCGAGTGGCTACGTACTGCAACAGTCCTATCTCCCACCGTACGAGGACTGCACTTCCCCTCTTCCCACTGGTACCACCCATAACTACTCTGGGGATACACGTGTGCCGGTGGAGTCACCGGAGGGGAAGCCGGTGCCTTGCACACGGGTAAGGGTCGGGTGATGGTCATGAGTTCCGTCGAGCGCCCCCTTCAGGAAGTCGTCTTCCTGACCGTGGCGGAGGTCGCCGCGGTCATGCGGGTGTCCAAGATGACGGTGTACCGGCTGGTGCACAGCGGAGAGCTGCCGGCCATCCGGGTCGGACGGTCCTTCCGGGTGCCCCAGCAGGCGGTGCACGAGTACCTCAAGGAGTCCTACGTGCGGCTCGAAAGCGCGTAGCGGCGGCGCGCGGGTGCGGGGTCCACTCCGGTGGGCCCCACACCCGTTCGCCGGGGATTTCCCCCGAGTTCTCCGGCTGCCGGGGGCGCGATTTACAGCCCCGGGCAACCGGAAGGTAGGCTAGGCCCTCACGTCAGTCGTATGGACTCCGTCTCTCACGGGCGAGAGTCTCAGTGAGCGAGGGTTGTTCCGTGGGCTCTGTCATCAAGAAGCGTCGCAAGCGTATGGCCAAGAAGAAGCACCGCAAGCTTCTGAAGCGGACTCGCGTTCAGCGTCGCAACAAGAAGTAAGCGCCCCGGCCGCGCCTAGCGCGCCCAGCGCTTCCACCGCCCGTCCAGGCCCGTCGTGGCCTGGGCGGGCGGTGTCGTTTCACAGCCCGGTGGGGCGGCGCGGTACGGTGCACGCAGGCCGCTCGGGTCGAGGGAATGGGGTGCAGCACCGTGGGTGTGGTCGTGCTCGTCACCGGCGTGGCACGCCATCTCGGTGCCCGGTTCGTCGCCGAGGTCCGCCGCCGGCCGGGCGTGGACCTGGTGGTCGGCGTGGACGTGCAGCCGCCCCGGCTGCCGCCCGAGGAGCCGGCCGGACCGGCCGCCCCGTACCGCTTCCACCAGCTCGACCTGCGCCGTCCGGCGCTCTCCCGGGTGCTCGCCGAGCACCGGGTGGACACCGTCGTGCACCTCAGCGTCAGCGCCACCGGCCTGGGCTCCACCAACCGCTCCGCGGTGAAGGAGTCCAACGTGATCGGCACCATGCAGCTGCTCGGCGCCTGCCAGAAGGCCCCGGGGGTGCGCCGGCTGGTGGTGAAGTCCACCACCGGCGTGTACGGCTCCGCGCCCCGCGACCCGGCGGTGTTCAGCGAGCGGATGCAGCCCAAGGACCCGCCCGGCGGCGGCTTCGCCAAGGACGCGGCGGAGGTCGAGGGCTACGTGCGCGGCTTCGCCCGGCGCCGCCCGGACGTCGCGGTGACGGTGCTGCGCTTCGCCAACATCGTCGGCCCGCACGCGGACACCCCGCTCAGCGAGTACTTCGCGCTGCCGGTGCTGCCGACCGTCCTCGGCTACGACCCGCGGCTGCAGTTCGTGCACGAGGACGACGCCGTCGCGGTGCTCTGCCGGGCCGCCGACGAGCCCGTGCCGGGCACCGTCAACACCGGGACCTTCAACGTGGCGGGGGAGGGCGTCCTGCTGCTCTCCCAGTGCGCCCGCCGGCTCGGCCGGCCCACTCTGCCGCTGCTGCTGCCCGCGGTCAGCTGGATGGCCGTGCTGGCCCGGCAGACCCGGCTGGTGGACGTCTCGCCCGAGCAGCTGCGGCTGCTCACCCACGGCCGGGTGGTGGACACCGCGCGGCTGCGCGACACCTTCGGCTACCGCCCGGCGTTCAGCACTCCGGAGGCCTTCGCCGACTTCGCCGCCGCCGAGGGCCCGGGCCTGCTCCCGCCCGAGCGGCTGGCCGCCGTCACCGACCGGCTGACCGCCCTGCTCGGCCCGGAAGGCGCCGCACCCACCGGGCCGCCCGCCGGACCTGACGCCGGGCCGCCCGCCGGACCGGACACCGTACCGAACCGCCCCCGCAGACCGAGGAGCTGAACCCGCGATGAGTGCCGCAGCCGAGAACGCGCCGGGCGAGGCCAAGGTCATCCCGATCGAGTCCGCCCCCAGCTGGACCTCGCCCGAAGGGCCGAGACTGGCCGACCGGTTCGCGGCGGCCGTCGGCGGGGCGCTGTCCGGGCCGCTCGGCCCGGCCGCCACCCGGCTGTTCGGCAAGGGCTGGGAGGGCCGCGCCGCCGAGGGCCTGGCCTTCCTGCGCCGCCGGGTGACCGGCGACTACGAGGTGGACGAGTTCGGCTTCGACCGGGAGCTCACCGAGGAGGTGCTGCTCTCGCTGCTGCGCCCGTTGGCCGAGAAGTACTTCCGGATCGACGTCCAGGGCGTGGAGAACATCCCGGCCGAGGGCGGCGCCCTGGTCGTCGCCAACCACTCCGGGACGATCCCGCTGGACGCCCTGATGACCCAGGTGGTCATCCACGACCACCACCCCGCCCGGCGGCACCTGCGGATGCTCGCCGCCGACCTGGTCTTCGTGCTGCCCGGCGTCAACGAGCTGGCCCGCAAGGCCGGTCACACGCTGGCCTGCAACGAGGACGCCCAGGCGCTGCTGGAGCGCGGCGAGGTGGTCGGGGTCTGGCCGGAGGGCTTCAAGGGGATCGGCAAGCCGTTCTCCGAGCGCTACAAGCTCCAGCGCTTCGGCCGCGGCGGCTTCGTCTCCTCGGCGCTGCGGGCGGGGGTGCCGATCGTGCCCTGTTCGATCGTCGGGGCCGAGGAGACCTACCCGATGATCGGCAACGTGAAGACGCTGGCCCGGCTGCTGGGCCTGCCGTACGTGCCGGTGACCCCGACCTTCCCCTGGCTGGGCCCGCTCGGGATGCTGCCGCTGCCGACCAAGTGGACGATCCGCTTCGGCGAGCCGATCGCCACCGACAGCTACCCGGCGGAGGCGGCGGACGACCCGATGCTGGTCTTCGACCTGGCCGACGAGGTGCGCGAGACCATCCAGCACACCCTCTACCAACTGCTGGTGCAGCGGCGTTCGGTGTTCTTCTGACGGTGCCTTCCCGAGCGCCCCGGGGCGCAGCGAGGGCCCGGCGGATATCGCACTCCGCCGGGCCCTCGCGGTCCTCGGGGTCAGCCGCCCAGGATGCGCAGCCCGGGCAGCAGGTCCGGGAGCAGCGGGGGCACCTCGACGCCCTGCGGCTGGGCCGCGTCGGGGGCACTGGGCGCGGCCGACTGCGGTGCCTGCGCCGGGGCCGCGTCGGCGCTCGGCGAGGGCCTGGTGCCGGTGAGCCCGTTGGTGAGGCCGCCGACCAGGCCGTTGACGGCGTCCGGGGCGCTGCTGGGCAGGGTGTCCGGCAGGACTCCGCCCTTACCGGAGGCGCCGGAGCCGGGGTTGGCCGGGGCGTGCTCGGTGGCGCCGGGGTGGTTGCCGGCGGCGCCGGAGCCCGGGGCCTGGCCGGTGCCGGCGGTGCTGCCGGAGCCGGTACCGGGGACGCCGGCGGAGGGGCCGCCGGTCGAGTCGGACGAGCCGCCGCCCGCTCCGGAGCCGGCCTTGCCACCGCTCTGGGCGGAGGGCAGGACCAGGCGCAGGGGCGCGACGTCCTCGCTTATGTCGTCGAAGAGCCGGTTCACCAGGTCGGCCTGCCGGGTCAGCTGGACGGGCAGCCTGCCCTGGAGCTCGCTCCACCGGCCGTCCTCGTCGTGGGCGAAGCCGGCCAGGGCCCGCATCGGGTCGAGCGAGCCGTTGCTGCGGTAGACCGAGCGCAGCAGCTCGCGGCCCTTGAGGGCGTCGGCGTGCATGTCGTCCAGGGCGCGGCGGACCTGGTCGACGGTGGCCGGGCTGAGGGCGCCGGCCGGGCCGGTGCGGCCGACCAGGGTCTTGGCCTCGCCGAGCCGGGTGGCCGCGTTGTCCAGCAGCAGTTCGCCGCGTTCGGAGTCGGAGCCCGCGAAGTCCAGCCGGAGCCCTTCCAGTCCGCGTTTGAGGCCGTACAGGCCGTCCCCGGGGACGGCGTTGGAGCTGGCCGCGGCGGCGCCGGCCAGGCTGCCGACGGCGAGCCCGGCGACCAGTCCGCCGATCGCGAACCGGCGGCTCCAGCGGCCGCGCGGCGCCGTCCGGATCACCCGGTGGCGGCGCTGACGGGGCACCTGGGCGCCCGTCCCGCCGGCGAAGGCCTGCTCGAACGCGGCCATCAGCTGGGCGCGTTGGACCGTGTGGACCTCCCGGTCCAGCACCGGCCCGGGCAGCGCCCCCAGTGCGTCGGTCAGACCGACCAGTTCGGCCATCGCGACCGGACCGGCGCCGGTGGCGGCGGTGTTGTCCGGTTGGCCGTCGGCCGCAGCGCGTTGCTCCGCCTGGTGGGCCTCCAGCGCCTCGGCGAAGGCCTTCGCCCGCCGGTGCTCAAGCACGTTTGCCGTCACGGGCCACACCTCCCTTCGTCGTTGTCGACACCCCGGCCCGCCGGACGGTTGCCCCGGCTGGCCAAAGCCACTCCATCGGGTGATAGGCCACAATTCGACTTGACCGTGGGCCCGGTGGGGACTTGCACGCTGGCCAACGAGCGGTACGGGCGGTCGGTTACGCACGGCTGATCATCGGACCGACCGTTCACCCTGACGTGTCGGCCGGGCGCGAACGGTGACGGGCCGCCGGGGCGTATGGCGCCGGGGCCGTCCTCGGCCCGGCTCATCGCGCGTCGGGCGGGAGCAGCCGGGCCAGGGTGCGGACGGCCCGGTACTGGAGGGTCTTGATGGCGCCCTCGTTCTTGCCCATGATCCGGGCCGTCTCGGCCACCGAGAGCCCCTGCAGGAAGCGGAGGGTGACGCACTCCTGCTGCTGCGGGTTGAGCCGGCGCACCGCGTCCAGCAGGGCCGCGTTGGAGAGCGACTCCAGCACCGACTCCTCCGGGCTGCGCTCGCACTCGTTGGAGTCGAGCATCTCGCCGGTGGTGACCTCCAGCCGGAAGCGGCTGGACTTGAAGTGGTCGGCGACCAGGTTGCGGGCGATGGTGACCAGCCAGGCCCCGAAGTCCCGGCCCTGCCAGGTGAAGGTGCCGATCCGGCGCAGGGCGCGCAGGAAGGTCTCACTGGTGAGGTCCTCGGCGGTGGCCCGGCTGCCGACCCGGTAGTAGATGTACCGGTAGACGGTGTCCGCGTAGTGGTCGTAGAGCCGGCCGAAGGCCTCGCTCTCGCCGGCCTGGGCCCGCTCGACCAGCTCCATGATCGGGTTGTGCTCGGACTCGTAGCCGGGGCTGGGTGCGGTCCGGGTACGGCCCCGGCCGGTGCCGGTGCTGCCGGTGCGGCCGCGCGAGCCGGTGCCGGCCGAGCCGGCGGCGGTGGTGCGCAGCGCCAGGCCGGCCGGTTGCGGCTGGCCGAACGATCCTCCGGCCGGCGCGAGTTGGGGGGAGGCGACGAGCTGGCTGCGGAGCAGGGTGCGCAACAGGTCCAGGCCGGTGGAGATCTGCCGCTCGGCGGTCGGTCGGCCGCGAAGGCCGGTGCGGGGGCGCAGGGGCACGGACGACGGGCGGGAGGGTGCAGGCGCGTCGTTCCGGACGGGTGGGTACACGGGACTCCCAGAGGCAGAACTGTGGACGGATCACCTCCGCCTGCGCGGAGAGCACTCGCCGAAGCGTCCGTTCGAGCGGGACGCGTGGTGACGTGCATCCAGGAGAGAATAACGCTTTGTGCAATGACAGCTACACCGTGTGGTCGAAGTGGTCGTTTGGGATCCATTTGTTGCGCATATTCGGCTGACACTGACCGGAGCTGTCATCGTTCATCCGGCTCAACGTGATCGAACGGGTGCCCAGGGTGACCAATTCGGCGGCCTGAGGGGCGGTTTCCCAGCCTTGGGGCTCGGCAACCCCTGACTTTCCCGGCCTGGCGAACGATCAGAACCGGTCACGGGCCGACAAGTTCGTGCAGGTGGCCCGGACTTCGGTGCGGCGCAGGGGAGTTCGCCCGTAAGAGGGGCCAGGTCAGAGGCTCTGTTGACGCGGGATCACCCGTCAGAGCGAGCCCGCCCGGACGGCCACCGGACAGCCTCCGGGCGCCCTTCGGCGCCCCCGGCCGCCCGGCGCGCGAGGTTCAGACGCGGCGGCGGCGCCGGTTCAGCGCCACCCCGGCCGCCGCCGCGCCGGCCAGCACCCCGACCGCGGCCGCCGCCGGCAGCCCCACCCGGGCCGCCTTGCGCCCGGTCCGGAAGTCCCGCACCCGCCAGCCCTGGGCCCGGGCGTGGCGCCGCAGCGCGCCGTCCGGGTTCACCACGTACGGGTGGCCGACCAGCGAGAGCATCGGGATGTCGTTGGCCGAGTCGCTGTAGGCGGCGCAGCGGTCGAGGTCGAGGCGCTCGCGCCGGGCCAGCGCGCGGACGGCGGCGGCCTTGGCCGGGCCGTGCAGGAGGTCGCCGACCAGCCGGCCGGTGTACCGGCCGTCCCGGGCCTCGGCGACGGTGCCCAGCGCGCCGGTCATGCCGAGCCGCCGGGCGATGATCCGGGCCACCTCCAGCGGGGCGGCGGTGACCAGCCAGACCCGCTGGCCGGCGTCCAGGTGCATCTGGACCAGGGCGCGGGTGCCCGGCCAGATCTTGTCCGCCACCACGTCCTCGAAGATCTCCTCGCAGATCGCCTCCAGGTCGGCGGTGGGCTTGCCGGCCACGATGCCGAGGGCGGACTGCTTGGCGTCCGAGATGTGCTCCGGGTCCTCGGCGCCGTGCAGCCGGAACCAGGCCTGCTGCCAGGCGAAGCGGGCGATGTCGCGGCGGGTGAGGAAGCCGCGGCGGTAGAGGCCGACGCCGAGGTAGAAGATCGCGGCGCCGCGCAGGATGGTGTTGTCGCAGTCGAAGAAGGCAGCGGCGCGGGGGTCGTCCGGGTCCGGGGTGTGGTTCCCGGCCGGGGCCTTGGGGGCCTTGCCGGGCCTGGCCGCGGCCGGTGCGTCCGGTTCGGCGGCGCCCCCCGGCTCGGCGGCGGGGGCCGGCTCGGGCTCGGCCCGCAGCGCGGCCTCGGCGGCCTCGGCCGCGGCTTCGCCGGCCAGGGCGCTCCGCTCGCTGCTGGAACGCCTTGCCTGGGTGAGCCTTCTGAGCACGGCCATGTCATCGAGGATAGCCAGCCGGGTACGCGGCGACCGTGACGGAGCCGTGCCCGCGGGGTGAACAGCTCCACCGGGTGCCGGGAGCCCCGGGCTGGCGGATGCGATGGCGGAGAATGGGGCAGTGAGCCCACTGCTGCGACGTAAGAGCCCCGAGCCCGCGGACCGGACCGTGACCCTGGTCGGCAAGCCCGGCTGCCACCTGTGCGACGAGGCCCGCGAGGTGATCCTGCGGGTCACGGGCGACCTGGGGGCGTCCTTCGAGGAACGGGACATCACCCAGGACGAGGAGCTGTACCGCCGCTACTGGGAGCAGATCCCGGTCACCCTGGTCGACGGCCGCCAGCACGACTTCTGGCGGGTCGACGAGCGTCGGCTGCGCACCGCCCTCGGCGGCTGAGCCGGCCCTGACCCGGCGTTCGTCCGTACACCGACCCCCCGCCGATCGGCGGGGGCGGTTCGCCGAATCGTTGCCAAAGACACTCCGTTCCGGCTTGGGACGGGCCGGGTCGGTCGGCTTACGATCGAACGCGTTTGCGCCCATGGGGGGCTGAGCACACGAGGAGTGCGCCATGCTTCCCGGCCCGACCCCCGCGACGCCCCGAGCCCCGGAGGGGACCGGCGGCTTCGCCGTGGTGGACGTGGAGGCGACCGGCCGCAGTCCGTGGCGGCACCGGGTGGTCGAGGTCGCGGTGGTGCTGCTGGACGAGCGGCTCCGCCCCGAGGGGGAGTTCGCCACCCTGCTGGATCCGCTGGGCCCGGTCGGCCCGACCCATGTGCACCGGATACGCCAGTGCGACGTCGAGGGTGCCCCGCGTTTCCGCGAGATCGCCCCGAGGCTGCTGGAGCTGCTGGCCGGCCGGGTGCTGGTGGGTCACCACGTCAGCTGCGACCACGCCTTCCTGGACCGCGAGTTCGCCCGGATCGGGGTTCCGCTGCCGGCCGTCCCGCTGCTGTGCACGATGCGGCTGGCCCGCGCCCACCTGCCGGAGGCCCGTGGCCACGGCCTGGCGGCCTGCGTGGAGGCGGCGGGCCTGGGCTGGTACCCGGCGCACACCGCGCTGGGCGATGCCCGGGTGACCGCCGAGCTGCTGCGGCACTGCCTGGACGCCCCGTCCTGCCCGCCCGACGACTGGACCGGCCCGCTGCGGGAGGCCGCCCGGGTGCCGTGGCCGAGGCTGGGCCGGGCCCGCTCCCGCCCGTCCGGAGCCGCCGTCCCGCTGCTGCGCCGGGAGGCTCCGTACGGCCCCCGGCTGCCCGGTTCCCAGGCCCCGGAGGTCGTGTCGACCCCCTCCGGTGCTATGGGTTCGACGGCGTGATGCGCATCACTGTGCGGGGACAAAACGGACACCATCTTTGTGCACACGTTCACAAACGCATAGCCTGGCTGCCAAAGCCCAGCTTCACCCACAGGAGCACCGTGGCAATCGGCCGATCACCACAGAGCAGTTCGCAGACGCCCGACCAGGGCGCCGCGCGCCGACCCTCGCGTGCCCGGGGCATCCCGGAGGCGACCGTCGCTCGCCTGCCCCTCTATCTGCGGGCCCTCACCGCGCTCTCCGAGCGCTCGGTGCCGACCGTCTCCTCCGAGGAGCTGGCCGCCGCGGCCGGCGTGAACTCGGCCAAGCTGCGCAAGGACTTCTCCTACCTCGGCTCGTACGGCACCCGCGGTGTCGGCTACGACGTCGAGTACCTCGTCTACCAGATCTCCCGCGAGCTCGGCCTGACCCAGGACTGGCCGGTCGTCATCGTCGGGATCGGTAACCTCGGCCACGCGCTCGCCAACTACGGCGGGTTCGCCTCCCGCGGCTTCCGGGTCGCCGCCCTGCTGGACGCCGACCCCAACGTGGTCGGTTCCACCGCGGCCGGACTGCCGGTGCGGCACATGGACGAGCTGGAGTCGATCGTCGAGAGCCAGCACGTCTCCATCGGTGTGATCACCACCCCGCCCGGCGCCGCCCAGCAGGTGTGCGACCGGCTGGTCGAGGCCGGCGTCACCAGCATCCTGAACTTCGCCCCGACCGTGCTGACCGTCCCGGACGGCGTGGACGTGCGCAAGGTGGACCTCTCCATCGAGCTCCAGATCCTGGCCTTCCACGAGCAGCGCAAGGCCGGCGAGGAGCCGGACGACCGCGCCGAGTCGGTGCTGGACCGCGCCCCCGGTCCGGTCCGGGCGGCCGCGGCCAAGCTGCGCCGCGCGGCCGGCGGCAACGGCAAGGGCCGGGGCACCGTCGAGTCGGCGGCCAAGGACCAGGCCGAGCAGGCCAAGGGAAAGTCCGCCAAGGGCGGCGACGGGGATCTCTCCGCGGTGATGCCCGCATGAACACCGAGAGCTGTGGGGGGCGGGCATGAGCCTTCTCGTCGTAGGGCTGAGCCATCGCACGGCCCCGGTCGGAGTGCTGGAGCGCGCCGCGCTGACCGGTGACGTGCCGACCCGGCTGCTGCACGACGCGGCCGCCACCGCCACGGTCGGCGAGGCCGCGCTGCTGAACACCTGCAACCGGATCGAGCTGTACGCGGACGTGGACAAGTTCCACGCCGGCGTCGCCGAGCTGTCGCTGCTGCTGGCCCACCACAGCGGGGTGGACCTGGAGGAGCTGACCTCCCACCTGTACGTCCACTACGAGGACCGCGCCGTCCACCACCTCTTCTCGGTGGCCTGCGGCCTGGACTCGATGGTCGTCGGCGAGGGCCAGATCCTCGGCCAGCTCCGCGACGCGCTGGCCAAGGCCCAGGAGGAGCACACCGCCGGGCGCGGCCTGAACGAGCTGTTCCAGCAGGCGCTGCGGGTCGGCAAGCGGGCACACAGCGAGACCGGCATCGACAAGGCCGGCCAGTCGCTGGTCACCTTCGGCCTGGAGCAGATCGCGGCGGGCGCGGGCGAGATCGCCGGCAAGCGCGCGCTGGTGGTCGGCGCCGGGTCGATGAGCTCGCTGGCCGCCGCCACCCTGGTCCGCTCCGGCGTGACCGACCTGCTGATCGCCAACCGGACCCCGGCCCGCGCCGAGCGGCTGGTCGAGATCCTCGGCCCGGACGTGGCCCGGGTCCTGGACCTCGCCAAGGTGCCGGAGGCGCTCGCCGACGTGGACCTCGTGATCTCCTGCACCGGCGCGGCCGGCGTGGTGGTCAAGGCCGAGGACGTGGCCGCCGCGGTCGCCTCCCGCCGGTCCGCCGAGCCGCTCGCCCTGCTCGACCTGGCCATGCCGCGCGACGTCGACCACGCCGTGCACGAGCTGCCCGGCGCCCTGCTGGTCGACCTGGAGAGCCTCTCCCACGCGCACGCCGCCAGCCCCGGCGCCGGCGACGTCGACCAGGTCACCCGGATCGTCTCCGACGAGGTGACCGCCTTCGGCGCCGCCCAGCGGGCCGCCCGGATCGCGCCGACCGTGGTCGCGCTGCGCTCGATGGCCTCCGACGTGGTCGCCGCCGAGCTCGGCCGGCTGGAGTCCCGGCTGCCGGACCTGGACGAGCGCTCGCGCGCCGAGATCACCCAGACCGTCCGCCGCGTCGTCGACAAGCTGCTGCACGCCCCGACCGTCCGGGTGAAGCAGCTGGCCGCCGAGCCCGGCGGCGCCTCCTACGCGGAGGCACTGCGCGAACTGTTCGACCTCGACCCGGCGGCCGTGCACGCCGTGTCGGGCACGCCCGTCGGCGGCGCGCCCCAGCCCTCGGCCGGGGGCGTCAGATGAACCGTCAGCCATCCCACGAGTACCACCGGGACGATCACCTCATGAATGGTCAACCGATCACGGAGCAGCCCGCGGCCACCACGGCCCTGCGGCTCGGCACCCGGCGCAGCGCCCTCGCCATGGCGCAGTCGGGCATGGTGGCCCGCGAGGTGACCAGGGTCACCGGGCGCCCCGTCGAGCTGGTCGAGATCACCACCTACGGAGACACCTCCCGGGAGTCGCTGGCGCAGATCGGCGGCACCGGGGTGTTCGTCTCCGCGCTGCGCGACGCGCTGCTGGAGGGCCGGATCGACTTCGCCGTGCACTCGCTCAAGGACCTGCCCACCGCCGCCCCCGCGGGCCTGGCGCTGGCCGCCGTCCCCGAGCGCGAGGACGTCCGGGACGCCCTGGTCGCGGTCGAGGGCCTGGGCCTGGAGGAGCTGGTGGAGAAGCTGGCCGGGGCCGGTCGACCGGCCCGGATCGGCACCGGCTCGCCCCGCCGGATGGCGCAGCTGAACGCCTGGGCCACCGCCCGCGGCGCCCAGCTGGAGACCGTCGCGATCCGCGGCAACGTGGACACCCGGATCGGCTTCGTGACCGGCGGCGAGCTGGACGCGGTGGTGCTGGCGACGGCCGGCCTGAACCGGCTCGGCCGCAGCGCCGAGATATCCGAGCACCTCGACACCGAGGTGATGGTCCCGGCCCCCGGCCAGGGCGCGCTCGCGATCGAGTGCGCCACGGCCGACACGGACCTGACCGCCGCGCTCGCGGCCCTGGACCACGCCCCCACCCGGGTCGCCGTGGCCGCCGAGCGCGCCCTGCTGGCCACCCTGGAGGCCGGCTGCTCGGCGCCGGTGGCCGCGCTGGCCACCTGGGGCCGGGAGAACGAACTGCGGCTGGACGGCGTGGTCGGCGACCCCGACGGAACCGCCCTGCTGAAGATGTCCGCCAACGGTCCGATCGTCCTCGACGAGGCCGCCGAGCAGCAGGCGGCGGCCCTCGGCCGCGCGCTGGCTGACCGGCTGCTCGCCGGGGGCGCGGCCACCCTGATGGGGGAGCGAGCCCGATGAGCCCCACCACCGCCACCGACGCCCTGTTCCCGGCGGGACAGCCCGCCACCGGACGGTGCACCTTCCTGGGCGCGGGCCCCGGGGACCCGGGCCTGCTGACCCTGCGCGCGGTCGAGGTGCTGTCCACCGCCGACGTGCTGGTCACCGACCCGCTGACCGCCGCCGCCGTGCGCAGCCACTGCCCGGCCGGCGTGCAGGTGCACGCCCCGGCCGCCGAGGGCGCCGACTTCGACCTGGCCAAGCTGGTCGCCGAGGCCGTCCGCTCCGGCAAGCACGTGGTCCGCACCGTCGACGGCGACCCCGGCCTGGACGGCTGCGCCGCCGAGGAGATGCTCCGCTGCGCGGGCGACGGGATCCCGTTCGAGGTGATCCCGGGCGTCGCCCAGTCGGTCGGCGTCCCGGCGTACGCGGGCGTCCCGCTGCGGGCCGGCTCCGGCACCGACGTGCGCTTCGTGGACGGCGCCGCGCTGCTGGCCGGCAGCCCGGTGGACCTGGGCGTGCCGGAGACCACCCTGGTGGTCCGCACCACCCTGGGCCAGCTGCCCGCCACCGCCGCCGCGCTGGTCGCGGGCGGCCGCAAACCGGAGTCGGCGCTGAGCGCCACGCTCTCCGGCACCACCACCCGCCAGCGGACCTTCACCTCCACCCTGTCCGGCATCGCGGCCGACCTGAAGGCCGCCCGGGTGCTGCCCTCGCCGGTCTCCGCGCCGGTCGACCCGGCCACCTCGGTGATAGCCGTGGTGGGCGAGCAGGTCGCCCACCGGGCCTCCCACTCGTGGTTCGAGACCAAGCCGCTGTTCGGCTGGAACGTCCTCGTGCCGCGCACCAAGGAGCAGGCCACCGGCCTGTCCGAGCAGCTGCGCTCGTACGGCGCGGTGCCGCAGGAGGTGCCGACCATCGCGGTCGAGCCGCCGCGCACCCCGCAGCAGATGGAGCGGGCCATCAAGGGCCTGGTCACCGGCCGCTACGAGTGGATCGCCTTCACCTCGGTGAACGCGGTGCGCGCCGTCCGGGAGAAGTTCGAGGAGTACGGCCTGGACGCCCGAGCGTTCGCCGGGATCAAGGTCGCGGCGGTCGGTGAGACCACCGCGCAGGCCCTGGTGGACTTCGGCGTGAAGCCGGACCTGGTGCCCTCCGGCGAGCAGTCCGCAGCCGGGCTGCTGGAGGACTGGCCGCCGTACGACCCGGTCTTCGACCCGATCGACCGGGTGCTGCTGCCGCGCGCCGACATCGCCACCGAGACCCTGGTGGCCGGTCTGGTCGAGCTCGGCTGGGAGGTCGACGACGTGACGGCGTACCGGACGGTGCGCGCCTCGCCGCCGCCGGCCGAGACCCGCGAGGCGATCAAGGGCGGCGGCTTCGACGCGGTGCTGTTCACCTCGTCCTCGACCGTCCGGAACCTGGTCGGCATCGCGGGCAAGCCGCACAACGTGACGGTCATCGCCTGCATCGGCCCGGCCACCGCCAAGACCGCCGAGGAGCACGGCCTGCGGGTCGACGTGATGGCCCCGGCGCCGTCGGCGGCCGCGCTGGCCCAGGCGCTGGCAGACTTCGGGGCCAAGCGCCGCGACACCGCGACGGCCGCCGGTGAGCCGGTCTACCGGCCCAGCGAGCGCCGTCCCGGCTCGCGCCGCAAGGCCCGCTGACACCCCTCATGGCCGGGGTCGGCCGACCGTCGCCCCGGCACTGCACAACCGTTCGGAGAGAGAAGCCGTGACCGCTGAATTCCCGTACGTACGCCCCCGCCGGCTGCGCCGGAGCCCGGCGATGCGCCGCCTGGTGGCCGAGACCCGGCTGCACCCGGCGGAGCTGATCCTGCCGCTGTTCGTCCGCGAGGGTGTCAGCGAGCCCGTCCCGGTGACGTCGATGCCGGGCGTGGTCCAGCACACCCGGGACACCCTGCGCAAGGCCGCGGTGGAGGCGGCCGAGGCGGGCCTGGGCGGCCTCATGCTGTTCGGCGTCCCGGAGGTGCAGGACGCCGTCGGCAGCGAGGGCACCAACCCGGACGGCATCCTCCAGCAGGCGATCCGGGACGTGGTCTCCGAGGTCGGCGACTCCCTGGTGGTCATGTCGGACCTCTGCCTGGACGAGTACACCGACCACGGCCACTGCGGGGTGCTGGCCGCCGACGGCAGCGTCGACAACGACGCCACCCTGGAGCGCTACGCCGAGATGGCCCGGGTGCAGGCCGACGCCGGCGTCCACCTGGTCGGCCCGTCCGGCATGATGGACGGCCAGATCGGCGTGGTCCGGCGGGCGCTGGACGAGGCGGGGCACCAGGACGTGGGCATCCTCGCCTACACCGCCAAGTACGCCTCGGCCTTCTACGGCCCGTTCCGCGAGGCCGTCGGCTCCTCGCTCAAGGGCGACCGCAAGTCCTACCAGCAGGACCCGGCCAACGCCCGGGAGTCGCTGCGCGAGCTGGCGCAGGACCTCGCCGAGGGCGCGGACATGGTGATGGTGAAGCCCGCCATGGCCTACCTGGACATCCTGCGCCAGGTCGCCGACGCCTCCCCGGTGCCGGTCTCCGCGTACCAGGTGTCCGGCGAGTACGCGATGGTCGAGGCGGCCGCCGCGAACGGCTGGATCGACCGGGAGCGGATGATCATGGAGACGCTCACCTCGATCCGCCGCGCGGGCGCCGAGCAGATCCTCACCTACTGGGCCCTCGAAGCCGCCGCGATGGTGAAGTAGCCGAAGCGGCGGACGCCGCACGGCGGAAGGCCGGGCCGATCCCTCCGAGAGGGCGGCCCGGCCTTCCGGCTTCCTGCTAGATGCCCACGTCCCCGGCGTGCGCGAAGCCCGCGCCGCCGCCGACCAGGTCGGTGGAGGTGGCCGCGCCGCCACCGAAGCCGCCGGCGGCGGTGTCCCCGGCGTGGGCGACGCCGAAGCCCCCGCCGGCCAGGAACGGCTCGTCGGCCGAGGCGACGAACTCGCCGCCGCCGAGCACGCCGACGTGGGCGAAGGCCGGGGTGGCGGCACCCGCGAGCGCCAGTGCGGCGGCGGCGGTCAGTGCGGCCTTGGCCAGCTTGTTCTTCATGGAACTGCCCTCTCTCTGGGAGCGCCCCCGCGGGCGCTCTGACACGTGATCACATCCGGCGGTCCGGTCCGGCACCCCACGCGCCGGGCCGGACCGCCGCTCACCCGTCCGGACCGCGCCGCGGCGCGGCCCGGACGGACACTCTCGTCCGCGAAGCCCGGAGGGCCCGGGGAGGTGTTCCTCCCCGGGCCCTCCGTCCGTGCCAGGCCCCTCGATCAGCCGATCAGGTGCGAGATGCCCGCGTCGCCGGTGGACTGGGTGTTCTGGCCGACGTTGCAGATCTGCTTCGGCTGGTTGTTCAGGACCGGAACCTCGACCGGCACCGCGACGCCGATGACGGCGACGGCGATGTTGTGGATCTCCGGCAGGCAGATGTTCGGGTTGTCCAGAACGTGGCTGTTCGGGCTGCCGTTGCCGGTGGTGCCGGTGTGGTTGGTGCCGCCGTTGCCCTGGACGGAGGTGGCGGCGCCGTCCGAGTCGACGATGGCGGAGGCCGAGCCCGCGGACATCGCGAGGGCGGCGGCGGCCAGGCCGGCGGCGGCGAGGGTCTTCTTGATCATTTCCGGTTTTCCTCTCGGGGTGAATCGGGGAGCGATTCGAAGGTGGGTCGAACGGTGGTGCAGGGCGAACGGAGCGGCGACCGATCAGCCGATCAGGTGGGACACGCCGCCGTCGCCCTGGCTCTGGGTGCCCTGGCCGACGGTGCAGTACTGCCTGCCGCCGTTGTTGGCGATCGGGACCTCGACCGGGACGGCCACGCCGAGCACGCCGACGGCGACGTTGTGGATCTCCGGCAGGCAGATGTTCGGGTTGTCCAGGAAGTGGAAGTTCGGGCTGTTGTTCCCGACCGTGCCCGTGAAGTTGGTACCGCCGTTGCCTTCGATGGAGGCGGCGGCGCCGTCCGCGTCACCGATGGCGGAGGCGGGCGCGGCGGCGCCGGCCAGCGCGGCGACGGCCAGGCCGGCGGCGGCGAAGGACTTCTGGATCATGGCGAGATCCCTCTCTGAAATGCTCTTTGGATTCCGTGCGTACAACGCTGAGAACGCTCAGACCCGGTCTGCAGTCACTGACGTCCAGATCAAAGAACGACGGCACGGAAGGTTACGGGGATTTTTGAAAAGAGTCCCGCAGGCACGACGGCGGAGGGATTCCGATCGGATTATTAGCCCGAACCGGTTAACCGCCGCATTCCGTGCTCCCGGTCACTCGTTGAGCAGGCTGCTTTCCGGCTGCGGCCCCCGCAGCCCTTCCCCAGTGATCCCAGTTCGGACAGCAGAACGGTGAATAGCATGAAGTTCTCCAAGCGGGCCGGCGCGATGCTGCTGGCGGTCGGCGCCGGCGTGCTCGCCTCCCAGGGGGCGGCCTCCGCCGCGACCCCGACCGGTCTCGATCAGGTCGGCGCCCTGGAGGACGCGCTGGCCACCCAGCAGGTCCCGGCGGACATCCCGCTCGCCCCGCTGGGCAGCCGCCTCACGGCCGGCATCCCGACATCGCTGGTGATGCCACCGGTGCCGGGCCGGACCACCAGCTCCGACGGCGCGCTGCTTCCGGAGCAGATCCTCCCGCAGCTGGGCACCGGCAAGGCCGGCCCGAGCGCCAAGGCCGATCTGCCGCTCCCGCTGGTCGACCGGAGCGCCGACCTCGGCGAGGTGCTGCTGGACGCCCCGGCCGCGCCGCTGAACGCCAGGACCCCCGGGCTCACCCTCGGCAAGCCGCTCGCGCTCGCCCAGGACGGCGCCGGCCAGCTCGCCGGAGGCCGGCTGAAGGTGGACGAGATCGACCCGCGCCTGGTCACCGGCGCGGTGCAGGTGATCCCCGGGGCGAAGGCCAGCCTCGGTGGCGAGGACAGCCGGCTCTCCCTCACCGACACGGCGGGCGCCCTGGCCGACACCGCCACCACGACCACCACCACCGTGGTGGGGCAGACCGGCCTGACCGACCTCGCCCAGCTCTGAGGTCGGCCCGGCAGGAGAGCCCGGCACCCCGGCCGCGCGGCGGGATGCCGGGCTCTCCTGCACCCGGGCGCTCGTGGCTCCGGGCTTCTATGGGCCCGGACGCTCAGCCCGGCAGCAGGCTGGTCAGCCCGCCGACCAGCGGGAGGTCCTTGACGCCGCCGCCCGCGCTCAGCGGGCCGGTCAGCGTCCCGGTGCCGACCGCGGGCAGGCCCTGGTCCGGCTGGAGGGCCGCGCCGTTGTTGAGGAAGTCGGCCGAGGAGTTCGCCCACGGGTCCAGCCGCAGGCTCTTGATCGGCGCGATGCCGTAGCCGAGGCCGGTGGTCGTCCCGCCCAGCGCCTGGCCGAGGTCGGTCTTGGTGAGCGTGGCCGGGCCGGCCGGGGCCTCGCCCGGGGCGGTGGCGGCCTGCGCCGAACCGGCGCCGAGCAGCACCGCGGCGCCCACGGCGGCGGCCAGGCCGGCCGCGCTCTTCTGGGAAAGCATCGTGATCACCCTTCGGTGGATCGGGGGTCCCGGACGGCTGTCCGGATATGCCGAACTGCCCCCCGGCCGACTGGTCGGGGGGCAGGACGGCCGGAACGCGTGCCGATCGGGGATCAGCAGTCGTCGTCGTCGTGCTGCGGCGGGGCCTCGACGTTGGCGCAGGCGTTGCCGAACGCCGGGTTCAGCAGGCCGATGATGTTGACGGAGTTGCCGCACACGTTGACCGGGATGTGGATCGGCACCTGGATCTGGTTGCCGGAGACGACACCGGGGGAGTTGGCGGCCACGCCCTCGGCGCCCGCGCTGGCGGCGGCGGAGCCCGCCGCGCCCAGCACCAGGCCGGCAGCGGCGGCGGACAGGACGGCGGCCTTCTTCATGTTCTGCATGGGGGTTGATCTCCTCGATCACACACGGGTGGAGCGTGCCGCCCCGGCGTCGCGGGGCGTGGCACGGGCTCGGTGAATCAGCTGTCGCCGGTGCGGCGACCGCGGGTTCAGCCGGCGTTGACGCACTCGTTGCCGAACGCCGGGTTCAGCAGGCCGATGATGTTGATGGTGTTGCCGCACAGGTTGATCGGGATGTGGATCGGCACCTGGATCTGGTTGCCGGAGAGCACGCCCGGGGAGCCGGCGGCGACACCCTCGGCGCCGGCGCTGGCGAACGCGCCACCGGCGGCACCGAGCACCAGGCCGCTGGCGGCCAGCGACAGGGCGGCGGCCTTCTTGAAGTTACGCATGTCATTCCTCCGATTTCTGCCCGACGGAAGCGAGATGTCGGGAAGCCGGGCGAGCACGAATACTCACCCGATGACTTCAGGGATTGCCGTGATTGTCACTCGGTCGGCGCACATCGGCGTGTTCCGCCCATGGCTCGGGCGCGACCGCGGCAGCCGGGTCACGGTGCCTTTCGAAGCGATTCCCGCACGGCCGGGAAAGGTGCGACAAAGGCGTGACCAGGTGGAATTCCGGTCGGGCGTTCCGGCACGGGTTGCCGGACGCCGGGTACGGGAGGCCCGCTGCGTGGGGGCCGTGGAGACCGGGTTCCGTCAGGGAGAACGAGACACCGCGCGCGGGGAAACGGTCCGACCCTCCGATCACCCGAATGCCGGGTCTCCGGCGCCGTTGCGCCGGACGGGTGACAGTGCGGGGACCGTCGCAACCGGGTCGGTGGGGTCTCGTTCTAGATGTCGCACTCCCCGTGCACATCTGTCGAACAGTCAGGAGGCTCACATGAGCATCAAGAAGACCGCCGCCGTCGGCGCGGCCGTGGTGGGCATTGTGGCCACCGGTGCCGGTACCGCGATGGCCAGCGCCGGCGCCCAGGGTGTTGCCGCCGGATCCCCCGGTGTCATCTCGGGCAACCAGATCCAGATCCCGGTGCACGTGCCCATCAACCTGTGCGGCAACACCATCGACGTCATCGGTGCGCTCAACCCGGCCTTCGGCAACAAGTGCCTCAACGCGGGCTGAGCCCGTACCCCCGGTTCGGCCGGTGAGAGCCGCCGTTCTGCGCTTCCCTCCTGGGGCGCGGGCGGCGGCTCTCCGCTGTGCCCGGAATCCGGTGGTCCGTCAGTTCCCCGTCGTGTCACGAGCCTTGTTGTGTTACTTGTCAGTTCCTAGAATGCGAGACCTGCTCACCTTTCCTGCTCCTCTCTTGCTCCGCGCCGCTCGGCGGCCCCGCCAGGGCGGTCCTCCCACCCCCGCAAGGAGTCGCGTGTGATCAGGTCCCCTCTGTCGGCGGCGCGGCGGACGCGTACGGGTGCGCCCCGGTGCGCCGCACTGCTCGCCACCGGAGCCCTCCTCGCCACCCTCGGCCTGGCCGGTGCTCCCCCCGCCGTGGCCGACCCCGCCCCGGCCGCGCCCGCTGCCGCGGCCGCCCGTCCGGCCGCGATCGTCGCCCTCGGCGACAGCGCCATCTCCGGGGAGGGCGCCGGCACCGACACCAACGACGGCTACTTCCCGGAGACGGACAGCCCCACCAACTACTGCCACCGCCACCCCAAGTCGGAGATCTTCGTCACCGACATCCCCGGGGTCACTCCGATCGACCTGGCCTGCTCCGGCGCCCAGACCGGCGACCTGGTCAGCGACCCGGAACTGGCGAAGATCACCGGCCCCGGCAGCGGCGACTTCGGCGAGCCCAAGCAGGACGTCAAGCTGGCCGACACGGCGGCGAAGTACGACGTCAGGATGGTCGTCGTCACCATCGGCGCCAACGACGACTTCGACTTCAGCGGCATCATGATGCACTGCCTCGCGCAGTACTTCCCGATCCCCAAGGACCAGGGCTGCCGGGACACCATCGGCAGCGACGAGATCCGCCGACGGGCCAAGGGCGTCCAGCCCAAGGTGGTCGCGGCGCTCCAGAACATCCGGCAGACCATGCGCAGGGCCGGCTACGCCGACTCCTCGTACCAGCTGGTCTACCAGTCGTACTTCAACCCGATCACCCCGGACATCCGGCGCAACGACTACCTCGGCAAGGTCGCCGACGGCTGCCCGGCGTTCCCCGAGGACCTCGCCTGGGGCCACAACTGGGTGGTGCCGACCCTCAGTGACGCACTGCGCGGCGCGGCCGAGCAGGTACCCGGCGTCCGCTACCTGGACCAGCGGCGGGTCGCCTTCGGGCACGAGGTCTGCGCGGAGTGGACGACCTCCCCGTACGAGTACACCAACGGGGACGTCATCAACCTCGCCGAGTGGGTGCGCAACGGCTGCGACTCGCAGATCGGCATCCCCGGGCTGTGCATGAACATGGTCCGCCAGTCGTACCACCTGCGGGTGGCCGGCTACCGCGGCGAGGGCGTCTGCCTCGGCCAGTTCTACGCCCGGCCCGAGCTGGCGCAGGCGTACTGCACGCTCAACCAGCAGAACACCACCTCGATCCAGCCGCTCACTCCCGGACAGCCGTTCGGCGACGTCCCCGAGGACGGCTCCTGGTACCAGCTGACCAACGCGGCCGGCGGCAACGTGCTCGACCTCGCCGGCGGCGGCAGCTACGGCGACTCCACCAACGGCCGGCCCGCGATCACGTATCCGGCCGGCGGCGGGCTCAACCAGTCCTTCGTCCTGGAGGCCAAGGCCGGCGGCAGCTACGAGCTCGACTTCAGCGGCAACCGGAACATGTGCCTGGATGCCGACGCCGCCTCCACCGCCCCCGGCACCCGGATCCAGCAGTGGGGCTGCAACGGCGGCGGCAACCAGCACTGGGTGTTCAAGCCGGCCGGCGACGGCCGCTACAAGATCGCCGACTCCCAGGACCAGACGAAGGTCCTGGCCACCGGCAGCACCCTCGACGCCAAGGGCAACCCGTACGTCGAACTCGCCACCGACACCGGCGCCGCCAACCAGCTCTGGCAGCTCACCAAGCTCGGCATCGTCTACGTCCACGGCTGATCCACCCCGCAGGACCCGTCGCCGCCCCCGACCGGGCGGCGACGGCCGCGTTCACGGGCCCGCCGGGCGGGGGTCGGGGGCGCCAGGGGCCGTCGGTTCGGGGGCGTGCCGTAGGCTCACGGGAAAATCGTTGCGCCGGAGCCGCGCGGGACCACGAGCGGGGCGGGGAGTCCAGACCAGATGAGCACGGCATCGAGCACTGAGTCGTCCAGCACCCAGCCCGGAGCGCCGGGGGCGCCCGGAGCGGCGGCGCCGGTGGAGCCCGAGGAGCGCACGGGCCGCGTGCCCGGGCGGTTCGGGGCGCTGGTGGACCGCTTCGCGCCCGCGCTGGGCGCGTACGCGGCGGTGAAGGCGATCGGCATGACCGTCTTCCTGCTGCTGCTCTCGCACACCGGCGACTACCTGACGAAGCAGTCGGGCCGCGGTGGCGCCGCCACCCCGTGGGACGTGCTGGGCACCTGGGACGGCGTCTGGTACCAGCGGATCGCCGAGGACGGGTACAACCCGCAGCTGATCCCGCTGCACGGCTTCCCGCTGGCCACCTACTACGAGAACTCGGCCGCCTTCTTCCCGCTGTACCCCTGGCTGATGCGGCTGGTCGGCGCGGTCACCGGGCTCGGTACGTACGGCTCCGGGATGGTCGTCTCGGTGCTGGCCTCGCTGGTCGCCGCCGCGGGGATCTTCGCGATCGCCGAGCGGCTCGGCGGCTTCCGGGCGGGCGTGATCGCGGCGGTGCTCTGGGGTCTGTTCCCGGGCTCCGGCGTGGAGTGGGCGGTCTACTCGGACTCGCTGTTCGTCGCGCTGTCCGCCTGGGCCTGCTACTGCGTGATGACCCGTCGCTGGATCGCGGCCGGCCTGCTGACGCTGGTGGCGGGCCTCAACCGGCCGACCGCCGCCGTGCTGATCGCCGCCGTCTCGATCGCCGCGCTGGTCGCGCTGGTCCGCCGCACCGACGGGGTGGCCCGTCCGCTGACCGCGATGCTGATCACCCCCTGGGGCCTGCTCGGCTACGTGGCCTGGGTCGGCTGGAAGATGGGCGACTGGGGCGGCTACTTCAAGCTCCAGCAGGGCGCCTGGAACCGCTACTTCGACGGCGGCGTGTCCACCGTGCGCACGATCAGGGACGTGCTCGCCGGCCACTGGGTCTACTGGCAGGCCAACCCGGTCCCGGACCTGATCGCGATCGTCCTGCTGATCGCCCTGCCCGGGCTGCTGGTGCTGCTCTGGCGCACCCGGCCGCCGCTGGTGCTGTGGGTCTACACCGGGCTCACCCTCTTCACCGCGCTGAGCACCAACCAGATCTTCGGCAACATCTCGCGCTACCTGCTCCCCGCCTTCCCGCTCTGCATCGGCCTGGCGGTGGCGCTGCGCCGGGTGCGGACCTCCTCGCTGGCCGGGCTGCTGGCGACGCCGGTCCTCGCGGCGGGCTGGTACGCGGGCTATGCGCTGTTCGAGTTGGGCATCCCGTAGACCGGGTGTTGGTTGGCTACGGGATCATCCGGCAGCAGACGGGCCGTTGCTAACCTCGGACGTATGACGACGACCCCGCCGCCCGCGCGCCAGATCCGCGACATCTCCGGGCTGATGGACCACGCGAGCCACGTGCTGGCCACCCGGATGGCGGCCGCCTTCACCGAGCTCGGGATCACCCCGCGCGCCTACTGCGTGCTGTTCCACGCGCAGGAGGCCGAGCGCACCCAGATCCAGCTGGCCGAGCTGGCGGACCTGGACAAGACGACCATGGTGGTCACCGTCGACGAACTGGAGAAGGCGGGCCTGGCCGAGCGCCGTCCGTCCGCGACCGACCGGCGGGCCCGGATCGTCTCGGTCACCGAGGCGGGCGAGCGGGCCGTGGTGCAGGGCACCGCGATCGCCGACCGGGTGCACCGCGAGCTGCTGGAGTCGCTGCCCCGGCCCGAGCGCGAGGTGTTCGTCTCGGCCCTGACGCACCTGGTGGACGGCCATCTCGCGGAGCCGGTCGAGGTCGAGCGCACCGTCCGCCGGGCCCGCCGTTCCCGGGGCTAGCCGCCGTACCGAAAACCCGAACCGCCCGTACGAACCACCTGTCCGAACCGCCCGCCCGCATCTCCTCCCGAGATAGATAGTCCCGAACAAAACAATCTGATAGCGTCCTACCCGGTACTCGACGAACCGGGAGAACCGCCATGACCACGCACGCCCCGGCCGCCCCCAGGCCGGCCTCCGCAGGACCCGCCCGCTCCCGCGCCCTCGCCCTCGGGGTGCTCTGCGCGGGAATGCTGATGATCATCCTGGACGGCTCGATCGTCACGGTGGCCCTGCCGGCCATCCAGCAGGACCTCGGCTTCTCGCCGTCCGGACTGACCTGGACCGTCAACGCCTACCTGATCGCCTTCGGCGGCCTGCTCCTGCTGGCCGGCCGGCTCGGCGACCTGATCGGCCGCAAGCGGGTGTTCGTCGCCGGAATCGCCGCCTTCACCGCCGCCTCGCTGCTCTGCGCCGTCGCCACCAGCCCCGGACTGCTGATCGGCGCCCGCTTCCTCCAGGGCGTCGGCGGCGCGCTCGCCTCCTCGGTCAGCCTCGGCATGATCGTCACGCTCTTCCCCGAACCGCGCGAACGCGGTCGTGCGATCGGCGCGTTCAGCTTCGTCGGCGCGGCCGGCGCCTCCATCGGCCAGGTGCTCGGCGGCGTCCTCACCGAAGCCCTCGACTGGCACTGGATCTTCCTGATCAACCTTCCGCTCGGCATCGCCGCCGCGCTGCTCGCCGTCCGGGTGCTGGAGCCCGAGCGCGGCCCCGGTCTGCGGGCCGGTGCCGACGCCATCGGCGCCGTGCTGATCACCGCCGCCCTGATGCTCGGCGTCTACACCATCGTCGGCACCGGCGAGCACGGCTGGACCTCCGTCCGCACCCTCGGCCTGGGCACGCTCGCCGTCGCCCTGCTGGCCGCCTTCCTGTGGCACGAGGGGCGGGCCGCCGACCCGCTGCTGCCCTTGCGGATGTTCCGCTCGCGCAGCGTCTCCGGCGCCAACCTCGTCCAGGTCCTGACCATCTCCGGGATGTTCGGGTTCCAGATCCTGGTCGCCCTCTACATGCAGAACGTCCTCGGCTACAGGGCCGCCGCCACCGGCCTCGCGATGCTGCCGGCCGCGGTCGCCATCGGCGCGGTGTCCCTGCTGCTCTCCGCCCGGCTGAGCGCGCGCTTCGGCGAGCGCCGCGTCCTGCTCGCCGGCCTCGCCCTGCTGGTCGCCGCGCTCGGCCTACTGGCCCGGCTGCCCGCCGACGCCGACTACGCCGTGCACCTGCTGCCCACCATGCTGCTGATCGGCGGTGGCGGCCTGGTGCTCTCCACCCTCGCCGTGCTCGGCATGTCGGGCGCCGGACCGGCCGACGCGGGCACCGCCTCCGGGCTCTTCAACACCACCCAGCAGGTCGGCGGCGCGCTCGGGGTCGCCGTCCTCACCACCCTCGCCGACGGCCGCACCGCGGCCCTCTCGGCCGCCGGGCAGCCCGCCGCCGAGGCGCTCGCGGACGGCTTCCGGCTCGCCTTCGGGGTGGCCGCGGGCCTGCTGGCGACGGCTCTGCTGCTCGCCGCCACCATCCTGCGGCCCGCCGGGCGCCAGGACTGACGACGCGTCAAACCTCCCCACCCCGGCCCGCGTTCGGCGGAGCCGGGGCGGCGGGCGTCACGGCCAGACCAGGCAGTACAGCTGGTGCCCGGCGTCGTGCAGCCGGTTGGCGAAGTCCTGCCACTCATGCAGCATGCTGTAGATCACGAACGCGTCCCGCGGTCCGCGCCGGTCCGGCACGGTGGACCAGATGAAGGCGGCGGCGCCGAGCTCGGTCTCGTCGGCCTTGCGCAGCGGCTCGACGACGTTGTGGGGAAGCTGGACGACGGCGTAGTCGGGGTGCAGCACGACGAGTTCCAGCGGCGGCACCTGGTGCAGCGGGACGCCCTGGATGCCGGTGAGCACCATGGCGCTCATCGTCTCCGGTTTGATCTTGGTGGAGAGGTGGCCGGTGGGGGAGCCACTGGTCTCCATCAGGTCGCCGAGCCGCCCCAGCGAGCCGAGCTCGCCGGCGTCCAGGCCGAGTCCGCCCGGGCCGAGCGCGGTGGGGACTCTGGCGGCGGTCGCGCGGTCCGGGGCTCCGAAGTACTTGTAGGTCACCCCCACGCGTCCCTCACCCCGCCTCTCACCGCCGCGACGACCACGGCCCGTACCCGCTCCCGTACCCCCGCGTGCGGCCTCGGTGGGCCGGCGGGAGCCCCCCGCGGCCTCGTCGTAGCCGTCCTGCGCCTCGGACACTCGGACCATCCTCACCGGAATTCGCCGGAATCGACAGACCCCCGCACGTCCGGCGTCCCACCGGACGTGCTCCTTACCCGTCATGCGCCGCCGTACCCATTCGCGGTACGCGGCAGTCCTCTCCACACCCCTGCACACAGACCGGAGCACCTGCGCACTCTGTGTACACAGTCTGACTGGTCCCCGGTCCGGTGCAGTCAGCGACCCCTGCTGTACGGACAACCGTACAGACAACGGTGCCCGGATCATCGTTCCAGATGATCGGGTCGGACATGCAGAGCGTGAGGACACGATTTGAGACCATGTCTTTTGTGAGCTACCCCTACGAAGCCCCCCAGTCCCAGTCGCTGTTCGACCGCGCCTCCGTGGTGACGCCCGGCGGCGTGAACTCCCCGGTGCGCGCCTTCCGCGCGGTCGGCGGCACGCCGCGCTTCATGGTGTCCGGCACCGGCCCCTACCTCACCGACGCCGACGGCCGCGAGTACGTCGACCTGGTGTGCTCGTGGGGTCCGATGATCCTCGGCCACGCGCACCCCCCGGTGATCGAGGCCGTCCAGCGGGCCGTCTCCCACGGCACCTCCTTCGGCACCCCCGGCCAGGGCGAGGTCGAGCTGGCCGAGGAGATCGTCTCCCGGGTCGCCCCGGTCGAGCAGGTCCGCCTGGTCTCCTCCGGCACCGAGGCCACCATGTCCGCGATCCGGCTGGCCCGCGGGTTCACCGGCCGGGCGAAGGTGGTCAAGTTCGCCGGCTGCTACCACGGCCACGTGGACGCGCTGCTGGCCGCCGCCGGTTCCGGCGTGGCCACCTTCGGCCTGCCGGACACCCCGGGCGTCACCGGCGCCCAGGCCGGCGACACCATCGTGCTGCCGTACAACGACCTGGCCGCCGTCGAACAGGCCTTCGCCGCCCACCCGGGCGAGATCGCCTGCGTGATCACCGAGGCCTCGCCCGGCAACATGGGCGTCGTCCCGCCGCTGCCCGGCTTCAACGGCGGCCTGGCCCGGCTCTGCCGGGAGAACGGCGCGCTGTTCATCTCCGACGAGGTGATGACCGGCTTCCGCGTCTCCAGGGCCGGCTGGTACGGCCTGGAGGCGGCGAACGAGGGCTGGGCGCCCGACCTGCTGACCTTCGGCAAGGTCATGGGCGGCGGCTTCCCGGCCGCGGCCTTCGGCGGCCGCGCCGACGTGATGGCGCACCTGGCCCCGGCCGGCCCGGTCTACCAGGCGGGCACCCTGTCCGGGAACCCGATCGCCACCGCGGCCGGCCTGGCCCAGCTGCGCGGCTGCACCGACGAGGTGTACGCGACGGTGGACAAGGTCGCCGCCGAGATCTCCGGCCTGGTCGCCGACGCGCTCACCAAGGAGGGCGTGGCGCACCGGCTGCAGACCGCAGGGAACATGTTCTCGGTGTTCTTCACCGAGGCCCCGGTCACCAACTACGACGAGGCCAGGACCCAGGAGGCGTACCGTTTCACCGCCTTCTTCCACGCGATGCTGGCCGAGGGCGTCTACCTGCCCCCGTCCGCCTTCGAGTCCTGGTTCGTCTCGGCGTCCCACGACGAGCGGGCGATCGAGCGGATCGCCGCCGCCCTGCCGGCCGCCGCGCGCGCCGCTGCCGCCGCCACGGCCTGACCCGCCGCGGCCCGAACCCGATTCCCCAGGAGTAGTCGAGAAGTGAGCGCCAAAGAGATCACCGTCGTCCACGTGATGCGGCACGGCGAGGTGCACAACCCGGAGGGCGTCCTGTACGGGCGCCTGCCGGACTACCACCTGTCCGAGCTGGGCCGGAAGATGGCCGAGCGGGTCGCCGAGGACCTGGCCGACCGGGACGTCACCCACGTGGTGGCCTCCCCGCTGGAGCGGGCCCAGGAGACGGCCGCGCCGATCGCCGAGGCGCACGGCCTGGCCGTCGCGGCGGACGAGCGGCTGATCGAGGCGGAGAACGTCTTCGAGGGCAAGACCTTCGGGGTCGGCGACGGTTCGCTGCGCAACCCGGGCTACTGGAAGTACCTCACCAACCCGTTCAAGCCCTCCTGGGGCGAGCCGTACCTCGACCAGGCGGTGCGGATGATGGGGGCGATCGGTGCCGCCCGGGACGCCGCGCGCGGGCACGAGGCGGTCTGCGTCAGCCACCAGCTGCCGATCTGGATCCTGCGCTCCTTCGTGGAGCGCCGCCGGCTCTGGCACGACCCGCGCAACCGGCAGTGCTCGCTGGCCTCGCTGACCAGCTTCACCTTCGAGGACGACCGGATCGTCTCGGTCGGCTACCGCGAGCCGGCCCGCGACCTGCTGCCCGCGCACCTGGTGGGCAAGGGCCGCAAGGGGGACAAGCCGGTGGGCAAGAGCTTCGGCGCCTAGCCTCCCGCCCTCCCGTAAGCGGTGCGTAAGTATGACTTCGGGTCACCCGGCATGTGCCGGGTGACCCGAAGTCGTCGCAGGTCAGAGCGGGTGCGACGCGCAAGGCAGGACCCCGGCGAACCTGCCCGGAACTCCATGCGAAACTTTTCACATGTCTGCCATGACGCGCCCCCGTCCCCGTGTCGCCGCAGCAGCCGTCGTCACCGCCGCCGCTGCCGCGCTCGCCCTCACCGGCTGCTCCTCCTCGGGCTCGTCGGGTGGCGGCGAGGGCCAGGTCGGTTTCGTCACGGTCAAGGGCACCAACCTGTCGAAGGCGGAGGCGGGCAAGCGCGGCGACGCGCCGGACATCTCCGGGGAGACCCTGGAGGGCACCCCGGCCAAGCTCTCCGACTACCGGGGCAAGGTCGTCGTGCTGAACGTCTGGGGCTCCTGGTGCGGTCCGTGCCGGGCCGAGGCCAAGAGCCTCCAGAACGTCTCGGAGAAGTACAGGGACCAGGGCGTCCAGTTCCTCGGCATCAACACCCGGGACACCGAGAAGCAGAACGCCGTCCGCTTCGAGCAGGAGCAGGGCGTCACCTACCCGAGCCTCTTCGACCCGGCCGGCACCCAGCTGCTCAAGTTCCCCAAGGGCAGCCTCAACCCGCAGTCCATCCCGACCACCCTGATCGTCGACCGGGACGGCAGGCTGGCCGCCCGCGCCGTCGGCGGCACCACCGAGGACGCGCTGGAGTCGATCCTCCAGCCGGTGGTCGCGGAGCAGAAGCAGTGAGCCTGCCGCAGCAGCTCGCCGACAACACCGGAACGCTCCAGAGCGGGGCGCTGCTGGTGGCCGCGCCGATCGCGCTGGTGGCCGGGCTGGTGTCGTTCTTCTCGCCCTGCGTGCTGCCGCTCGTCCCGGGCTACCTGTCGTACGTGACCGGCTTCTCCGCCGCCGACCTCGCGGACGCGCGCGGCGCGCGGCGCGGCCGGATGCTGCTCGGGGCGACGCTGTTCATCCTCGGCTTCACCGCCGTGTTCGTCTCGGGCGGGGCGCTGTTCGGGCAGTTCGGCGGCACCCTCCAGGAGCACAAGCGGGTCATCTCGATCGTGCTCGGGGCGGTGACGATCGTGATGGGCCTCGCCTTCATGGGCCTCGTCCCCGGCCTGAGCATGCGCGAGATGCGCTCCCACCGCCGTCCGGCGGTCGGCCTGCTCGGCGCCCCCCTGCTGGGCGTGGTCTTCGGCGTCGGCTGGACGCCGTGCATCGGCCCGACCCTGGCGACCGTCCAGAACCTGGCGCTGAACCAGGCCGACGCCGCGCGCGGCGCCATGCTGATGACCTTCTACTGCCTGGGCCTCGGCGTACCGTTCATCGTGGCCGCGGTGGCCTTCCGCCGGGCGCTGGGCGCCTTCGGCTGGGTCAAGCGGCACTACCCGCTCGTCATGAGGATCGGCGGCGGCATGCTCGTCGCGGTCGGTCTGCTGCTCGTCACCGGGATCTGGGACTCGATGATGAGCCAGCTGCAGTCCTGGACCGCCGACTTCCAGATCGGAATCTGACCGTGAGCAACACCACGACCGAGACCGAGCAGCCCCCGGCGCCGGACGACGGCGCGGCCGAGCGGCTCAGCACCGCCCCGGTCGAGTCCGAAGGCCCGACCGGCATAGGGCCGTTCGGCTGGGCCCGCTGGATGTGGCGCCAGCTGACGTCCATGCGGGTCGCCCTGATCCTGCTCTTCCTGCTGTCGCTCGCGGCCATCCCCGGCTCGCTGATCCCGCAGTACCAGAACGGCCAGGGCCAGTTGAAGGTCGAGGCCTGGAAGGCGCAGCACTCCACCGTCGCCCCGGTCTACGAGAAGCTCCAGCTGTTCGACGTCTACAGCTCGGTCTGGTTCTCCGCGATCTACATCCTGCTGTTCGTCTCGCTGGCCGGCTGCATCGTCCCGCGCACCTGGCAGTTCGTCGGCGTGCTGCGCTCCCAGCCGCCGGCCGCGCCGCGCAACCTGACCCGGATGCCGGTGCACGCCGCCTGGCGCACCGACGCGGACGCCGGCCGGGTGAACGCCGCCGCGCACCGGCTGCTGCGCAAGCGCGGCTTCCGCGCGCACCTGTCCGACGGCGCGGTCGCGGCCGAGAAGGGCTACCTGCGCGAGGTCGGCAACCTGCTGTTCCACCTGTCGCTGTTCGCGCTGCTCGGCGGCTTCGCCTGGTCCAGCCTGGCCGCCGGCACCGGCGGCAAGCTGATGATCGAGGGCGAGGGCTACTCCAACACCATCACCCAGCTCGACGACTTCAACGGCACCCGGTTCTACGGCAGCCAGGACCTCGACCCCTTCTACCTGAAGCTGAACGGCTTCACCTCGAAGTTCCAGGAGAGGGGCGACCAGATCGGCGCCGCCCGGCAGTTCACCGCGAACGTCGAGTACTACGCGGGCAGCGACGAGTCGAAGCTGAAGAAGTCGACGATCGAGGTCAACCACCCGCTGGAGGTCGGCGGCAGCAAGGTCTACCTGATCGGCCACGGCTACGCCCCGGTCGTCACCGTCAAGAACGGCAAGGGCGAGGTCGTCTACCGGGGTGCCGTCCCGTTCCTGCCGCAGGACGGCAACCTCACCTCCACCGGTGTCGTGAAGGTCTCCGACTACGGCGCGGGCCCCGACGGCAACAGGACCCAGCTGGGCTTCTCCGGCTTCTTCCTGCCGACCGCCCCGCTGAGCTTCGAGGGCACCGGCCCGGTCTCGCTGTTCCCCGGCGACGCCGCCCCCGAGCTGGTGCTGAACGCCTTCGCGGGCGACCTCGGCACCGACTCGGGCCTGCCGCAGAACGTCTACCAGCTCAACACCCGCAAGCTCACCCAGCTCACCCAGGACGGCCAGCCGGCCAAGGCCCGGCTCAAGCCCGGCCAGGGCTGGGAGCTCCCCGACGGCTACGGCTCGGTGACCTTCGAGGGCTACAAGCAGTGGGCCAGCTTCAACGTCACGCACCGCCCGGGCAACTCGATCGCCCTGGCCGGCGGGGTGATGGCGATCCTCGGTCTGATCGGCTCGCTGTTCATCCAGCGCCGCCGGATCTGGGTGCGGGCGGTCGCCCTGCCGGGCGGCGGCACCCAGGTGGAGCTGGCCGGCCTGGCCCGCAGCGAGTCGGCGAAGATCGCCGAGGAGCTGGCGGAGCTGGCGGTCGACCTCCAGGACGACGCCCCGGCCTCCGAGGAGGACGACGCCGCGGCCTCCGAAGAGGAGGACGCCCCGGCCCCCGCGGCGGCCGAGCCCTCAGACCCCGCAGTCCCTGCCGACCAGAACTCCAAGGAGTAGACGGTGCAACTCGCCTCGGCGGTCGACCCCCAGCTGGCCGACCTCTCCAACAAGCTGATCTATTCGGCGATGGTGGTCTACACGCTCGCCATGTTCGCCCACATGATCGAGTGGACCTTCGGCAGCAAGGGCGCCGTCGCCGTCCGCTCGAAGGAGCAGTCCGTCAGCCTCGGCGAGACCGTCGCCACGGCCGAGAAGAAGGCCAAGAAGGTCACCGTCACCGTGGCGGGGGCCGGCGGCGGCACCACCACGCTCACCCGCACCGCGGTCGCGGGCGAGGGCGCGACGGTGGTCACCAGCGGGCGCGGCGCGGACGAGGAGGACGGCCCGGGCGCGGCCGGCACCAACGAGAAGGCCGACCTGGCCGGCCGGATCGCCGTCTCGCTCACCGTGCTCGGCGCCCTGCTGCACGCGGGCGGGATCGTCACCCGCGGCCTCTCGGTCTCCCGCTGGCCGTGGGGCAACATGTACGAGTTCTCCTGCGCCTTCGCCTTCGCGATGACGGCGGCGTACCTGGTGCTGCTGGCCACGCGGAAGAACGTCCGCTGGCTGGGCCTGCCGGTCGTCCTCGCGGGGCTGCTGACCCTCGGCATCGCCACCACGGTGCTCTACACCGACTCCGAGCAGCTCGTCCCGGCGCTGCACTCGCCGTGGCTGGCGATCCACGTCTCCACCGCGATCTTCTGCGGCGGCGCCTTCTACGCGGCGTTCATCGCCACGCTGCTGTACCTCGGCAAGGACTCCTTCGACAAGCGGATGGCGGCCGGCCTCACCACCGGCCCGCTGGGCACCTCGGCCTCGATCTGGCGCCGGCTGCCCGCCACGTCCACCTTCGACAAGCTGTCGTACCGGATCAACGCCCTGGTCTTCCCGCTGTGGACGTTCACCATCATCGCGGGCGCGATCTGGGCCGAGGCGGCCTGGGGCAAGTACTGGGAGTGGGACCCGAAGGAGACCTGGTCGTTCATCACCTGGGTCGCCTACGCCTGCTACCTGCACGCCCGGGCGACGGCCGGCTGGAAGGGCCGCAAGGCCGCCTACCTGGCGCTGGCGGCGTTCGCCTGCTGGCTCTTCAACTACTACGGCGTGAACATCTTCGTCACCGGAAAGCACTCCTACGCGGGGATCTGACCGGGCACACGACCACCCACCGGCCCGGCTCTCTCCCACAGGTAGCCGGGCCGAGGTGCAACAGGGGTAGTGCGCGCCGGCCGCCGGTCGGTGCGAGAGGGAACTGAGGAGGAAATCGCGCAATGGAGTGCGACGAGGTCATGCTGACCGTCCGAATCACCGCCGCCGAGCGCATGCTGCTCCGCCGGCTCGCCCAGGGACACCGGAGCGACGTGTCCGAGGTGGTGTCCGACGCGCTGCTGGACATCATCCCCACGCTCAGCGCGCCGGGGGACGCCTACCGGCTGCTGGGGGCGCTGGCGGTGCCCGCGCCGTGCGCCCTGACGGTCTGGCTGCCGACCCCGCTGGCCGACCTGCTGGTGCCCGGCGCGGCCCGGATCGCGCAGATCACCGACGTCCGGATCGAGTCGGCCAGCGCCGCCCTGGGCGCGGCGCTGCGGCTCTGGCTGGCCCAGGACCCGGTCCGGCTGGCGACCAACCTCAGCGTGATGCACGCGGGCCGGCCGGCCGCCCTGGTGGCCGCCTGACGGGGGTCAGCTCGCCAGCGGCAGCGGGGTGCCGCCGAGGCCCGGCGCGGTGGGGCGGCCGTCGCAGGCGTCCCGCGGGGCCGGCACCGCCGGGCTCTCGGCCGGCCCGTCCAGCGGCGCGGTGAGCAGCAGGCACTCGGCCGCCGTCAGGCCGTCCTGGACCAGCTGGACCCGTACCGCCCGCCGGCCGCCCGCCGTGGCCCGCGCGCCGATCGGTCCGGTGGCCGGTCCGACGGCGGGTTCGGGGACCGCGCGGACGAGGCAGGGCCGGTCCAGCTCGATGTACCTCTCGAAGGAGGTCACCAGCTCGACCGGCACCACCGGCTCGGGGTGGCGCAGCCGCTGGGCGGCCTGCCGGGCGGCCTCCAGCACCAGCATCCCGGGCACGTGGTCCAGCTCGTGGTCGAACAGCACCGGGTGGGTGGCGTCGGCGCGCAGCAGCCAGGTGTCCGGTGCGAGGGTCGGGCTGAGCACCACGTCGGCGGGCTGGGCGCGGCCGACCAGTTCGGGTGCGGCGGGCGCCGGCGGCCGGGGCGCGGCGGTGCGCCGTGCGGGGCCGCGCAGCCGGGCGTACGAGGCGGGGGAGACCACCCGCAGCCGGCCGGTGCCCCGGCCGATCGGGCGGCCGTCCCGGGTGACGCCGACGCACACCCGCAGCGAGACCAGCTCGCCGTGCCGCATCCGGACGTCCTCGCAGTCGACGGTCAGCATCAGCGAGGCGGGGCCGGTGGTGACGGCCAGGCCCGGCAGGCCGGATCCGTCGAGCGCGTAGGAGAGGTCCTCCATCACGAAGTGGTGGCCGCGCGGCACCCCGAAACCGGCGTGGCCGATCAGCAGCCCGGTCTGCCGGATCGTTTCGGCGAGCAGCACCGGGTCGTGGTAGCGGTCCCCCGGGAGCCGGTAGAAGCCGTGCAGCCGGGGCCACTGGGCGCCGAGCAGGAAGCCGTACGGGCCGGTGGCCCGCCAGCCGGTGAGGAACACCTCGGAGACCGAGGCGCGGTGCACCAGGTGCCGGGAGACGGTCCGGTCGTGGAAGTCGTAGCCGGTCGCGGGGCCGTCGTGGAAGTCGAGGCCGCCACCGCTGCCCGGGCCGGGGTGGGCGTACGGGCCGCGCGGGTCCGGCTCTACGATCGATGGCATGACTGGCCCCCGCCTCAGGGTGTCGGTCGGAGCGGCCGCCATGGCCGTCCGAGCAAAACATACATACCACCCGGTTTGTCTTGGCCGACCGGGGGTGCCCGGGCCGGACTCTCCGGTACGGCCACGCTACCTGCCCCGTGCGCTGGGGGAATGCCCGCTCGGCGGACCCCCGACCATCGGTGGGGGGCCGTCCCCTCTGGACGGCGGGGGCGAAGCAGGCGCTAGATTAGATACCAACCATGCGGTTTCGGAACCGACCGTCCGCAGGCGGGCGCCGCCCCCGCAGGGGCGTGCCGACAGCAGCCGGGTGGGGCGGGAATCGCGCCCGGTCGAGTCCGGAGGGGGCCAGTGGTCAAGCAGGAACGGGCTGGGCGGACCCGGCAGGCCGTACTGCTCGCGGCCGCGGAGACCTTCGCGCGGGTGGGCTTCGAGGCCGCCAGCCTGGTCGACATCAGCCGTCGGGCCGGGGTGAGCAAGGGAGCCCTCTACTTCCACTTCGTCTCCAAGCAGGCCCTCGCCGACGGGGTGCGGCGCGCCTCCGGGCGGGAGGTCGGCTCGGCCGCGCTGCGCGCGCTGCGGGCCGACGGGCCGGCGCTCCAGGGTCTGATCGACTTCTCCCACGAGCTGGCCCGGATGCTGCGGGAGGACGTGGTGGTGCGGGCCGGCGTCCGGCTCGTCCAGCAGGGCCGGCGCCGGGCCGGCGCCGAGGAGGGCCCGGACGGCACGCCCGGCCGGCCCGTCCCGGTGCCCGCCGACCTCGCCTGGCGCAGCCTCACCGCCGTCGTCCACCGGCTGCTGGACCGTGCCGCCGAGGCCGGCGAGCTGGGCCCCGGGGTGGACCGGCGGGCCGCCGCCGAACTGCTCACCGCGGTGGCGGCGGGCCAGGTGCTGCTCGGGGGCGAGGAGACCGGCCGGCCCGGGCCGGAGACGGTCAGCCGGCTCTGGACGGCCGCGCTGCCGGCCCTGGTGGCGGCGGAGCTCCGGGCGGGCTACCGGGTCTGATCCGGCGCGGTCGCGGCTCTGCCCGGCGGTCCGATTCCGCCCGGTGGCCCGGGTACGCCGGACGGGCGGGATGCGCCCGACGGCTCAGGTGCGCTCGGCGACGCTCAGCCGGGCGAGCGCGTGCGGCTGGACCAGGCCGGGCAGCAGCAGCGTCCAGAGGTCGGACATCCGCTGGATCAGGTCCTGCCGGTCGGCCAGCACCTGGGAGCTCAGCTGGATGCCGGTGACGGCTCCGGTGATCACCCCGGAGGCCGCGGTCAGGTCGACCCCCGGGTGGAGGTCGCCGGCCTCCCGGGCGCGCTCCAGCAGCGCGCCGACCGTGTCCATCCAGCCCTGGTAGGCCGCGATCTGCGGCTGGGTGAAGCTGCCGTGCTCGATCGTCAGCCGGATGCTGCCGCGCACCAGCGGGTCGGTCTGGAGCGCGCGGGCGAAGGCGTACCCGAGGTCGATCAGGTTCTGCACCGGGCTGTCCGAGGCCGGTGCCCAGCCGGAGATCCAGGCGCCCTGGCCCTCGATGACGGCGAGCGCCAGGTCCTCCTTGGAGTGGAAGTGGAAGTACAGCGCGCCCTTGGTGACGCCGGCCCGGTCCAGGATCTCGGACATCGTGGCGGCGGCGTAGCCCCGCTCGTCGAACACCTCGGCCGCCGCGACGAGTACCGCCTGGCGGGTCGCCAGCGCGCGGGCCTGCCTGGCCATCGCAGCCTCCCTGGAAAGTTCTGGTCTCGGCAGCGGCCGATCCTATGGGGGCGGACGGGGCGGCGGACGCATACCGTCCAGTAGGTATCCTACCGAGCCCTCCGCGGACCCTTCCGGCCCCGGTCGACCGGGCGGGCCCGGCCGGCGCGGCCCGGAGAACGCCCGACGGCCGGTCACCCCGTTCGGGTGACCGGCCGTCGGCTCGGGCGGTCAGGCCGCCTGCTGCCAGCTGAACGGCGAGTGGTACGCCGGGCGGCGCTCCAGGCGCTGCCAGTTGGCGATCGGCTCCATCGGCGCGGCGGTGGCGGCCTGCTGCGCGGCGGCGGCGCGCGCGGCGAGGACGGCGGTCAGGGCGGCGAGTTCCTCGTCGGTGAGGGTGCCGCGGACGATGCGGACGAGGGGTTCGGCGGAAGCGGTCATGTCCTGGTTTCTCCCCCGGTGGCTGTGGTCTGAGTGGGCGCCCGGTACGGGCTGCTGCTGTGGAGCGGGTGCGCTGGTGCGCGCCGCTACATCGGCGGGTTGCCGTGCTTGCGGCTGGGCAGGTCGGCGTGCTTGGTGCGGAGCATGGCGAGGGCGGCGGAGATCACCTGACGGGTCTCGGCCGGGTCGATGACGTCGTCCACGAGGCCGCGCTCGGCCGCGTAGTACGGGTGCATCAGCTCGCTCTTGTACTCCTTGATCTTCTGGGCGCGCATGGCGTCCGGGTCCTCGGCGGCGTTGATCTCGCGCCGGAAGATGACGTTGGCCGCGCCCTCGGCGCCCATCACGGCGATCTCGTTGGTCGGCCAGGCGTAGGACAGGTCGGCGCCGATCGAGCGGGAGTCCATCACGATGTAGGCGCCGCCGTAGGCCTTGCGCAGGATCAGCGAGATGCGCGGCACGGTGGCGTTGCAGTACGCGTAGAGCAGCTTGGCGCCGTGCCGGATGATGCCGCCGTGCTCCTGGTCGACACCGGGCAGGAAGCCGGGGACGTCGAGGAGGGTGACCAGCGGGATGTTGAAGGCGTCGCACATCTGGACGAAGCGGGCGGCCTTCTCGCTCGCGTCGATGTCCAGCACGCCGGCCAGCGACTGCGGCTGGTTGGCGATGATGCCGATGACGTGGCCGTCGATCCGGGCGAGCACGCAGAGCACGTTGGTGGCCCAGCGCTCGTGGACCTCCAGGTACTCGCCGTGGTCGACGATCTCCTCGATCACCTTGCGCATGTCGTACGGGCGGTTGCCGTCGGCGGGCACCAGGTCCAGCAGGCTGTCGTTGCGCCGCTCGACCGGGTCCTCGCTCATCACGGACGGCGGCATCTCGCGGTTGTTCTGCGGCAGCAGCGACAGGAGGTAGCGGACCTCCTCGATGCAGGACTGCTCGTCGTCGTAGACGAAGTGGGCGACACCGGAGACGCCGGCGTGCACGTCCGCACCGCCGAGGCCGTTCTGGGTGATCTTCTCGCCGGTCACCGCCTGGACCACGTCCGGGCCGGTGATGAACATCTGCGAGGTCTCGCGGACCATGAAGACGAAGTCGGTCAGCGCGGGGGAGTACGCGGCGCCGCCGGCGCACGGGCCGAGCATCACCGAGATCTGCGGGATGACGCCGGAGGCCTTGGTGTTGCGCTGGAAGATGCCGCCGTACCCGGCCAGGGCGGTGACGCCCTCCTGGATGCGGGCGCCGGCGCCGTCGTTCAGCGAGACCAGCGGGGCGCCGGCCGCGATGGCCATGTCCATGATCTTGTGGATCTTCTGCGCGTGGGCCTCGCCCAGCGCGCCGCCGAAGATCCGGAAGTCGTGCGCGTACGTGAAGACGGTGCGCCCGTGGACGGTGCCCCAGCCGACGATCACGCCGTCGGTGTGCGGCTTCTTGGCCTCCAGGCCGAAGCCCTGGGCGCGGTGCCGGCGGAACGGCTCGACCTCCTGGAAGGAGCCCTCGTCCAGCAGCAGCTCGATGCGCTCGCGGGCGGTCAGCTTGCCCTTGGCGTGCTGGGCCTCGGTGGCCTTGTCGCTGGGGCCGCGGCGGACCTTCTCGCGGAGCTCGTGCAGCTCGGCGACCCGCCCACGGGCGTCGGCCGGGACCTCCGGGACCTCGCCGTCGACCGGCGCCTCATGCACAACCGTCATCTCGAACCACTCCAAGGGTGAGGGAACTGTCCGACAGCCAACGTCTGCTGTGCCCCCGGCTGCGAATCACTTTCTTCACTTATGACTGTACGAGGGGCCGTGCGCTGGTTTCGGCGTCGATTCCGTACAAGGTCGGGTTCGTTTAGCTGTCAGGCCTGTACAGAAGCGGACGGCTCGATCACCGAGCGCTCGGTGTTCGCTCGGATACCGGGGGTTGTCGAACAGATGATGGTCCGATGATCTGAACATGAAGAAAAGCGCAGGTCAGGGCTGTCTCCCGGCAGTGTGGGTCGGTCCTCTCGGGTGGCGTTCAAGGTCCACTCCGGCCCGGTGGCCGGGGGTTCGCCGACCGGCTGAGGGATTGAGCAATCGTAGAGAAGCGCCAAAAACACCGAAGCCCACCCCGCACGGTGGGGGTGGGCTGTCCGAGCGAGCGGGCGGACCCGCTCCGATCAGCTCTTCCTGCCGTCCTCGGGCTCGTCGCGGTCGCGCAGCTCCCGCTCGCGGCGGCGCAGGTCGGCCTCCCACTGCTTGAGCATGTCCTCGTGGTCTTTGTCGCTCCTCTTCAACGAGGCGAGGAACTCGGGGTCGTCGTCCGGCGCCAGCGGGCGCCCGCCGCGCGGGGCCGGGCGGCCCGGACGGTCGTCGGCCGGGTACCCCGGGTCGGCCGCCCCGGCGGACCCGGCCCGCAGGAAGCCGCGCTGCTTGCCGGCGATCAGCCAGGCGATCGGGCCCAGCGGCGGGAAGAGCAGCACGATCAGCACCCAGACCACCTTGGGCAGGTGCTTCACCTCGTCCTCGGGCGTGGTCAGGCAGTCCACGAACGCCCAGACCCAGAGCGCGAGCGGAAGGATGATGGTCAGAAGAATCCTCGGCACGGCTGGGATCTCCCCCCGGGCGACGACGGTGACGGGCGCCTTCCAGGGGCCCTTGACCCAGCCAGGCTATCGGGTGGCGGATACTGACAGGCATGGCATACGACGATCTCCGCTCGTTTCTCCGCGCCCTCGACCGCGAGGGCGACCTCAGGCGCATCAAGGCGGAGGTGGACCCGCACCTGGAGATCGGCGAGATCGTCGACCGGGTGCAGAAGGCCAAGGGCCCGGCGCTGCTCTTCGAGAACGTCAAGGGCTCGTCGATGCCGCTGGCCATGAACGTCTTCGGCACCGAACGGCGGCTGGCCAAGTCGCTCGGCCTCAAGGGCCCGGAGGACATCTCCGAGAAGATCGCCGGCCTGCTCAAGCCGGAGCTGCCGCAGGGCTTCACCGGCTTCCGGGACGCCTTCGGCAAGCTCGCCTCGATGGCGCACGTCCCGCCCCGGTACGTGAAGTCCGGCGACGCCCCGGTGCAGGAGGTCGTGCTCACCGGTGACGACGTCGACCTGGACGAGCTGCCCGCCCTCTTCACCTGGCCGCTGGACGGCGGCTCCTTCTTCAACCTGGGCCTGACCCACACCAAGGACCCGGACACCGGCATCCGCAACCTGGGCCTCTACCGCCTCCAGCGGCACGACCGCCGCACCATCGGCATGCACTGGCAGATCCACAAGGACAGCCGCAACCACTACGCGGTGGCCGAGCGCCGCGGGGAGCGCCTCCCGGTCGCGATCGCCTTCGGCTGCCCGCCGGCCGTCACCTACGCGGCCACCGCGCCGCTGCCCGGGGACATCGACGAGTACCTCTTCGCCGGCTTCATCGCCGGGGAGCGGGTCCGGATGGTCGACTGCAAGACCGTGCCGCTCCAGGTCCCGGCCGACGCGGAGGTCGTGCTGGAGGGCTGGCTGGAGCCCGGCGAGATGCTGCCCGAGGGCCCGTTCGGCGACCACACCGGCTTCTACACCCCGCAGGAGCCGTTCCCGGCGCTGAAGATCGACTGCGTGACGATGCGCCGCCGCCCGATCCTCCAGTCCATCGTGGTCGGCCGCCCGCCGACGGAGGACGGCCCGCTGGGCAAGTTCACCGAGCGGTTCTTCCTGCCGCTGTTGAAGATCATCATCCCGGACATCGTCGACTACGACCTGCCCGAGGCCGGCGGCTTCCACAACTGCGTGATCGTCTCGATCGACAAGAAGTACCCCAAGCACGCCCAGAAGACGATGCACGCGATCTGGGGCGCGCACATGATGTCGCTGACCAAGCTGATCATCGTGGTGGACTCCGACTGCGACGTGCACGACTACCAGGAAGTCGCCTGGCGAGCCTTCGGCAACGTCGACTACAGCCGCGACCTCACCGTGGTCGAAGGCCCGGTGGACCACCTGGACCACGCCTCGTACCAGCAGTTCTGGGGCGGCAAGGCCGGCATCGACGCGACCCGCAAGCTGCCCGAGGAGGGCTACACCCGGGACGGCGGCTGGCCGGAGATGGTGTCCTCGGACCCCGCGACGGCCGCACTGGTCTCGCGTCGCTGGAAGGAGTACGGGCTGTGAGCACCGCTGCGGTCGAGACCCCCGGGCGTACGAAGGCCTTCCTGCGCCTGGTGATGATCGAGCACTCGATCTTCGCCCTGCCCTTCGCGTACATCGCCGCGCTGACGGCCATGTTCCTCGCCGACGGGCGGGTGCACTGGGGCGAGCTGTTCGTCGTCACCGTCTGCATGGTCGGGCTGCGCACCTTCGCGATGGCGGCCAACCGGATCATCGACCGCGAGATCGACGCCCGCAACCCGCGCACCGCCGGCCGCGAACTGGTCACCGGCGCGGTGTCGCTGAAGACCGCGTACGTCGGCTCGGCCGTCGCCCTGGTGGTCTTCCTCGGCGCGGCCGCGATGCTCAACCCGCTCTGCCTGGCGCTCGCGCCGGTCGCCGTGGTGCCGATGGTGGTCTACCCGTACGGCAAGCGGTTCACGAACTTCCCGCAGGCGATCCTGGGCCTGGCCCAGGCGATGGGGCCGGTCGGCGCCTGGCTCGCGGTGACGGGCAGTTGGTCCTGGGACGCGGTCGTGCTGGGCGTCGCGGTCGGCATCTGGATCGGCGGCTTCGACCTGATCTACGCCTGCCAGGACGTCGAGTCCGACCGCGAGAACGGCGTGCGTTCGGTGCCCGCGCGCTACGGCGTACCCGCGGCCATCCGGGGCGCACGGGTCTGCCACCTCCTGACGACGCTCCTGCTGGGCTGGTTCGCGCTCCGCACGGACGCCGGACCGGCGTTCTGGATCGGCCTGGTGGTCGTCGCGGGCGCGTTCGTCTACGAGCACACCATCGTGAAGCCGAACGACCTGTCGAAGCTCAACCGGGCGTTCTTCCAGACCAACAGCTTCGTGGGGATCTCGCTGTTCTTCTTCGCCCTGGTGGACCTGCTCGTCCGTGGGCTCGGCGTCTGACCCCCACCGCCGCCCGGAAGCCCCGGCCGGGGCGGCCTCAGTCGTGCAGGAAGCCCTCCAGTGACACCGCCAGGGCCACCGGGGCCTCGTACATCGGGTAGTGCCCGCAGCCGCCGAGTTCCTCCAGTTCGGCGTGGGGGTAGTGGCTGAGGAAGGTGCCGCGCATCACCTCGGCGGTGAGGGCGAGGTCGTGCTCGCCGACGATCACCTTGACCGGCACCGGGTTGCCGCTGATCCGGCGCTCCAGGTCGGCCGTCGCCCAGTCGCGGACGTAGCCGCCGAAGGCCTCGCGGGTGGACAGCCGCAGCGACTGGTCGACCATGCGGTCGAGCCAGACCCGGCCGGCCCGCCGGCCGGTGACCAGGTCCAGGATGGCGAGGCGCTTCTCCCGGTCCTCGGCGGCGCCGTAGAAGAGCGCCTCCCCGGCCTCGTCCAGCGGGTACGCGCCGGCCGGCACCGGTGCCAGGCCGACCAGCTTGCGCACCCGCAGCGGTGCCTCGGCGAGCACCTGCTGGGCCGCCTTGCCGCCCATCGAGTGGCCCACGAGGGAGAAGCGGTCCCACCCGAGCTGGTCGGCCAGGGCGAGCGCGTCGGAGGCGATCTCGGCGAGCGTGTACGCGCCGGGGACGTCCTTGCGCTGGCCGTAGCCGCGGTAGTCGAGGAAGGCGTAGCTGAAGGCGTCGCCGTCGAGGTAGTCGAGGAACGGGCCCCAGCCCGCGCTGGTGCCGAACCAGTCGTGCAGGACCAGGACGTGGTGGTCGCCGGTGCCGGTCGAGCGGTGAGGGATCGTCATGCCAACGGTCGTTCCCCGTGGGCCGCCCGCCCGAACGGGTGGGAATCAGGCGTCGCGGCGGGCGAAGGCCGGGGCGTGCTCGGGGAGCGGGCCCAGCGCGATCAGGCGGGAGACCAGCTGCCGGAAGCCGGGGGCGAAGCGGGCCAGCAGCACCAGCCGCCGCGGCGGGCCGACCCGGCGGCCGCTGAGCACCGGCTCGAACATGACGCCGTGCAGGACCCGCTGCATCCGCTGCGTGATCACCGTCGGCCGCCACCGGCGCCGCTGCACCCGGGCGAGCGCGGCGGTGGTCGGGCGGCCGTGGCGCAGCGGTTCGGCGAGCAGGGTGGCGGCCGCGACGGCGTCCTGGACGGCGAGGTTGATGCCCACTCCGCCGGCCGGGGACATCGCGTGGGCGGCGTCGCCGATCAGCAGCAGCCCGTCGGCGTACCAGCGGTGCAGCCGGTCGAGCCGGACGTCGAGCAGGTGGACGTCGTCCAGACCGGCCAGTCGGTCGACCCGGTCGGCGTACCGGGGCAGCAGTTCGGCGATCCGGGCGCGGAACCGTTCGATGCCCTCGGCGCGCAGCAGCGGGTCGGCGCCCTTGGTCCGGAAGTAGGCGATCTGGAAGTAGTCGTCCCGGGTGAGGCTCAGCGCCATGTCGCCGCGTCCGAAGCCGGGGACGACGTCGGGCGGGGCGGACCGCTCGTGGGCGTGCCGGGGCAGCCGGAACCACCAGGTGTCGAAGGGCACCGGGAACTCCTCGGGCACCAGCCCGGCGGCCCGGCGCAGGGTGGAGTGCCGGCCGTCGGCGGCGACGGTGAGGTCGGCGCGCAGCTCGCCCTCCTCGCCGTCCCGGGTGCGGTACCGGACTCCGGTCACCCGGTTGCCGTCCCGGAGCAGGCCGGTGGCCTCGGTGTTCATCCGCAGGGTGAAGGTGGGCTCCTGCCGGGCCTCCGTGGCCAGGAAGTTCAGCAGGTCCCACTGGGGGATCATCGCGACGTAGTTGTACGGGGGCCTCAGCCGTTCGTGGGCGCTCAGCGCGACGGGTGCGGCGCCGGGCACCCGCACGACCAGGTTGCCGAGGCGGCTCTGCGGCAGGGCGGCGAACTTCCGGCCGAGGCCGAGCTCGTCCATCAGCCGCACGGTGGAGGCGTGGACGGTGTCGCCGCGGAAGTCCCGCAGGAAGTCCCCGTGCTTCTCCAGCACGGTCACCTCGACGCCGGCGCGCGCCAGCAACAGGCCCAGCATCATTCCGGCCGGCCCGCCGCCGGAGATCACGACGCTCATGACCCTCCCCCTTCGGTGTTCGATCGATTACCGTCCGTGTGGAACTTGCATATACAGACTCTCTGGAACCGTCTCAGGTGTCAAGTAGTACGATGCTCCACATGAAGGACCTGGTGGCGGCCGCCCTCGCGGCCGCGAAGGAACGGGGCCAGGACGTCGCCGACGTCCCGCTCACGGCGATCGCCGCGACGGCCGGGATCTCCCGCAGCACGCTGCTGCGCCGGCTCGGCGGCTCGCGGGCGGCGCTGGACGAAGCGGTCCGCGAGTCGGGGGTGGATCCGGGCGGACGGCCGCCGGTACGCGAGCGGGCGATCGAGGCGGCCGCGCTGCTGGTGGCCGAGCGCGGCCTGGCAGGGGTCACCCTGGACGCGGTGGCGGACCGGGCCGACTGCTCGCTGCCCAGCCTGCACACCGTCTTCGAGGGGCGGGACGGCCTGCTCTCCGCCGTCTTCGCACGGCACTCCGCGCTGCCGGGCCTGGAGGCCCTCGCGGCCGACCCGCCGGAGCGGCTGGAGGACACCGTCCGGGCGCTGCACGCCGCCTTCCTCGCGGCCTTCGCGCACGAGCCGCGGATCGTCCCGGCCGTCTTCGCCGACCTGTTCGGCCGCCCGGACGGCCCCGCCGCCAGGGTGATGGCCGGCACCCTGCCGCGGGTGCTCGACAGCCTCGACCGGCTGCTGCTGCCGCACGTGCGGGCCGGCCGGTTGCGCCCGCTGCCCACCCCGGTGCTGGTCCAGCTGCTGCTCGGCCCGCTGCTCAACCACGTCCTGATGCGGCCGGTGCTGGAGGCCGCCCTGGGCGGCGCCGGGACGCCCCCGGTGGACGAGGCCGTCGAGATCTTCGTCGACGCCTACCTGCGGGCGGTGGCCGTCCCGGCGGCGGAGGCGGCAGAATCCGGGGGCGACGTCAACACCCCCTGAGGAGGGCCGTGATCGGCAAGCTGCAGTGCCTGGTGCTCGACTGCCCGGATCCGGCGGCGCTGGCCCGCTTCTACGCCGGCGTGCTCGGCGGCGAGGTGGACCGCCCGGACCGGCGCTGGACGCTGGGCCCGCACTGGTCCACGCTGCACCTCGACGACGGCTCGGTGCTCTGCTTCCACCGCGTCGCCGACCACCGGCCGCCGCGCTGGGACGACCCGGAGCGCCCGCAGCAGGCGCACCTGGACGTCGAGGTGGCGGACCTCGACGACGCCGAGCGGCAGGTGCTCGCGCTCGGCGCCGTCCGGATGTCCGACGCCGTCCGGTGGCGGATCTACGCCGACCCGGCCGGGCACTTCTTCTGCCTGGTCCGCCGCCACGGGGCCTGACCCCGTCGGCCGGTCAAGTCCCCGTCGCCGCCGACGAGGTGACGGGCGGTCGGCCGCTCGCGCGGAGGGCGCTCAGTCCAGCACCAGCCGGTCGCCGACCCGCAGCCGGCCCGGGGCGGCGACCTCGGCGAGGGCGTCGAGCCGGCCGTCGTGGGCGTGCACCACGGCCTTCAGGATCTCGGGCGCGTGCGGCAGCCCGGGCTGCGGGGCGCCGGTCATCGCGCAGCGCTCGCTGGAGGCGACGAAGGAGAGCCGGGCGCTGCCGGGGGCCTCGCCGGACGCCCGGCGGCCGAGCCAGGCGTCCTCGACGAACGGCGGGGTGCCCGGCGGGGTGCGCAGCACGATGTTGGGGCGGAACCGGCGCTCGTCGATCACGGCGAAGGGGACGGCCTCGCGGACCCAGTCCAGGGTGGCGGTGCTGAGCACGCTGACCGGCCGCTGGTCGAAGTGCGAAACGGCGTCCTCGCGGGCGAGTTCGACGTCCGCGCGCTGGAGGTAGGCGCGCAGAAAGGCGTTCGGCCGGTCGACCGGGCGGCCGAGCGGGTCGAACAGCTCGGGCCCGTCGATCCGGTGGCCGAGCCGGGCGGAGAGGCGGAGCAGTCCGTCCATCCGGCGGAAGCGGCGGGTGTTCTTGCCCGAGCCGAGCCGCCCGGCCGCGTCGCGGACGGCGTAGAGGCGGTCGCCGGCCAGGCCGCGCTCGTCCACCTCGACGGAGTCGAGCCGCTCGCCGCCGGTGGATTTCACGGGGTAGCGCCAGAGTCGCTCGATCACTCCGATGATCTCTGCCATGGCCGGAAAGCGTACTGGCGTTGACGGGGGATGGTCTAGACCAAGTACCGGGGGGTGCATCGCCCGCCCTCACCCCAGCCGGGCCACCGCCCGTACCGGAGCGCCGTCCGCCGCGACCAGCCGCAGCGGGAACAGCGAGACCTCCACCGGCAGACCGGCCTCCTGGGCGGCCAGCAGCGGCCGCAGGTCGGTCAGGTTCTCGGCGATCACCCCGCCGCCGGACGCCCCCAGCAGCACCCGGTGGGCGGCGAGCGAGGGCTCGTCGGCGGTGTCCGGGTCGTGCTCGTCGGTGAGGTCGGCGAGCAGGGCCGCCACCGCCGGGTCGCCCGGGCCCGGGTCGGGGGTCGGGTCGACGCTGAGCGCGTCCACCCCGACCGTCCGCACCCCGGCGGCGACGATCGCCTCGGCGGCGGCCGGGGTCAGGCTGGGGTGGGCGAGGTAGGTGTCGGTGCCCCAGTGCCGGGCCCAGCCGGTGGCCAGCAGCAGCACGGTGCCCTCGGCGGCCCGTTCCAGCGCGGGCGCCAGCAGGTCGGGGGTGACGGCCGTCCGGGGCTCCAGCCCGCGCAGGTCGGCGACCACGGCGGGGCCGGTGAACCGCTCCAGCGGCAGCCCGTCCAGGGTCGGCCAGGTGACGTCCACGTGGTACGGCGCGTCCACGTGCGTCCCGGACTGCGAGCCGAGGTGCAGAGCCAGCACGTTCACCCCGGCGGTGGCCGTGGTGAGCGCGGGCTCCAGCAGGACGGCCGGGTCGCCGGGGTAGACCGGCATCGCGGTGGTCACCTGATGGGTGAGGTCGACGAGGGTCGCTGCCATGCGCCCATCCTCCCAGGGGCCGGGCGCTTCCGGGCCCCTCCCGGCCCGCCCGGGCCGAACGCGCAGGTGGGGCCGGGACAGAATTGCCCCATGGGAACTGCGAAGCGTCAGCCGTGGGTGGTCGGGGTCTCGGGTGCGTCGGGGACGCCGTACGCGGCCTCGGTGATCCGCGCGCTGCTGGCCGCCGGCGAGGCGGTGGACCTGATCGTCAGCCGCGCCGCCCGGCTCACCATCCTGGACGAGACCGGCATCTCCTTCCGGGACGCGCACTGGCGCACCGACCTCGCCGCCTGGCTCGGCGGCGACCAGGGCCTGGACGACGTCCGCTACTGGCCCGCCGGGGACTTCGCGGCCGGCCCGTCCAGCGGCTCCTACCCGGCCAAGGGCATGCTCGTGGTGCCCGCGACCACCGGCGCGGTGGCCGGGATCGCGCTCGGCCTGAGCAAGGACCTGTTGCAGCGCGTGGCCAGCGTCACCCTCAAGGAGCGCCGTCCGCTCGTCGTCTGCGTGCGCGAGACACCACTCAACGGGGTGACGTTGAAGCACTTGGTGGAGCTCGACGCACTGGGGGCGGTCGTCCTGCCCGCTTCACCCGGTTTCTACGCCGGCGGCTCCACCGTGCGCGAACTCGTGGATTTCGTGGCCGGACGGGTGCTGGACGCCGTCGACGTGCCGCATTCCCTGTACCTGCGCTGGGAAGGGGAGTTGGGGGCGGCCGCCCGCAAACCGGCCGCCGGCGAGGCCCCACTGGCTGAGGGGGAGTAAGCGGACCGAGGGCGGGAGAGTATCTTCTCTGCGATATCCGGGTCGGTCGGCGCGCAGCGCCTTTGAATCCGGATAATGATCTGTGGGTCTGGTGAGGTTCGGAAGGACGCGGACGGTATATGGACACGGTGGACAGACAGCTCATCCAGGCGCTCCGGGAGAACGGCCGCGCGTCCTACGCCGAGTTGGGCCGCCTGGTCGGGCTCTCCGGCCCGAGCGTCACGGACCGGATCAACCGCCTGGAGCAGGCGGGGGTCATCACCGGCTACCGGGCGACGGTCAACCCGGCGTCGCTCGGCTTCGGCGTCACGGCCCTGATCGGCCTTCAGCTCACCGACGCGGCGGACCACGAGGACGTCGCGTTCCGGCTGAAGGACCTCAACGAGGTGGAGGACTGCTGGTTCATCGCCGGCGACGACTCCTACATGCTGAAGGTCCGGGTGGCCGACGTGGCCGGCCTGGAGTCGGTGGTCAAGCGGATCTCGGGCACGAAGGGCGTGGCCCGGACCCGCACCACCGTCGTACTCTCCACCAAGTGGGAAAACCGGGTGAGTGAACTTCCTCCTGTAGGAGAGTGACGGCATGGCACTGGTCGGTCTGGAGGAGCTGCGCGCGGCTCGGCAGCGGATCGCGGGGGTCGCCGTGCGCACCCCGCTCGTTCCCGCCCCCTGGGCGGCCGAGGGGGAGCGGCGGCTCTGGCTGAAGCCCGAGAACCTCCAGCCGACCGGGGCCTTCAAGACCCGCGGCGCCTACAACCGGCTGGCCGCGCTGACCGACGACGAGCGCGCCCGGGGCGTGGTCGCCCAGTCCAGCGGCAACCACGCGCAGGCGGTGGCCTACGCGGCCCGGACGCTCGGCATCAAGGCCGTGATCGTGATGCCGGACACCTCGCCCGCCGTGAAGGTGGAGGCCACCCGCTCGTTCGGCGCCGAGGTGATCCTGGTCGCGCCGGAGGAGCGGGACACCCTGCCCGCCGAACTGGCCGGGAAGCACGGCTACGTCTGGGTGCCCCCGTACGACGACCCGTTCATCATCGCGGGCCAGGGCACGGTCGGGCTGGAGATCGCCGAGGACGCCCCGGCCGAGCTGGACACCGTCCTGGTGCCGGTCAGCGGCGGAGGTCTGATCGGCGGGACGGCGGCCGCGCTCAAGCTCACCCGTCCGGGCATCCGGGTGATCGGCGTGGAGCCCGAGCTGGCCGCCGACGCCCGGGCCAGCCTGCGGGCCGGCCGCCGGGTCGAGTGGCCGGTCGCCGACACCTACCGGACCATCGCGGACGGGCTGCGCACCCCCTCGCTCGGCGTGCTGCCGTTCGAGCACGTCACCGCCTACGTGGACGACATCGTCACCGTCACCGAGGACGAGATCCGCGCCACCGTGGCCGTGCTGGCCCGCCGCGGCCGGCTGGTCGCCGAGCCCTCCGGGGCGGTCGCCCCGGCCGCCTACTTCCACCGCGCCGCCGAGACCGGCGGCCAGGCGGTGGCGGCCGTGGTCAGCGGCGGCAACATCGACCCGACACTGCTCGCCGAGCTGCTCTCGGCATAGGCGTACGCTCGTTCCGGCAAGGAATCGAAGTCGGAGGAGGCGGGGCACCGCATGGACGCAGGGCTCAAGCGCGAGCTGGAGGCGAAGGTCTACGCGGGTGAGCGGCTGACCCGCGAGGACGGGATCGCGCTCTACGAGAGCGACGACCTGGCCTGGCTGGGCGGGCTGGCCCACCACGTGCGGACGCGGAAGAACGGTGACGTCGTCCACTTCAACGTCAACCGCCACCTCAACATGACCAACGTGTGCAACGCGTCCTGCGCGTACTGCTCGTTCCAGCGCAAGCCGGGCGAGAAGGACGCGTACACGATGCGCATCGAGGAGGCCGTCCGGCTCGCCAAGGCGATGGAGGTCGAGTCCCTCACCGAGCTGCACATCGTCAACGGCCTGCACCCGACCCTGCCGTGGCGCTACTACCCGCGCTCGCTGCGGGAGCTGAAGGCGGCTCTGCCGAACGTCTCGCTGAAGGCCTTCACCGCCACCGAGATCCACTGGTTCGAGAAGATCAGCGGCCTGTCCGCCGACGAGATCATGGACGAGCTGATCGACGCCGGCCTGGAGTCGCTGACCGGCGGCGGCGCGGAGATCTTCGACTGGGAGGTCCGCCAGCACATCGTCGACCACGACACCCACTGGGAGGACTGGTCGCGGATCCACCGCCTCGCGCACAGCAAGGGCCTCAAGACGCCGGCCACCATGCTGTACGGCCACATCGAGGAGCCCCGCCACCGGGTGGACCACGTGCTGCGGCTGCGCGAGCTCCAGGACGAGACCGGCGGCTTCCAGGTCTTCATCCCGCTGCGCTACCAGCACGACTTCCACGACTCCAAGGACGGCGTCGTGCGCAACAAGCTGATGGCCCGTACCGAGATGGCCACCGGTGCCGAGGCGCTGAAGACCTTCGCGGTCTCCCGGCTGCTCTTCGACAACGTCCCGCACGTCAAGGTCTTCTGGGTGATGCACGGCGTCGCCACCGCCCAGCTGGCGCTCAGCCACGGCGCGGACGACATGGACGGCTCGGTGGTCGAGTACAAGATCACCCACGACGCGGACAACTTCGGGACCCCGAACAAGCTCGGCCGCGACGACCTGCTCGGGCTGATCCGCGACGCCGGCTTCCGCCCGGTGGAGCGCAACACCCGCTACGAGATCATCCGCGAGTACGACGGACCGGACCCGATGCGCCGTGAGTCCCCGCAGGCGATGCGCCTCTGACCTGCGAGGATCCCCGCCGCCCCGGCCGCCCGTCGGCCCGGGCGGCGGTTGTCTTCACGGCCTCCGCACGAGGCCCGGGTTTACCAACGGGTACGGCGTTTGGCAGGATCGACAGCATGTCCGGTTCTGATCGCGCCACCGCGTACCCGCCGCACCAGCCGATGCAGGAGCCGGTCGACCTGATGCCCCAGCAGCAGTACGAGGGCTTCCAGCCGTACCGGCAGCCGGTTCGGCAGGACTACCCGTACGACCGCTACCAGCCGTACGAGCAGGCTCCTGACGGGTACTACGCGGCGTACGACCAGCCGTTCCAGCCGTACGAGGCCGAGCCGGTCCAGTACCGGGCCGAGGCCGGCTACGAGCCCGCCCCGGTCTACGGAGCCGGGCCCGTTCACGAGCCCGTCCCCGAGGCCGCTCCCGGGTCCGTCCCCGAGGCCGGGTACGAGCCCCTGCACGGAGCCGGCTACGAGCCCGCGCCCGTCGTGCTCGCCGCGGCGCCCACCACGCCGGTGGCGGGCGCCCGGACGGCAGCCCGGGGACGGCGGCGCAAGGCCAAGCAGAAACGTCACGGCAAGGCCGTGATGGCCGGCACCGCGCTGCTGGTCGCCGCCACCGCCGGCTGGTACGCCGTCGGCCAGGACGGCGCCAAGACCGGCATCACCGCCGCCGACGGCCCCGGCCCGGAGGGCGTCAGCAAGCCCGACCACCCCGCCCCGGACCCCGCGGCCGCCCAGGCCGCCTCCGACCGGCAGGGCGCGGTCCCGGCCGCCGACCGCAGCCAGACCCGGGCGGACGGTTCGGTCGCCGCGATACCCGGCCTCGGCGCGGCCTTCACCGCGAAGATCCCCGCCGCGACCACCCAGGTCGTGGTCGCCTCCGGCCAGGACAAGAACACCGACAGGAACAACGTCACCCTCTGGACCCGCACCCCCGAGGGCCGCTGGCTGGCCGGCGAGACCTGGCAGGGCCACAACGGCAAGAACGGCTGGACCACCGACCACAACGAGGGCGACCTGCGCAGCCCGATCGGCGTGTTCGAGCTCACCGACGCGGGCGGCCGCAAGGCCGACCCGGGCAGCAGGCTCCCGTACGACAAGGACCCGAGCTTCGTGGTCTCCGGCACGGGCTTCTTCGGTGACCAGCTGGCCGGCTCCTTCGACTACGTGGTCGCGATCAACTACAACCGCGTCGCCGGCAACTCCCCGCTCGACCCGCGCCGCCCGATGGGCTCCAAGAAGGGCGGCGGCATCTGGCTCCACGTGGACCACGACGGCCCGACCCACGGCTGCGTGTCGATCCCCGAGGACAAGATGGCCCAGCTGATCCGCACCCTGGACCCGGCCGCCCATCCGGTCATCGTGATGGGCGACGCGGCCGCACTGGCCGCCTGACCTCGGCGTACGGGGAGCCGGGCCCCGCAAGGGGCCTTGTCCACCTCCTACAGAACGAGGGGGCGGATCCTGTCACCGGTCATACCATGCTGACCAGCGGGTAACCCGGTTCCATGGCAGTATGAGCGGTTCGCGCATTGTGGCACTCGGTCACTACCAGCCCCCCAAGGTCCTCACCAACGACGACCTGACGGCACTCGTCGACACCGACGACGAGTGGATCCGCTCCCGCGTGGGCATCCGCACCCGGCACATCGCCGAGGACGAGAGCCTGGTCGACCTCGCCACCGAGGCCGCGCAGAAGGCGCTCGCCAACAGCGGCCGGGACGCCGAGGACATCGACCTCGTCGTGGTCGCCACCTGCACCGCGATCGAGCGCAGCCCCAACACCGCCGCCGCCGTGGCCGCCCGGCTGGGCGTGCGCTCGCCCGCCGCGTACGACATCAACACGGTCTGCTCCGGCTTCTCGTACGCCCTGGCCACCGCCGACCACGCGATCCGGGCCGGCTCGGCCCGCCGCGCCCTGGTGATCGGCGCGGAGCGGATGTCCGACACGCTCGACTGGACCGACCGCTCCACCTGCGTGATCTTCGGCGACGGCGCGGGCGCCGCGGTGGTCGAGGCCCAGGAGGACGGCGCCGAGCCCGGCATCGGGCCGGTGGTCTGGGGCTCCGAGCCGGAGAAGGGCGACGCCGTGGTGATCACCGGCTGGGACCCGGTGATCAGCCAGCAGGGCCAGGCGGTCTTCCGCTGGGCCACCACCCAGCTCGCCCCGCTGGCCCGTCAGGCCTGCGAGCGGGCCGGGATCGACCCGGCCGAGCTGAAGGGCTTCGTCCCGCACCAGGCCAACCTGCGGATCATCGACGCGATCGCCCGGAAGCTGGGCCTCGGCGAGGACGCGGTGGTGGCCCGGGACGTGGTCCACTCCGGCAACACCTCGGCCGCCTCCATCCCGCTGGCCTTCTCCAAGCTGGTCGAGCGCGGCGAGCTCTCGCCCGGCGACCCGGTCCTGCTCTTCGGCTTCGGCGGCGGCCTGGCCTACGCCGGCCAGGTCGTGCGCTGCCCCTGACCCGGCGGCGCCCCGAGGCCGCCCCGAGGCCGTCGCGGGGCCGTCCGAGGGCACACCGCGACGCCGTCCGGACGCGAACATGCCGGTGGGCGGGCACCCCGTCACGGGTGCCCGCCCACCGGCATGTCTGGCGCGCGAGCGGTACGTCGGCGGACCTCCCCCGAGGACACGGCCGCCGTCCGTCGGTCCCCGGACAGGAGGCCGGGGCTGCGCGCGGAGCGGATGGTGGGTCGGAGGACGGTCCTACTTGGGCGCCTTCTTGCCGGTGACGCCCAGGTACACCAGGGGAGCGAGGTTGGGCTTGAGGTCCTTGACCTTGACGCCCCAGGAGGTGAAGGCCTTCTGGTGCTCGGCCGCCGAGGCGAGCAGCGAGACCAGGGCCCCGGCCACGGCGTTCGAGTCGAGCGACTTGTCGGCCTGGCCCTTCCCCTGGAGTTCCTTGACGGCTTCCGCGAGCGGCTTGGCGACCGCGTTGAGGACCGTCATGCGGATCTTGAAGAACCGCTTGTCCCCTTCGGCGGCACCGAGCGTGACCACTCGGAGAATGGCGTCGTTCTTGCGCCAGAAGGCGAGGAATCCGTCGACCAGTTCTTCCGAAGTGGTCGGTCCGGACTTCCCTGCCCAGGACTTTCCGGCCACCAGCTCTTTGAGCTGGTCGGCGTCCTTGGCCATTTCCTCGGCGATTTCGAGGACAGCGCCCTCGACATCCGGGAAGTACTGGTAGAAGGTCGCGGGGGAGGTACCCGCCATACGGGCGACGTCGATGACCTTGACGTCCCGATAGGGCGACGTGCTGAGCATCTCGCGGAGGCAATCGAGCAGCTTCTGCCGCGTCTCCTGTCCGCGTCGCCCGGCGACGCGACCGTCGACGGTGCGAACTTGTCCTGTCATGCCGTCAGCTTACCGTGGCAAGATCTTGGCGCGATTCGGTGATGCGACTATTACTCCGCACGGGGGTTGGTATAGCGGCATGAACCACTTCGGACGGATATTCACCGGGCTTCGAAGCCCCTTGTTGAAGCCCCCCCGTGTGCCTTTGACCTCACAGCGTGACGGCGAGTCCGCTGAGGGGTGATCGGGTGACAGAGCGTGACGGTTCGGCGGTGGACGGTCCGGGGCTCCGCGCGCAAGCCGGCTCCGGAGCGGGCGTCAGGATCCAGCCGTTCCGTCCTCGCTGGTCAGAGGCCTGTCCGGGGTCCCGTAGGGGCCCGGGCGGCGCGTTCCGGCGGGTGGGGGAGGTTGGATATGCGCGGGGCGGCATTGGAGAATCGGGTCCGGCACCACGCGGCGGGTGCGGACAACGGGGAGGTGGCAGCGGAGTGGACCAGCTGACGGCGCACGATCCGAGGCGGATCGGGCCCTTCGAGGTGCTGGGGCGGCTCGGCGCGGGTGGGATGGGGCTGGTCTACCTGGCGCGTTCCGCGTCGGGGCGACGGGTGGCCATCAAGACCGTGCGGGGTGAGCTGGCCGAGGACGAGCTGTTCCGCGTCCGCTTCGCCCGGGAGATCGCGGCGGCCAAGACGGTCGGCGGCTTCTACACGGCGGCCGTGGTGGACGCGGACGCGGACGCCCGGGTGCCCTGGCTGGCGACCGCGTACATCCCGGCGCCCTCGCTGGAGGACCTGGTCGAGGAGTGCGGCCCGCTGCCGGTGGAGGCCACCCGCTGGCTGGTCGCCGGCATCGCGGAGGCCCTCCAGTCCATCCACGCGGCCGGGCTGATCCACCGCGACCTCAAGCCCTCCAACGTCCTGGTGGTCGAGGACGGCCCGAAGGTGATCGACTTCGGCATCGCGGCCGGGGTGTCCAGCACCCGGCTCACCATGACCAACGTCGCGGTCGGCACCCCCGCGTACATGTCCCCCGAGCAGGCCAGGGACAGCCGGACCGTCCGGGGCGCCAGCGACGTCTTCTCGCTCGGCTCGCTGATGGTGTTCTGCGCCACCGGGCACCCGCCCTACCGGGGCACCAACCCGGTCGAGACGGTGTTCCAGCTGCTGCGCGAGGAGCCGGACCTGACCGGCATGGCGCCCGAGCTGATGGACCTGGTGCGCGCCTGCATGCAGCAGGCCCCCGAGCGCCGGCCCACCCCGGCGCAGATCCAGACCGAGCTGGCCCCGCACCTCTTCTCCCGGGACGACGCCTCCGGCGAGGCCGGGGACTGGCTGCCGGCCAACGCGCTGGAGCTGATCGAGCGCAGGCGGGGCCGCCGGCCGGCCGCCCCGCCGCCGCGCCCGTCGGCCGGCCCGGCCCAGCCGCCGCAGCCGCCCCCGCAGGCACCGCCGGCGCACGGCCCGTCGCAGCACCTCGGGCCGGCCGACCCGCGCACCGACCCGGGCGGGCGGCACGCGCAGCCGCCGGCCGGTCCGGTGCACGCCGCGCCGCTGCCGGGCCACGGCTCCGACCCCGAGATCCCGACCGCGAAGCTCGCCGCCCCGAACAGGCACCGCGCGCCGACCGGCGGCGGCGCCGTCGAGGTGCAGCTGTCCGGCGCCTCGGTGCGGATAGGCCCGGGGCCGCGGGCCGAGCACGAGCAGCCCGGTCCGAGCACCGCCCCGGCCGCGACCGACTGGGTCCGCCGGGCGGCCCCCACCCCGCCGCCCCCGCCGGCCCCGGCCGCCCGCTGGCGCCCCTGGCGGTTCCGGATGTCCAACGACGTCTGGGGCACCCCGGTGGTCGCCGACGGCACGCTCTTCGTCTCCAGCTTCGAGGTGCACGCGCTGGACATCGGCTCGGGCGAGCGCCGCTACAAGACCCGGGACGTCGCCTGGGCGCTCGCGGTGGACGCCGGCCGGGTGCACGCCGCGGACGGCCCGCACCTGTACACCGTCGACGCCTCGGACGGCACCGAGCGCTGGCGCACCTCGCTGGACGGCTGGGTCTACTCGCTCTCCGCCGCCGACGGCGTGCTCTGCTGCGGCATCAGGGGCGGCGGCGTCCAGCTCCGCTCGGCCGCCAACGGCGCCGAGCTGTGGCGGGCCGACGACGCCCAGCAGGACTACGAGAACCCGCAGTCCGGCCCGGTCCTGGTGGGTGGCGCCGCCTACTACTACGGCGGCGGGCGGCTGCGCTGCGTCGACCCGCGCGGCGCGGGCCTGCGCTGGTCCTTCCCGGTCGGCGAGGACGTGCCCTCGCACCCGGTCGAGCGCGGCGGCGTGCTGTACGTGTCGGCCGGCACCCGGGTGTACGCGCTGGACGCGGCCAGCGGGGCCGAGCGCTGGCGCTTCGAGGCCCCGGTGGTGCTGTTCACCCCGCCCGCCCTCGACGCCGACGCGGTCTACGTGGCCGACTACCTGGGCACGGTCTACGCGCTGGACGCGGCCACCGGACTGGACCGCTGGCGCGGGGTCACCGGCCGCCGCCAGGGCGCCGACCCGGTGGTGGTCTCGGACGGCATGGTGCTGGTCGGCAACGGCGAGGTGCTGTACGCCTTCGAGGCGGCCACCGGCCGGGAGCGCTGGCGCTACACCGCCCGCGGCGAGATCGTCGGCTCCCCGGCGGTGGCCGACGGCCTGGTCCACCTGGGCAGCCGGGACCACTCGCTGCACACCCTGGACCTGGCGAGCGGTCAGCTGCGCTGGGAGCTCGGCACCAAGGGCGAGCTCACCGGCTCGCCGGTGGCGGTCGGCGGCCGGGTCTTCGTCGGCTCCAAGGACCGCTGCGTGTACGCGCTGGACGCCTTCTACGGCACGGCGGTGCCCGCCCGCTGAACCGCGGGGCGGACACCGCCGGACCGGCGCCGTCGGATCAGGCCCTGCGGGCCCCGGGGTGGCGGCTGCACCAGCCGTCCCACGCGGAGGAGACCATCTCCGTCACGTCGTGCCGGGCGGTCCAGTTCAGCTCGCGGTGGATCAGGTCGGCGGAGGCCACCACCCGGGCCGGGTCGCCGGCACGGCGCGGGGTCACCTCGGCGGCGGTGTCGTAGCCGGTGACCTTGCCGATCACCTCCAGCATCTCCTTGACGCTGACGCCCTCGCCGCGGCCGATGTTCAGCACCAGGGAGGTCGCGCCGGCCGGGTCGGCGGCCATCCGCTTGGCGGCCGCCACGTGCGCCGAGGCGATGTCGGAGACGTGGATGAAGTCACGGACGCAGGTGCCGTCCGGGGTCGGGTAGTCGTCGCCGAAGATCCGCGGGGCCTGGCCGGCGGTGAGCCGCTCGAAGACCATCGGGATCAGGTTGAACACCCCGGCGTCGGAGAGCTCGGGGGAGGCGGCGCCGGCCACGTTGAAGTAGCGCAGGGCCACGGTGGACATGCCGTAGGCCTTGCCGGCCGCGGCGACCAGCCACTCGCCGGCCAGCTTGGTCTCGCCGTACGGGCTCATCGGGTCGCAGGGCGTGGACTCGGTGACCAGGTCGACGTCCGGCATGCCGTAGACCGCGGCGGAGGAGGAGAAGAGGAAGCGCTTCACCCCGCCCTCGGCGGCGGCCTCCAGGACGGTCTGGAGGCCGATCATGTTCTCTCGGTAGTACAGGAAGGGCTGCTCGACGGACTCGCCGACCTGCTTCTTGGCGGCGAAGTGCAGGATGCCCTCGACGCCGTGCTCGCGGATCGCGGCGTCCAGGGCGGCGCGGTCCAGGGTGGAGCCCTCGATCAGGGGGACGCCGGCCGGCAGCCGGGAGGCGTCGCCGGTGCTGAGGTCGTCCAGGACGGCGACGCGCTCCCCGGCGTCGAGCAGCTGTCGGACGACATGTCCGCCGATGTATCCGGCACCGCCGGTGATCAACCAAGTCATGTGCCGATCCTAGGCGTTCGGATTCGATCGCCACGTTCGGGCGAGTCGGGGCCGCGAAGTGGACAAAACGGTGAAAACCTGGCAGGGATTTTCGTGCGCTCATGCCCGCGCCCGCTCGGCGTGGTGACGAATCGGAGGCAGCCAGGTGAGCCGTCACAAGGAACACACCCGCCCCCTGCCGTACGGGCGGCTGCCGGGGGCGGTCGCGGGCGCGGCGGCGGCCGCGCTGGCGCTGGCCGGGTGCAGCAGCGGCTCCTCCTCCCAGGCCACCGTCGCCGCCACCACCTCGCCGTCGGCCCCCGGCGCCACCCAGGCCGCGCCCGGCCAGTCGAACGGCGCGACCCAGTTGCAGGAGGCCTACCAGACGGTGATCGCCAACGTGCTGCCCTCCGTGGTGCAGATCACCACCGGCGACAGCCTCGGCTCCGGGATCGTCTACGACGACAAGGGCGACATCGTCACCAACGCCCACGTGATCGGCTCCGCGAAGACCTTCACGGTGACCCTCGCCAACAGCACCACCACGCTGGACGCCGAGCTGGTCGGCAGCTACCCCGACTCCGACCTCGCGGTGATCCGGCTGAGCAAGCCGCCGAGCGGGCTGCGGCCGGCCAGCTTCGGCGATTCGGGCAAGGTCCAGCTCGGCCAGATCACCCTCGCCATGGGCAGCCCGCTGGGGCTCGCCAGCAGCGTCACCCAGGGCATCGTCTCGGCCACCGGGCGGACCGTCACCGAGCCCCAGGGCCCCGGCTCGCCGGGCGCCACCATCGGAAACATGGTGCAGACCTCGGCGGCGATCAACCCGGGCAACAGCGGCGGCGCGCTGGTGAACCTGGACAGCAAGGTGATCGGCATCAACACGCTCGCCGCGACCGAACCCCAGACCAACGGCTCGGCCGCCCCCGGCATCGGCTTCGCCATCCCGGCCAGCACCATCACCAGCATCGCCGACCAGCTGATCAAGCAGGGCAAGGTCACCAACTCCGGCCGGGCCGCGCTCGGCATCACCGCCCGGACCAGCTTCAACCAGCAGTTCCAGCCGGCCGGCGCGGTCATCGTGGCGGTCACCGCGGGCGGCGCGGCGGCCTCGGCGGGGCTCCAGGCCGGTGACGTGATCACCAGGATCGACGACACCCAGGTGGACTCGCTGAACGCGCTCACCACCGCGCTCGCCTCGCTCACCCCGGGCAGCAAGGTCACCGTCACGTACACCAGGGACGGTGCCACCAAGACCGCCGAGGTCACCCTCGGCGAACTGCGGGCTCCCTAGCCGGACCACTCCGAACCCCGGTACGGGGACGCCGGGCCGCACGCCGCGCAAGGGTTCAGCGGGTCGGGTGCCGTACCGGAACGGCGCCGGGACCTCGTCTCTGCCTCGACGAGGTCCCGGCGCCCTGCTGTTCGTCACGGGCCGTGCGGTGCGGTGCCCTCCGCGGGCGGGGTCAGCGGCGGGCGGTGCGGGTGCGCCAGGGCAGCTCGACGGTGACGGTGGTCGGGCCGCCCTCGGGGCTGTCCACCAGGAAGACCCCGTCCACCGCGCGGATCCGCTCGGCCAGTCCGCCCAGGCCGCTGCCCGGGTAGGGGGCCGCGCCGCCCTTGCCGTCGTCCTGGACCAGCACCATCAGCTGCTCCTCCGAGCGCCAGACCTCGACCGAGGCGGTGCGGGCGCCGGCGTGCTTGGAGACGTTGGTCAGCAGTTCGCTGACGGTGAAGTAGGCGATGCCCTCGACCGCCGAGTCCGGCCGCTCGGGCTGCCCGTCCGGGCCGGCCAGGTCGACGTTCACCCGGACCCCGCCGGGGACGGTGCAGCGGGCGGCGACCGCGGACAGCGCGGCGTCCAGGCCGCGGTCGGTGAGCACCGCCGGGTGGATGCCGCGGGCCAGGTCGCGCAGCTCCTGGAGGGCCAGCTTCACCTCGCCGTGGGCGTTGTCGACCATCCTGGTGGCGGCCGCCATGTCGTCCTCGCTCTCCACCTCGCGCAGCCGCTCCTTGGCCATCCCGAGGTCCATCGCCAGCGCGACCAGCCGGGCCTGGGCCCCGTCGTGCAGGTCACGCTCGATCCGGCGCAGGTCGGCGGCGGCGGTGTCGACCACCGTGCCGCGGTCGTCCTCCAGCTCGCGCACCCGCTCGGCCAGGGCGCCCGGGAAGAGCAGCGACTCGATCAGGATGCGGTCGACCGCGGCGAGCCCGCGGACCACCCAGGGCAGCACCGGCCAGAGCACGATCACCGAGACCAGGGTCAGCGTGAAGCTGAGCACGCCCCACGGCAGCATCAGCACGTTGTAGAGCGCCGAGCGCCAGTTCAGCAGGTCGGTCAGCTGGGCGATGGTGTAGCCGACCATCCCCGGGCGGCGCGGCTTCACCGGCTCCGGCTCGTCGATCTCGGAGCCGTACGCCACCCGCGCCCGCTGCCGGCCCAGCGCGCCCAGGGAGCGCGAGGCGGCCAGCCCGCCGGCCAGCAGCGGCAGGCCGATCACGGTGACCGACAGGCCCAGGCCGACCGACAGCGTGGTCACGGCCACCAGGAAGCCGAAGATGCCGAGCGGCAGGTTGAACAGCAGTCGGCCGGCCTGGTGCCACATCCTCGTGCCGTACAGCGGCGGGCGCTCCATCCGAGCGTCCTGCTCCTTGATGGCGTCCACGGCGCGGTGCAGCGGCTTCATCCGGATCTACCGTCCCTACTTCGTCGTGCGGCTGGACCAAGCTTCCCGAACCGGGGGCGGTGGATGCCATGGGGGTGATACATCTTCCCGGCCGGGGGTTAACCCCACCCCCGGGCCCGGCCACCGGACGTCCGGCGGGGTGTCCACCCGCCGTCTTGCGGATCGGGCAGGGTTCGGGCGGAGCGGAGCGGGCCCCTTAGACTCACGCTCTGGCCGGCGTTAGGCCTGTGAGAGTAAACGTCGTAGAACTGTCCTGAGGGCGGGTTCACGGCCGAGGTGGAGGCGAAGGCATGGAGGGGAAGCGCGCGGCGGTGGCCGCGGCCGACCCGGCGGTCGGCAGCGGCTACTTCGACGCGTACGCCGCGATGGGCCTGCTGGCCGTCGTCGGGGTGCTCTTCGTCGCCGTGGCGTTCACCGCCAACCGGCTGCTGCGGCCCGTGGTGTACTCGCCCGAGAAACTCCTCGCCTACGAGTGCGGGGTGGACCCGGTGGGCGAGGACTGGGCGCACACCCAGATCCGCTACTACGTGTACGCCTTCCTGTACGTGATCTTCGCGGTCGACGCGATCTACCTGTTCCCCTGGGCGACCGTCTTCGCCTCCGCCGGGTACGGCGCCGGAACGCTGATCGAGATGTTCCTGTTCATCGGCTTCCTCGCGGTCGGGTTGCTCTACGCCTGGAAGAAGGGCGTTCTGGAATGGACGTGACGCACTCCCACTCGCATGGCGGCGGCCAGGGCGGCCCCGTCCCGCTCGGCCTGCCGGACCCGGCGCGCCCCGGCGCCGTCGAGCGCCGCGGCATCGGCCCGCTGGCCCGGCTCGCGCCGGACCCGGTCAAGGTGGTGCTCAACTGGGGCCGCCGCTACAGCCTCTGGTGCTTCAACTTCGGCCTGGCCTGCTGCGCGATCGAGTTCATCGCCGCGTCCATGGCCAAGCACGACTTCATCCGGATGGGCGTCATCCCGTTCGCGCCCGGCCCTCGTCAGGCTGATCTGATGATCGTCTCCGGGACGGTCACCGACAAGATGGCGCCCGCCGTGAAGCGCCTCTACGAGCAGATGCCCGAGCCGAAGTACGTCATCTCCTTCGGCGCCTGCTCCAACTCCGGCGGCCCGTACTGGGACTCGTACTCGGTCACCAAGGGCGTGGACCAGATCATCCCGGTGGACGTCTACGTGCCCGGCTGCCCGCCGCGGCCGGAGGCGCTGCTCCAGGGCATCCTCAAGCTCCAGGAGAAGATCGCCGCCGAGTCCCTGCCGGACCGCTACACCGCGCCCGCGTCGGCCCTGCGCCGCCCGCTGGTGGCCGGGCCGTCGAACGGCGACCGGACCGAGGGAGGGGCCTCGTGACGTCCGCCGAGCAGTACGCGGCGTCGGTCGGGGAGTGGGCGACCGGCGCCGAGGCGTACGGGCTGATCACCGTCGACGTCCCGGCCGAGCACTGGACCGAGGCGCTCACCAACGCCCGGGACGTCCTGGGCCTGGGATTCTTCGACTGGCTGAGCGCCGTCGACGAACTCGCCGAGGGCTTCTCCGTGGTCGCCCACCTGGCCGCCGTCGAGGCGCCGGGCGTGCGGCACCTCGCGCTGCGCACCCGGGTGCCGCGCGACGGGGCCGCGCTGCCGACCGCCGTCCCGGTGTACGCGGGTGCCGCCTGGCACGAGCGCGAGACCCACGAGATGTTCGGCATCGACTTCCCCGGGCACCCCCACCTGGTCACCCTGCTGCTGCCGGACGGCTTCGAGGGGCACCCGCTGCGCAAGGAGTTCGTGCTCGCGGCGCGGGTCGCCAAGGACTGGCCGGGCGCCAAGGAGCCGGGCGAGTCCGACCACGGCGGCGGGCCGGCCCGGCGCAAGATGCAGCCGGCCGGTGTGCCGGACCCGAACGAGTGGGGGCCGCTCAAGGGCACCCTGCCGCCGGTCGCCGAGCGGCCCGCGCGCGGTGCGCGGGCGGCGGGCGCGGCGGCGCGGACGCCCCGGGCGGCCGCGGCCGCCGGTGCGGCCGGTGCTGCCGCTGCCGAGGGCGGTGCTCCGGTGCGGGCGGACCGGCCGCGGCGGACGCGGTCGGTGTCGGAGGGGTCGGCGAGCCAGGCGGGTGCCGAGGCTCCGGACACTCCGGCCGCCCCGGCGGTTGAGGGTGCCCCGCCGGTGCGGGCGGACCGGCCGCGGCGGACCCGGTCGGTGTCCGAGGGGTCGGCCAGCCAGACGACCGGCCAGACGACCGGCGAGCCGCCGGTCGAGCCCGCGGCCCCCGTACGGCACCGGCCCGCCGACGCGCCCCGCTCCTCCGACGCGCCCTGGCACAACCCGGTGCCCGCCCACGACGGGGAGCCGTCGGACGGCCGACCGGGCGGGCAGCAGCCGGACGAGCAGAAGGACGAGACCTCGGCCGGGCCGGCCGACCAGGACGGAGACGGCGCGTGAACCTGCTCGACACGGTGCTGCGCTGCGTCGCCACCCTCGTCGTCTTCCTGGTCTTCCCGCTGGTCATCGGCCAGACCGAGCACAAGGTCATGGCGCACATGCAGGGCCGGCTCGGCCCGATGTACGCGGGCGGCTTCCACGGCTGGGCGCAGCTCGTCGCGGACGGCGTGAAGTTCGCGCAGAAGGAGGACATCGTCCCGGCCGGGGCGGACCGCCGGATCTTCCAGCTGGCGCCCGCCGTCTCGCTGCTGCCGTACCTCTTCGTGCTGCTGGCGATCCCGGTCGGTCCGAACGGCTTCGTCGGCCAGGCGGTCGACGCCGGCCTGTTCTTCGTGCTGGCCGTGATGGGCGTCGGCGTGATCGGCAAGCTGATGGCCGGCTGGGCCTCCGCGAACAAGTTCTCGCTGCTCGGCGGCCTGCGCACGGCCGCCCAGCTGATGTCGTACGAGCTGCCGATGGTGCTGGCGGCGGCCTCGGTGGCGATGGCCGCCGGCACCCTGTCGCTGCCCGGGATCGTGGACGCCTGGGAGTGGTACTGGCTGCCCTGGCAGATCATCGGCGCGTTCGTCTTCTTCACGGCCGGTCTGGCCGAGCTCCAGCGCCCGCCGTTCGACATGCCGATCGCCGACTCGGAGATCATCTTCGGCGCGTACACCGAGTACACCGGCCTGCGGTTCGCCCTGTTCCTGCTGTCCGAGTACGTGGGCATCCTGGTGGTGTCCGCGCTGACCGCGGTGCTCTTCCTGGGCGGCTGGCACGGACCGCTGCCGGATCAGCTCGGCTGGCTCTGGATGATCCTCAAGACCTTCGCGCTGGCCTTCGTGGTCATCTGGCTGCGGGTCACCTACCCGCGGCTGCGCGAGGACCAGCTGATGCGCTTCGCGTGGACGGTGCTGATCCCGCTCGCGCTGGTCCAGCTGGCCCTCACCGGCATCATCAAGGTGGCGATCTCATGAGTTTTCCCGGTGTGGGCCTGGCCAAGGGCCTGGCGGTGACGCTGCGGACGATGACGAGGAAGAGCGTCACCGCGCAGTACCCCGACGTGCAGCCGGTGCTGCCGCCGCGTTCGCGCGGCGTCATCGCGCTGCTGGAGGAGAACTGCACGGTGTGCATGCTCTGCGCGCGCGAGTGCCCGGACTGGTGCATCTACATCGACTCCCACAAGGAGACGCTGCCGGCCGCCGAGCCGAACGCCCGGGCCCGCACCCGCAACGTGCTGGACCGGTTCGCCATCGACTTCTCGCTCTGCATGTACTGCGGGATCTGCATCGAGGTCTGCCCCTTCGACGCGCTGTTCTGGTCGCCGGAGTTCGAGTACGCGGAGACCGACATCCACGAGCTGACCCACGAGCGGGAGAAGCTCCGCGAGTGGATGTGGACCGTCCCGGCGCCGCCGGCGCTGGACCCGGCGGCCGAGGAGCCCAAGGAGATCGCCACCGCGCGCAAGGCGGCGGACAAGCTGGTGGCCGCCGCGGCTGCTGCCGAGGCCGAGGCTGCCGAGGCCGCCGCCGCTGTCGAGGAGAAGGGTGACGACGCATGAGTGTCTCGGCCACGCTTCTCGCGGCGACCGGTTCGTTGGAGCCGGCCGCCCGTTCGTTCCTGTCCCCGACCGGGCAGGAGATCGTCTTCCTGCTGGTCGGCATCGCCGTGCTCGGCTCGGCCGTGGTCTCCGTGACCACTCGGCAGCTGGTGCACGCGGCGCTCTGGCTGGTGGTCGCGCTCGGTGGGCTGGCGGTGGAGTTCCTGCTGCTCACGGCCGAGTTCATCGCCTGGGTGCAGGTGCTGATCTACCTCGGCTCGGTGGTCGTCCTGGTGCTGTTCGGGCTGATGCTCACCAAGGCGCCGATCGGGCGCTCGCCGGACGCCGACTCCAAGAACCGCTGGGTGGCCCTGGCCGTGGCGCTGGCCTCGGCCGGGACGCTGGTCACGCTGGTGGTCGACGCCTTCCGGACCTCCTGGATCGACCTCGGCCAGGGCGGCGGCTCGGCCGCCGTCACCGGGGCCAGCCTGTTCCGGCACTGGGTGCTGCCCTTCGAGGCGCTGTCCGTGCTGCTGCTGGCGGCGCTGGTCGGCGCGATCGTGCTGTCGCGCGGCTCCAAGCGGCGGGTGCCGCCGCCCCGGGCGGGCCGGCTGCGCGCCGGGCGGCCGGTCGGATCGAACGGGACGGTCGCCGCGACCGCGCCCAAGCCGTCCACGCCTGAGCCGACTGCGCCTTCCGCGCCCGTGACGGAGGAGAGCTGATGCACCTCGCCTACCCCGCCGTCCTCGCCGCGCTGCTGTTCAGCGTCGGCGTGTACGGCGTGCTCGCCCGGCGCAACGCCGTCCTGGTGCTGATGTCCGTCGAGCTGATGCTCAACGCCGTCAACCTCAACCTGGTCGCCTTCGACGCCTGGCTGCGGGACTCGCTGCACGCCGGGCAGGCGCTCACCCTGTTCACCATCACCGTCGCCGCCGCCGAGATCGGCCTGGGGCTCGCCATCGTCCTGCTGCTGTTCCGGGCCCGGGGCACCGCGGACATCGACCGGGCCACCGCGCTCGGCGATCCGGCCGAGGCGCTCGCCGTGGAGGAGCCGCCGGTCGACGCCGAGGCGCCGGCCGGAGCCGGGGCACTGAAGGGCCAGGCCGCCGCATGAACCTCGCCCTGCCCGTACTCGTCCCGGCGCTGCCCGCGCTCGGAGCCGCCGCCACCCTGGCCGTCGGCAGGAAGGCGCCCGGGCCGGCCCGGCCGCTGGCGATCGTCCCGGTGGCCGTCTCGGCGGTGCTCGCCCTGGTCGTCGCCCTCCAGCTCGGCACCGGCCAGACCCTGGACGCCGCCACCCGGCTCACCCCGACCGGCGGCCCGGACATCGCGCTCGCCCTCCACCTGGACGGCTTCAGCTCGCTGATCTCGGTGCTGGTCGGACTGGTCGCCACCTGCGTCCAGGTCTACTCGACCGCGTACCTCAAGGAGGACCCGCGCTACCCCTCGTACGCGGCGCTGGTCTCGCTGTTCACCGCGGCGATGTTCCTGGTGGTCTACTCGGGCGACCTGAGCGTGCTGCTGGTCGGCTGGGAGGTGATGGGCCTGTGCTCGTACTTCCTGATCGGCCACCACTGGGAGACCGCGGACGCCCGCTCGGCCTCGCTGAAGGCCTTCCTGGTCACCAAGCTCGGTGACGTGCCGTTCCTGTTCGGGATCTTCCTGCTCGGCGCGGACGCCGGCAGCTTCCGGGTCCCGGACGTGCTGGCGGCCGCGACCGAGGGACGGCTCGCGCACCCGACGCTGACCGCGCTGCTGCTGCTCGCCGGCGTGGCCGGCAAGAGCGCGCAGTTCCCGCTGCACACCTGGCTCCCGGACGCGATGGCCGGCCCGACCCCGGTCTCCGCGCTGATCCACGCCGCCACCATGGTCGCGGCCGGCATCTACCTGGTCGCCCGGCTGCTGCCGGTGTTCCTGCTGTCGGGCGCGGCGCTGCTCGTGCTCGCGGTGATGGCCGCCGTGACGATGATCGGCTCGGCGCTCTGCGCGCTCGCCCAGGACGACCTCAAGCGGGTGCTCGCCTACTCCACCGTCGGCCAGCTCGGCTACATGGCCGGTGCGCTGGCCAGCGGGGACCGCGAGGCCTCGGTCTTCCACCTGGTCAGCCACGGCGCGTTCAAGGCGCTGCTGTTCCTGGCCGCCGGTGTGGTGATCCACGCCGCGCACACCAACTCGCTCTCCGCGATGTCCCGCATCCCGGGGCTGCGCGGGCGGGTGCCGGACGCCTACTGGACGATGGGCATCGCGCTGGTCGCCCTGGTCGGGCTGCCGCCGTTCTCCGGCTTCTTCAGCAAGGAGGCGGTGCTGGCCGCCGCCGAGCACGCCGCCAACGGCGAGGCGCTGACCAACGGGCTCGGCCCGTCCTCGGCGGTGCCGCAGGCGGCCGGGTGGATCGTGCTGATCTCCGCCGGGCTGACCGCGCTGCTCACCGCCGCGTACGCGACCCGGCTCTTCCTGCTGGCCTTCCACAGCCCGGCCGGTGCCGCCGCGGCCGCACCCAAGGTGCTGCCCGCCGCCGACCGGGGCACCGTCGTGGCCGACCACGAGGCCGGGGCGCCGTACTCGCCCGAGCTCGACGAGGCCGACCCGACCGCCGCCGAACCGCCCGCGATGCGCTGGCCGCTGTGGGTGCTGGCGGTGCCGACCATGGGCTTCGGCGTCGCCGGCCTGGGCTCGGACTGGCTGCCCGCGCTGCTGGACGGCGGCTCGCTGCGGCCCTCCGCGGTCACCGCCGTCACCGGGACCGGGCTCGCCGTGGTCGGCGTGCTCGCCGCGTACGGCGCCTGGCGCTCGGCGACCGCCCGGCTGGGCACCGGCCGTCCGGCCCCGGCCGGCGCGGGCCGGGTGCCCGGGCAGGGCGGGATCCCGGCCGCCGAGGTGATCGTCGCCGACCCCGGGCGCACCCTGCTCGGCCCGCTGTTCGGCCCGGCCCGGCACGGCTTCGGCGTCGACCGGCTGTACCACGCGCTGTTCGTCCGCCCGGTGGGCGCCGCCGCCAAGCTGGTCCGCTTCCTCGACCGCGAGGTCGTCGAGACCTACGTGCGCGGCAGCGGAGCGGGAGCCGACCTGCTCGGCCGGGCCGTCCGGCTGGCGCAGACCGGAAACGCCCAGACGTACCTCAGCGCCCTGCTGGCCGTCGTCGTCCTGCTGGCCGTCCTGGTGGCGGTGTAGCCGGTGCTGCTCTCCTCCACCTCCGTCCTCTCGACCGCTGCCGGGAGCCCCCGATGAACGCAGTCCTCATCGCCCTCCTGGTGCTTCCGCTGCTCGGCGCCGCGCTCACCCTGGCGCCGGTGTTCGGGCCGGACCGGGCCGTGGCCGGCCGGCGGGCCCTGCGGCTGAACACCGTCGTCACCGGTGCGGTGTTCCTGCTCGCCGTGGCCCTCGCGGCCGGCTTCGACCACGACGAGCCCGCCCGGATGCAGGCCACCACCGACGTGTCCTGGATCCCGGCCCTGGACGTGCGCCTCCACCTCGGGGTGGACGGCGTCTCGCTGCCGCTGGTCGTGCTGACCGCGCTGCTCACCTTCCTCTGCGCGCTGTACTCGGAGAAGCGGCTGCCGGACGGGGAGGACGTGCCCTCGGCGCAGGCCTTCGTCGGGCTGTTCCTCCTGCTCGAGGTCGGCATGCTCGCCACCTTCGCGGTGCTGGACCTCCTGCTCTTCTTCGTGTCCTTCGAGATCGTGCTGATCCCGATGTACTTCCTGATCGCCCGCTGGGGGAGCGGCGCGAAGGTGCCGGCCGCCAACCGGTTCATCCTCTACACGCTGCTGGGCTCGGCCGTGATGCTGCTCGGCTTCCTGCTGATCGGCAGCAAGGCCGGCACCTTCGACATGCAGGCCCTGGCCACCGCGCACGGCAGTGGCCTGAGCCACACCACCCAGGTGATCGCCGCGCTGGCGATCCTGGTCGGGCTCGCGGTCAAGGCCCCCGCCTGGCCGCTGCACAGCTGGCTCCCCGACGCCCACACCGCCGCCCCGACGGTGGGCTCGGTGCTGCTCGCCGGCGTGCTGCTGAAGATGGGCACCTACGGTCTGGTCCGCGTCCTCCTCCCGGTCGTGCCGGACGGCGCCGCCACCCTGGCGCCCTACCTGGGCGCCTTCGCGGCCGTCGGCATCGTCTACGGCTCACTGGCCTGCCTGGCGCTGGCCCGCCCCGGCGCCAAGGGCGACCTCAAGCGCCTGATCGCCTACTCCTCCGTCGGCCACATGGGCTTCGTGCTGCTCGGCATCGCCTCCCTCACCCCGGTGGGCGTCAACGGCGCGCTGTTCGCCAACATCGCCCACGGTCTGATCACCGGTCTGCTGTTCTTCGTCGTCGGCGCGCTCAAGGACCGCTACGGCACGGCCGACCTCGACACCCTCTCCGGCACCACCGGCGCCGCCCTGTACGGCCGGGCCCCGCGGCTCGGCGCGCTGCTCGCCTTCGCCGCCGTCGCCAGCCTCGGCCTGCCCGGCCTGGCCGGCTTCTGGGGCGAGCTGCTCGCCATGTTCGGCGCGTTCGACCCGGCCGACGGCCTGTCGCGCCCCGCGTTCGTCACCTACATGGTCCTGGCCGGCCTCGGCACCCTCCTCACCGCCGCGTACCTCCTGATCGTGGTCAGGCGCGTCTGCATGGGGGACCCCACGCAGCCCGCACCGGTGGCCGAACTCACCGACCTGCGCCCGTACGAGGCCGTCAGCTGGACGCCGCTGGCGGCGCTCACCCTGCTCGCCGGTCTCTGGCCCGCGCTGCTGCTCGGCCTCTCCGACCCCGCCGTCAAGCACCTCCTCGGGGGTGGCTGACCGTGCTCGCAGCCCAGACCGCCGCACTCGGACCTCACTCCACGGGGCAGCACACTGTGACCTCCCTCGCCGTAGCCAACCCGGGCAGCCTGATCCAGTCCGTGGACTGGGTGGCGATCGCGCCCCCGCTGATCGCCGCCGTGGCCGCCCTCGTGGTGCTGCTCACGGACCTCTTCCTGCCCGAGCGGCACAAGAAGTGGCTCGGCCGCCTCACCGCGGCCGGACTCGCCCTCGCCCTCATCGCACTCCTCCCCCTCACCGGCCGGTCACCCCGGGCGACCTTCTGTGCGCAGAACGTAGCAGGGGGGTCTGACACTCCATCGATCGGCGGCTCCGCCGCGGCCGGCTGCTCGTACGTCGCCGACCACTTCGCCCTGGTGTTCCAGCTGCTCGCCCTCGGCGGCGCGCTGATCGCGGCGCTGCTGTCGGCGCACACCGTGGAGAGCGAGAAGCTGCCGCGCGGCGAGTACTGGTTCCTGCTGCTCTCCAGCGCCACCGGCGCCGCCCTGCTGCCGGCCTCCCGCGACCTCGCCACCATGGTGATCGCCCTGGAGGTCGCCTCGCTGCCCGCCTTCGCCCTGGTCGCGCTGCGCCGGGACGGTCGGGGCGCGGAGGCCGCGTTCAAGTTCTTCGTCTCCTCGGTGACCGCGACGGCCGTGATGCTGCTCGGCGTCGGCTTCGTCTACGCGGCGAGCGGCAGCCTGCACCTCGGCGCCGTCGCCCAGGGCCTGGAGCACGCCCCCGGCCAGCTCAGGCCGCTGGCCGAGGCGGGCGCGGTGCTGACCCTGGTCGGCTTCGCCTTCAAGGTCGCCGCCGTCCCGTTCCACTTCTGGGTGCCGGACACCTACACCGGCGCGCCGCTGCCGGTGGCCGGCTACCTCTCGGTGGTCGGCAAGGCGGCCGGCCTGTCCGGGCTCGCGCTCGCCACCACCGTCGCCTTCCGCCCGTACGCCCACACCTGGGGCCCGGTGCTCGTCGTGCTGGCCGCCGTCACCATGACCGCCGGCAACGTCGGCGCGCTGCGGCAGCGCTTCGACACCCGGTACAGCGCGGTGCGGCTGCTCGCCTGGTCCTCGGTCGGCCAGGCCGGGTACCTGCTGGTGCCGCTCGCCGCGGCCGGCTACGCGCCCGCCGGCGTGGACCCGCTCGGCGCCACCGCCGCGTACGCGCTGATCTACGGCGTGGTGAACCTCGGCGCCTTCGGGGTGGTCGCCGCCGTCGGGCGCCGGGCCGGGACCAGCGTGGACGACTTCCGCGGCCTGTTCTCCCGCAACCGCTGGACGGCGCTGGCGCTCGCCTTCTTCCTGCTCTGCCTGGCCGGGCTGCCGCCGGGCGTGGTCGGCCTGTTCGGCAAGGTCGTGGTGTTCCGCGCGGCGGTCGACGCCGGGCTGGGCTGGCTGGCCGTGGTGATGGCCGTCAACGTGGTCGTCGCCCTGTACTACTACCTGCTGTGGACGGCCCGGCTGTTCGCGCCGGCGGGCGAGGAGCCCCTCGGGGAGGGCGCCGCCGGGCACCGCCTGCCGGTGAGCCTCACCGCGACGCTGGGGCTCACCGCCTCGGCGGCCGTGGTCCTCTCGGTGGCGCCGCAGCTGGTCCTCCAGGTCGCGGGCGGCTCGCTGTTCTGAGCCCGGGCGTCCTGAGCCCGGGCCGGGGGCCGGTGGTGCGGCCCGGCGGTTCCGCGCCGGCGTCGCGGCGGTGTCTCGTCGGTCCAGCGGTGGTGTCGCGTCGGTCACAAGGGAACAAGGTCCCCGGCCCCACCCGTTGACCGGGCAAGAGGGACGAGGCAGAAAGGGCTTCCCCACCGCACCACTGGAGGGCCTGACGTGCACAGCCGGCACAACGGACTGAGGACCGCCGTCCTGCTCGGAGGCCTCTCGGCGCTGATCCTGGTGATCGGCGGACTCTTCGGACGCACCGGCTTCGTGATCGCCCTGCTGGTCGCCCTCGGCACCAACGCGTACGCCTACTGGAACAGCGACAGGATCGCGCTGCGGGCCATGCGGGCCCGGCCGGTCAGCGAGTTCGAGGCGCCCGGGCTGTACCGGATCGTCCGCGAGCTCTCCACCTCGGCCCGCCAGCCGATGCCCCGCCTCTACATCTCCCCGACCCCGGCCCCCAACGCCTTCGCCACCGGCCGCAACCCGCGCAACGCGGCGGTCTGCTGCACCGAGGGCATCCTGCGGATCCTGGACGAGCGCGAGCTGCGGGGCGTGCTCGGACACGAGCTGAGCCACGTCTACAACCGGGACATCCTGATCTCCTCGGTGGCCGGGGCGCTCGCCTCGGTGGTGATGTTCCTGGTGAACTTCGCCTGGCTGATCCCGTTCGGGCGCGACGAGGACGACGACGGCCCCGGGCTGTTCGGGATGCTCGCGATCATGATCCTCGGCCCGCTCGCGGCCGGGCTGATCCAGATGGCGGTCAGCCGCTCCCGCGAGTACCAGGCCGACGCCGACGGCGCCCGGATCACCGGCGACCCGCTGGCCCTCGCCGACGCCCTGCGCAAGCTCGACGCCGGCACCCGTCAGCTGCCCCTCCCGCCCGAGCCGCAGCTCCAGACGGCGAGCCACATGATGATCGCCAGCCCCTTCCGGCCCGGCGAGGCCGGCGCCAGGCTCTTCTCCACCCACCCGCCGATGGCCGAGCGCATCGCCCGCCTGGAGCGGATGGCGGGCCGGCGGGCCTAGCGGGCCGCCGCGTGGCGGCGCTGACGGACGCGGAGCGTCAGCCCGCCGCCTCCTCGTACGCCAGGCGCAGGCGGTGGACGCCCTCGGCGACCTGGGCGGCGCTCTCCGCCGCCGCGTAGCTGAGGCGCAGGTGGGGGGCCGGGGGCTCGGCGGGGTGGTACGGGCGGCCGGGGGAGAGCTGGACGCCGGCGCGCAGGGCGGCTCCGGCGATGGTGTTGTCGTCGACGCCGTCCGGCAGGCGCAGCCACAGGTGGTAGCCGCCGGGGCGGTGGGCGCCGAGGACACCGGGCAGTTCGCGGTGCATGGCGGCGACGGCGGCGGTGCGGCGGTCGCGCAGTTCGGCGCCGAGGGCGCGCAGGTGACGGGCCCACGCGGGGTCGGCGACCAGTTCCAGGGTGGCCTCCTGGAGCGGCCGGGGCACGAAGAAGCTGTCCACCACCTGGGTCGCCCGCAGCCGGGCCAGTGCCGGGCCGCGCGCGGTGAGGGCGCCGACCCGCAGGTTGGGGGAGGCCGCCTTGGTCAGCGAGCGCAGGTGGACCACGACCCCGTCCCGGTCGTCGGCGGCGAGCGGGCGCGGCAGCGAGGGGGCGTCCGCGTGGACCAGCAGCCGGGCGAAGTCGTCCTCGACCACGAAGGCCCCGGCCGCCCGGGCGATCCGCAGCACCTCCGCCCGCCGTCCGGGCGACAGCACCGCGCCGGTGGGGTTCTGGAACAGCGGCTGGCAGACGAAGACCCGCGCCCGGGTGGTCTCGAAGGCGTCCGCCAACAGGTCGGTGCGCACGCCGTCGGCGTCCACCGGGACGGGGACGGGCCGCAGCCCGGCCGCCCGGACGACCGCCAGGATGCCCGAGTACGTCGGCGACTCCACCAGCACCGGCGCTCCGGGCGCGGCGAGCGCCCGCATGGCGACGGTCAGCCCGCTCTGCCCGCCGGAGGTGATCAGGACGTCCCCGGCGCCGATCGGCCCGCCGTGGCCGCCGATGTCGCGGGCGAACCAGCCGCGCAGCTCGGTGAGGCCGTCGGTGGGCGGGCGGCTCCAGGCGCCCGGCCGCCGGCCGGCCCGGGCGAGGGCGGCGGCGAGCAGCCGCTCGGGCAGCAGCGAGGCGTGCGGGTAACCGCTGTTGAGGTCGATGACGTCCGGCGGGGGCACCCGGAGGGTGGCGAACACCGGGGCGGCGAGCAGGTCGCGCGGGCCGGAGTCGGCACTGAGCGCGATCTGCTGCCAGGAGAGGTCGCCGGTCCGGCCGGCCGGGGCGGCGGGGACGGCCGGGGCCGCGGCGAAGGCCGCCGCCCGGAACACCCCGGAGCCCGGCCGGGAGACCACCAGCCCCTCGGCCACGAGCACCGCGATGGCCCGGGAGACCGTCACCGGGCTGACCTGGTGACGCTCCACCAGGGCCCGGCTGGAGGGCAGCTTCCGTCCCTCCGGGTAGCGCTCGACCTCCCGTCGCAGGGTGTCGGCGAGTTCGGCCACACTGCTACGCTCGTTCATGACGGCACAAGATAGCGCTACCCGCTCCCAGGCGGTAGCACCTCGACCGGCCCCCGCCTCCGGCACCGCCCTCGCGGCCCTCGGGGTGGCCTCCTTCTCGCTCAGCTTCCCCGCCACCGCGTGGTCACTGACGGGCTTCGGCCCGTGGTCCGCGACCGGTCTGCGCGGCGCCCTGGCCGGACTGCTGGCCGTGGGCTACCTGGCGGCCGTCCGCGCCCCGCTGCCGAGGCGCCGGCACTGGCCCGGCCTGCTGGTGGTCTCCGGCGGCTGCGTCCTCGGCTTCCCGCTGCTGACCACGCTGGCCCTGCGCACCTCCTCGACCGCCCACTCGGCGGTGGTCATCGGCGTGCTGCCGCTGGCCACGGCGGCGGTCGCGGCGCTGCGCACCGGCCGCCGGCCGTCCGGGGCGTTCTGGGCGGCGGCGCTCGCCGGGGCCGCCGCCGTCCTCGCCTTCACGCTGGTGCAGAGCCACGGCCGGCCGACCACCGCCGACCTCTACCTGTTCGTGGCGCTGCTGCTCTGCGCCGCCGGGTACGCCGAGGGCGGGCGGCTCTCCCGGGAGCTGCCGGGCGCCCAGGTGATCGCCTGGGCGGTGGTGGCCGCGCTGCCCGTGACGCTGCTGACCACCGCGCTCGGGCTGGGCGCCGAGCCGGTCCGGCTCGGGGCGAAGGCGCTGGTCGGGCTGGCGTACACGGCGGCGGTCTCGCAGCTCGGCGGGTTCGTGCTCTGGTACCGGGGGATGGCCGGGATCGGGGTGCCGAGGGCCAGTCAGCTCCAGCTCGCCCAGCCGCTGCTGACCCTGGTCTGGTCGGTGCTGCTGCTCGGCGAGCGGCTGCCGGCGGCGGCACCGGTCACCGCGGTGGTGGTGCTGGTCTGCATCGCCGTCACCCAGCGGGCCCGGACCTGACCCACGGCGCCGCGAACCCCGGTGCCGTACGCCCGGCGGGGTCCCTGTGCCGTACGCCCGCGAACCCCGGCTCCGACCGGCCCGGTGCGGCCCTCGCTCGTTAGGATGATCCCGCGCCCGTCGGTCCGGGCGCGGCATCCGGAGGGAGTGGGCCGCCATGGCAGACGAGAGGAACGCCCCGGCGGCCGGGGACGCGCCGACCCGCCGACGCGGCCAGGGCGAGCTGGAGGCCCAGGTGCTCGCGGTGCTCCAGCAGGCGCCCGGCCCGGCCGCCGCGGGATGGGTCCAGGAACGCCTGGAGGGCGACCTGGCGTACACCACGGTGATGACCATCCTGTCCCGGCTGCACGCCAAGAACGCCGTGACCCGGACCCGCTCCGGCCGTTCCTACCTGTGGCAGGCCTCCTCGGACGCCGCCGGGCTGGCCGCGCTGCGGATGCGCCGGATGCTCGACGGGGAGGCGGACCGGGACGCCGTCCTGGCCAGCTTCGTCACCGCGCTGCTGCCCCACGACGAGGAACTGCTGCGGGCGCTGCTGGACGCCGCGTCCGCCGATCCGGCGGCGACCGACCGTGAGAGCTGATCCGTGGGCGTCTTCGTCTTCCTCCCGCTCGTCCTGCCGCTCACCGCGGTCCCGATCGCGCGGCTGACCGAGCAGCACCTGCATCCGCGCGGGGCGGCCCGGCTGATGACCGTGATCAGCGCGGTGCTGGCGCTGTGCAGCGTGGTCTGCCTCGGGCTGATCGGCGTGGTGGGCACCGCGCAGATCCCCGGCAACCCGCTGCCGGACGGCTGGTCCGACCCGGAGGTGCGGGCCGTGCTGCCGTACCACGAGACGGTCGGCACCGCCGCGATGTGGCTGCTGGCCCTGGTGGGCTTCGCCTGCGCCCGGACGGTCGTCCGGCACCTGCGGGTGCGGATCCGGGCCCGCCGGGCGCTGAGCGGGCTGCCCGCCGGGCCGGGGGAGTCCGGCGACCTCGCGGTGCTGCCGGACCGCAGCCCGTACGCCTACGCCCTGCCCGGCTCGCCCGGCCGGGTGGTGGTCTCCACCGGGATGCTGGCCGGGCTGGCCGCCGACGAACGCGAGGCGCTGCTCGCCCACGAGCGGGCGCACCTGCGCCACCGGCACCACCGGTACCTGCTGACCACCCAGCTCGCCGCCTGCGTCAACCCGTTCCTGCGGCCGTTGCAGCACGCGGTGGCGTACAGCGCGGAGCGGTGGGCGGACGAGGACTCGGCGCAGGCCGTCGGGGACCGCCGGATCACCGCGCGGGCGGTGGCCCGGGCGGCGCTGGTCTCGCACGCCGCCCCGGTCCCCGGCTTCGCGGCCTTCGCCTCCCCGGCCGCGGCGGCCGGGCCGGTGCCGCGCCGGGTCGCCGCACTGCTCGGCCCGGTGCCGACCTCCCGCAACTGGCCGCCGGCCAAGACTCCGGCGGGCCTGGCGGCGATGGTCGCGGCGATCGGTACGGCGGCGTCGGCGCTGTGCGCGCTCAACGCCGCCGTGGCCCTGCTGGTGGTGCTCAAGGCCGTCACCCCGCTGTAGGGCGTCACCCCGCCGTGGGGCGCGGCCCGTGGGCGGGGCGGGCTCAGAGCGTCGCGGCCAGCTCGTCGAGGGCGGCCTCGGCCGCCGCCAGCGACTCGGCGGCGAGCGGCCGCAGGGCGTTCAACGCCGGGATGTCCGCGGCCCTGGTGAGCTCCGCGGTGACCACGTGCAGGTGCTCCGCCGCGACCCCGATCCGGTCGAAGTACGCCCGCAGGTACGGGACCTGGAAGTCGCAGCGGGCGCGCGGCGTGCCCGGCGCGTAGCCACCGCCGCGGACCGCGACCACCACCACGCGGGTGTCGCGCAGCAGCGGCTCGCCGCTCTCCGGGTCGTGGTGGACGCCGGGGAAGGTGACCCGGTCGATCCACGCCCTGAGGCCGGTCGAGACGGTGTAGTTGTACATCGGGCTGCCGATCAGCAGGGTGTCGGCGGCCCGCAGCTCCTCGATCAGCGGGCGGCCGAGCGCCCACTCGCGCGCCTCGTCCGGCCCCTCGGCGAGGCGGTCGATCTCGTCCAGCGGGAGTATCCCCTTGCGCTCGGTGCGGCGGCCGAGGGCGTCGAAGGGGGCGCCCACCGCGGGCACCGGGTCGGCGGCGAGGTCGCGGTGCCGGTACCGGGCGGCGGCACCGTGCCGGGCGCGCCAGGCCTCGGCGAAACGGGCGGTCAGGGCTCGACTGACCGAGCCGGACGGGCTGATGCTGGAGTCCAGGTGGAGCAGCGTGGCGGAGGTCATGGGGTCTCCTGGTCACCTCGGAGGGGGACGGATCGTCATGGCGGTGACGAGTCGCGCCGAGGACAGGTGACCGATGGACCGCAACGCGAGGCCGGGAGCGGCGGCCGGAACACCGGAGGCCCCGGGACGGGATGCCGGGGCGCAGGCCGAGCGGTTCGAGGCCGAGCGCGGCCGGCTGCGGGCGATCGCCCAGCGGATGCTCGGCTCGACCGGCGAGGCCGAGGACGCCGTGCAGGAGGCCTGGCTGCGGCTGGTCCGCACCGATCCGGCGGAGATCGGCAACCTGCCCGGCTGGCTGACCACCGTGGTCTCCCGGATCTGCCTGGACCTGCTGCGGGCCCGCGCGGCGCGGCGCGAGGAGCCGACCGACGAGGCGCTGCCGGACCCGACGGGCGGCGGCCCGGAGCCGGAACGGGAGGCGCTGCTGGTCGAGTCGGTGGGACGGGCGCTGCTCGTGGTGCTGGACCGGCTGGGCCCGGCCGAGCGGGTCGCCTTCGTGCTGCACGACGGTTTCGCGGTGCCCTTCGAGCAGATCGCGCCGATCGTCGGGCGGACCCCGGTGGCCGCCAGGAAACTGGCCAGCCGGGCCCGGCAGCGAGTCCGCGGGACGGCCGCGCTGCCCCCGGAGCCGCTGGCCGGGCACCGGCGGGTGGTGGAGGCCTTCCTGGCCGCCGCCCGGGGCGGGGACCTGGCCGACCTGCTGGCCGTGCTGGCCCCGGACGTGGTGCGCCGGGCCGATCCGGCGGCGCTGGGGCCCGGCCTCGCGCCGGTGGCCCGGGGGGCGCGGGCCGTCGCCCGGGAGACCACGGTCTTCGGCCGCCGGGCCCGCTACGGCGCGGTGGCGCTGGTGGACGGGGTTCCCGGCATCCTGATCGCCCCGGACGGGCGGCTGCGGCTGGTGCTGCGGCTGGCAGTCGCGGACGGCCGGGTGGCCGACTACGAGGTGGTGGCCGACCCGGCCCGGCTCGCCGCGCTCGACCTGGCCGTACTGCCCGTCCAGCCGGGGTGAGTGCGGCCGGGGGTCGCCGAGCCGGTCGTACTGGGAGACCGCGCCGCACCAGGCGGTCCGGCCGTGCTCGCGCAGGGCGCCGATCGCCGAGTGGGTGCGCCAGACGCGGGGTGCCGGCCGGGCTGTCGGCGGCCCGGCCTTCGGCGGTTCAGTCCTCGGCGGTTCAGCCCTCGGCGGGTCGGTCCTCGGCCGTTCGGTCCTCGTCGGTGCGGCCGTCGACGGCCTCCCGGAGCCTGCGGAACTCCTCGGCCAGCCCGTCCAGGGTGTAGTGGGCGTTGAGGCCGCTGGGGTTCGGCAGCACCCACACCTCGGTGTCGCCGATGCGCTCCGGCTGCCGCCCGAGGGCGGCCCGGCGCTGCCCGAAGGCCGTCCGGTAGGCGCCGATGCCGAGCACCGCCAGGACGCGCGGGCGCAGCCGCAGCACCCGTTCGCGCAGCGCGGCGCCGCCCTCGCGCAGCTCCTCGGCGGTCAGCTCGTCCGCCTTGGCGGTGGTGCGCGGGGCGACGTTGGTGATGCCCAGGCCGAGCGCGAGCAACTCCCGCTGCTCGTCCGGGCGGTACTGGCGCCCGGTGAAACCGGAGCGGTACAGGGCGGGCCAGAAGCGGTTGCCCGGACGGGCGAAGTGGTGCCCGGTGGCGCCGGACCACAGGCCCGGATTGATGCCGCAGAACAGCACCCGCAGGCCGGGTCCGGAGACGTCCGGGATGGTGGTGTCCTTGGCGGCCAGCAACTGCTCGGCGGTGGGCTTCATCGGTGCGCTCGGATTCACCCGGCCAAGTCTGCCGTGCCCTTCGCGGTGTCCTTCGCCGCGCCCTTGGCCGTGCTCTCCGTCGGGGCCGTCGGGGCATACGCCGTCACGCCCGACGCCGTCGCACCTGAAGCCGTCGCACCTGAAGCCGGGGCCGGGGCCGAAACCGGAACCGAAGTCGTGTCGGCCGCACGCCGGTTGCGCAGTCGGCGCAGGCCGAACACCACCACCGCCGCGTAGGCCCAGCCGACGAAGACGTCGATGATGAAGTGCTCCGCGCCGTAGACCAGGGTGAAGGTCATCGCGAGCGGGTAGGCGACCAGCACCGCCCGCAGCCGGCGCTTGGCGGTGGGCCAGAAGAAGAACAGCAGCATCGCCGGGTAGGCGGAGTGCAGCGAGGGCATCGCGGCGACATCGTTGGCGAACTGACTGCCGTTCTCCAGCAGGGAGTCGGCCTGCGGCAGCCCGCTCACCGAGATCACCTCCCAGACCACCCGGGTGAGGTGCGGCAGGTTGCCCTCCTGGGAGACCAGCCACGGCGGGTCGGCCGGATAGAGGATGTAGGTGGCGAAGCCCGCGAAGGTGAGCGCCAGGTAGGCGGCGAGCAGTTGCCGGAAGCGGTGGTGGGCGCGCCGCCAGAGCACCGCGAGCAGCAGGTAGACGACGAAGAAGTGCGAGAGGTAGACCGCCACCGCGGCGTAGTCGTACCAGTGCGGTGAGCCGGAGTCGTAGAGGGCGTGCTGGAGCCGGACGGTCCAGGTCTCGCCGAAGCCGAGCATCTCGTCGAAGCGCAGCTGCGGCAGCCAGTGCGGGGCCCACGGGGTGTGCGCGCCGTAGCCGCGCAGCAGCGAGTACGTCCACACCACGGCCATCACCGGGACCCAGTCGCGCAGGACCAGGAGGAAGCCGCGGGGGCCGTGTCCGCTGTGCACGGCGGCGGTCAGCAGGGCGGCGATCAGCCAGAGGAACAGCACGTCGTTGGCCGCGGGGATGCCCTCGGTACGGAGGAACCAGAGCAAGCACGTCAGGTAGAGCGGCCAGGCCAGCCAGCGGAGTCTCGACCAGCCCGTCACGCGGGGGCGGGGCGGAGGCACCGGGCGCGGCTGCCCGGCCCGCACGTCGTGCGGGGCCGGGGGGAGGGTCTTGGTCATGCGCACCGAAACTAGCAACCCAAACTTGGAGGTCTCTGGGTGAAATATGACCGGATCGTAAGAACATCGGATTCGGTCGGCACCCGGTTGGACGGTCGGTCAAGGACGGTAGGTCGTGGACGGATGGTCACGGACGGTCAGGCCACGATGCCCAACTCGTGCGGGGTGTTGTTGAAGCGGCGGCCACCGTCCTCGGTGACGGTGACGATGTCCTCGATCCGGACCCCGAACCGGCCGGGCAGGTAGATCCCGGGCTCGATCGAGAAGCACATGCCCGGCACCAGCGGCCGCTCCTCGCCCTCCACCAGGTACGGAGGTTCGTGCGTGGTGGTGCCGATGCCGTGGCCGGTGCGGTGGATGAAGTACTCGCCGTACCCGCCCTCGGTGATCACCCGGCGGGCGATCCGGTCGATCTCCTGGCACGCGATCCCGGGGCGGACCGCCTCGAAGGCGGTCTGCTGGGCCAGCCGGACCAGCCCGTGCACCTTCCGCACCTCGTCCGGGACGTCCGGTCCGACGTGCACCGTGCGGGTGGTGTCGGAGCCGTACCCGTCCTTCAGACCGCCGAAGTCCAGCACCACGGTGTCACCCGTACGGATGACCCGGTCACCGGCCTCGTGGTGCGGATCGGCGCCGTTCGGGCCGGAGCCGACCACGGTGAAGTCGACCTGGCTGTGCCCGTACTGGATGAGCAGCGCGCCGAGGTCGGCGGCCACGTCGGTCTCCCGGCGGCCGGCGAAGCCGACCTCCAGGATGCGCCGGTAGGCGGCGTCCGCCGCGCCGCCGGCCGCGGCCAGGCGCTCCAGCTCCTCGATGTCCTTGACAGCGCGCAGCATCGGCAGGCTGTCGGTGAGCGAGGTGAAGGAGACACCGGGCAGCGCGGCCTGGAAGCCGAGCAGGTGCAGCGCCCAGGTGTTGTCGGAGACGCCGTACCGTCCGGCCGGGTCGAGCAGCGGGCCGACGGTGGCGAACGGGTCCGCGCCGTCGGACCAGTCGAGCAGCCGGACGGCCGGAGCGCCGACCGCCTTCTCGGCGTCCGGACGCTCCAACTTCGGTACCACCAGCGCTGGTTCGCGACCGGCGGTGAGGACGAGGGCGGTCAGCCGCTCGGTGGTCGCGGTGGGCGAGTAGCCGCACAGGTAGGCCAGGTCGGGGCCGGGAGCGACGACCAGGCCGGCCAGCCCGGCGGCGGTCGCCTCGGCGGTGGCGCGGGCCATCCGGGCGGTGTGGTCCTCGACGGTGAAGGGGCGGGGCACGGCGGGTCCTCCTCTGGGCCGGACGGGCTCGGCTGAGCCTTCGTCAGGTCGACTCCATCACTTGTCCGCCGAGTTGGCGAAGCCCTCGGGGAGGCGCCGGTGCGATCCGGACGGCGGGACGGCCGCTCCCCGCCGGGCCGGCGCGGCTCCGGCGGGCCCGTCGGCATCGGGGCGCGGTGGGGGAGGGCGCGGGCGGGGCCGCGGACCGGGCCGGGCGGCGGGCCGGGGGCCGCGGCGGCCGGGGCGAGGCGCAGACCGGTCAGTGCGGCGGTGGCCAGCAGGGCGAGCGCCGGCCAGGACGGTCGGCGGGCGGCGGCCGTCCGGCCGGGCCGCCGGGGTCCGCCGCCGGGGGTGCCGAGGGTGCCAGGGCCGGTGCGTCCGGTGCGGTCAGGCGGGGGCCCGTCCGTGGAACTCATCCGGTCCTCCTCCGGTGCGGCGCCGCTGCGGCTCGGCCGGTCGCCCGGGCCCTGTCCCGCGGGACACGGGCCGCGCGACACGAGCCTCGTGGGGCGGCAAGGCCGGACGGATCGCACGGGTGGCGCGGGTCCGGCGCGACGGGGCTGCGCCCGCTCCGGGAAGATCCCCGGGGCGGGCGGTACCCGGTCAGTTCACCCGTCTGCCGGGCCCGCCGCATGCGGCGGTCGGCCGTGCGGGTGACCGGCGGGCGGGCCCAGGTACCGGTCCTGCCCGTACGCCGGTCACGCCGGGGTCAGTCCTGCGGGGAGCCCGACCCCTCGGCGGGCCAGACGGCGCGGCGCAGCGTGCGGCTCGCGGTCGCGACCAGCAGCGCGGTGGCGAGCAGGGCGCTGATCGCGACCAGCACGGCGGCGGGGGAGGACCGGTCCAGCAGCAGGCCGGTGACGAAGGTCCCGGCGGGCATGCCGGCGGTGAGCAGCGTCATGGTCGCCGCGATCACCCGGCCGCGCAGCGCGTCCGCCACCTGGCGGAAGACCAGCAGGTCGAGCATCACCCGCATGGCCGGCACGCCCGCACCGAACACGAACAGCGCGGCGAAGACGGTCGGCGTCCCGCCGGGCAGCAGCGGCGCCAGCGGGACCAGGACGGTGATCCAGCCCATCGCCAGCAGCAGCACGCCGGGGCCGGCCAGCCGGTGCAGCCGGGCGACCAGGGTGGCGCCGGCCAGCGCGCCGACCGCCTCGCCGGCCAAGGCCAGCCCGATCCCGGCGCTGCCGGTGCCCTGCTCGCGCAGCAGCACCATCACGGGCAGCAGGAGCGCGGCCCCGGTCAGGTTGATCACCAGCAGGACGGCCAGGGCGCCCCGCAGCAGCGGGGAGGCGGCGAGGACGCGGAAGCCGGCCAGGGCGCCGCCCCCGGCGGGCCGGCCGGGAGCCCCGGACTCGTGCGGGCTGGGGAAGCGCACCGCGAGGGCGGCGGCCAGGGCGAGCAGCGAGGCGAGTGCGGCCCCGAGGAAGGGGACCGCCCGGCCGAGCCCGAACAGGAACCCGGCCAGCGGCGGTCCGGCCAGCGCGGCCCCGCTCATCCGGGCCTCGTCCTGGGCCAGCGCCTGGGACAGCTGCTCCGGCGGGACCACCGAGCGCAGTGCGAGCAGCCGGACCGGGCCGCTGTAGGCGACGGTCGCGCCGATCACGGCGGCGACCAGCAGCAGGTGGGCCAGGTGCGGCGGGCCGAACGCCAGGGCCGCCGGGACGCTGGCGAGGGCGAGCAGCCGGGCGCCGTCGGCGGCGACCAGCACCCGGCGGCGGTCCACCCGGTCGGCCACCAGGCCGCCGTGGACGCCCAGCAGCAGGGTGGTGGCCATCTGCACGGCGCCGAAGGCCCCGGCGGCGGTGGAGGAGCCGGTGAGCGCGAGGACCAGCAGGGGGAAGGCGGTGTCGCCGATCACCATGCCGAGGGTCGCGGAGGCCTGGCCGGCCCAGAGGGCCTGGAACCGCAGGTTGCGCCGCAGCGGTACGGGCGGCGGCGGCGGTGCGGACGGGGCCGGCTCGTACGGGGCCGGCTTGTACGGAGGTGCCTCGTCATCCGGTCGGAGCCGCGTCGGTGCCGTCGTCGTCGGCTGGTCCGCCATGTCCTGCCTCCATCGTTCGCGATCGCCGCAACCATTCACGTTCATGTGAATGATGTCCCATGCGTGATTGATTACGCAAGGGTGATCGATCGCTTGATGGTGAGCGCTCACCGGAGCGTGATTGCGGACGGAGCGGCCGATCTGGAAGGGTGGCCCCGTGGTCGAGCACGCACCGGAAGCCGCCGACAGCGGCGAGCAGCAGCCCGTCACCTGGGTCAAGGAACGCCAGGTGTCCGACGTCGCGGTGCTCAAGGCGCTGGCCGACCCGCTGCGCCTGGCCATCCTCGGCGCCCTCCAGTCCTCCGAGGACCGCCCGCTGACGGCCAAGGAGCTCGCCGCCGCGCTGGACGAGCCGCAGACCAAGCTCTACCGGCACATCAAGCATCTGGAGAAGGCCGGGCTGATCCTGGTGGCCGGCACCCGGCTGGTCTCCGGCATCGTGGAGAGCCGCTACCGGGTCGCCCAGGGGGCGATCCGGCTGGCCCCGGGGATGTTCACCGCCGGCTCCCCGACCCGCTCCGAGGCGTACGACGCCGTCCTGGCCGCGATGGACCGGGTGCGGTCCGACTTCCGCGCCAGGATCGCCGAGGGCCGACTGGACTTCGGCCGGACGCCGGGCGAATCGGGCCCGCCGTCGGGACTGTTCGCGGACTTCGCGCTGCGGCTCAGCCCCGACCGGCTGGACCGGTTGCGTTCCCAACTGGCCGAAATCTTCGACCAACTGAACGAGGAAGGGCCGAGTTCGGCTGAGGACGCGCTGGACGTGACCGTCTTCACCCTGCTCTACGGTCTCCGACCGGGCACGGAATCATAAATTCCGGGCCGACTGTCGGTGCGGTGGGACACCATGGCCGCCATGTCCTATGAACTCCAGGCGCTGATAGGAACCCGCGAGCTGCTGACGGTGGCGGCGGCGGAGGTTCCGGCGGCCCGGGTGGTGCCCCTGACGCAGGGGCTGGCGCTGATCCCGGTCACCTCCGCCGTCCTCGCCGCGCTCCAGGGGGACGGCGGGGTGGGCAGGTCCGGCGGCGGGGCCGGGTTCGGGTGGCAGTCGGACGGCTTCGAACTCCGGCTGGCCGCCTGGTCGAAGGCCGGCCCGATCGCCTGCGTCGAGGCGGACTACTTCGGCGGTAGCGGCACCCAGCGGGCCGCCGTCTGGGCGGACGGCGGGATCGCCCTCGGCCCGCTCGCCATCGGCGAGCTCGAGCCCTCCCCGGCCGAGGGCACCCCGATCTCCCGCGCCCTGCGGTGGATCGGGGCGCGCACCGAGGAGGGCCGGGTGGACGAGTTCGAGTCGGTCGGCCTCGGCCGGTACCGCAGCACCGCCGGCTGGGCGGAGCCGACCGACTGACCTCGCCGGCCCGAGCCCGAGCCCGAGCCCGCGAACGTGAACGTGAAGGGCGCGGCGGGGGGGGGGGTCTTTTAGGGGTTGCCTCTTTGGTTTGCGCGTGCCCTCTCCTTTTTCTTCAGCATTACTTCCCCCCCCAGCATCCTCCCCCTCCCCTCCTTT